>CAIVXG010000248.1 GCA_903909815.1 uncultured beta proteobacterium | reverse complement strand
TCGCGCCTGGCCGGTAGATTCCGGGAGTTGTTCAGCGCTTGGTCGAGGGTATGGGCAAAGCCCATGTAGCGAAGCGTAACGGCTGTTTTAAGGCGTCCAGTTACTATTTCTGCTCTTTGGCAGTGTTGGCCGCTGAAGCCTAGTTTGCTACCCCTTTCCTGGTCAAACGGCTGTTGGGTGAGGCCATGCGCCGAGGGCAAAGCCCTTTTCTCAAGTGATCTTTGGATGTCAACGGTGATACTTCCTACAATCTTCCAACAGCAAAGACGTTTTGCGGACGGCTAATGACGGTGTCGCGGTCTGTTTGACTGGTAATGACGGTTAAAGACGGGCTAAAAGAATGACTCATAATCCTTTGGTCCACAGTTCAAGTCTGTGACGCCCTACCACTCCGGCAAAAGAAAGCCCGCTATTCAAAAGATAGCGGGCATTTTTTTGCAAAGTCAAAAAATGACGCTTGCACGCACGACTCCCGGATTCGGAGGCGCGGCTGAGGCAAGCGAATTTCCCTTGCCTCGCGGCGGATGGGGCACAATTTGCGCTTGTGACTGAATCGACCAAGAGACCCCATGACCGACGTAAACACGATCGCTGCACGCGATAAAGCCGAAATTCTGGCTCAAGCCTTGCCCTATATCCGCAAGTTTCACGGCAAGACCATGGTCATCAAGTATGGTGGCAACGCCATGACCGATCCCGCATTGCAGGCCGATTTCGCGGAAGATGTCGTGCTGCTTAAACTTGTGGGAATGAACCCGGTGGTGGTGCATGGCGGAGGGCCACAAATCGAGACGGCGCTGAATCGATTGGGGAAAAAGGGCCAATTTGTGCAGGGAATGCGTGTCACCGACGCCGAAACGATGGAAGTCGTGGAGTGGGTGCTTGCTGGCGAGGTGCAGCAAGACATCGTGGGGCTCATCAATCAGGCCGGGGGCAAGGCTGTGGGTTTGACTGGGCGCGACGGTGGCCTGATCCGGGCGCAAAAGCTCAAGCTTCAGGACAAGGACGACCCGGCGGTCGAACACGATATCGGGCAAGTGGGTGACATCCTTGCAATCGATCCAAGCGTGGTCAAGGCTTTGCAGGACGACGCATTTATCCCGGTCATCAGTCCGATCGGGTTTGGCGAAAACAACGAGAGCTACAACATCAACGCGGATGTGGTGGCCGGCAAGTTGGCCACAGTGTTGAAAGCAGAAAAGCTGCTGCTCCTGACCAATACACCTGGTGTTCTGGACAAGGCCGGCAAGTTGTTGACCGACTTGACGGCGCGCGAAATTGATGCCATGTTCGCCGATGGCAGCATCCACGGCGGAATGCTGCCCAAGATTTCGTCCGCCCTGGACGCGGCCCGTGGCGGGGTCAATTCGGTGCACATCATCGACGGTCGTGTGCCGCATGCCCTGTTGCTTGAAATTCTGACCGAGCAGGCATACGGGACCATGATTCGCTCGCACTGACGCACTGACGCACTGACGCACTGACGCACTGACGCAGGAGGCAGGAATGTCTTCAAATGAGAAAAAACCCCGGCGCAGCCGATTTTTCATATAATCCAAGGCTTCGCAGCGTTTTTGGCCCCGCGGCGAAGGTGCACCATGGCGCGAGCCGGACGAGCAAAACCCACCTAAGAGATTCCCATTAGAGGAACACCGACCGTGGAAAAGGGCTGAACCAAGTGGCCTCCGTGTTGGGGGCTGCGCAAACCCTCTAGAAAAGAGAAATCTCATGAAAACCTTCAGCGCAAAGCCCGCTGACGTGGTGCACGAGTGGTTTGTGGTTGACGCGACCGATAAGGTCCTCGGACGAGTAGCCAGCGAAGTTGCTCTCCGTTTGCGCGGCAAACACAAGGCCATTTACACGCCTCACGTCGACACGGGCGACTTCATCGTCGTCGTCAACGCAGCCCAGCTTCGTGTCACCGGCGCCAAGTCGACCGACAAGATCTATTACAGCCACTCTGGCTATCCCGGCGGCATTTCTGCCGTCAACTTCAGAGACATGCAATCCAAGCATCCTGGACGCGCTTTGGAAAAAGCTGTCAAGGGCATGCTGCCCAAGGGTCCCCTGGGCTACGCCATGATCAAGAAGCTCAAGGTGTACGGCGGTGCTGAGCACCCGCACACCGCCCAGCAACCCAAAGTGTTGGAAATCTAAGGAGCCTTGAAATGATTGGTGAATGGAACAATGGAACAGGCCGTCGCAAATCCAGCGTCGCCCGTGTTTTCCTGAAAAAAGGCAGCGGCAAGATCACGATCAATGGCAAGGACATCGAAAACTTTTTCGGTCGTCAAACCTCGATCATGATTTGCAAGCAACCCCTGGTATTGACGAATCACACCGAAACCTTTGACGTCATGGTCAATGTACACGGTGGCGGCGAGTCCGGTCAGGCCGGTGCAGTGCGCCACGGCATCACGCGCGCACTGATCGACTACGACGCGATCCTCAAGCCCGAATTGAGCAAGGCTGGATTCGTCACGCGCGATGCTCGCGAAGTGGAACGCAAGAAGGTCGGTCTGCACGGCGCGCGTCGTCGCAAGCAGTTCAGCAAGCGTTAATCACGCGCACGCTTGGCGTGTCGACTTTTGCGAGTCAAAGCAACCCGCCCGGATCCTGGTCTTGGCGGGTTTTTTTGTGACCCTGCTAGACTCGCGATCCCATGCGATTTCGACTGCTCCGCCGCCGCTTGACCATAAGCGCCCCGCAGATGGCCATCAAAAGCACCTTGCCGTGGCCGCTGCGCTGGGCCATCGTGGCCATCGTGTTGGGGTTTTGTGCCGCTATCGGCCTGTGGGCGTTTGAGTTTGGTCGCGATATCGCGGGACTGGATAAGGTTTCAACCGAAGAGTTGCCGCGCTTGCGTGCAGAAGTTGCGCGCTTGACTCTGGAGCGTGACAAGGCCCAATCTGTGGCCAATACGGCCGGCAGTCTTTTGGCCGCCGCTCAGGCAACGCAGGATCGTTTGACCACCCAGAACAAGCAATTGGAAGCGGACAACCATTCGGTACGAGATGATCTGGGGTTTTTCCAGAAACTGCTTCCAGTTTCTGGATCTGGCGGAATAGCCATACGGGGCCTGCAGGCGGAGGTATTGGCGGGAGCACAACTCAAGTGGCAGGTGCTGGTGTTTCAGGCGATCAAGAATCCGGCGGAGTTCTCGGGGAAACTTGACCTGACGTTCTCAGGTGTGCGAAATGGCAAGCCGTGGTCGATGTCACTGCCCGAGTCCGAACAAGCGCTGCAATTCAAGCAGTATCGAAGGCTGGAGGGGGTGATCGAACTCCCATCCGATGCGGTGCTGAAAATGGTGTCGGCACGGATAATGGAAGGTTCTGTCGTGCGGGCCACGCAAACGGTCAAACTTTAATCAAAGTGGAAATGAGGTGATATGTTTGAAAAGAAGGCGAAGCAACCCCCGATCAAGAGCTTGATCGCGCATGGAAGCGAAATCAGGGGTAATCTGAAATTCTCGGATGGCTTGCGCATTGATGGCGCGGTTGTTGGCGATATTGAGGCGGTTCGGGAGCGCCCCAGCATATTGGTGATTTCGGAAACTGCCAGCGTGACCGGTGAAATTCATGCCGACCATGTGATCGTGAATGGGCGCGTGAGTGGGCCGATACATGCGCGCATTCTGCTTGAGGTGCAGCCCAAGGCGCGCATCGAAGGCGATGTCTACTACACCGGTCTGGAAATGCACCTTGGTGCGGTGATACATGGCCGCCTGGTGGTGGACTTGCCGGGCGAGGAAAAGCCCACACTGAAATTGGCGGCAAACAACGTTTGAGCGAAATTTTCAGCAATTTACAGTACCATTTGGCATAACCGATTAGGAGTCAACCATGAATGCAGTCGCCGAGAACCTTCAGACCGAGATGCCCGTCCCCATCCTCTTCACCGATAGCGCGGCCGCCAAAGTGGCTGATTTGATCGCAGAAGAGGGCAACCCCGATTTGAAACTGCGCGTGTTCGTCCAGGGCGGCGGCTGCTCCGGGTTCCAATATGGCTTCACCTTTGATGAAGTGACGAACGAAGACGATACGACCATGACCAAGAACGGCGTGTCGCTGCTGATCGATGCCATGAGCTATCAGTATCTGGTCGGAGCCGAGATCGACTACAAGGAAGACTTGCAGGGAGCCCAGTTTGTCATCAAGAACCCAAACGCGACCACGACCTGCGGTTGCGGGTCCAGCTTTTCGGGCTGATATCCGGCGCGGTTCACTCGCTCAGGCGGGATAGATCGCCCCCAAAATTCGTTCAGCCCTCGCCCCGGTCACCGCGCGCAAGTTCCCAGTTTCCCGGCGCAGGGTTTTTCTTGCGAGCCACGCGAACGCAGCGGCCTCGACCTGTTGCACAGGCAGGCCGTGCAAAGCAGAGGGCTCCACTCGCACCGATGGAAGCCTGAGGGCAAGCCGATGCATCAGTCGTGCATTCAGGGCGCCTCCACCGCAAACGATCAGCAGCCCGCATTCGGGTGCAAATTGCTCGACAGCGGCGCCGCAAGTCGTGGCGGTGAGTTCTGTCAGGGTGGCCTGAATATCCTGCGGTAGCGCCTGTGCAAAGTGGCCAAGCTTTGCGACGAGCCAAGTGGGGTTGAACAGATCTCTGCCGGTGCTCTTGGGGGGGAACTGTGTGAAGAACGGATCACTGGCCAGATCTTCCAGCAATGCGGGGACGACTTGGCCCGTTGCGGCCCACGCGCCTCCTGCATCGAAGTCCTGCCCCGTGTGCCGCTGGCACCAATAATCCATTAAAGCGTTTCCCGGGCCACAGTCAAAACCTGTGACCATCGTGTGGACCGGGTCGCGTGCGTCCAAAATACTGACATTGGAGATGCCACCAATATTCAGGACAGCCATGGTTTGGCCCGACTGACCGAACATTTCGAGGTGAAAGGCCGGCACCAGAGGTGCTCCCTGCCCGCCGGCGGCGACATCGCGACTTCGAAAATCGGCTACCACATCGATTCCGGTCAATTCAGCCAACAGTGCCGGGTTGTTCAGTTGCAGGGTATAGCCGCAGCCGTCAAAATGCTGAGGGCGGTGCCTCACGGTCTGGCCGTGGGCTCCGATCGCCAGCACTGCAGTCCGAGGTGTGGCACTGCTCGACAGCAATTCCCGCACTAGGCTGGCATAAATGCGGACCAGGGCGTTGGACGCCAGCGCTGCCCGGTGAAGTTCGTCTGCGCCAGTAGTATTCAAGGCCAGCAACTCGGCGCGCAGGGCTGGCAAAAGAGTGGCGCTGGCGTGCCAAACGACTCTGGGCCTGTCGCACGAAAAATCAACCAGCACCGCGTCCACCCCATCCATGGATGTGCCCGACATCAATCCAATGTAGAACTCGGGCTTGGGCTTGCTGTGAGTCATGGCTATCGCGAAATATTCGCGCTTGAGCGCACTACTTTACTGGGCGTTGGCGACCTGCAGGGTTCCCGTTGTGGCCAATTGCATCCGAGT
Source organism: uncultured beta proteobacterium (assembly GCA_903909815.1). Lineage (GTDB taxonomy): Bacteria > Pseudomonadota > Gammaproteobacteria > Burkholderiales > Burkholderiaceae_C > CAIKVZ01. The sequence continues at coordinate 7,334 of CAIVXG010000248.1, read as the reverse complement.
CGACGCCGCGAGCGCAGCGAACGCTGACCGCGCCGCAGCAGAAACTGGAATGGTTTCACTCTGGCGAGCAACCGTCAGCGGGTCTTGATATTTGCCATTGATGCGAAATTCAAAGTGCAAATGAGGGCCGGTGGCCCACCCGGTCGCGCCCACGGCGCCCAGATTCTCGCCCTGAGCAATGTTCTGCCCGCGCTTGACGTTGATCCTGCTCAGGTGCGCGTAGACGGTGGTTTGGTTGTTGCGGTGTTTCACGATGACCACGTTGCCATAGCCATTTTGAACGCCAGAAAATTCCACTAAGCCGTCGCCCACGGATCGCACAGCCGTGCCGGTGGGGGCGGCGTAATCCACTCCCTCGTGTCTAAGCCATTTTTGCAGTATGGGATGAAAGCGCATCTTGAAGCCGCTGGTGATGCGTGAGAATTGCACCGGGGAGGCGAGGTAGGCGCGCCGCAAGGATTGTCCGTCCAGCGTGTAGTAGCCGCCCTTTTGACCTGGTTCCTGAAACCACATCGCCTGAAAAGTCTTGCCGTTGTTGACAAACTCGGCGCTCAGCACGCGCCCCGAGCGCATGGGTTCGCCGTCCGCTTCTAGGGCCTCATACACGAGGGAAAAATGATCCCCTTTGCGCAGAGCCCTATGAAAATCGATGTCCCCCGAAAAGATCTCCGCAAGTTGTGTCGCTACCGGGTCGGGGATGCGTGCGTCGTCGGTGGCCGCAAATAGCGACGAGCGAATGACGCCGCTTGCAAGTCGAGTGGATGCCGACAAGGCCGCGACTTCAATGTGTGCTGCAAAGTGGTCACCGGACTTTTCGATCACCATTCGATTGAATTTTCCATCTTCCTCGGAGCTCCACCTAGCGGTCAAACGAAGTAAAGCATTGGAACCATTGGCTTCTGCTGTGATGGTTCTGCCCGTGCGCCCCAGTACATTCTTGCGCGTTAGGATGTCACGACGCAGGAAATCTGCAGCTTGCGCATCGTCGATGCCAAGCCGTTTGAGTAGGGTTTCTGCTGTGTCTGTGGCGCGCGTTGTCTCCGACCGAAACAGGTTGATCGCCTGATTCGCGAGCAGTTCCTCCTGCGGCTGGAGTGGCAAGGCGACCACCGCGTCCAGCACCTGACGCACCGGCAGCTTGGCCGCGTCGGGCGCGAAAGATGCCACGGCAAACGCGCCACTTCCAGCGCTCAACAAGACCACGGCAATCGTTGCGACAATCCGCTTGGGATGGCGTTTCAACAGGGAAATAAGGCCCGTCTTGAGGGCCTTGTAGATTTCATTCAAAGCAAGAATTCCTGATGTTTTGATGCCGTAGCTGGCAGCAGTTTCAGCTTGAATCCGATGAGGTCGGGAAACGCTGACACTAAAGCCGAGGAAGCGCCAACTAAAATCTGACGCTGGGACCGGCCCGAGTATAGCGGGGTCAAATTTTGGCACATCTGAAGAAACCCTTATGAATCAAGCAACTCATCCTCCTTTTTCCGTAACTGACCGCGTCCTCGAAGCGATGGCTGTGAGCTTGCGCGGATCCCAGGAGTTGATTCCGCAGGACGATTGGTTGAAGAAATTGGTCAGATCCGAGTCGACCGGCAAACCACTTCGCATCAAGCTTGGCCTTGACCCAACGGCGCCGGACATCCATCTGGGGCACACAGTGGTGCTCAACAAGATGCGCCAGTTACAGAATCTGGGCCATCAGGTGATCTTCCTGATCGGTGATTTCACCAGCTTGATCGGTGACCCATCGGGTCGCAACACGACCCGGCCACCGCTCACAGCCGAGCAAATCAAGGTCAATGCCGAAACCTATTACCGCCAGGCCAGCATGGTGTTGGACCCCAACAAAACCGAAATTCGATACAACAGCGAATGGTGTGACCCTCTAGGCGCACGCGGCATGATCCAATTGGCGGCCAAATACAACGTGGCCCGGATGATGGAGCGCGACGATTTCCACAAGCGCTTCAAGGAAGGGCGCACCATCTCTGTGCATGAGTTCCTGTATCCACTGATGCAGGGCTACGATTCGGTGGCGCTTAAGAGTGATCTGGAACTGGGTGGAACAGACCAGAAGTTCAACCTGCTGGTGGGGCGTCACTTGCAAGCCGAGTACGGACAGGAGCCACAGTGCATCTTGACGATGCCCTTGCTCGAGGGTCTGGATGGAGTCGAAAAGATGAGCAAGAGCAAGAACAACTACATTGGCATTTCGGAGGATGCCAACACCATGTTCGCCAAGGTGTTGAGCATTTCCGACGATCTGATGTGGCGTTGGTTCACTTTGCTCAGCTTCAAGAGCGAAGCCGAGATTGTCGCGCTCAAGGCACAAGTGCAGGCCGGGCGCAACCCCAAGGATGCGAAACTGGCACTGGCCAGAGAAATCACGGTGCGCTTTCATTCGGCCGCCGCAGCAGACACCGCGGCACAGGATTTCGCCAACCGCAGCAAAGGCGGGGTTCCGGAGCAGATTTCCGAGCTTGCCCTTCCACTGGGTGAGGGCGCAACCGCCATTGGCATCGCTGCGCTTCTGAAAATGGCCGGTCTGGTGGCGTCGAGTGGCGAAGGCAATCGCTTGATTGATGGTGGTGGCGTGCGCGTGGACTCGGGCGTCGTGAGTGACAAGGGTCTCAGGCTGGGCTGCGGCGCTTACGTGTTACAGGTCGGAAAACGCAAGTTTGTGCGCGTGACCTTGTTTTGAAAACACTGATTCCCCGCTGCAAAATTGGGGCAGTTGATATTTTTCTCGGCGCTGTTGCTGGAGATCAGGGCAGTCCACGCCGGCTTCACTTTCCACTGCGCAGTTCGCGCCGCAGGATTTTGCCAACATTCGTTTTGGGCAATTCGTCCCGGAACTCAATGTATTTGGGGTGCTTGTAGCCGGTCAGGTTCTGTCGACAGTATTTGGCAACGTCGTCTTCCGTGAGAGTGGGATCATTCTTCACCAGAAAAATCTTGATCGCCTCGCCCTGCTTGTCGTCCGGAACGCCAACGGCTGCACACTCCACCACGCCGGGGCAAAGTGAGATGATGTTCTCAAGTTCGTTGGGGAAAACATTGAAACCGCTGACATTGATCATGTCTTTCTTCCGATCCACGATCTTTGTATACCCGCTCTCGTCCATGAGGCCAATGTCTCCCGTGCGCATAAATCCGTCTTCCGTGAAGGCCTTGCGTGTTTCCTCTGGCTGGTTGTAGTAGCCTGTCATCACGTTCGGTCCTCGGATGCAGATTTCACCTGATTCGCCTTGGGGCAGGGAGTTTCCGTCGTCGTCCTTGATGGCGATGTCAATGCTCGGCAGAGGCAGCCCGATACTGCCAGTGAACTTGGAATTGGTGACGGGATTGTTGGTGCCGATCGCGCAAGTCTCACTCATGCCCCACCCCTCGATCATCGGGCTGCCCGTGGCTTTCAGCCATTGCTGAGCAGTCCCCTCAGACGCTGCCATGCCCCCCGCCTGAGAGACGCAGAGGCTGGAAAAGTCGACGGATTTGAATTGCGGGTGTTGCAACAGTGCATTGAACAGAGTGTTGACTGCGGGCAGCATGTGAAACGGACGTTGTTTCAACACTTCGATAAACTTGCCGAAGTCGCGTGGATTTGGAATGAGTGTCAGGTGCGAGCCTTGGCGGATGGCCAGCAGGCACAGCGTCAGCGCAAAGATGTGGTACAGCGGCAGCGCCGCAATGCTGTTGATTTTACTGACATCGCCCACGCGCCCCAGCGCAGGAGTGAACCAAGCCTCCGCCTGAAGGACGGCTGCTACGATATTGCGGTGGGTCAAGATGGCACCCTTGGACAAGCCGGTGGTTCCCCCCGTGTATTGAAGAAACGCAATGGAATCCAGTGTGCTGCCACCGGGCCTGAGGGTCGTGCGCGCGCCGTCAACCAGGACGCGGCCAAATGGCGTCACGCGGCGCCCTCTGCTTAAGGGAAGCTTGTATGCGGGAACCATTTTCGCCAGATGCCGCACGGCAAAATTTATCCACCTGCCATACCAGAACCCCAGCAGATCACCCATTGACGCCATGACCACCTGTTTGATCGAGGTGCGCTCGATCACCTCTTCCAGGGTGCGTGCAAAGTTTTCCAGAATGACGATGGCGCAGGCACCCGAGTCGCACAGCTGGTGTTCAAGTTCCCTTGCCGTGTACAAGGGGTTGACGTTGACGCACGTATAGCCCGCGCGCAGGATCCCCGCCATCGTGACCGCGAATTGCGGGATGTTGGGCAGCATGATGGCGACGCGCGAGCCCGGTTCCAGTCCGAGTCCTTGCAACCATGCGCCCAATGCGGCTGAATAGGCATCGAGCTGCGCGTATGACATCCATTGGTTCATGCAAACCGAAAAAGGCAGGGCCGAATTGCGTTTGAACGATTCTTCCAGCAAGTGCGCGAGTGATGGGTATTGACCGGGGTCAATGTCGTGCGGCACGCCTTGCGGGTAGCTCTTGAGCCAGTATTTGTCCATGGGGTCCTCTTGAGTGGAGGTCGCCATTGTGCGTTTTGAATCCAGACTTCCGTTATCGGGCTTGTCCCAGGGTAATCTCCAGTTTCGTCGCGCAGGCGACAGGATCCGCGTCAAAAAGTTGCTGCAACCAACTTGATTCGCGTCGCTCAATGATGTTCAGGAACTCAGTTGCCAGCCCCTTCTTCTTGGACATTGCCCAAAATTTCTCAAAACCCGACTCCAGAAAGCTTTGAAGCTCGCCCAAGCCGGCCGCTGCAGCCGGTCCCCTCATCATTTTGAGCATAAGACCCAGTCCCTTCGTTTGGGTCAATTTTTCAATTTCGCGACCAAGTGCCAGGACGGCACGAAGTTGGGCATTTCTGGCGGTACGGTGGTCTACGGCACGCCAGGTCGCCACGTAGCGTGCCGTGTCGCTTGTGTTTGGCGCCACTTTAAGCTGTGACCAGGTTTGGCCCATCGAGAAATCCAGCTGTTCACTTAGCGCGTGAAGCTCGGCGAGCGCCACAGCTGTGGCGCTCGCCTCCCTGGGAAAGATGCGCTGCAGCGCTCCCGCGATCCGGGCAAATTGCAGGTCGCGCAGGGAGAAATCGCGAGCACCGTAAAGTTCATCTAAGAAGAACCGGGCTGGCTGGCAATAGGGCTCCGAAGCCAGTAAATCGGCATAAGTTGCGGCAAAGCGCCTGGCCTGAAAGCGTTTGACCGCAGTCACCGCCTGTTTGAGCACAGGATCCTCCAAACAACGCTCTCGCTGCTTGGCCACTTGCGATACCGCGTGGCGAATCTTTTGACTTGCATCCATTTATGGGTCCGGTTTATCGCTGCGGAGCGTCTAGCCGAAGAGTTTGGTTCGTGCGATAGTCAACCCTATCCCCAAAACCATGCTGGCCAGACTTCAACAACTCGTTACTCTAGTCCTTTTGACTGCGGCAAGCTGCTGGTCATTGGCTTGGTGGCGCAGCTCTGTGCTCATAGCATCGTGCGGGTTCATATTCATCGTGCTCGGCTATTCCCTGTTTCTTGCCTTGGAGTTCGTTGCGCTTCATGCCTTAAATCGGAATGATCCAGCGGGCTCCGCCCGTTGGAGTGAGTTGCTCCAAGCGTGGTGGGGTGAAACCCGTATTGCACCGCAGGTATTTCTCTGGCGCCAGCCCTTCCGATCCCAAGCAGTGCCGGATTTCTTCCCGGAAAACGAACTTCGCGGGGTGGTGTTCATACATGGCTTCGTATGCAATAGAGGCTTGTGGACCCCTTGGATGAAGAAGCTGCGGGAAATGGAGCACGCCTTCATCGCTGTGAATTTGGAGCCTGTGTTCGGCGAAATCGACGCCTATGTACCGATCATTGAAGCTGCGGTGCAGCGGGTGACCGCAGCCACGGGCCTGGCGCCAGTGCTGGTCTGCCACAGTATGGGCGGCCTAGCCGCGCGCGCCTGGCTAAGGCAGGCGCGCGCCGACGCCAGGGTGCACCGCATCGTGACCATTGGAACCCCACATTGCGGCACATGGCTCGGACGGCTCAGCCCGGTAGCTAACGGGGCTCAAATGCGTCGTGGCAGCGAGTGGCTGCGGCAACTTCGAAGCGATGAGCCACCACAGCGGAACACCCTCTTTACCTGCTGGTACTCGAACTGCGACAACATTGTTTTCCCCGCCTCTACGGCGACCCTAGCGGGGGCCGACAATCGTCTTCTTGCTGGCACTGCACACGTGAGTCTGGCGTTCGCTCCGCTGGTACTGGGGGCCACAATCGCAGTGATTTGCTCAAAAGGTGGGGAAATGTGAGGCTCCGTGAAAAAGTTCGCAAGCCGAGTAAAAGATCGTGCTACAATCAAAGGCTTCGCTGCCGAAACAGTCCAAAATCATAGATGGGGACTGCTTGGTGGATGAAGGGGGTTTTGGCGGTTGAGGGTTTTGAATAAAAAAACAAAAACTTTGACGGAATGCAAATTTCAGTGCTATAATTCAAGGCTTCGCTGATCACGGCGAAGCAGGCGGCAGGTAGAGATCTTCGGGTCTTTGGTTGCTGGGTTCTTTAAAAATATACAGCCGATAAGCGTGGGCGTTTGAAGGCGAGAGCCAAGTTCTTCGGAACTGGACTTTCATTAGTCTACAAACGCTCATGAAGTAAAAAAGATGTGAAATTCAGAAATGAAGTTCACGTTGATTCCAATTTATGAGTTGCTCGAAAGAGCGAAAAAATTCAAGATCGAACTATAGAGTTTGATCCTGGCTCAGATTGAACGCTGGCGGCATGCCTTACACATGCAAGTCGAACGGCAGCACGGGAGCAATCCTGGTGGCGAGTGGCGAACGGGTGAGTAATATATCGGAACGTGCCCAGTCGTGGGGGATAACGCAGCGAAAGCTGTGCTAATACCGCATACGATCCATGGATGAAAGCGGGGGATCGCAAGACCTCGCGCGATTGGAGCGGCCGATATCAGATTAGGTAGTTGGTGGGGTAAAAGCCCACCAAGCCGACGATCTGTAGCTGGTCTGAGAGGACGACCAGCCACACTGGAACTGAGACACGGTCCAGACTCCTACGGGAGGCAGCAGTGGGGAATTTTGGACAATGGGCGCAAGCCTGATCCAGCAATGCCGCGTGCAGGATGAAGGCCTTCGGGTTGTAAACTGCTTTTGTACGGAACGAAACGGTCTACCCTAATACGGTGGGCTAATGACGGTACCGTAAGAATAAGCACCGGCTAACTACGTGCCAGCAGCCGCGGTAATACGTAGGGTGCGAGCGTTAATCGGAATTACTGGGCGTAAAGCGTGCGCAGGCGGTTATATAAGACAGATGTGAAATCCCCGGGCTCAACCTGGGAACTGCATTTGTGACTGTATAGCTAGAGTACGG
>CAIVXG010000247.1 GCA_903909815.1 uncultured beta proteobacterium | reverse complement strand
GACCGTTCGAGCTTTGATCAACGCAAAGTCCGACGCATCCGGAAAAACAGAAAAGCTATTTGCAGTGCCGTCGAACCGGGCTCGTCCAACAACCGGTTCAGATCGCGGCTGCGCTTCGCTGGCGCGATCTAACCTTATTCGATAGGCCGCACGGCGCTATTTGCCTGTGCCTGCGGCGTCGCCCAGAATCGCGCGGCGATACAGCGCGTCCAGCACCCTTTCTTCCCACGGATTCAGCGTGGAATACCGTCCGGACAGTTGCTCCGGATCGACGCCCACACCGCCAATGATGTAGATCAGCCCGATGCGCCGCACCGGGTCGAAAACGAAGGCGGCGTTCAAGCCGTAGGCGAAGCCCAGGTGGCCGTAGCCCCTCATGCCACCGTGTGCCACCAGCCGGTCGCCATGTCCTGGCGCACCCTGATCCAGAAAGTGCTGTACCCCCAGGCCCCATGCATTGAATAGCCCGCGGAAGTTGTCGCCATTGGGGCGGGCGGCGTCAAAGTGCCACTGTTCTTGCAACAGGGCCTTGACCGAGGCCGGCGTGAGCAAGCGTACGCCGTCGAGCTCGCCACCGTTCAGCAGCAACTGCATCAGCCGCGCCAGGCCCGCTGCGCTGATGCGCAGACCGCTTTGCGGGCTGAAGGCAATGGCATTCGTCCCCGGAACGTAGCGCTCAATGCCAGCTCGGGGTGCCGGCACCTGTCCGCGATAGTCGTCGGTCTGCGGGACCCAGGGTCCCTTTGAATCCCAGGCGTTCTCGCCGGTTCGCTTACGGTACAGCACAGCCAGGTTGCGCACCTCATCCGGCGTCAACTCCTCGGCATTGAAGTGGCCGGCAATGCCCAGCGGCGCCAGCACCGCCGACTTCATGTAGCGATCAAAACGCTGACCGCTGGCCGCTTCCATCACCGTTCCCAGCACGCCCCAGTTCAGATTCACGTAGTCGAAGAACTTGCCTGGCGCGCGGTCTTCGTCTGGACGGGAGCTCGCCCATTGCGCCCCGGCGCCGTAGTTGGCACCCGAGGGGACGAGAATGCTTTGCAGGCTGGACCCCAGCGCAAAGGTGTAGCCACCGCCATCGCGCAACGATGAGGTGTGCGACAACAGCATGCGGGCGGTGATGGGCCGGTCCGGAAAATGCGGATTGCGCAGCGCAAAGCCCAGGTAACGGCTGATGTCGGCATCCAGGTCCAGTCGGCCCTGCTCCACAAGGCGCATCGCCCCGATGGCCGTCACCAGTTTGGAAATCGAGGCCACCTTGAACAAGGTTGCAGTCGTCACCGGCAGGCTCTTGCGGGCGTCCCGTTCCTCGATCACGCGGTAGCCGAACTGGCCCTGGTACACCACCTGCCCCTCTCGCACTACAACAGCCGACAGACTGGCCAGCGGCATTGCCGGGTCATTCACGATGTCATCGAGTTCCGCATTCAAGTGGGCCGCTTCGGTTTGGGGTGACATGCCAAGTCCGGGTGGGGGTGGGGTTTGCGGCAACAGCATGCAGGCACTGAGGGCACAGGCAGCAAGGATCACGAATACACGCATGGCATCTTTCATGGCAAGAGGTGGCGCAAGCCCGCGCCGCACTCGCCCGGACCGGCGGACGTGGCGGGAGGCGTCGTGTGCAAAGCCTCAGCGCTTGATGATAATGGCGTTGCCCCGCCACCCCCTGGACACCCGCCATGCCCAACCGCCTCCAACCTGACCGCCTGAGTTCGCTGGACGCCTTTCGCGGCTTCACCATTGCCGCCATGATGCTGGTGAACAACCCTGGCGACTGGAACCACCTGTACCCGCAGCTCGAACACGCTCAGTGGAACGGCTGGACCTTCACCGACTGGGTCTTCCCGTTCTTCCTGTTCATCAGCGGCGTGTCGATGTCCTTGTCGTTGTCGCACTTGCTGGCGCAGGGTGTGCCGCGCTCGCAGCGGTTGCACAAGCTGTGCGTGCGAGCACTGTGGGTCTTCGCCATTGGTTTTGCGTTGAACCTGTTCCCCTACTTCAACTTCGCCACGGTGCGCATACCGGGCGTGCTGCAGCGCATTGCGCTTTGCACCCTGGTGGCCGCGCCCATCGTCGTCTACGCCGGTTGGCGCCGGCAGTGTGCCGCCATCGCGGCCCTGTTCGTGCTGTACACCGGTCTGATGCTGGGCCTGCCCGTGCCCGACGCCCAGGGCGTGGTGGCGGCGGGTGTGCTGGAGCCGGGCCGCGACGCGGGTGCGTTTGTTGATCGCTGGCTGATGGGGCGCCACTTGTGGGTATCGTCAAAAATCTGGGACCCGGAAGGGCTGGTCAGCACGCTGCCTGCCATAGCCAGCCTCTTGTTCGGAGCGCTCACCGGGCAATGGCTGCTCCAGCGCGGCGCCAACAAGGCCGCGCAGACCGTGTGGATGGTGCTGGCTGGCCTCGCCTGTCTGTGGCTGGGGGCGATGCTGGACAGCACGCTGATGCCCATCAACAAGAGCCTATGGACTGTATCCTATTGCGTCTTCATGACGGGCTGGGCGCTGTTGACGTTCTCGGCGTTCTACTGGCTGTTGGACGCCGCCGACAGTGGCAAGTTGCGCGATGCATCGGCCCGCTGCTTCAAGCCCCTGGTGATCTACGGCATGAATGCGCTGTTCCTGTTTGCCCTGTCGGGCGTCATCGGCAAGCTGCTGGTCTACATCAAGTTCGACCAGCCCACTGGGCCGCCGCTGGCTCTCAAGGCGGTGCTGTTTGCGCCGCTGCAGGCACTGCCGCTCGCGCCAGTCAACGCTTCCTTGTTGTTTGCGCTGGCCTTCAACCTGTTGATGTTTAGCGTAGCCTGGCTGATGTGGCGCAAGCGCTGGTTCGTCAAGGTTTGAGTGTTTGGATCGCTTTGAAATAGCGCTAAGAAGGTAATTGGCGCCAACCACAGGGGGGCGTTGACGGTTGGCGTGTGATGTGGCAGCAGGTCTGTAGCGCCCACGAACGCGGCAGGTCCGGCCCCATCGCCGGGGACAAGTGAGAACCTCAGACCGAGTCTTGGTGAAAACCCTAGCGCAAAGATGGGCCGCCTTGTCCAATTTCTGCAAGTCTTTAGGTCAACAGTGGCTTGCAAATGGCGGCGATTCGGGCCATCACCTCTGGTGTGAGCTTAGGCGTGAGCTCCAAAGCGCCCAGGTTGTCCTGCAACTGGCTCAGCTTGCTTGCACCCAGAATCACGGTACTGACGCGCGGGTTTTTATTGACCCAAGCGATGGCCAACTGGGCTACGTTGCCTCCCAACTCTGTTGCAATTTCGCTGAGCTGCCCAACTGCGGCATTTTTGGCGGCATCGGTCAAACCGGGCAACAAAAAGCTCATTTCACCCATCGCACCGCGGCTGCCCACTGGCACGCCATCGCGGTACTTGCCGGTCAGCAAGCCCGAAGCCAAAGGGCTCCAGGTTGTCAGTCCCAGTTGCATGTCATCGTACAGGCGGCTGTATTCTTGCTCCACGCGCGTACAGTGAAACAGGTTGTACTGCGGCTGCTCCATCACTGGCTTGTGCAAGTGGTGGCGCTCGGCGATCTCGTAGGCTGCGCGAATGTCAGCCGCGCTCCATTCACTGGTGCCCCAGTACAAGGCTTTGCCCCGAGTGATCATGTCGCTCATGGCCCACACGGTCTCTTCAATCGGGGTGAGCGGGTCGGGGCGGTGGCAGAAAACCAGGTCAATAAAATCGAGCTGCATGCGCTTCAGGGAACCATCAATCGCCTGCGAGAGGTACTTGCGGTTCAGGGTGTTGCGCTTGTTCACCTTTAGGCCAGGTGTTTCCAGGCCCCAGTAAAACTTGGTAGAGACGACGTAGTCCAAGCGAGCCCACTTCAGGGCCTTAAAGGCCGCACCCATCACCACTTCGCTTTGCCCCTGTGCATAGGCTTCGGCGTTGTCAAAGAAGTTGACTCCAGCATCTTTGGCTGCGGCCAGCATTTCCGATGCAGCTTTGGTGTCAACCTGGTTGTGGTAGGTAACCCAGGAGCCCAAGGAGAGTTCGGAGAGTTGCAGGCCGCTGCGGCCGAGGCGTCGGTATTGCATAGTGGTTTGTAACTCACATCATGTGAGTCCTGTGTTTCTAGGGTGGTTACAGACGGGGAAATCAAGCGCCTGCGACAGCAGCTATCTCAGTTTCCTACTTGCCGAGTGATGCGCGGCTGTTGGTCAAATTTACAAACGGCAACTGGGCTTTTGGCAATTCTTGTCGAAAAAAGTAGTAGCGGCGAATGGTACTACTTTTTTACACCTGCCTAACCAAACAATTTCACGTAACTCTTTGATTTTGTTAGATATATTTAGTTGACGGCGCATTTTTCAAAGTTACGACCGCTGCCGTATGAAACCCCTCGAGGGGTTTCACACCACTTTCTGAATATGCCCGTTTCCCTCTAACACGCTCCATTTCGCTTCCCGTGAATTCCCCGGTCTTCGCAACCGGCACCCATCAAATGGGCGCAAAATTGGCGCGGAACCCTAAACTCCAACGTGACCTCTTTGAACCCGCATGCGGCTCAAAGGCCGACACTGTCATGCTGGGGTCTACTACCCTTGATGCCTGCGACGCGCCTCAATCGCGCGACAGCCGCTCGAGTTCCCTAAGGAGCTCCTTCCAGGCGCCGTTCAACGGATCGATGAGCGCAAAGTGCCCGGCGCAGTCCAACAGCGCCAGCCTGGTGTTTGGACAGGCCGCGCAGTAGGACTGCGCCACCGCCAGCGGCACGACCTCATCCAGTTCCCCATGCAACACCGTCACCGCAATCGTCGGCGCCGCCAAGCGCATCGGGTCGACGTCAGCGCGGTCGGCCGCAGCCACACCCAAAAATCTCAGCACGGCGCCATCGCCCAGATTCAGGCGCTGCGCCAGTTCCAGATCCGCCACCGGCGCCAGCGCCAGCACGCCGCACAGTGCATCCGACACGGCATTCGCCGCCGCCCACAGCACCAGATGACCACCGGCCGAATGCCCCACCAGCAGCAGTTGCCCGTTGTGATTGTCGATTGTTCCGGGCAGTTCACGAATCGCCCCGACGATGTCCTGCAACATGGCGTCGGGCTGGCCCGGAATGCGACGGTACTCGAGCGTGAGCACGCTCCAGCCGTCAGCGGCCAGCGCCTGCGCCATGGGCTGGGCATGGGAGCGGTCGTAGGCCGGCTTCCAGAAGCCACCGTGGATCAGCACAATCAAGGGCAACTGCGCGCCGCGCACGCCAGTGCGTACGTCAGCCACCTGATCCGGCTCAGGCCCGTAGCGCAGCGTGCAATCCGGTGCGCTGGCGCTGCGGCTCAGCACGGACAGGTCTTCGGTCATGGCGGGCCTTTCACAGCGAGGTGCGCAGCGTCCAGATCTCGGGGAACAGCACGACGTCGAGCATCTTGCGCAGGTAGCTCACGCCGCCGGTGCCGCCGGTGCCACGCTTGAAACCGATGACACGCTCCACCGTGGTGACGTGGCGAAAACGCCAGAGGCGGAAGGCGTCTTCCAGGTCCGTCAACTCTTCACCCAGCTGGTACAGGTCCCAATGGTGTTTCGGGTCGCGGTAGACCTGCAGCCAGGCCTGTTCCACGGCATCGCTGGCCACATAGGGCTGGGTCCAGTCACGCCCGGTGTGGCTGACAGGAACGGGGATGCCGCGGCGCGCCAGCAAGCGCAGGGCTTCGTCGTAGAGCGAAGGCGCCTGATAAGCCGCCTGCACATGGACCAGCAGATCCGGGCGGTGGGCGTGCGGCTTGAGCATGGCGGCGTTCTTGTTGCCCAGGGCGAACTCGATGCAGCGGTACTGGTAGCTCTGAAAGCCGCTTGAGTTGGCCAGAAAGGGGCGGATGGCGCTGTATTCGGGCGGCGTCATGGTGGCCAGAACGTCCCAGGCGTGGACCAACTGCTCCATGATCTTGCTCACGCGCGCCAGCATCTTAAACGCCGAACCCAGATCATCTGCGGCCATGGCGGCGATGGCGGCACCAAGCTCGTGGCGCATGAGCTTCATCCACAGCTCGCTGGTCTGGTGCTGCACGATGAACAGCATCTCGTTGTGGTCCGGCGAGAGCGGCGCCTGCGCGTTCAGGATGGCGTCCAGATGGAGGTAGTCGCCGTAGCTCATGGACTGGCTGAAATCGAGCTGAGCGCGTTCCTCGCGCACGATGGTCTCAGTATGCTTTTCTGGCGAATTCATGGAGTCCCCTTTTCAATGTTCTCATGCTACGGAAAAACGTCCGTCGCTGCGAGTCCTGTGCTTCAGCGGTCGAAACTGCATTCGCGCCAGACACCGCTACCGTCATTGCGAGGAGCTGTCGCGACGTGGCAACATGGATTGCTTAGGTTCGTTCGCAATGACGACTGCGCCGCCCATCAGGTTACTGCGTGCGACCGGTTGAATTCGGCGCGCCGCCATTCTCCGCTGTCGAGCACCTGGCCGAGCTGTTCCACCGCCCGCCAGGCCTCCTCGAAACCGATATACAGCGGAGTGAAGCCAAAGCGCAGGATGTCCTTGTGCTGCGTGCCGTCGCCTGCACGGAAGTCGCCGATCACGCCCCGCGCAATCAGCGCCTGCACGATGGCGTAGGCGCCGGATTGGCCGTGGGTGTCGTACTCCCGGGTGAGACAGACCTGCGAGCCGCGCCGCGCGTGCTCCAACGGCGTCGCCAGCCCCAGCCCATGGCCTGCACAGCGCTGCGCCACCAGCTCGATGAACAGGTCGGTGAGCGCCAGCGACTTGGCGCGCAAGGCCAGCATGCCGCCCAACGCCTGCGCCTGCCTGAATACCTCGAGACCGCATTCCAGCGCCGCCAGACTGATGATGGGTTGCGTGCCGCACAGGTAGCGGTTGATGCCGGGCGCGGGCCGGTACTCGGGACTGAATTCAAAGGGCGCGGCGTGACCCCACCAGCCGGCCAGCGGCTGCCAAAAGCGCTCGGCGTGCACCGGGTTCACCCATACAAAGGCCGGGGCGCCGGGGCCGCCGTTGAGGTATTTGTAGCCGCAGCCGACGGCGAAGTCGGCCTGGGACGCGTTCAGCGCCACCGGTACGGCGCCGGCGCTGTGCGCCAGGTCCCACACCGTGAGCGCGCCCGCAGCGTGCGCTGCCGCCGTGAGGCCCGCCATGTCGTGCATGGCGCCGGTGCGGTAGTTCACATGGGTGAGCATCAGCACGGCCAGGCCGGCGTCAAGTTGGTCGGCGATCTCCCCCTCTTCCACCAGCTCCAGGGTGAAGCCGCGCTCCCGGCACAGGGCCTGGGCGATGTACAGGTCGGTGGGGAAGTTGCTGCGTTCGCTCAGCACGCGACGGCGTTCGGGCGCGTCCTGCGCCACGATGGACAGGGCCGCACTCAGCACCTTGAACAGGTTGATGGAAGTGCTGTCGGTGGCCGCGACCTCGCCCGGACCAGCGCCCACCAGCGTGGCGATTTGGTCGCCCAGTCGCTGCGGCAGGTTAAACCAGCCGGCGCTGTTCCAGGAGCGGATCAGGCCCTGACCCCACTCCTGCGTCACCACCTCGGCGACGCGCGCCGCCGTGGCTCGGGGCAGCACGCCCAGCGAGTTGCCGTCCAGGTAGACCACGCCCGGCGGTAGCTCAAATTGCGCGCGCAGTGGACGCAGCCGGTCCTTCAGGTCGAGTTGCTGGCAGTCGTAAAGAGTCTTCATGGTGCTACTTGGTCCTTGCTACTTTTGCCTTGGTTCAAATCCGCGTCATTGCGAGCGCAACATCATGTTCCCGTCATTGCGAGGAGCCATGACGACCGTGGCTCAGTCTGGCAACACAGCCGTGACCTCGATCTCCACCTTAGCGCGCTCTTCCATCAGGCCGGCCACCTGCACGCAGCTCATGGCCGGAAAGTTCCGCCCCATCACCTCGCGGTACACCTGCCCCAGTTCCTTCAGGCGCGCGTTGTACTCGACGCGGTCCACCACGTACCAGGTCATGCGCGCCATATGCTCAGGCCCCGCGCCGGCTTCGTGCAGCACAGCCAGCACGTTGCGCAGCGTTTGCGCGGTCTGGGCGATGAAGTCGTCGGACTCGAACTGCTGCTGCGCGTTCCAGCCGATCTGGCCGCCGACGAAGATCTGCGTGCCGCGCGCCGCCACGCCATTGGCATAGCCGCGAGCCTGGGCCCAGCCGGACGGTTGGAGTGTTTTCATAGTTGTTTGAGCTTGAAGCGTTGAAGTTTTCCGGTCTCGGTGCGTGGCAGCGAGGGCACAAACTCGATCTCGCGCGGGTATTTGAAAGGCGCGATACTGGCCTTGACATGGTCCTGCAGTTCCGTGACCAGCGCGGCGTCGCCATGCAATCCGCTTTTCAGCACGCAAAAGGCCTTCACGATCATGCCGCGCGCCTCGTCGGGACGGCCGATGACGCCGCATTCGGCCACGGCCGGGTGCCGCAGCAAGGCGTCCTCCACCTCGGGCGCGCCGACGTTGTAGCCGGCGGTGATGATCATGTCGTCGGCGCGCGACTGGTAGAAGAAGTAGCCGTCCACGTCCTGCAGGAAGGCGTCGCCAGGGTAGTTCCAGCCGGCCTGCACGTAGCCGCCCTGACGCGCGTCGCCCATGTAGCGGCACCCCGTCGGACCCTTCACCGCCAGGCGCCCGACGCCGCCGCGCGGCAGCTCCTGCCCTTGCTCGTCCACCACCTTGGCCACGTAGCCGGGCACCACACGGCCGATGGCGCCGCGGCGCACCGCGTCCGGTGGCGACGAGACGAAGATGTGGAACATTTCGGTCGCACCGATGCCGTCGAGCAGTTCGATGCCCGTGGCCTCTTTCCAGAGCTGGCGCGTCGCGTCCGGCAGACCTTCTCCGGCACTGACGCAAAGCCGCAACGCCGAGGGACTGGCCCGCTGTGCCGCCTCGACCTGCATGCAGGACGCGAGCTGGCGGTAAAAGGTCGGAGCGGTGTAGCAGATGGTCGCACCCGTGTCAAAGATCAGCCGCGCCATGGCCTGCGGCGTGTAGGGAATGTCGGGGAAGTAGACCGAGGCCCCGGCCCACATCGGGAAGATCAGCAGCCCCCCCAGGCCAAAGGAAAAGGCCAGTGGGGGCGAGCCCATGACGATGTCGTCAGCGCGGGCTTGCAGCACATGGCGCGGCCAGGTCTCGCAGGCCGCCAGTACGTCGCGGTGCGTGCTCACCGCGGCCTTCGGCTTGCCGGTCGTGCCCGAGGTGAAGACCAACAGCGCGATGTCGTCGCCAGCCGTGGGGCAGGCACTGATCAGTCCTGATTTGCCTGCCGCCAGGGACTCCAGCGAAGCCGGGTTCGCATCGTCGTTGAAGGGAACAATGGTTTTCAATACCGGCTGCTGCACCTGCGCCAGCTGCAGTTCCTGCAGCAGCTTGGCGTCGCACAGCGCGACTGCGGGCTCGGCCTTGGCGATGATCTCGCCCAGTTCCTTGGCGCGCAGCAGCGGCATGGTCGCCACCGCAATCAGGCCGCACTTCACCACGGCCAGCCAGGCCAGCGCCATGGCGATGGAGTTGCCGCCGCGCAGCAGCACCCGGTTGCCCGGCAACAGACCCAAGTCCTGCAGCACCTGGGCCATGCGGTCCACCTGCTCGCGCGTCTGGGCGTAGCTCAGTGTGCGGGCGGGCGAGCGCAGCAGGGGTCGATCGGCAAATCCCTTCTCAGCGGCGCGGTCCAGCAGCTCGCGTACCAGGTTCAAGTGCGGCGCCTGCTGAAGTGCCTGCAGCTCGGGCGTGCTGTACAGCAGCTCGGGCCACTGTTCAAGCGGCGGCAACTGGTCGTGCACAAAGCGGTCGGTCTGGGCGGACGGGGACATGGCTTTCCCTTCAGGCTTTAGGGGAGAAAGACTTGAGCACGGACTTGCCGATGATGAGCTGCTGCACTTCGGTCGCGCCCTCGTAGATGCGCAGCGCGCGGATGTCGCGGTACAGGCTCTCGATCTTGCTGCCCACCTTCACGCCCATGCCGCCGTGCATCTGCAGCGCCATGTCGATGACGCGTTGCGCGTTCTCGGTGGCGCACATCTTGGCCATCGCGGCCGCGGCCGTATAGGCCTGGGCCGCAGCGGGTACGTCAGCGCCGACGCAATCGCGCAGCCAGGCGGCACGGTAGGTCAACATGGCGCCGGCGTCGATCAGGGCCGCCATCTCACCAAGCCGGGCCTGGGTCAACTGAAAGTCTGCCAGTCGCTGGCCGAACATGGGGCGCGCCTGTGCGTAGGAGAGGGCCTCGGCCAGGGCGCGCCGCGCCATGCCTAAAGCCGCTGCAGCCACCGAGGCACGAAAGATGTCCAGCGTGCGCATGGCCAGCTTGAAGCCGCCGTTGAGCTCGCCGAGTTGCGCGCTCGCCGGGATGGTGCATTGCGCGAACTTCAGCGTGGCCAGCGGGTGCGGCGCCATCACTTCAATGTGCTCCGAGTCGTCCAGCCCCGGCGTGTCTGCGTCAACGATATAGGCCGTGATGCCGCGCGTGCCGGCCTGCGGGTCGGTCTTGGCGAACACGCAATAGTAGTCGGCGATGCCGCCGTTGCTGATCCAGGTTTTGCTGCCATCGATGGTGACCTCCGCGCCCGAGCAAATGGCGCGCGTCGCCATGGCGCCGGCGTCCGACCCAGCGTCGGTCTCGCTCAGGGCAAAGGCCGCCAGCATCTTGCCCTGCGCCACGGCGCCCAGGTAGCGTTGCTTTTGCGCTGGCGTGCCAGCCAGGGTGATGGCGCCGCTACCCAGGCCCTGCATGGCAAAGGCAAAGTCGGCCAGCGGCGAGTGGAAGGCCAGGGTCTCGCGCAGAATCACGAGTGCCCGCGAGTCCAGTTGCGGCAGTGCACCGCCGAATTCCGCCGGCACGCAGTAGCGCAACCAGCCGGCAACGCCCAGCAGGCGCACCCATTCCCGGCAGGCCGCGCGGTCGTCGCGCTCGTCCACCTGTTGCTGCGCCACCCAGTCGGCAAGTTCGCGTCCCAGGGTCTGGTGGCCGGCGTTGAAAAAAGGCAGATCGAGGTGGTTCGTGGCGGGCACAGCACTCATCTCAGTTCCCTTCGAAAACGGGTTTACGCTTGGCCGAAAAGGCTTCGTAGGCGCGCTTGAAGTCTCCGGTCTGCATGCAGATCGCCTGCGCCTGGGCCTCGGCTTCGATCGCCTGCTCGATCGTCATGGCCCACTCCTGCTGCAGCATGGTCTTGGTCATTCCCTGGGCGAAGGTGGGTCCTGCGGCCAGCTCGGCGGCCAGCGCCTGGACCCGGCCCAGCAGCTCGGCGCTGTCGTGCAAGGCATTGAAGAAGCCCCAGGCCAGGCCTTCCTGCGCGTTCATGGCGCGGCCCGTGAAAAGCAGCTCGCTCGCCCTGCCCTGGCCGATGACGCGCGGCAGCAGGGCGCAAGCCCCCATGTCGGCGCCGGCCAGTCCCACGCGGGTGAACAGAAAAGCGGTCTTGGCGCCGGGCGTGCCGAATCGCATGTCGCAGGCCAGGGCCATCATGGCGCCAGCGCCGGCGCAGATGCCGTCGATGGCGCCGATGACGGGCTGCGGGCAATTGCGCATCGTCTTCACCAGGTCGCCCGTCATGCGGGTGAACTCCAGCATCTCGGACATGCTCATTGTCGTGAGCGGGCCGATGATCTCATGCACGTCGCCGCCCGAGCAGAAGTTGCCGCCGGCGCCGGCCAGCACCACGGCCTTGACGTCGGTGGAGTACTTCAGCGCCTCGAACAGGTTGCGCAGTTCGGCGTAGGAGTCGAAGGTCAGGGGGTTCTTACGCTCGGGGCGGTTCAGCGTGATGGTAGCCACGCCGGCGTCGAAGCACCAGTCAAAGTGGCGGGCCTGGTAGGGGGCGGTGGCGTTGAACTGGGCGCGCATGGGGTTGCCAGCGCCGATAAAGTGTTTCATGCGGTCTCTTGGGTTGGGTTGACGTGGTTCAGGCTGTGTTCCTTGACCTTGCCCAGCAGGCGGTGCAGGGTCGCAATCTCTTTCTCGCTCAAGCCCGAGAAGGCGCTCACGATCCAGGCCTCATGCGCATGCGCCATCTCGCCAAACTGCTTGCGGCCCTTGGCCGTGAGCTTGACACGGTAGGCGCGGCGGTCGTCGGGCACGGACACGCGCTGCACCAGGCCCTCGGCCACCAACTGGTCCGTGATGCCGGTGACGTTGCCGCCTGTGACCATCATGCGGCGCGACAACTCGTTCATCTTCAGGCCGTCGGGTGACCGCTCGAGCTGGGCCATCAGGTCAAAGCGGGGCAATGTGGTGGCGAAGTCGTCGCGCAGCCCACAGCGCACCTTGGTCTCGATCAGCTGGGTGCAGGTGAGCAGGCGAAGCCACAGGCGCAGGGCTTCGGGGTGCTCGGCCGGCGTCGTGCCGTTCAAACGGGCTTCCTTGTCCATAGGTGCTTCCTTTCGGCAAATCTGGTTTAGATAAAAATAGTTTAAACATAAACAATAATTTGTCAACGGGCGCTTTCCCGGGTTGACGGCGCCGGTCTCAGTCGCTAAAGTTCTTTAGGATTAAAGTATTTAACTCGAAACTGTTTCCGGCCGCGGCGGAATTTCTGGCGCGGCCTCCACATTCAGGAGTACCCATGAACATCGTATGCATTGGCGGCGGCCCCGCCGGTCTTTACTTCGGCCTGCTGATGAAACTGCAAAACCCGGCCCACGACATCACCGTGGTCGAGCAGAACAAGCCTTACGACACCTTCGGCTGGGGAGTGGTTTTCTCCGACGCCACCATGGACAACATGCGCGTCTGGGACCCTGTGACCGCTGCCGAGATAGCGCGCTCCTTCAACCACTGGGACGACATCGAGCTGGAATTCAAGGGCGAGGTGGTCCGATCCGGGGGTCACGGGTTTGTCGGCATCGGGCGCAAGAAGCTGCTCAACATCCTGCAAAGCCGCTGCGAGCAGCTGGGCGTGAAGCTGGTGTTCGAGACCCATGCCGAGTCCGACACGGCCTACCCCGAGGCCGACCTGATCATCGCCAGCGACGGCATCTTCTCCGGCATCCGCGCGCGCTACGAGGAGGTCTTCAAGCCCGAGATCGTGGTGCGCCCGAACCGCTACATCTGGTTGGGCACGCACAAAAACTACGAGGCCTTCACCTTCTTGTTCGAAAAGACCGAGCACGGCTGGTTCCAGGCGCACATCTACAAGTTCGACGAGAACACAACAACCTTCATAGTCGAGTGCCCGGAACATGTCTGGCTGGCCCACGGCCTGGACCAGGCGGATCAGACGCAGTCCATTGCCTTTTGCGAGAGGCTGTTCGCCGGCAACCTCCGGGGCGCTGCCCTGATGACGAACGCGCGGCACCTGCGCGGCTCGGCCTGGCTGAAGTTCCAGCAGGTGAAGTGCCAGCAGTGGTCGCTGTTTAACGGCCAAAGCCATGTGGTGCTGATGGGCGACGCCGTGCACACGGCGCACTTCGCCATCGGCTCCGGCACCAAGCTGGCGATCGAGGACGCGATCGAGCTGGCGCGCCAATTCGGCGAATTGGGCGACACGCCGGAGCACATCCCGGCCGTGCTGGCGCGCTACCAGGCGCTGCGCAACATCGACGTGCTGCGCCTGCAGAACGCCGCCTGGAACGCCATGGCCTGGTTCGAGGTCTGCGGCGAGCGCTACTGCGACCAGCTGGAGGCGCCGCAGTTCATGTACTCCATGCTGACGCGCAGCCAGCGCATCAGCCACGAAAACCTGCGCCTGCGCGACGCCCAATGGCTGGGCGGCTTTGAGCGCTGGTTTGCCGAGCGCGCCGGCGTGAAACTGGCATCCGAGCAGGCGGCACCGCCCCCGATGTTTACGCCCTACACGGTGCGCAGCGTCACGCTGAAGAATCGTGTCGTGGTCTCACCCATGGCGCAGTACTCGGCCATCAACGGCGTGGCCGGCGACTACCACCTGGTGCACCTGGGCGCGCGCGCTGTCGGGGGAGCGGCCATGGTCTTTGCGGAGATGACCTGCGTCAGCGCCGATGCGCGCATCACCCCGGGATGCCCGGGCCTGTACACCGGCGAACAGGCCAGCGCCTGGAAGCGCATCGTGGACTGGGTGCACGCCAACTCCGACGCCAGGTTCGCCATGCAGATCGGCCACGCCGGTGCCAAGGGCTCGACCCGCCTCGCCTGGGAAGGCATAGACCAGCCGCTCATTGACGGCAACTGGCCATTGATCTCGGCCTCGCCCCAGCAGTACTTGAAGGGCGTGAGCCAGACGGCACGCGAGATGACGCGCGCCGACATGGACAGCGTGACCGCTGCCTTCGTCGCCAGCACCCAGTCGGCTGCTGCCATCGGCGTGGACTGGCTGGAATTGCACTGCGCCCACGGCTACCTGCTCTCCAGCTTCATCTCGCCAGTGACGAATCAGCGCAGCGACGAGTTTGGTGGCAGCCTGGAGAACCGCCTGCGCTACCCGCTGGAAGTCTTTGCGGCCGTGCGCGCGGCCTGGCCGGAGCAGCTTCCGATGTCGGTGCGCATTTCGGCCACCGACTGGGTCGAGGGCGGCATCACGCCGGACGACGCCGTGGAAATAGCGCGCGCCTTCAAGGCCGCGGGCGCGGACCTGATCGACTGCTCTTCCGGCCAAGTGAGCAAGCAGGAAAAGCCGGTCTATGGCCGCATGTTCCAGACACCTTTTTCGGATCGCATCCGCCAGGAGGCCGGCATCGCCACCATCGCCGTGGGAGCCATCAGTGAAGCCGACCATGTGAACAGCATCATCGCGGCGGGCCGTGCCGACCTGTGCGCCGTGGCGCGCCCGCATCTGGCAAACCCGGCCTGGACCCTGACCGAAGCCGCGAAGATCGGCTTTACAGCCGTCACTTGGCCGGCGCCCTATGCGTCTGCCAAGCCGCAGATGGAAGCCAACTTCCTGCGCGAAAAAGCCCAGGCCGCGGCAGCCGCCGCGCCGCGCAAGGGCGAGGACTGAAGCCATGACGCACGGAACAAGCCTGGCAGGGAAACACGCGCTGGTGACAGGTGGCACGCGCGGCATCGGCGCAGCCGTCACCGTCCAACTGCTCGCGGCCGGGGTTCAGGTCACGGTGCTGGGGCGCAAGCCGGGTATGGCTCAGGCGCTGATGGACGCAGCTTGCGATCGACTGCACGGCGTCTGCGCCGACGTGTCGGACGCGGGCCAGGTGTCCGCAGCCTTTGCAAGCGCCCGCGCGCGCTTCGGACCTGTCGCCCTGCTCATCAACTGCGCCGGCCAGGCGAGCAGCGCACCCTTTCTGAAGACCGACGCTCGGTTGTGGCAGCAGATGCTGGCGGTGAACCTCACCGGAACCATGCTGTGCACCCAGGCCGCCCTGCCCGACATGCTGGCTGCCGGCTGGGGCCGGGTTGTCAACGTGGTCAGCACGGCGGGGCTCGTGGGCTACGCCTATGTGTCGGCCTACTGCGCGGCCAAGCACGGCGTGATCGGACTCACGCGCGCGCTGGCGCTGGAGGTGGCAAGAACGGGCGTGACCGTGAACGCGGTCTGCCCCGGCTACACCGAGACCGATATCCTGCGAGACAGCATTGCCAACGTCGTCGCCAAGACCGGGCGCAGCGAACAGGAGGCCCGTGCCTCCTTTGCCGCGGGCAATCCGCAGGGACGCATCGTGCAGCCCGATGAGGTCTCCGACACCGTGCTCTGGCTCTGCAGCCAGGGGGCATCTGCCATCCACGGACAGTCGATTTCCGTCAGCGGCGGGGAAGTGATGGCATGAGCACTTCAACACCCTTGGCCTGGACCGAAGACCCGGCGCAGCCGCTTTTCACCCGGTCCTACGCCGTGCGCTTCGCGCATTGCGACCCGGCAGCCATCGTCTTTTTCCCGCAGTATTTCGTGCTGCTCAACGGCTTCATCGAGGACTGGTTCAACCAGGGCCTGCGCATTGACTATAGCGACGTGATCCTGCGCCGGCGCATCGGTCTGCCCACGGTGTCGCTGCAGTGCGATTTTTTGGCGCCCAGCCGCATGGGCGAAGACATCGAGTTCGGCCTGCGAATCGAAAGCGTGGGGCGCAGTTCCATCGCATTGCAGGTGGGCGTGCGCGGCGCTGACGGACCGCGCCTACAGCTGCGCCAGGTGCTGGTCACCACCGACATGGACCGGGGCTGCGCCATCACCATCCCTGATGACTTGCAGGCGGCGCTCAAATCCTGGGCGATCTTGGCCGCGCCGGTCTGAATTCACTTCCTTTCAACTTTCCCCAGAGTCCGCCATGTGTGCGTCCAAGCACGCGGCTTTTCAATGGCAGGACCTCTCCCTGCTGGAACAACAACTGAGCGATGAAGAGCGCATGGTGCGCCAGGCCGCCGAAGCCAATGGCCCGGACCAGCTGCAGCCGCGCCTGCTGCATGCCTTTCGCAACGAGCAGACCGATGCGAGCATGTTCCGTGAAATGGGCGATTTGGGGCTGCCGGGCCTGCCCATGGCTCGTATCCCGGCTCCGTGGCCTGGCTCGCGCACAAGGTCGATCGCGGCTACAAGCTCTCGGGCTCCACGGTGTGGATCTCCAGCAGCGCGATTGCCGACGTGTTCGTGGTCTAGGCCAAGGAAGTCAGCTCCAGCGCGCAGGTAGGGCCGATCTGCGGCCTCGTGCTGGAAAAAGGCATGGCGGGCCTGAGCGTCCCGTCGGGCCATGGCAAGGTGGGACTCACCTCGCTGCTCAAACGCAATGCCTGCGGCCAGGCGCAGGACGTGGTGCGGGGGAGCCAAGACATGATGGGCGGCAACGGCATCAGCGACGAGTTCGGCGTGGCACGACATCCACGCGCTGATACTGGGTCGGCGCAGTCCGGAATTGCTGCGTTCTAAGGACTGCATCGCAAAGACAATCCCGACACCGGCGTCGAGCTCAAGCCATCGACCTATGCAACTCGATGATCCCGCGCAGCGTGGCCTTCAGCGCAGCGGCCTGTTTGACGCTGAAGGGCTTGAGCACCCTTTGCTCGTGCGCCTTGGCCTGGGCGATCAGGTCGCCGACGATCTGCCTTCCGTGGTGCGTTATGCGCACCATGGTGATGCGCCGGTCTGTTTCGTGGGCATAGCGCTGCACGCAATCCCTCGTTTCCATGCGGTCGAGCAGGCGCGTCACGGTGGGCTGCTTGGTGAGCGACACCTGCGCCAGTCCACCGATGCTCATGCCCTCGCTGCCGGTGAGCGTGGCCAGGATGCGCCACTCGGAAACCGAGAAGCCGCTGGCCAGCACGATGGCGTGAAATTCCGTGGAGATCAGCGTGCTCGCCTGCGCGAGCAGGGCGGGCAGGTAGTCGTCGACGAAGGGCAACTCGGCGGAATGGTGCATGGTGTTTGAACTTAAGTTCTTTGCGGGAAGGACCAGGGCTACGCGCAACGAGCCCGGCTCGGTCCCCAAGTAATCGTAGCAGACCCACTATCTGGCTCGCATCTTGCATGATAGGGTAAACGATGATTTCGAATATGTTTACTTAAAAATAGTTCACAATTAAACTTCATCCGGACTGTTGGAGTCTAGTTTGAAAACTGACAGCGACAACTATTCGGGAACTCATGACAGGCAACTTTTACACCAGCGCCATTGCGAGGCCCAAAGGGCCGTGGCCAGCCATCGTGGAGTGCCAGCAATGGATGGCCGCGTCCCGCCACGGCCCTGTGGGACTCGCGGCCAAAGGCACGCTCGTCGCAATGACGGACGGTGCAGCCGTTGAAAGAACAGGCAGCGAGAGACCTCATCATGGCTGAGCGTTCGTTCAAGGAAGAAGTGAAGAAGCTGCGCCTGGGCGCCGGCGAGGTCTTCGCCGGCGAGGGCATCCTGGCCGTGACCAAGGCCTTGCTCGAGTCCGGCGTAGCCTACGTAGCAGGCTACCAGGGCTCGCCCATTTCCCACCTCATGGACGTGCTGGCCGATGCCCAGGATATCCTGGCCGAACAGGGCATACGCTTCGAGAACAGCGCCAGCGAGGCCACGGCTGCAGCCACGCTGGCCGCCTCGGTGAACTACCCGCTGCGCGGCGCCATCACCTTCAAGGCCACGGTCGGCACGAATGTGGCGTCGGACGCGCTGGCCAATCTGGCCTCCGGCGGCGTCACCGGCGGCGCGCTCATCATCGTGGGCGAGGACTACGGCGAGGGCTCGTCCATCATGCAGGAGCGCAGCCACGCTTTTGCCATGAAGTCGCAGCTGTGGTTGCTCGATCCGCGCCCCAATCTGCCCAGCATCGTGCAGGCGGTGAAGGACGGCTTCGACCTGTCCGAAGCCAGCCACACGCCGGTGATGCTGCAGCTGCGCATCCGCTCCTGCCATGTGCACGGCCAGTTCATCGCGGCCGACAACGTGGCGCCCAGCTTCACGCTGGCGCAGGCGATGGAGAACCCGCAGCGCGATGTGAGCCGCATCGTGCTGCCGCCGGCCAGCTTTCTGCACGAGCAGGAGAAGGTCACGCAGCGCTGGCCCGACGCCGTGCGCTTCATCACCGAGCGCGGCCTGAACGAATTCTTTGGCGACGAGGCCGACGACATCGGTATCGTGGTGCAGGGCGGCTGCTACAACACCCTGATCCGCGCACTGGGCCAACTGGGCCTGGCCGATGTGTATGGCGACTCCCGCGTGGCGCTGTACGTGATGAACGTCGCCTACCCGCTGATCGACGCCGAACTGCTGCGCTTTTGCTCGGGCAAGCGCGCCGTGCTGCTGGTGGAGGAAGGCCAGCCCAACTTCGTCGAGCAGAACATCGCATCCATCCTGCGCGCCGCCGGCTGCCAGGCGGCGCTGCACGGCAAGGACTTGCTTCCCGTGGCCGGCGAATACACCACGTCCGCGGTGCTCAAGGGCGTCGGCAGTTTTTTGCAGACCTATGGGCGCGTCGAGGTGCAGGCGGCGGTGCCGACCGTGCACCGCGTGATCCCGCTGCTGGCGCAGCCTCAACAACCGCTGGGCGACAACGTGCACGGACGACCGCCGAGCTTTTGCACCGGCTGCCCGGAGCGCCCGATCTTCACCGCCGTCAAACTGCTGGAACGCGAACTCGGGGAGCACCACATCAGCGCCGACATCGGCTGCCACCTGTTCTCCATCCTGCCGCCTTTCAACCTAGGCAATACCACCATGGGATACGGCCTCGGAGCGGCGGGCGCAGCCGCGCTCAACGTGCCCTCGGGCAAGCGCGCGATCTCCGTCATGGGCGACGGCGGCTTCTGGCACAACGGCCTGACCAGCGGCATCGCCAACGCGGTGTTCAACCGCAGCGACAACCTCACCATCGTTGTGGACAACAGCTACACCGCCGCCACTGGCGGGCAGGACATCCTGTCTTCCACGGCGCACAACGACACCCGCGTCACGAATCAGGCGATCGAGAAAGCGGCGCGTGGCGTCGGCGTGCAATGGGTGAAAGTGGTGACGCGCACCTACGACCTCAAGGCCATGATCGCCACGCTGCGCGAGGCCCTCACCACCCCGGAAAGAGGCCCGAAGGTGCTGATCGCGCAAAGCGAGTGCATGCTCAATCTGCAGCGCCGCGAGAAGCCCCTGGTGCGCGCCAGCATTGCCGCCGGGCAGCGCGTGGTGCGCGAACGTTTCGGCATCGATCCCGACACCTGCACGGGAGACCATTCCTGCATCCGCCTGTCGGGCTGCCCTTCGCTCTCCATCCGCACCAACCCCGATGCGTTGCGTCTCGACCCTGTCGCCACGGTGCTCGACAGCTGCGTGGGCTGCGGCCTGTGCGGCGAGGTGGCGCACGCCGCCGTGCTGTGCCCCTCCTTCTATCGCGCCGAGATAGTCAGCAACCCCAGCCGCTGGGACCGTCTGCGCCAGCGCGTGCGCGGCGCGCTGATCGGCCACCTGCAGGCCCGCGACCAGCGCCGCCGCGACCGCCATGCCTTCTGAGAACGCCATGAACTGTGTGACCCAAAGCCGGTGGATTCGTCATTGCGACTGCCGCGGCGCTGCACTCCTCGCAATGACGACAACACAGAATCCATCTGCGCAATTGCTTTCAACGGCCAACAGGGCAATCCCATGAGCACCCTCATGCAACCCCTGAAGATCGCCATCCTGGCCATGGGCGGAGAAGGCGGCGGCGTGCTCGCCGACTGGCTGGTCGACCTGGGCGAACACAATGGCTGGATCGCGCAGACCACCTCCGTGCCGGGCGTGGCCCAGCGCACCGGCGCCACAATCTACTACGTCGAACTGTATCCGCTGGCCCAGGCCACGGCCGACGGCGGCCAGCCTGTGCTGGCGCTGATGCCCTTGCCCGGCGACGTCGACGTGGTGCTGGCGTCCGAGCTGATGGAAGCGGGCCGCGCCGTGCAGCGCGGCCTGGTGACGCCGCAGCGCACCACGCTGATCGCCTCCACGCACCGCGTCTACGCGATCTCGGAAAAAATCGCCATGGGCGAAGGCCGCGTTGACAGCAACGAGCTCATTGCCCACGCCGCCCGCGCCGCCAAGACCTTTCTGCACTTCGACATGGCGCAGGCTGCAGCGCAGTCGGGCAGCATGATCAGCGCCGTGCTGTTTGGCGCGCTGTCGGCCTCCGGCGTATTGCCCTTTTCCCGCGCCCAGTTCGAAGCTACCATTGCGCGCGGTGGCATCAGCGTCATATCCAGCCTGCTGGCCTTTGGCTCGGCCTATGCGCCGCGCGACGCTGCACCCGCTGCAGCAGCGCTGGCTGCGCCCCAGCCGCGCGATCCACAGGTCACGGCCCTGCTGGCGCGCGTCAGTGCCGAATTTCCCGCTGCGGCCCAGCCAGTGCTGATCGAAGGCGTGCGCCGCATGCTGGACTACCAGGACCCGGCCTACGCCGCGTTGTACCTGGACCGGATGCTGCCCGTGCGTGCCCTGCCCTGCGACGGCGGATCCCTGCTGCTGCGCGACACCGCGCGCTATCTGGCGCTTTGGATGTCCTACGAGGACACGATACGCGTGGCCGACCTCAAGACCCGCGCCAGCCGTTTCGCGCGCGTGCAGGCCGAGGTGGGCGTGAAGGCCGACCAGCAGCTGGCGATCCGAGAGTTCATGCACCCGCGCGTGGAGGAAATCTGCGACACCCTGCCCGCCGGGCTGGGGCGCTGGCTGGCGCAACCAAACTGGGCGCACCGTCTGGTGGCGCGCTTTGCGCAGAAAGGCCGCGTAGTCTCCACCAGTTCCACCGGCGGCTTTTTGCTGCTCTACGGCCTCTCAAGCCTGCGCCGCTGGCGCCGCGCCACGCTGCGCTACCAGTTGGAAACGGCGCGCATCGAGCAGTGGCTGAAAGAGATCGCCACGGCGGCAGCCATTAACCCGGCGCTGGGCGTGGAAGTGGCGCAGTGCCAGCGCCTGGTCAAGGGCTATGGCGACACGCACAGCCGGGGGCTGGCGAATTACACGACGCTTATGGCCGCAGTGCAGCGCGCCGGACCCCGGCTGGCTGCGGCCGCGCTGCGCGAACTGCGCGACGCGGCGCTGGCCGACGAATACGGCAAACAGCTGCAGACCGCGCTGCGCCGCCACACACTGGTTTAAACCATGACGACGATCCCCGAATCCATGACGCTGCGGGTCACGCAAACGCAAACGCTCAATCCCCTGGTGCGCCTGCTGCGCCTGGCGCGCGCCGATGGCGGCGTGCTGCCGGGCTACAGCGCTGGCGCCCATGTGCGGGTCCAGGTCACGCTGCCCAACGGCACGAGCGACTGGCGTGCCTACTCGCTGATCAATTTTTCGACAATCACTGACGCGACTGCGGCGCCCACCGAGTACTGCATCGCCGTGCGCCGCGACGACGCCGGGCGCGGCGGCTCGCGCTGCATGCACACGATAGCGCAAGGCGCCACGCTGGCTGTGCAGGCGCCGCGCAACGAGTTCCCGCTGCAAGCCCACACGGGCACCACGGTGCTGCTCGCCGGCGGCATTGGCGTGACCCCCCTGACCAGCATGGCGGCGCAGTGCCGCGCAGCCGGGACCCCTGTGCGCTTGCACTACGCCGGACGCAGCCGCACCCTCATGGCCTTTCTGCCTGAGCTGCAGGCGCTGCTGGGCCAGGACCTGCAACTGCATATCGACGACGAAGCCGGAGCGCTGAATATCCCCGCGGTGATCGCCGGCTGCGCGCCCGCTGACCGGCTCTACCTGTGCGGACCCCAGCCCATGCTCGACGCGGTGCTGGCGCAGGCGCAAGCGCTGGGCTGGCTGCCCGGACGCGTGCACTTCGAGCTGTTTGCCGCACCGGCTGTGGCACAGGGCGACCATGCCTTCGAGCTGGTGCTGGAGCAAAGCGGGCGCACGCTCACCGTGCCGGCCGACAAGAGCATCCTCGAGGTGCTGATCGCCGCCGGCTGCGACCCGATGTTTGACTGCCAGCGCGGCGAATGCGGCGTCTGCGCCGTGGCCGTGCTGGATGGCGAGATCGAGCACCGCGACTACGTGCTGAGCGCGCGCGAGAAGAGCCTGGGCAACGTGATGCACACCTGCGTCTCCCGCGCCAAGGGCGCTCGCCTTGTGCTGGACCTGTAGCAACAACAAGGAGACCCCCATGAGCAAATACCAGGGCACCCCCGAGGAAGTGGCGCTCAAAATCGCCGGCCTCGTGCAGGACGCGCAGGCGCACAAGGACTTGTACATCGACCAGGAGCTGTTCGAACTGGAGATGACGCAGCTCTTCGCCAACACCTGGGTCTATGTAGGCCACGCCAGCCAGATCCCCAAGGCCGGAGACTTCGTCACCACCACGGTCGGCACGCAGCCCGTGGTGATGGTGCGCCAGGCCGATGCCAGCATCAAGCTGCTGCACAACCGCTGCCCGCACAAGGGCGTGAAGGTGGCGGGCGAGGACTGCGGCAACACCGGCAAGTTCTTCCGCTGCCCCTACCACGCATGGACCTTTAAGACCGACGGCAAGCTGCTGTCCATACCGCTGAAAAAAGGCTATACCGACACCGGCTTCGATAGCTGCGAGGCCAGCGAAGGCATGGCCGCCGTGCAGGCCGTGCACGTGTACCGCGACTTCGTCTTTTGCCGCCTGAACCGACAGGGCATCAGCTTTGAGGACTACTTTGGCGCGTCACTCTCCACCATCGACAACATGGTCGAACGCTCGCCTGAAGGGCGGCTCGAGATCGCCGGCGGCGTGCTGCGCTACATGCACAACTGCAACTGGAAGATGCTGGTAGACAACCAGACCGACACCTGCCACCCCATGGTGGCGCACGAGTCTTCCGCCGGCACGGCCGTCAACGTCTGGAAGCAGGCCCCGCTGGGAACGCCCAAGCCCATGGCGGTGGAGCTGTTCGCGCCTTTCATGAGCTCCTACGAATTCTTCGAAGGCATGGGCATACGCGTCTGGGACAACGGCCACGGCCACACCGGCGTGGCCGATTCCATCCACGCCGATTACTCGGCCATTCCCGGCTATCAGGAGCAGATGGACCAGGCCTACGGACCGGAGCGCGCCAAGGCGATTCTGGGCGACGTGAGGCACAACACCGTCTACTTCCCCAACATTATGGTGAAGGGTCCGGTGCAGACGCTGCGCCTGTTCAAGCCCATCGCTGCCAACCGGACCCTGGTGGAGAGCTGGACCTTTCGCCTCGTGGGCGCGCCCGACACGCTGCTGGAACGCACGCTGATGTACAACCGCCTCATCAACGCCCCGACCTCGGTCGTGGGCCACGACGACCTGGAGATGTACGAGCGCGCCCAGGAAGGCCTGCAGTCCATGGGCCGCGACTGGCTCAATGTGTCGCGCCTCTACGACCCGACCGAGCACGGCCAGACCCAGGTCGTGACCAACGGCACAAACGAGCTGCAGATGCGCAACCAGTACCGCGCCTGGGCCAAGTTCATGGCCGCGCCCACCGGCACGGAGGCTTCCTAATGACCGACTTCACCGAACGTCAATTGACCGACTTTGTCTACGCCGAGGCGCGCCTGCTGGACGAGGCGCGATACGCCGAATGGCTGAACCTGTTCACCGAGGACGGTCACTACTGGATGCCGCTGGAGCCGGGACAGGCCGACGCGCGCCTGCACTGCTCGCTGATGTACGAGGACAAGTTGCTGCTGCGCGTGCGCGTGGAACGCCTGGCCGGCGCGCGCACCTTCTCGCAGCAGCCCGCCAGCCGCTGCCACCACCTGCTGCAGCAGCCGACCATCGAATCCGCCGACCCGGGCGCCGGGCGCTGGGTGCTGCGCACTGCGTTTCACTATGTCGAGACGCGCCGCGACGTGCAGACCCTTTACGCCGGCTGGTTCCGCCATGAACTGGTCGCCATCGACGGCGCGCTCTTCATGCAGCTCAAGCGCGTCGACCTGGTGAACTGCGACTGCGCCTTTGCCAACATCAACCTGTTCATGTGAGCCCCATGCCCCTGTCCTCCCTGCTCACCAAGTCCACCGTTGCTGCCGCCTTTGACCAGGCGGCAGCAAACTGGGGCGAGTATCCCTTTCTATGCGTCCTGCCCGAGACCGCCGCGATCTACGGCGTGCCGTCCGGCGAGCTGAGCTATGCCGAGACCCAGGTCCAGGTGGCGGCGCTGCGCGCAGCCTATGCCCACGCCGGTTACGGCCACGGGCATCGCGTGGGCCTGCTGCTGGAGAACCGTCCGGCCTTTTTCCTGCACTGGTTTGCGCTCAACGCCCTGGGCGTGTCTGTGGTGCCGATCAACACCGACCTGCGCGCGGCCGAACTGGAATACCTGATAGCCCACTCCGAAATCCTGCTCGCCGTGGCCCTGCAGACGCGCCACGCCGATCTTCTCGCCGCCGCCAAGGCCGCAGGCTGCCAGCTTGCCGTGATGCAGCATGGCGATGCGGTTCCACTGGCCACAGCGCCTGCGCCGCTGGCCGTGCAAGCGGTGGGCGAATTGAGCGAATGCGCCCTGCTCTACACCTCGGGCACCACCGGTCGCCCCAAGGGCTGCGTGCTGCAGAACCGCTACTTCCTGCAGTCCGGTCGCTGGTACGCCAGCGTCGGCGGCCTGGCCGCGCTGCAACCCGGCAAGGAGCGCATGCTGACTCCCCTGCCGCTGGTGCACATGAACGCCATGGCCTATTCGACCATGGCCATGGTGCTGACCGGCGGCTGCCTGATCCCGCTGGACCGCTTTCATCCGGGCAGTTGGTGGGCCAGTGTGCGCGCTTCGCGGGCCAGCGTCGTGCACTACCTGGGCGTGATGCCCGCCATGCTGACGAAGGCGCCCGCCACCGAACTTGACCGTGCCCACGCCGTTCGCTTCGGCTTTGGCGCTGGCATAGACCGCAGCCTGCACGCCCCCTTTGAAAAACGCTTCGGCTTCGCGCTGCTCGAAGCCTGGGCCATGACCGAGACCGGCGCCGGTGCCGTAGTAATGGCCAGCCAGGAGCCGCGCTGGCCGGGCACCAGCTGCTTCGGCCGCGAAGGGTCGGACGTTGAAGTCAAACTCGTGGCCGACGACGGCTCCGAGCCCGGCGTGAACGAACCCGGCGAGTTGCTGGTGCGCCATGCCGGCGCCGATGCGCGCTACGGCTTCTTCTCGCACTATCTGAAGGACGACGCCGCCACGGCCGAGGCCTGGGCCGGGGGCTGGTTTCACACCGGTGACATCGTGCAGCGCGGCGCGGACGGCGCGCTGCACTTCATCGACCGGCGCAAGAACGTGATCCGGCGCAGCGGCGAGAACATCTCGGCCGTGGAAGTGGAAAGCGTGCTGCTGCAGCACCCGCTGGTGCGCGCCGCGGCCGTTTGCGCCGTGTCCGACGCGGTGCGCGGCGACGAGGTCTTCGCCTGCATCGTCGCGCCCGAGGTCGGTGCTGAGCCCGAGGCTAAGCGCGCGCTCGCCGAAGACCTGGTGGCCTGGTGCCTGGCACGCCTGGCCTACTACAAGGCGCCGGGACATGTGGCGCTTGTCGAAGCACTGCCCATGACAGCTTCGCAGAAGATCCAGCGCGGCGAGTTGCGCTCCTTGACCACTAAGCTGATCGCCGCGTCCACCAGCTTCGACACCACGG
The DNA here is from genome assembly GCA_903909815.1 of uncultured beta proteobacterium. Classification (GTDB taxonomy): domain Bacteria; phylum Pseudomonadota; class Gammaproteobacteria; order Burkholderiales; family Burkholderiaceae_C; genus CAIKVZ01. The sequence continues at coordinate 128,456 of CAIVXG010000247.1, read as the reverse complement.
CGCTGAAGAAGCGCCAGGGCTGAACATGACAAAGCGAACTTCCTACGAAGGCGTGGCCGTTGCCGTCCCCGTGACGGTTTCGTACCAGCGCTACTCGACCCATGGCGCGCACTGGTTCATAGCCCAGGCCTTGGCTGAATTGCTGCGCAGCAGCGGCATCGCCAAGGAGCAGATCGACGGCCTCACCGTGAGCAGCTTTTCCATGGCGCCGGACACGGCCGTGGGCGTGACCCAGCACCTGGGCCTGAGCCCGCGCTGGCTGGACCATATCCCCACCGGCGGCGCCAGCGGCGTCATGGCCTTGCGCCGCGCGGCGCGCGCCGTGCAGTCCGGAGACGCGAGCATCGTGGCCTGCATAGGCGCCGACACCAATCACGTGGATTCCTTTCGCCAAACGCTGGGGTCCTTCAGCGACTTCGCGCGCGACGCCACCTACCCCTATGGCGCAGGCGGCCCGAATTCGGTCTTCGCCATGATCACGGCGCACTACATGCAAAGCTGCGGCGCGCAGCGCGAGGACTTCGGCCGCATCGCCGTGGCGCAGCGCGCCAACGCCCTGCTGAACCCGAACGCGCTGATGAAAAAGCCGCTGAATCTGCAGGACTACATGGACGCCAAGGCCATCAGCGCGCCCATCCATCTGTTCGACTGCGTCATGCCCTGCGCCGGCGCCGACGCATTCCTGGTGATGAGCGAGACCCGGGCCCGCGAACTGGGCCTGAAGCATGTGCTGCTGCACGGCGCCATCGAACGGCACAACGCCTACGCGGCTGACCCAGTGATGATGCGCGGCGGCTGGCGCGTGGATCGCGACGAGTTGTACGCGCAGGCTGGCGTGCGCCCCGAGGCCATCGACTTCGTCCAGACGTATGACGACTATCCGGTGATTGTGATGATGCAGTTCGAGGACCTGGGCTTTTGCGACAAAGGCGAGGGCCCGGCCTTCGTGCGCGCCCACAGCCTGACGCACGACGGCAGCTTCCCTAACAACACCAGCGGCGGCCAGCTCTCGGTGGGACAAGCCGGCGCCGCCGGCGGCTTTCTCGGCATGGTGGAGGCACTGCGCCAGCTCACCGACGAGGCCGGTGCGCGCGCTGTGCCCGACGCGAAACTGGGACTGGTAGCAGGCTTCGGCATGGTGACCTATGACCGCTGTCTGTGCACCGGCGCGGTGATTTTGGGACGGACCTCATGAGCCACTATTTTGTCAAACCGGGCCCGAAAAACCCGCTGCTGCGCACGCCGCAGTTCAACCTGCCGCCGAATGCGCGCGGCCGAGTGGCGTTGGGACTAACCGCTGCTGCGGCGCTGGGACGCTTTGAGCTGCAAGTGTGCAAGGAATGCGCCACTGTGCAATACCCGCCGCGCGAAGCCTGCGGCAACTGCCTGTCGCCGGGCCTGGCCTGGCGCGAACAATCGGGCGCGGGCCAGTTGCTGGCCACGACCACGCTGGAGCACAGCAACGACCTGTACTTCAGCGAACGCCTGCCTTGGCGCCTGGGCATGGTCCAGCTCGACGCCGGGCCTTCGCTTATGGTGTACCTCGCCGAAGGCGTGGGCGCGGCCCCGCACCGTGTGCGCGTGGACGCGAAACTGGACCGCGCAGGCCAGGCGGTATTGATAGCATTTCCTGAAGAAGCGAGGGCTGAAATGACTGACGAAAAAATGCTGCGCGAATTCGGCAGCGACCCAAAATTCCGCAAGGTGCTGGTCACCGACGGCAAGAGTGAAGTGGGCCAGGCCATGGTGCAGGCGCTCATCCACGCCGGCGCCGACCTGATCTGGGTGGGGCAGGCCGAGCCCTGGAAGAAGGTGCCTGCGCTGGACGCGCTCGCCGCCCTGCCCCAGGTTACCCTGGTGCCGCTGGATCTGGGCAACGAGCGCTCCGTGACCGAGCTAGTCGGACAGATCGGCGGCAAGATCGACATCCTGATCAACACCGCCGAAGTGCACCGCGCCTATGGCATTAGCGCGCGTCGCGGCACGGACGTGGCCAAGCTCGAGATGGAGGTCAACTATTTCGGCCTGCTGCGCCTGGCCCAGGCCTTCGGCCCGGCGCTCAGAGGCCGCGCCGCCGATGGCGCAACGCACGCCACGGCCTGGGTGAACCTGCTGTCCATCTACGCCCTGGCCAACTTCCCGTCCCACGGGACATTTTCCGCATCAAAAGCTGCGGCGTATTCCCTGGCACAGTGCCTGCGCGCCGAAATGCGCGGGGCCGGTATCCGCGTGCTCAACGTCTTCCCCGGACCCATTGATGAGGCCTGGAACCAGCAGATGCCGCAACCCAAGCTCAAGCCCCAGGCCCTGGCCAACGCCATCGTGAAGGCGCTGCAGAGCGGCGTGGAAGACATCTATCCGGGCGACATCGCGCAGGAGTGGCTGCAGCGCTGGCGCGACAACCCCAAGGTGCTGGAACGCGAACTCGCGGCCGGCGGCAGCTGACACCAGAAACGATTGCGCAACATGACAACACCTACCCTACTGCAAAGCCTGGCTGCGGCGCTGGCCAGCGGCCAGATCCAGGTCGTCGACCTGACGCAGACCCTAACACCAGAATTCCCGCAAATCGCCTTGCCGCCCGAGATGGGCCAGTGCGCGCCGTTTCGCATCGAGCAGGTGTCGCGCTACGACGAGCGCGGCCCGGGCTGGTACTGGAACAACTTCAGCTGCGGCGAGCACACCGGCACGCACTTTGACGCGCCCATCCACTGGATCTCGGGGCGCGACCTGCCGAACAACGCGGTCGACACCATTCCCGTGCAGCACTTCGTCGCAGGGGTCTGCGTCATCGACTGCAGCGCGCAATCTGCAGCCAATGCCGACTACCTGATGACCGTGGCCGACATCGAAGGCTTCGAAGTCGAACACGGCACCATTCCCGCCGGCGCCTGGGTGCTGATGCGCACCGACTGGTCCAGGCGCTGGTCGCAGAACAATGACGCCCAGGCCTACCAGAACTTCGACGCAGCGGGACAGCACACACCGGGCCCCAGCGCGGAGGCTGTGCGCTTCCTGGTGGAACAGCGCGGCGTGCTGGGCTTTGGCTCTGAGGCCATCGGCACGGACGCGGGACAGGGCTACCATCTGCGCCCGCCCTACCCCTGCCACAGCCTGATGCACGGCGCCGGGCGCTACGGTCTGCAATGCCTGACGAATCTGGACCAGCTGCCCGCCACCGGCGCGCTGCTGCTCAGCGCCCCCTTGAAGATCGAACAGGGCAGCGGCAGCCCCTTGCGCGTGCTGGCGCTGGTGGAGCGCAAATGACAGCATCAAGACAGGTGGCCCTCGTCACCGGCGGCAGCGCAGGCATTGGCCGCGCCATCGTCGAGCAGTTGCTGGAACAGGGCCACAAAGTGCTGTCGCTGGACCTGCAACCCGGCACGCTCACCCATGCGCGCCTGCACGCCTTCGAGATCGATCTGACTGATCGCGCCGCGACCGCGAAACTGATCGCGGAGCTGGCGCAGCGCTTCGCAATCACGACCCTGGTGCACAACGCCGGCGTGATCCGCCCGGCGCTGCTCGCCGATGTGCGACTTGACGACCTGGACGCCCTGGTGAACCTGCACCTGGGCTGTGCCATCCAGCTGCTGCAGGGCGCCTTGCCCGCCATGCGCGCTGCGCGCTTTGGCCGCATCGTGCTGCTGTCCTCGCGCGCCGCCCTGGGCGTGGTGACGCGCACCAGCTACTCTGCCACCAAGGCCGCCATGTTAGGCATGGCCAGGACCTGGGCGCTGGAGCTTGCGGCCGACGGCATCACGGTGAACGTGGTGGCGCCTGGACCGATCCGCACCGACATGTTCCACGCCGTGGTGCCAGCAGGCAGTGAGCGCGAACGCGCCCTGGCCGCAGCGATTCCGGTCAAGCGCCTGGGCGAAGGCGCCGACGTGGCGCGCGCCGTGCTCTTCTTCGCCGATCCGGCCAACAGTTTTGTCACCGGCCAGGTGCTGTACGTCTGCGGCGGCAGCAGCATCGGCAGCATCTCCCTGTAACCTTCCCTCGTCCCAACTCACTATTTCCCTCAACCTGGAGTCACCTATGTCCCGTTCCTCTCTGCGTTCCCCCAAGCTGCTTTGCAGCATCGCCCTGCTCGCCGCCGCTGTCGGCACGGCCTATGCCCAGGTGAAGATCGGCGTCGTCAGTTCCTCCACCGGCCCCACGGCCCTGGTCGGCATCTCGCAGAAAAACACCGTGCCGCTGTTGCCCACCAAGATCGGTAACCTGACGGTCGAGTACTTCTCGCGCGACGACGCCAGCGACCCGACGAATTCGGTCACGGAGATCAAGAAGCTCATCAGCGAGCAGAACATCGACGCGCTGATCGGCCCCAGCGGCTCGCCCAACGCCATGGGCGTGATCCAGTTCGTCGCCGAAGCTGGTGTGCCCATGCTCGCGCCCGTGGGCACGGCCGCCGTGGTGCTGCCTATGACGGACGCGAAGAAGTGGGTCTTCAAGACCACGCAGAACGACGACATCATTGCGCGCGCGCTGTTCGAGCACATGGCCCGCGCCAAGGTCAAGACCCTGGGCTTCATCGCGCTGAACGACCCCTACGGCGAGAACTGGGCCAAGGTGGTGACCGGTCTGGCCGCGCAGCACAATATCAAAATCGTGGCCAGCGAGCGCTTCCTGCGCACCGACACCTCGGTCACGGCGCAAAGCCTGAAGGTGCTGGCCGCCAGTCCCGACGCGGTGCTGGTCGCCGCCGCCGGTGGCCCCACGGTGCTGCCGCACACCACGCTGGTGGACCAGGGCTACAAGGGCCAGATATACCAGACGCACGGCGCGGCCCTGCCCGACTTCCTGAAGCTCGGCGGCAAGCGCGTCGAAGGCGCGATCCTGGCCGCTAGCCTAATGCTGGTGCTGCCGGAAATCGCCGAAAGCAACCCGTCCAAGAAGATGGCCAGCGACTACATCGCCGCCTACGAAAAGCTCAACGGCTCCAAGCCCGCGACCTTCGGCGCCAATGTGTTCGACGCCGGTCTGCTGTTGCAAAAGGCGATTCCGATCGCTGCCGCCAAGGCCAAGCCCGGCACCAAGGAATTCCGTGCCGCGCTGCGCGACGCGCTGGAGCAGACCAAGGAACTGGTTGCAACGCAGGGCGTGTACAACATGACGGCAGCCGACCACAGTGGCTTTGACGACCGGGGCCGCGTGCTGATCGTCGTCAAGGACGGCACCTGGAAATTGCTGAAGTAATGACAACCCGTCATTGCGAGGCGGCAAAGGCAGCGTCGTCGCGGCGAAGCGGCAAACGCAGCCTCGTCACTGCGAGGCCCGAAGGGCCGTGGCAGTCCATGGTGGATTGCCACTTCGCTGCCGCGCCTCGAAAAGACGACTTCGAAGGCATGGATTGCCGCGGCCCTTCGGGCTTCGCAATGACGGATTCAAATGCAATAACGGTCAGCTTCTTTCAACCACAACGGATATTTTCATAGTCGCATGAACCTCCAGATCGCTGCACTCCTGGGCCAGGATGGCATCACCAACGGGGCCATTTACGCGCTGCTGGCGCTGTCCATCGTGCTGGTATTTACCGTCACCAGGGTGCTGCTGATACCGCAGGGGGAGTTCGTCGCCTACGGTGCGCTGACCATGGCGTCTATACAGGCGGGCCAGCCCAGCGCCGTGGTTTGGCTGCTGGTGGGCCTGTGCCTGGCCTCGGCCGCCGTAGACCTCTATCACAAGCTGCGCGGCCATGCCCGCGCGCCCAAGCTGCGCTGGCTGTTTGCCGCCAAGCTGATCTACCCGGCGTCGCTGGCGCTGCTGGTCTACAAGCTGCCGCTGGCCACGCTGTCCATGCCCTGGCAGATCGCCCTCACGCTGGCACTGCTGGTGCCGCTGGGCCCGTTGCTGTACCGCCTGGTTTACCAGCCGATCGCCGACGCACCCTCGCTGGTGCTGCTGATCGTTTCGATCGCTCTGCATGTCTCCATGGTGGGCTTCGGTCTGCTGGTGTTCGGCCCGGGTGGTGCCAGCACCACGCCGCTGATCGACGAAACCTTTGAATTCGGCAACATCCGCATTAAGGCCCAGGCGCTGTGCGTGCTGGCGGTGGCGCTGGCGCTGATCGGCGCGCTCTATCTTCTGTTCGGCCGCACCCTGTATGGCAAGGCGCTGCGCGCCGCGGCGATGAACCGCATGGGCGCGCGTCTCATGGGTATCTCGCCCGTGCTCGCCGGCAAGGCCACCTTCTTCCTGGCCGCGCTCATCGGTGTCATGTCGGGCGTGCTGATCGCGCCCATGACGACGATTTATTACGACTCGGGCTTTCTCATCAGCCTCAAGGGCTTTGTCGGCTCCATCATCGGCGGGCTCGTGAGCTACCCGGTGGCAGCAGCAGGCGCGCTGCTGGTCGGGCTGATAGAGGCCTTCTCGGCCTTTTACGCGAGTGGTTACAAGGAAATCATTGTCTTCACGCTGATCATTCCGGTGCTGTTGTGGCGCTCGCTGCACAGCCACGCGATGGAGGATGAGGAATGAAGGCGTTCGCTGCTTTTGTGGTTCTGCTGCTGCTTGCGCCCTTTGCGCTCCCGGCCTTCTACCTCACGCTACTCAACTACATCGGCCTGTACAGCCTGGTGGCCCTGGGCCTGCTACTGCTCACTGGCGTGGGTGGCCTGACCAGCTTCGGCCAAGCGGCCTTTGTCGGCATCGGCGCCTACACCACAGCGGCTTTGTCAACGGGCGTGATCGAACTGCCCGCGGCACTGGCCTGGACCCAGCACTCGCCATGGATCGCGCTGCTGGCGGGACTGCTGCTCACGTTCGTCGTCGCGATCACGCTGGGCTCGATGACGCTGCGCCTGTCGGGTCACTACCTTCCGCTGGGCACTATCGCCTGGGGCATCAGCCTGTACTATTTCTTCGGTACTTTCGAACAGCTCGGCGGGCAGACCGGCATGTCGGGCATCCCGGCGATCGAGATCTTCGGCCATCCGCTGGTCACGGCGCGCGCGATGTATTACCTGATCTGGGCGTTTGTGCTGGTCGCCGCTCTGACCACGCAAAACCTGCTCGATTCGCGCCAGGGGCGCGCCATCCGCGCACTGCGCGGCGGCGTGGTGATGGCTGAGGCCATGGGCGTGGACACGGCCGGCTCGCGCATGCTGATCTTCGTCATCGCCTCGCTGCAGGCCAGCGCCTCGGGATGGCTGTACGCGCACCTGCAGCGCTTTGTGAACCCTTCACCCTTCAGCCTGCAGTACGGCATCGACTACCTGTTCATGGCCGTGGTCGGCGGCGCGGGACAGGTCTGGGGCGCGCTGCTCGGCGCCACCGTGATCACGGTCTGCAAGCAATGGCTGCAGGACCTGTTGCCGCAGCTGCTGGGGCGCACCGGCAACTTCGAGATGATCGTCTTCGGGGGCCTGTTGATCCTGCTGCTGCAGCGCTCGCGTGACGGCCTGTGGGGACTGGTGGCGCGCGCTGCAGCCCGTTGGTTACCCAAGATCTCCAAGGCGCGCAGCGTGCCCCAGGCGCTGGCCCTGCCAAGGCGCGACATGCCGCAGCGCGGCGAGTTGGTGCTGGAAGCCAAGAACGTGACCAGACGCTTTGGCGGTCTGGTGGCGAACAACGACCTGAGCCTGAAGGTGCACGCCGGCGAAATCCTGGCGCTGATCGGGCCCAACGGCGCGGGCAAGAGCACCATGTTCAACCAGCTCTCGGGCGTGGACACGCCCACCTCAGGCCAGGTACTGCTGCGCGGCCAGTCTGTGGCAGGACGGGGTTCGCGCGCCATCGCGCGCTTGGGACTGAGCCGCAGTTTTCAGCATGTGCGCCTGCTGCCGGGCATGAGCGTACTGGAGAACGTCGCCATCGGCGCGCACCTGCGGGGCAAAAGCAGCGTGTTCTCGGCAGCCTGGCGACTGGATCGCGCTGACGAGGCGCGCCTGCTGGCCGACGCCGCGCACCAGGTGGAGCGCGTGGGCTTACAAGAGCACTTGTTTGCCGAGGCCGGATCTCTGGCGCTGGGACAGCAGCGCACGCTGGAGATCGCCCGCGCCCTGGCCAGCGACCCCTGCGTGCTGCTGCTTGACGAACCGGCCGCCGGCCTGCGCCTGCGCGAAAAAAAGGCGCTGGGCGAGCTGCTGAGCAAGCTGCGCGCCGAGGGCATGGCGATTCTTCTGGTGGAACACGATATGGACTTTGTCATGGGACTGGTGGACCGGGTGGTGGTGATGGACTTCGGGCAGAAGATCACCGAGGGCCTGCCGCACGAGGTGCAGCAAAACCCGGCCGTGCTGGAAGCGTATCTGGGCGGGGTGGCGCCATGAACCAGCCCGCGAACACCGTGCTGGACGTGCGCAAGCTGACCGTCTCCTACGGCCTCGTTGACGCGCTGGTGGACACCAGCCTGACGGTGGGTGCAGGACAGATCGTCACCGTCATCGGCCCCAACGGTGCGGGCAAGACCACGCTGCTCTCGGCCATCATGGGCGTGCTGCCCTCGCGCGGCGAGATCGCCTTCGAAGGCGAGTTGCATCGCTCGCCCGAGGTCGAGCAGATGGTACGCGCCGGCATGACACTGGTGCCGGAAAAGCGCGAGCTGTTCGCAGCCATGAGCGTGCAAGACAACCTCGAACTCGGCGCCTTCGATCGCTACCGCCGTGGACTGCGCGACCAGGCGCAAATCCTTGAAGAAGTCTTCGCTCTGTTTCCGAGGCTCAAGGAGCGGCGCGAACAATTCGCAGCAACGCTCTCAGGTGGCGAGCGTCAGATGCTGGCCATAGGCCGCGCGCTGATGGCCAGGCCGCGCCTGCTGATGTTGGACGAACCCAGTCTGGGACTGGCACCACTGATCGTGCGCGAGATCTTTCGCATCATTGCCACACTGCGCGAGCAAGGCGTGTCGATCCTGCTGGTGGAACAGAATGCGCGCGCCGCGCTGCAGGTGGCAGACTACGGCTATGTGCTGGAGACAGGCAGCATCAGCTTGCAGGGCGAGGCCAGTGAACTGGCACGCGACCCGCGCGTCATCGAAGCCTACCTGGGTCTGGCCGGAAAGCACCAAGACAATCTGTCAGCTTAGATGCTGCTGCAGTGGTCGCGCAAATTTGAACAATTTTTCGGGTGGAAACTCTGGGTATAAAAGTTCGGCCTTGGATGGCTGAACAGACAGGCGTTTTAGATGGTGAAGAAATCAGCAGCTTCTTGAAAATGCCGCCAACGTCTTCGGCGGTGCTATCCGTTCGTTGGGAGCCGCAAGATGGTGGTGCACCTGTTTCGCTGTGACCACCGGTTCAGCCGTGCGCCGCTGTCTTCAGCGCCGTAGGCTGCGCCGGTTTACGGCGTGTACCAATACTTAATAATACCTTCCGCTGGCTTATTGCGAACAGATTCTGACTGATTTGGAAATCCAGTGTTAGCCGTCACGTTATCGTTGATTGGAACCACTGTGTCACTTAGCCAATATGCAGAAACAATGCTTGTGCCAGCGGACTTAACTGTAGTTTGACTGCTTACTGCTTCCAACGCAGCCTCAATGCCAATCGCTTGGACACTAAAGTCTGTCGAGTATGTGTTTTGGATACAGTTATTGACACAGAACCCATCCTCAGTCCAACCATTTACAAAAAAGTCATATTTGCTTTCCACCAAGATGTCAAAAATCACTGGGATATTGACAGGTCCATATTGGTAGTAATTTGCAATTTGGTCAAGATATCGACTCTTGATTGCGGCTACTGCAAGATTTTTGTTCTCAGCATCAGTCAACATTGGGTTGGGATTAGCGAGCATCATTTTCAGGTAATCAACGTACCCTTCGAATCTACTGTCAACCAAATTGTTGTTTTCGCCGTAAACGATTTTCCCCTTAAATCCTGGCTTAATTGCCTTGATAATATCGAGCATACTTGCCATGTAAATCTCGTTATATGAGGCATCAGGTGGAACATAGTTTGCATTCCAATCTGCTGAAAAACCTGACACACCAATTGATTGACTGAATGCCGAATAATCTACTGCCCACTGTTTATATGATGCGAGCATTGATTTCAATGTTGCGACAGGTAGCACAGTTCCAAGCGGCAATGAATTACCTTTTACATCATTAGTGGAGAACTGAAACGTCATGAACACCTTTAGATTTCTCTTGGTTGCTTCTGACACCAAAAATGTCATCTCTGAATCTGAAATTTGCATTGTTGATTTGTCAATGCTGTAGACTGGTTTGGTAATGTCATCCCAAGATCCATAGTTGTATACCCAAATGGTGTCCACCCCATCTGCTTTAATCTTGTCGAGTGTCACAATATATGCCGCATGAGCTTCAACTGTTCCGGTGTTGTTGCAACCAATTTTCCCCGTTGGATTTCCAGGATAGTAATCCTTTAGCCCCATACCCCTGACTACCCCTGCAGGTAGCTTCTGCGTAGGGGTAGGTAATGCGAATACCCCGTTATATGAACTTGGGTAAGTTAAGTTGGCAATAACAGGGCTACATGGATCGACGCAGGAAACTGCGGCACTTGTGACGGCTGAGCCGCCCATCGTTCCAGTTCCGCCAGCTACGCTGCAAGATCCAACGGCTGGTTGTGTCCCAACAGATGCCGAAAACGCCGCATTTGCCGCCACTGCCGTGGAGAACACGAACGTGCCATCAGCGCTCACCGTCACTGCGTCTCCGCCGTTGTTTTGCAGGACCACTTGAGTGCCAGGGGTCAGTCCCGTGACTGTCCCGCCAACTGCATACGTTGGCGTCACACAGGCGCCGTTCGTCAACACTGCTGGCGCTGTGCAAGTGACAGGAGTTGGTGGCACCACAGCGACTGGCGCAGTCGATCCACCCCCGCCGCCACCACACGATGCTAGCGCGACAGCAGCCGCGATAATCAGTAAACATCTCATATTTGTGCGCCCCTGTTTGATGTTGATTGTTTGGATGGTTGGCGACAATTAGCTTGGCCGGCGTGTTGCCAGGATAGTTGATGCGGACCATTTGGAATTAGTCACTGCTTGGACCATCCCGCTGACGAACTCCGACTGCACGAGCAAAAACCCAATGCGTCTTGCCAGGCTGCGCTTCAGTCAAAAACACTTCCACGCCTTCTTCAGCGATCGTGCGCAGCGCTTCGTCCAGCGCCTCCTGGTCAGTCGCAAACCTGTCGTCCCAAACGGTAGACGAGCCGCCAGCATCGACCACATCGAGCATCCAATCAGCCTCGTCCGCAGCACTGTAGATGTGGATCTTTAACTCGTGGCCACCGCTCGTGTAGGTCTGCTGCAACGGGGAGTAAACGATTTCAATCTCATCATCCATAAAGGCCACTCGTGTTTTTGGAACAGGGAAAGTTTATGGGACTGACCGCACTCCAGCCTCGCGCCGCGAACTTCTTCGCTGTAGCGTTGCTCCCACAAGACACGTCAAGCCGTCCGTAGCTGTCCGATAGCTGCTTTTGCGGAAAATTCAAACAAAAAATGTACTGAATTTGGGAAGTACAGACGAAAAAAAAGTAGCACGAGCGTTTCGTACTACTTTTTTACACCTCTTTTGCTGAAAACAGCTACAAGCTGTTGATTTTATTAGCAATATTGGTGGGCAGTGCAAGTTTCGAACTTGCGACCCCTGCAGTGTGAATGCAGTGCTCTACCCCTGAGCTAACCGCCCTGAATTCTGTTCAGGTAAGCCTCGAATTATGCCATAGAAGAGGCCAAATTTCTCCAAACTGTTTTACCTTTGCTGGACTTGTCGAGTTGGCCCAGGACTTCCTCATGGGCGAGTGACTCCTGCTCATTTGCCAGGATCACAGGCAAATCATAGGCACTGAGATCCAGGGCCGCGGCGCCCGCGCTCTGGGTTCCCTGCGGCTCACCCGAGTCAATCAGCAAAGCATCCTGGCCACGTGTGAGGTTGATGTAGACATCGGCCAGCAGCTCCGCATCGAGCAAAGCGCCGTGCAGGGTTCGCCCCGAGTTGTCGACACCGAGGCGGTTGCACAGGGCATCGAGTGAATTGCGCTTGCCGGGGAACATTTCTTTGGCCATCGCCAGGGTATCGGTGACGCTGCCCACATGTTGGCTCAGGACCTCACGCCCCAGCAACTCCAATTCCCTGTTCAGAAAACCCACATCGAACTGTGCGTTGTGGATGATGATTTCGGCGCCCGCCAGATACTCCAGCAGCTCATCTGCCACGGCCGAGAACTTGGGCTTATCGCGCAAAAATTCGTTGCTGATGCCGTGCACCTTGAGCGCGTCTTCGTGGCTGTCGCGCTCGGGGTTCAGATAGAAATGCTTGTTGTTGCCTGTGAGCTTTCGGTGCAGCAGTTCCACGCAGCCGATTTCAATGATGCGGTCGCCGCCTGCAGCCGACAGGCCCGTGGTTTCAGTGTCGAGGACGATCTGGCGCATCAGTGGTTCTCTTTGGCGTGGTTGATCGAGTAGCGGGGGATATCCACGGTGATGTCGTGCTGCGCCAATATCGCCTGACAGCTCAGGCGCGAGTTTGGCTCCAGGCCCCAGGCGCGGTCCAGCAGATCTTCCTCGCTCTCGTCGAGTTCATTCAGCGAGTTGAAACCTTCGCGCACGATCACGTGGCAGGTGGTGCAGGCGCAGCTCATGTCGCAGGCGTGCTCGATGTTGATCCTGTTCTCCAGCAGCGCTTCGCAGATGCTGGTGCCCACGGGCGCAGATATTTGCACGCCTTGCGGGCAGTATTCGGGATGCGGCAGGATGTTGATGATGGGCATGGGATTCTCAAACAGTTTCTATGTTTCGGCCCGCCAGGGCCTGTCGGATGCCGCGGTTCATGCGCTCAGCGGCAAAAGCCTCGGTGCCCTTGGCCAGGGCCTGGGTTGCGGCTTCAATGCGAGCCGCGTCGGCATGCGGCTTGGCCTGCTCGGCGGCCAGAATCAAGGCGTCGATCCGGACGCGTTCATTGCCGTCCAGCAAATCGCCGTCGGCCTGGAGCGCGCTGTGCGTGGCCAGGACCATGCGATCGGCCTCCAACCGTGCCTCGGCCAGCGCCCTGGCCTGCATATCTTGCTGCGCGGTGGAAAAACTGTCCCGCAGCATGGTGGCGATCTGCTCGTCGCTCAAACCATAGGAAGGCTTGACGTCGATCCGGGCGTGCACACCCGAGAGCTGCTCTGTCGCCTCGACGCTGAGCAGACCATCGGCGTCGACGGTGAAGCTCACTCGGATGCGCGCCGCCCCCGCCACCATCGGCGGAATGCCGCGCAGCTCAAATCGCGCCAGGCTGCGGCAGTCGGCCACCAGGTCGCGTTCGCCCTGCACCACATGCAGCGCCAACGCGGTCTGACCGTCCTTGAAGGTGGTGAAGTCCTGCGCCATCGCTATGGGAATGGTCTGATTGCGCGGCACGATGCGCTCCACCAGGCCACCCATGGTCTCAATCCCCAGCGACAATGGGATCACGTCCAGCAGCAGCAGCTCGCCGGCAGCGTTGTTGCCGGCCAGTTGATTGGCCTGAATGGCTGCGCCAATGGCGACCACTTCGTCCGGATTCAGATTGGTCAAAGGCTCGCGTCCGAAGAACTCGGCCACGGCGCGCTGGATCTGCGGCATGCGGGTGGAGCCGCCGACCATGACCACGCCCTTGATCTCGTCCTTGCTTAAGCCCGCGTCGCGCAGCGTCTTGCGCACCGCGCTCATGGTGCGTGCTGTGAGTTCTGCGGTGAGCCTCTCGAACTGATCCTTCACCACGTCGAAGCGCACGTTTTCGCCGCCAATGCAGGCGTGGCAAGCGGCGCAGTGCGCGGCCGACAGCTGTTCCTTGCAGGCGCGCGCAGCGATGATGGCGATGGCCTTGTCTTGCGGAGTCTTGACCTGCACGCCTGCCTGCGCCATGACCCAGTCGGCCAGGGCCCGGTCGTAGTCATCGCCGCCCAGGGCAGAGTCACCGCCCGTGGCCAGGACTTCAAACACGCCTTTGGACAGGCGCAGGATCGAAATATCGAAGGTGCCCCCGCCCAGGTCGTAGATCGCGTAGATCCCTTCGCTGGCGTTGTCCAGCCCGTAAGCGATGGCTGCAGCCGTGGGTTCGTTGATCAGGCGCAGCACCTTGATGCCGGCGAGTTGTGCTGCGTCCTTGGTCGCTTGGCGCTGCGCGTCGTCAAAATACGCTGGCACTGTGATCACGGCGCCATAGAGATCGGCGTTGAAGGTGTCCTCGGCTCGGTAGCGCAGCGTGGCCAGAATCTCGGCGCTCACTTCCACCGGTGACTTCACCCCTGCCACGGTGTGCAGGCTGATCATTCCCTTTTGCTCGACGAAGCTGTAGGGGAGCTTGTCGCGGCGCACGATGTCGTCCAGGCCGCGGCCCATGAAACGTTTCACGGACGAAATGGTGTTTTGGGGATCCTGCGCTGTGGCGGCCAGCGCCTCATAACCGATCATGCGCCCACTGTCGGCCAGATAGCGCACAACCGAGGGCAGTATCACCCTGCCCTGCTCATCGGGAAGACACTCGGCCACGCCGCTGCGCACCGCCGCTACCAGCGAATGGGTCGTGCCCAGGTCGATGCCCACGGCGACGCGCCGCTGATGCGGGTCGGGCGTCTGTCCGGGCTCGGAAATTTGAAGTAAAGCCATGCTCTTATTGTCCCTTAGCCGCAGCCGCATTTTCGGCCTGCTCGATGCGCGTGTGCACCTCGGCCAGAAATTTCTCCACAAACATCAGGGCTCTGACCTCGCCCGCTGCCGCCGTGTAGTCGTGTTCCAGGTCGACTCCAGCTTCAATCCTCGCGAGTGCCAACTTCTTGTAGCTCTGAGCGAGTGTGCCGATGGCCTCGAGCTCATCCACACCGCTGGCGTCCTCCAGCGCTTCGCGCCAGCTCATCTGCAGCATCAGGAATGCGCCTGGCATGGAGGTGTTGGTGTGGGCAGCGATGGGCGCTCCATTCAACTCGCACAAGTAGGCAGCGCGCTTTTGCGGGTCCTTCAGCCGTTGGTAGGCCTCGTTGATGCGCACCGACCATTGCAGTGCCAGGCGCTGCGCGGTGGCGTCCTCGGCCGCGAACCTGTCCGGATGCGCCTCGCGCTGCAGGGCTTTCCAGCGCGCATCGATGGCCGCGCGATCCTGCGCAAACCGCGCAGGCAGATCGAACAGTTCAAAGTCATTGGACTGAAGGCTGGTCATTGGGTCGAAAAATTCTGTTGCCCTTTTGCGCCGGCGCAAACCGCATACCGGCCGCATGCCAGCCATGAACCGGCATTGACCGAATCGCCAGCGCGAGGAGCGCAGCGACGCGGCAATGCGCGAGTTTCATGGGACGGATGCATGGATCGCCACGGCCTGCGGCCTCGCGATGACGAGTGGGTCGGTGGCCGCAAGCGAGGCGACGCGCCAGTCGCGAAGACGCGGCAGTAGCGAGCTGATCGCGCGCCGCAACCTTACACACGAAAAGATTCGCCGCACCCGCACTTGTCGCGTTCATTGGGATTGTTGAAGCGGAAGCCCTCGTTCAGCCCCTCGCGCACGAAATCCAGTTCGGTTCCATCCAGATAAGCCAGGCTCTTGGGATCGACCGCGAGCTTGACGCCATGCCCTTCGAACACGGTGTCTTCGAGCGCAAATTCATCCACGTATTCGAGCTTGTAGGCCAGGCCGGAACAGCCTGTGGTCTTCACGCCCAGGCTCACGCCCACGCCTTTGCCGCGTTTGGCCAGGTAGCGGGTCACATGCCTTGCGGCGGCTTCAGTCAGAGTCACTGCCATGATATTTTCGTTAATGCAACGCAGCGAGCGTGGACACGCATTGTCGGTTTCAGGAAAGGTGCTTTTGGCGGTAATCGGCCACCGCCGCCTTGATCGCGTCCTCGGCCAGAATGGAGCAGTGGATTTTCACCGGCGGCAACGCCAGCTCTTCGGCGATCTCGCTGTTTTTCAGCGCGGCGGCCTGATCCAGGGTTTTGCCCTTGACCCATTCGGTCACCAGCGACGACGAAGCAATGGCCGAGCCGCAGCCATAGGTCTTGAAGCGCGCGTCTTCGATCACCCCGGTCTGCGGATTGACCTTGATTTGCAGCTTCATCACGTCGCCACAGGCCGGCGCGCCAACCATGCCGGTGCCAACCGATTCGTCACCCTTGTCGAAGGAACCCACGTTGCGCGGGTTCTCGTAGTGCTCGACAACTTTTTCACTGTATGCCATTTTCTTTACCTCTTATCTCGTTGTTACGTCATTGCGAGGCCGTAGGCCGTGGCAATCCATGAATTTTTCTGTGGCGCTCCACCCTAGATTGCCGCGCCGTTATTGCGACGAGCGAAAGCGACGCGGCAATCGCAATGACGAATCCGGGCCGCATCGCCAGTATGCAGCTTCGCAGTCGGAAACAGGCTGCTCGCAATGACAATTCTGTTGTCATGTTTGCACATAGATCAGTGCGCTGCCCACTGAATGGCACTGATGTCAACGCCGTCCAGATACATCTCCCACAGCGGACTCAGGTCGCGCAGCTTGGCCACATTGGTCTTGATCGTATCCACCGCGTAATCGATCTCGGCCTCGGTCGTGAAGCGGCCGATGGTCATGCGCAGGCTGCTGTGTGCGAGTTCATCGCTGCGACCCAGCGCGCGCAGCACGTAGCTGGGCTCGAGGCTGGCCGAGGTGCAAGCCGAGCCGCTGGAGACGGCCAAACCCTTGATGCCCATGATCAGCGACTCGCCTTCGACGTAGTTGAAGCTCATGTTCAGGTTGTGCGGGATGCGCTGTGTCTCGTGCCCATTGATGAACACCTGCTCAATGCCCTTGAGGCCCGCCACCATGCGGTCGTGCAGGCCCCGGATGCGCAGCGTCTCGCTCGCCATTTCTTCCTTCGCGATGCGGTAGGCCTCGCCCATGCCGGCAATCTGGTGCGTGGGCAAGGTGCCCGAGCGCATGCCGCGTTCATGCCCGCCGCCATGCATCTGGGCTTCCAGCCGCACGCGCGGTTTGCGCCGCACAAACAGCGCGCCGATACCCTTGGGGCCATAAGTCTTATGCGCTGTGAGGCTCATCAGATCGACCGGCAACTGGCTCAGGTCGAAGGCCACGCGACCCGTGGCCTGGGCCGCATCCACATGAAAAATGATGCCCTTGTCGCGGCACACGCTGCCGATCGCGGCGATGTCCTGGATCACACCGATTTCGTTGTTCACGAACATCACGCTGGCCAGAATGGTGTCGGGTCGAATCGCGGCCTTGAAGCTGTCCAGGTTCAGCAGACCGTCGCTCTGCACGTCCAGATAGGTCACCTCAAAGCCCTGGCGCTCGAGCTCACGGCAGGTGTCAAGCACTGCCTTGTGCTCGGTCTTGACCGTGATGATGTGTTTTCCCTTGCCCTGGTAGAAGTGCGCCGCGCCCTTGAGCGCCAGGTTGTTGGATTCGGTGGCGCCCGAAGTCCAGACGATTTCGCGCGGATCCGCGCCGATCAGGTCTGCCACTTGCGTGCGCGCTTTCTCCACCGCGGCTTCCGCTTCCCAGCCCCAAGCATGGCTGCGCGAAGCGGGGTTGCCGAAATGCTCGCGCAACCAGGGGATCATCGCGTCCACGACGCGCGGATCGCACGGCGTGGTGGCGCTGTAATCCATGTAAATCGGAAAGTGAGGCGTCGTATCCATGGCTACTGTTCTTTCAGGACTTGGCAAAGGCGTTGCCCAGGGCAAACACCGAATTGGGGATGTTCATGCGCATAGGCTTGGCCACGGGCATGGCGGAAATAGCACGCTTGACGGCGGGTTTGCCCTCGATCTGCACACCCTTGGCGAGTTGTTGGTCCACCAAATCCTGCAGCTTCACCGAGTCCAGAAACGCCACCATGCGCTCGTTCAAGGCGGTCCATAAGTCGTGCGTCATGCAGCGCCCGGCCTCACCCAGGCAGTTTTCCTTGCCAGCGCACTGCGTGGCGTCGATGGGTTCATCCACCGAGGTGATGATGTCGGCCACCGTGATGTCTGCGGCCTTGCGTCCGAGCGAGTAACCCCCACCGGGCCCACGTGTGGACTCCACCAGGTCGTTGCGACGCAGCTTGCCGAACAGTTGCTCCAAATAGGACAGCGAAATCTGCTGGCGCTGGCTGATCGCGGCGAGCGTGACCGGTCCCGTGCCGTGCCTCAAAGCCAGGTCAATCATCGCGGTGACCGCAAAACGGCCTTTGGTGGTGAGACGCATTTTCTACTCCTGAAAGTTTGACCAGTCAGCGCGATACGCCCGGCGCCGCCGGGTCGGAATAAACCCGACTGCGCCATTTGTCGACTGATTTGCTCAAGTATAACAGAAGCCCCGGAGTTTCACTCGGGTAAACCTGCGGCAGCGGAGGAAATTGCCACCACGTTGTCTGTACCCGGCGCACCGAAGGCCTGTTGCTTGAGCAGATGCAATTGGTCGCGCACCCGCGCCGCCTTTTCGAACTCCAGATTGCGGGCGTGCTCCAGCATCAGTTTTTCCAGGCGCTTGATTTCGCGCGACACATCCTTCTCGCTCATGTCCTCCACCAGCGCGCGTTGCAGCGCATCCTGCTCCAGTCGTTCCATTTCACGCCCCGCCTTTTCGCTGTAGACACCGTCGATCAGGTCTTTCACCTGCTTCACGATGCTGCGCGGCGTGATGCCATACACCAGGTTGTGCTCTACCTGGCGCGCGCGTCGGCGCTCGGTCTCTCCCATGGCCTTACGCATCGACTCCGTGACGCGGTCAGCGTACAAGATGGCGCGCCCATGCAGGTTGCGCGCGGCCCGCCCAATGGTCTGGATCAGTGACCGCTCAGAGCGCAGAAAGCCCTCCTTGTCGGCGTCCAGGATCGCCACCAGAGACACCTCGGGGATGTCCAGGCCTTCGCGCAACAAGTTGATGCCCACCAGCACGTCGAAGGCGCCCAGGCGCAAATCGCGCAGGATTTCCACGCGCTCCACCGTGTCCACGTCGCTGTGCAGGTAGCGCACCTTGACGCCGTTGTCGGCAAGGTAATCGGTCAGTTGCTCGGCCATGCGCTTGGTCAGCGTGGTGATGAGCACGCGCTCGTTCTTCTCCACGCGGATGCGGATTTCCTGCAGCACGTCGTCCACCTGATGAGTGGCCGGGCGCACCTCCACCTCCGGGTCCACCAGACCGGTGGGGCGCACCAGTTGCTCCACCACCTTGCCCGTGTGCTCGTTCTCCCAGTTGCCGGGTGTGGCCGAGACGAACACCGCCTGGCGCATCTTGGTCTGGAACTCCTCAAACTTGAGCGGTCGGTTGTCCAGCGCGCTGGGCAGACGAAAACCATATTCCACCAAGGTGGTCTTGCGTGCCCTGTCGCCGTTGTACATGCCGCCAAACTGGCCGATCAGCACGTGGCTCTCATCCAAAAACATGAGCGAGTCCTTGGGCAGGTAGTCGGTGAGCGTAGCCGGGGGCTCGCCTGGCGCCGCGCCTGACAGATGGCGCGTGTAGTTTTCGATGCCCTTGCAGTGACCTACTTCGCTCAACATCTCCAGATCAAAGCGGGTGCGCTGCTCCAGGCGCTGCGCCTCCACCAGTTTGCCCGCCGCCAGCAGCTCCTTCACGCGCTGCACCAGTTCGACCTTGATCGTCTCCACGGCGGCGAGCACACGGTCGCGCGGCGTGACGTAGTGGCTGCTGGGATAGACCGTGAAGCGGGGTATCTTCTGCCGAATGCGGCCTGTCAAAGGATCGAACAGCTGCAGCGACTCGATCTCGTCGTCAAAGAGGTCGATGCGCACCGCCAATTCGGAATGCTCGGCCGGAAATACGTCGATGGTGTCGCCGCGCACACGGAAGGTGCCGCGCGAAAATTCGATGTCGTTACGCTGGTATTGCATACGGATCAGCTGCGCAATCACGTCGCGCTGGCCAGCCTTGTCGCCCGCGCGCAGCGTCATCACCATCTGGTGGTAAGCCTCGGGCTGACCAATGCCGTAAATGGCCGACACCGTGGCCACAATCACCACGTCGCGTCGCTCCAGAATGCTCTTGGTGCACGACAGGCGCATCTGCTCGATGTGCTCGTTGATGGCCGAGTCCTTCTCGATGAACAGGTCGCGCTGCGGCACGTAGGCCTCGGGCTGGTAGTAGTCGTAGTAGCTCACAAAATACTCGACCGCGTTCTTCGGAAAGAACTCGCGAAACTCGCTGTACAACTGCGCCGCCAGCGTCTTGTTGGGGGCAAACACGATCGCCGGTCGTCCCATGCGCGCGATCACATTCGCCATGGTGAAGGTCTTGCCGGACCCCGTCACGCCCAGCAGTGTCTGAAACACCTCGCCGTCGTTGATGCCTTCGACCAGCTGCGCAATCGCCGCCGGCTGATCCCCGGCCGGCGGGTAGGGCATGAAAAGTTCAAACGGCGAACCGGGGAAGCGCACGAACGTGCCACTGTCAGGTGCTGACGGAACATCAGCAGAGTGCGGCGAAACGGGAGTGGCGCTGGGGGCAGGTGCGGGCATAGCGAGCGATTCAATCGACAAAGTAACGTCAGATGTTATCCATTTGCGTCAGCCCATCCAACGCAGTGCAAACTAACCCGCCGCCGGCAAGGCACATTGGGTATAGTTGCGGTACCGGAAACGCATTGCGGTTGTTTTGACTGCATCAAAATGCCCAAGCCGAAATGACGCACCACCTTACGCCGGAGTTCTTCATCCCGCTGTTCGTTGCAGCCTGGCTCGCCATAGGCGGCCTTCTGTCCCATCTATCCGGCTGGCGCTCGCTTGCACAGCGGTTCTCACGTGGTTCACTGGCTGACGGCGAACGGTTTCGGTTTGCTTCGGGCAGCCTGGGCAAGATTGCGTGGTTTCCGGTTCGTTACGCAAACTGCCTGTTCGTCACCGTCGCAAGCTCAGGCTTCGAAGTGTCCATCTTCTTGCCCTTTCGGTTTCTCTGTCCACCGCTCTTCATACCGTGGTCGCAAGTCGCGTCGATCGAAGAACAGCAGAAATTTCTGCACACCCGCACCGCAGTGTGCGTGCAGGGCAGCGCCATACAGCTCACGCTCTTTGGCGCTGCGGGTCGCCGCGTTCTGGCGAGCTACCGCGCCGCGCTGGGTCTGCATGCAGACCACCCCTGCCCGAACCGCCACACATGAACCCACCTGATATCACGCGATTTAACCGCGTTGGCGATGGCAGCGAGGACCGTCACTGCATCGAAGCGGCACCTATACTTTTGGCAATGGTGCTCGTTCTTGGCGCGTGTTCCACCTCTCAACCCTCGCGCTTCTCCGACGCGGCGACAGCACCCCTGGCAGACTTCAACGTGGGCCAGGCCAGCATTCCACCATTGCTGTTGGAGGCCCGAAAGACCCCCTACGGCGTGCCATTGGATCAAAGCTGCGCGGCACTCCTGACGCAGGTGCAGACCTTGGACTCGGTGCTGGGACCGGACATTGATGTGCCGTCAACCACCGAAAACCTCAGCACCACGGAACGCGGCATGGCCCTGATGGACGACGGTGCCGTGAGCGCATTCAAAGGTGCGGTCGAAGGCTTGGTCCCCTACCGTGGTTGGGTCAGAAGACTCAGCGGCGCCGAGCGCCACTCCAAGGAAATCGCCGCCGCCATGACCGCAGGCAACGTGCGCCGGGCATTTCTGAAAGGCCTTAGCCAAGCCCACGGTTGCCCCTGAGGGTGGAGTGCACCAAGGGCTCGATGCACACACTGCGCCTTCAAACCGGGGTGCAGCGCGCCAAGTGCCGCCCTTGAACGGTAAAATATCGCGCACTCACACGGCCTTGTGCTGTGACCCCTTTTCTCTATTTTTATCCTCCCGACTTTTCATCCTAGGACCTTCCCATGTCTCTCTTTTCCGCTGTCGAAATGGCCCCGCGCGACCCGATTCTGGGTTTGAACGAACAATTCAATGCCGACACCAACCCGAACAAGGTGAATTTGGGCGTGGGCGTGTATTTCGACGAGAACGGTAAGTTGCCCCTGTTAGCCTGCGTCCAGGCCGCCGAGAAGGCCATGATGGACTCCCCCAAGCCGCGCGGCTACCTGCCCATCGATGGCATCGCAGCCTACGATGCTGGCGTCAAGGGCCTGGTTTTTGGTGCGGACAGCGAGCCCGTCAAATCCGGCCGAGTCGCCACGGTACAGGCGATTGGCGGCACTGGCGGGCTCAAGGTGGGAGCCGATTTCCTGAAGCGGCTCAATCCCGGCGCCAAGGTGCTGATTAGCGACCCGAGCTGGGAAAACCACCGCGCGCTCTTTACCGAAGCTGGCTTCACTGTAGAAGCCTATCCGTACTACGACGCGGACAAACGTGGCGTCAATTTCGACGCCATGCTGGCAACGCTGAATGGCGCGGCACCCGGCACCGTGGTGGTGCTGCATGCCTGCTGCCACAACCCCACGGGATACGACATCACGTCCGAGCAGTGGGACCAGGTGGTGGCCGCAGTCAAGGCCAGGAATCTGACCGCGTTCCTGGACATGGCGTATCAGGGCTTTGCCCACGGCCTGGCGCAAGACGGTGCCGCAGTGCAAAAGTTTGTGGCTGCGGGGTTGAACTTTCTGGTGTCCACGTCGTTCAGCAAGAGCTTCAGCCTGTACGGCGAACGCGTGGGCGCGCTTTCGGTGCTGTGCCAGAGCAAGGACGAAGCCGATCGGGTCTTGAGCCAGCTCAAGATCATGATCCGCACCAATTACAGCAATCCGCCCACGCACGGCGGCGCCGTGGTCGCGGCCGTGCTGGGCAACCCCGAGTGGCGCGCGCTGTGGGAGCAGGAACTCGCCGCCATGCGCGAGCGCATCAAAAAAATGCGCTCGCTGCTGGTGGAAAAGCTCCAGGCCGCGGGCGTGCAGCAGGACATGAGCTTCATCACCCAGCAGATTGGCATGTTCAGCTATTCCGGGCTCACCAGGGACCAGATGGTGCGCCTGCGCAACGAGTTCGGCGTCTATGGCACGGACACCGGCCGCATGTGCGTGGCGGCCTTGAACAGCAAGAACATCGACTACGTTTGCGCCTCCATTGCCAAAGTGATTTGATTTTCAAAGCATGGGCGCAGCGCTGACCCCGCCTTGTTGCAGCTTGCTTTTGCTGCTTGCCCCGAGCCGAGTGGAAAGCTTTCTGCTGACTGACGCCGCGCGGCAAAATGGCTGAATATTTAGGGGAAGTCCTCACCTGCGCTCACGCAATGCCTGTTATATTGCACTGCAACATTTTTCAATTTTGAGGTTCTCCATGCTTTACCAACTCTATGAATCGCAGCGCTCCCTGATGGAGCCCTTTGCCGATTTCGCGCAGGCGGCCTCCAAGATATACAGCAATCCGCAGTCGGTGCTGGGGCAAAACCCCTTTGCCCAGCGCGTGTCGGCTGGCTACGATCTGGTGTATCGACTGGGCAAGGACTACCTCAAGCCCGAATTTGGCCTGCGCACCGTGGACGTTGAAGGCGTGTCTGTGGCCATTCACGAGCGCATCGAGATCGATAAACCCTTTTGCGAACTACGCCGCTTCAAGCGCTTTACCGACGACACCGCGACGCTGACCACGCTCAAGAATCAGCCCGCTGTGCTGATCGTTGCGCCGCTCTCCGGGCACTACGCCACGCTGCTGCGCGACACCGTCAAGACCATGCTCAAGGACCACAAGGTCTACATCACTGACTGGAAGAATGCGCGTCTGGTGCCGCAGTCCGAGGGTGCGTTTCATCTGGACGACTATGTGAACTACGTGCAGGAGTTCATACGCCATCTGCAGGGGATCTACGGCAATTGCCACGTCATGAGCGTGTGCCAGCCCACGGTGCCGGTGCTGGCAGCGGTCGCCTTGATGGCCAGCCGCGGCGAGACCACGCCGCTGACCATGACCATGATGGGAGGGCCGATCGACGCGCGCAAGTCACCCACGGCGGTGAACAATCTGGCCACGAACAAGAGCTCAAGCTGGTTTGAGAACAACGTGATCTACCGCGTGCCGCAAAATTTCCCGGGTGCGGGCCGGCGCGTCTATCCCGGCTTCCTGCAACACACGGGCTTTGTGGCGATGAACCCGAGCAACCACGCCAAGAGTCACTACGACTATTTTCAGGATTTGATCAAGGGCGACGGCACCAGCGCCGAAGCCCACCGCAAGTTCTATGACGAGTACAACGCCGTTTTGGACATGGACGCCGACTACTACCTGGAGACCATTCGGGTGGTATTTCAGGAGTTCAGCCTGGTCAATGGCACTTGGGACGTCAGAGGTGTCGATGGCAAGGTGGAGCGTGTGCGGCCTCAGGACATCACCCGCACCGCGCTGTTCTCCGTGGAAGGCGAGTTGGACGATATTTCGGGCTCGGGCCAGACCGAGGCCGTGCACAGCATTTGCAGCGGCGTAATTGACTCGGCGCAGCGTCACTTTGAGGTCAAGGGCGCGGGTCACTACGGGATTTTCAGCGGTCGGCGCTGGCGCGAGGCGGTGTATCCCGAAGTCAAGTCATTCATACTGCAACACACCTTCAAGGCCCGGGCGCCAGTTGCCGCGCGCGCCGAAGTCGCTGCCGCGCCCGAGGTCCAAGCCGCTATCGAAGTGGCTGGGGCGTCCGAGGTCGCTGCTGCGCCCGAAACTGCCATCGCTGCTGAAGCTGCCGTTGTCGTCACGCCCAAAACGCCGGCCACGGCCAAGCGCGCCGTGGCGGCCAAACCGGTGGCAAAGCCGGCAGCCAAGCCACTTGTGAAAGCGGCCGCGCAGCCGGCAGCAAAAGTGGCAAGCAAGGCCAGGCGCACGCGCGTCTGAGCGGGTCGCAGCGGAGCAGTCGCATGCACAGGCAGCTCGCTCCGTTCCCAGCCCGTGTGCTGGAAGCGCTGCCGCAAACCCAGTGCACGCGCTGCGGCTATCGCGACTGTGCCGGCTATGCCCAGGCGCTAGCCACGGCTGAGGCAGGTATCAATCAATGCCCACCCGGCGGCGTCGAGGGCGTGGCACGACTCGCCGCGTTGACGGGCCAGGCAGAAAGCCCGCTGAATCCGGCCCATGGCTTCGAAGGACCGCGCAGCGTCGCCTATATCGACGAGAACTGGTGCATAGGCTGCACGCTGTGCATCAAGGTCTGCCCCACCGACGCGATCGTAGGCAGCAACAAGCTCATGCACACCGTGATCGAGGCCTATTGCACCGGCTGCGAGTTGTGCCTGCCGGTGTGCCCGGTGGACTGCATCCTGCTGGAAAACGCATCCGGCGCTCGCACCGGCTGGAGCGCCTGGTCAGAGCAGCAGGCAGACCAGGCGCGCCAACGCTATGCGCTTCACAGGTTCAGATCAGAACGAGAAGCGGCGGAAAACGCCATGCGCCTTGAGCAAAAGGCGCGGGAAAAGCTGTCCGACCTGCCCAGCCACACTTTGCACACCGACACGCTGGTGTTGGACAAGAAGCGCAGCATCATTGAAGCTGCATTGGCACGAGCCCGCAGTAAAAAATGATCGAATCGCCAGCGACTGCAAACAGGAACCCAGCATCAACCCAGCACACGCGCCACAGCTACACTGGGGCGTAAGGCCGGCCCACCATTTCCACCCCATAAATTCATGACTCAATCTACCTCACCCTCCCCACTTGCTCCCCGTCTCGCCGGAAAAGTCGGCCTCATCACCGGCGCCGCGCAGGGCATCGGTCTGGCCACGGCGTTGAAGTTTGCGCGCGAAGGCGCCATCGTCGTGGTCTGTGATATCCACCAGGCGGCAGTGGATGCCGCGGTGCTTCAGTGTCAGACGCTGGGTGCGACCGCGGCAGGCTATGTCATGGACGTGACCCAGCGCGCCAACGTCGACGCCGTGGTGGCCAGGATCATCGAACAGTTTGGTCGCATTGACGTGCTGGTGAACAACGCCGGCATCACCCAGGACGCGCGCTTGCAGAAAATGACGTTGGAGCAGTTTGATCGCGTCATCGACGTGAATCTGCGCGGCGTCTTCCACTGCGCACAGGCCGTGGCCGATATCATGGTGGCGCAGGGCGGCGGCGTGATCCTGAACGCGTCCTCCGTGGTCGGCATCTATGGCAATTTCGGCCAGACCAACTACGCCGCCACCAAGTTCGGAGTCATCGGTTTCACCAAGACCTGGAGCCGTGAACTCGGGCCCAAGGGTGTGCGCGTGAACGCGGTCGCACCGGGCTTTATCGCCACGCCGATCCTGTCCAGCATCCCGGAAAAGGTGATCGCCGAAATGGAGCACCGTGTGCCCCTGCGGCGCTTGGGCCAGCCCGAGGAGATTGCCAACGTGTACGCTTTTCTCGCCAGCGACGAAGCCAGCTACATCAACGGGGCGGTGATCGAAGTCTCGGGTGGTTTGACGGTCTGAGGCCTGCTATGGACGAGAACACGGTGCTACTGCGCCAAGCGCTGGCCGCGGACATGAACTGGGTGGTGCGACAACACGGCGAACGGTACCAACGCGAATATGGCTGGAACAGCGAATTCGAAGTGCTCGTGGCCGACATCGTGGCCAGGATGATGGCGCAGCATGACCCGTTGTGGGAGCGTGGCTGGATCGCTGAGATCGACGGCCAGCGCGTGGGTTCGGCGTTCGTGGTGCGAAAGAGCGCAACGCAGGCCCAATTGCGCTTGCTGCTGCTCACGCCCGAGGCCCGTGGCTTGGGGCTGGGCGCACGCCTGACGGACGAGTGCATCGCCTATGCACAAGCCAAGGGCTACCAGTCCATGATTCTCTGGACGCACAGCAACCTCACGTCAGCGCGCGCCATCTACGCCAGGCGCGGATTCAGGTTGATGCAGAGCGAGCCCTACCGCGGATTTGGTTGTGAGCTTGTGGGCGAGACCTGGGAGCGCCAGCTGTAATCCCGGCACCGTCGCACGCCTCCAGGCTGGCAGCATAGACAATTGGCATCATGCCTGCGTGCCTCCTTTCGCTGCACGGATAATCCAGCGATGGCCAACCCCGCTCCCCCTCACACCGCCGCCGCGCCCAACCAGCCGCGAAGCCGCACGGACCTGTTCGTCTCGTTCACGCTGCTGGCGCTGCAGGGCTTTGGCGGCGTGCTGGCCATCGTGCAGAGCGAGCTGGTGGAAAAGAAGCGTTGGCTGACCCAGGAAGAGTTTGTGGAAGAGTGGGCGGTGGCGCAGATCATGCCCGGACCCAATGTGGTGAACCTGTCGCTGATGATCGGAGGGCGCTACTTCGGCCTGACGGGTGCCTTGGCCGCACTGGCCGGTATGCTGCTGTTGCCGCTGCTGGTGGTGCTGAGCGTGGCACTGGTCTACGGCCAGTTCGCCGACAACCCGGGTGTGGCCGGCGCTCTGCGCGGCATGGGCGCCGTGGCCGCCGGCCTGATTGCCGCCACCGGCCTCAAACTGTTGGCGGCCTTGAAGGCAAACCCCTTGGGTTTGCGCGTGTGTCTGGCGCTGGGACTGGCCTGCTTTGCCGCCATTGCACTGCTGCACTGGCCGCTGTCCTGGGTGTTGCCGAGTCTGGGCATGGTGGCCTGGGCCCTGAGCTACCGAAAGCTGGGCTCATGAACGCGGCGCTGCAGCTGTCGCTGGGACTGAGCGACTGGTTCAACCTGTTCCTGCATTACCTGTCGCTGTCCCTGCTGGCCGTGGGCGGAGCCATCACCACGGCGCCCGACATGCATCGCTATCTGGTGGTGCAGGAGCACTGGCTGACCGAATCTCAATTCAACGCCAGCATCGCCATCGCCCAGGCCTCGCCCGGTCCCAATGTGCTGTTTGTCGCGCTCATGGGCTGGAACGTGGGACTCAATACCGGCAGCAGCGCCGCCGGCTTTCTGGGTGTTGTTGCGACCATGAGCGGCATGCTGCTGCCCAGCACCACGCTCACCTATCTGGCGGCGCGCTGGGGGCATGAAAACCGCGGCCTGCGCGCCGTGCGTGCCTTCAAGCTCGGCCTGGCTCCGATCGTGATTGCGCTGCTGATCGCCACCGGCTGGATCCTCACCAGCGCCCACGACCAGGCGGCGCACGACTGGCCGCTTTGGGCCCTGACCCTGGTCTGTGTACTGCTGGTCTGGCGCACCCGTATCCACATGCTGTGGCTGCTGGCTGCAGGCGCCACGCTGGGCTGGTTCGGCTGGGTTTGAGCAGGGGGCAGTTCAGGCTGCGTTAACGCGATGAAGGGCCATTTCAGGGACTGACTTCCCTCAGGTCTACGACAAAATATTCAGTCTCGCCAAAGCAGGACGACGGCACACCCTTGTGCTGCTCGTACTGTAGCGTGACGCGCTTTCCCATCGCCGCCTCAAGCCGTTTTGCCACCATCGCATCGCGCACCGAAAACAGGAATTTCTCCGGTGCCGCACCGGGAATGGCGATCAGGGACAGCTCGCCTTCCCAGGTCTTGCAGATCCACCCTTTGAGCGACATCTTTTGCAGGAACCCGGCCCTTTCACCGCTGGAATAGCTCCAACTCAGGCTGATCGCCACGTAAGCAGAAAAGGCGGCCAGCACCACCAGGATGAGGCCGGTGGCATACCAGCCCACGCGTTTGACAGTCACAGACATGGGTCAGATTCCAGTGTATTGAGGGTGGGGGGAATATCGTCGCCAGCAGCAGAATTGACAGCCTCAACTGCGCTGGCGCAGCGCTTCATACAGGCAAACGCCGCTGGCAACCGACACGTTCAGGCTTTCAACCGCGCCCTGCATGGGGATGCTGATGAGTTCGTCACAGGTCTTGCGGGTGAGCTGGCGCATGCCCTCACCCTCGGCGCCCAGCACCAGCGCCACTGGCCCTTTTAAGTCCACCTGGTACAGGGTTTTGGGTGCGTCTTCGGCCGTGCCAATAATCCAGATGTTGCGCTCCTTGAGTTCGTTCAGCGTGCGCGCCAGGTTCGTCACCATGAAATATGGCACGGTCTCGGCCGCGCCGCTGGCGACCTTGGCGACAGTCGCGTTGACGCCTACGGCGTGGTCCTTGGGTGCGATCACGGCCTGCGCGCCGGCGCCATCGGCCACCCGCAAACAGGCGCCCAGGTTGTGCGGATCGGTCACGCCGTCCAGCACCAGCAGCAGCGCGGGCCCGGTCACGGCGTCGAGCAGGTCGTCCAGTGAGTGAATCTGAGGCACCGGTTCCACCCTTGCAGCCACGCCCTGATGTCCGTGGCTCCCGGCGAGCTTGGCCAGGCGCAGGCCGTCGGCCTCGATCAGCCGCACTCCAGCCTCATTCGCGCGCTCCAGAAACTGGCGCATGCGCGCATCGCGCCGGGTCGGTTCGAACAGGATTTCGATGATGGATTTAGGGGCCGTTTTGAGACGAACGCCCACGGCGTGAAAACCGAACAAGACTTTGGGTGAGGACATGAGGGGATTATCGCCGCAGCCTTCCCGCCTCGATCGTGATTATTCGGGCACAACGGGCCGCAATCGCCGGGTCGTGGGTGACCAGCACCAGGGTCGTGCCCTGTTCGCGGTTCAACGCAAACATCAGATCCATGATCTTTTCACCGGTGGCAAAGTCCAGACTGCCCGTGGGTTCATCCGCCAGCAGCACGGCCGGTTGCAGCACAAAAGCGCGAGCCAGCGCCACGCGCTGCTGCTCGCCGCCACTGAGCACCTTGGGGTAGTGGTTCAGGCGTTCACCCAAGCCCACGCGCACCAGCATCTCGCTCGCCGCCCGGCGCGCGTCCTTGCGCCCGGCCAGTTCCAGCGGCAGCATCACATTCTCCAGCGCGCTCAGATTCGCCAGCAGTTGAAAGCTCTGGAACACGAATCCCAGCTTTTGCGCGCGCAAGGCGGCACGCGCGTCCTCGTCCAGCGCAAACAGATCCTGTGTGGCCAGACGCACGGTGCCACTGCTGGGTCGATCCAGACCCGCGATGATGGAGAGCAGCGTGCTCTTACCCGAGCCCGATGCACCGACAATGGCCACGGTTTCACGCGGCGCAAGCGCAAAATCAATATCGCGCAAAATATCCAGCGTACCGGTGGAGTCCGTGACAGCCTTGCTGACATGTTCCACCGTGATGATTGACTCACTCATGCAAAAAACTTTCCTGGTTCAAAATCTGACACGCCGTGACTTTATCGCGGGCTGCGCGCTGACGGCACTGGTGGGGTCAATGCCGGCCCAGGGCACGCCGCCGGCCAAAACGGCTGCGCCGCTGGTTCTCGTGTTGGGCGACTCGCTCAGCGCCGAGTATGGACTCAAACGCGGCAGCGGCTGGGTCGCACTGCTGCAGCAGCGTTTGGCCAAGGAAAAGATCCCCGCCCAAGTCGTCAACGCCAGCATCAGTGGCGACACCACCTCTGGTGGACGCTCGCGTCTGGCAGCGCTGTTGGCACAGCATCGCCCCACGCACCTCATCATTGAACTCGGCGGCAACGACGCGCTGCGCGGCCTGCCTCTGGCCATGACGCAGGACAATCTGGACCACATGACGCAGACCGCTCAAGCCAGCGGCGCCAAGGTGCTGTTGCTGGGCATGCAAGTGCCGCCCAACTACGGTGCGGATTACACGCGGGCGTTTGCTGCGAGTTTTGCCAACGTCGCCAGGACGCGCAAAGCGGCGTTGGTGCCGTTCCTGCTGCGCGGCATCGCCGATCGGGCAGATGCCGAAAGGTGGTTCCAAGCGGATCGCATCCACCCGCGCGAAGAAGCTCAAGGCCTGCTGCTGGACAACGTCTGGCCCGCCCTGAAGAAGTTGCTGCCATGAGCGTTCAAGTCATATCGGCGACGCAGGCTGTAGCCCAGCTTTCCGCGTTTTCGTGCGTGATCGATGCGCGCAGCGAGGCCGAGTTCGCACTCGACCATTTGCCCGGCGCAGTGAACTGGCCCACACTCAACGACGAAGAGCGCCAGCGCATCGGCACGATGTACGTGCAGGTGCATCCCTTTGAAGCCAAGAAGCGCGGCGCGGCCATCGCCGCTCGCAACATCGCCGCCCACATCGAGCGCGAGTTGCTGGATGCACCCAAATCGTGGAAACCGCTGGTCTATTGCTGGCGCGGGGGCAAGCGCAGCGGCTCACTGGCACTGGTGCTGGACCAAATAGGTTTCAGGGTAAGTCTGATCGAAGGCGGCTACAAGGCCTATCGCGCCGCCGTGCTGGCGGACCTGCCGCAGCAGGCAAGGCGCCACCGCTACCAAGTCGTGTGCGGCCCCACAGGCTCGGGCAAGACGCGATTGCTGCTCGCGCTGGCCCAGGCGGGCGCGCAGGTGTTGGACCTGGAGGCGCTGGCTTGTCACCGTGCCTCCGTCTTAGGTGCGATTCCAGATCAGCCCCAGCCTTCGCAAAAGCGTTTCGACACCCTGGTCTGGGACGCGCTGCGTCGCTTCGATGTGGCGCGTCCGGTGTTCATCGAGAGTGAGAGCAAGAAGGTGGGGAACCTCACCGTGCCAGCCGACCTGATCGCCGCCATGCGCGCGAGCCCCTGCCTGGATCTGCAATTGCCGCTGGCTGAGCGCGTGGCGCTGTTACTGGAAGACTATGACTGTTTTGTGCGCGACCCGGCACTGTTCTGCGAACGCCTGGATGCACTGAAGGAACTGCGCAGCAAGGCCGTGGTCGACGCCTGGAAGGCGCAGGTTCACGCCGGACGCACCGAGCAGGTGGTGCAAGAGTTGTTGGCGCTGCACTACGACCCCGGCTACGCCGATTCGATGCAGCGTAACTTTGCGCAGTACGCCCATGCACAGCCGCTCGTCGCCATGAATCGCCAAGACGCCATCCTGGCACGTCTGGCAGCCGAGATCAGGGTCAGGACTGATCAACCCATAGACCACACGGGCGCCACAGCCTGACTTTGGCGCCAAGCGCCGGCCACCGATAATCCTTCACCATGAACCCACTGCTTTCCCGCCTCCAGGCCTATCCGTTCGAGCGACTGCGCCAGCTCTTTGCCGACGTCACGCCGAATCCGGCCTACAGCCACATCAGCCTGGGCATGGGCGAGCCCCGGCATGCCACGCCCGCGTTCATTGAACAGGCTTTGATCGGTTCGCTCAAAGGGCTCTCGAGTTACCCCGCCACGGCCGGTGAACCCGCGCTGCGCAGCGCGTTCACCAACTGGCTGCAACGCCGCTACGCGCTGGAGCTGGACCCTGGCAACCAGGTACTGCCCATCAGCGGTTCACGCGAGGCGCTGTTTGCCTTCGCACAGACCGTGGTCGACCCCACGCACGCGGGCGCGACCGTGCTCTGCCCCAATCCCTTCTACCAAATCTACGAGGGCGCGGCGCTGCTCGCCGGCGCTGAAGCCCACTACGTGCCCAGCGTGGCCGAGCGCAATTTCGCGGTGGACTGGGACAGCGTGCCCGAGGACGTATGGACACGCACGCAGCTGGTATTTACCTGCTCGCCCGGCAACCCCACGGGCGCCGTGATGCCGCTGTCCGAGTGGAAAAAGCTGTTTGACTTGAGCGAACGCTACGGCTTTGTCATCGCCTCGGACGAGTGCTACAGCGAGATCTATTTCCGTGACGAGCCGCCGCTGGGCGGACTGCAGGCAGCGGCGCTGCTGGGACGCAGTGACTTCAGGAACCTGGTGTCCTTCACCAGCCTGTCCAAGCGCAGCAATGTGCCCGGGTTGCGCAGTGGATTCGTTGCGGGCGACGCGGCTATTCTCAAATCCTTCCTTCTTTACCGCACCTACCACGGCTGCGCCATGAGCCCGATCGTGCAGGCGGCCAGCATCGCCGCCTGGGGCGACGAAGAGCACGTGGTGGCGAACCGGGCACAATACCGCGACAAGTTCGCCCAGGTCACGCCACTGCTCGCACCGGTGCTGGACGTGGCGCTGCCCGACGCCAGCTTTTATTTGTGGGCCGCTATCCCGCCGCGCTTCAAGGGTGATGACGCGGCCTTCGCACGTGAGCTCTATGCTCTCTACAATGTGACCGTTTTGCCCGGCAGCTTCCTGGCACGCAGCGCGCAAGGATTCAACCCCGGCGCCGGACGTATCCGCATGGCGCTGGTGGCGCAAACGGCCGAATGTGTGCAGGCGGCCAAGCGCATTGTCGACTTTGTCAGCACCCCACAATCCAACCTCAACCAGAACTGAAATCATGACCCAAGCCCTAGAAGCCATCATCGACGCCGCGTGGGAAGACCGCGCCAATCTGTCCACCAAGACAGCTCCTCAAGCCACGCGTGATGCGGTCGAGCACGTGATTGCGGGCCTGAACAAGGGCGAGTTGCGCGTGGCCACGCGCAACGGCGTGGGGCAATGGACTACGCACCAGTGGCTCAAGAAGGCCGTGCTGCTGAGTTTTCGCCTGACCGACAACGCCCTCATGCGCGCCGGTGATCTGGCGTTTTACGACAAGGTGAGTACCAAGTTCGCACACATGGACGAGGCCGCGGTCGCGGCCACCGGCGTGCGCGTGGTGCCGCCCGCCGTGGCGCGCCGCGGCAGCTACCTGGCCAAGGGTGTGATCCTGATGCCCTCTTTCGTTAACATCGGCGCCTACGTGGACGAGGGCACGATGGTCGACACCTGGGCCGCCGTGGGCTCTTGCGCTCAGATCGGCAAGAACGTGCACCTCTCGGGCGGGGTGGGCATTGGCGGCGTGCTGGAGCCAATGCAGGCCAATCCGACCATCATCGAAGACAACTGCTTCATCGGCGCGCGCTCGGAAATCGTCGAAGGCGTGATCGTGGAAGAGAACTCTGTCATTTCCATGGGCGTGTACATCGGGCAGAGCACGCCCATCTATGACCGCGCTACGGCCAGCGTGAGCTATGGTCGCATCCCGTCGGGTTCGGTCGTGATCAGCGGTAACCTGCCCAAGGACAATGGCCGCTACAGCCTGTACTGCGCCGTGATCGTGAAGCGCGTGGACGCACAAACCCGCGCCAAAACCAGCCTGAACGATTTGCTGCGCGACTGACCGACAGCGCTTTTCAAGGAGCAAGCATGGGTTTGATGCACCAGATTCTCACCCTCATGAGCGAGAAACACGCCTCCGACGTCTATTTGTCGGCCAACGCCCCTGTGCTCATCAAGATCAACGGGCAATGCGTCCCGGTCAACAGCCAGTTGCTCTCGCCTGGGGCCACACGCTCGCTGCTGGCCGAAATCGTCCCGCCCGAGCGCATCGAGGAGCTCGAGCAGACGGGAGAACTCAACCTGGCCATGCCGCTTGCGGGTGTGGGCCGGTTTCGCATCAGCGCCATGCGCCAGCGCGGCTCCTACGCCGCAGTGATACGTTACATCAAAGGGGACATTCCCGCGCTGGAGGAACTCGGTCTGCCACCGGTTTTGAGCGAACTGATCATGCAAAAACGCGGCCTGCTGTTGATGGTGGGCGCAACCGGAACAGGCAAGAGCACGACGCTGGCGTCGATGATCAACCACCGCAACGAAAATGCCTTTGGCCACATTTTGACGATTGAAGATCCGGTGGAATTCCTGTTCAAGAACAAGAAATCGGTGATCAACCAGCGCGAAATTGGCACCGATACGCAGTCGCTTCAGACCGCCTTGAAGAATGCGCTGCGCCAGTCGCCCGACGTGATCATGATCGGTGAGATTCGCGACCGCGAAACGATGTCGGCGGCGCTGACCTACGCCCAGACCGGGCATTTGTGCCTGGCCACGATGCACGCCAACAACAGCTATCAGGCACTCAACCGCATCCTGAGTTTCTACCCCGAGGAGGTACGCCCCACCATGCTGGGTGACCTGGCCTCGGCGCTAAGGGCCATCATCTCGCAGCGCTTGTTGCGCACCGTCACTGGCGCCCGGGTGCCGGCGGTTGAAATTCTCATCAACTCGGTGCTGATTGCGACCCACATCGAGAAGGCGGATTTTCTCGGGGTCAAGGAGGCCATGGAAAAATCCATGGCCGTGGGCTGCCAGATGTTTGAGGCCAGCATCGCCCAACTGATCCTGGACGGCGTGGTGGAGCGCAGCGAGGGCATGGCTTACGCCGACTCGGCCACCAATTTGATGTGGCGCCTGCAAAACAGTGAAAACCCGTCAGGCACGATTACTCAAGAAGAGATCCTGGCACAGCGACAGGAAGAACTGGACGAGGTACCGGTGTTCACTGAATTTTCACTCGACGTCACGCACTGATGGCCGCTTCTCTGGACCTGGTCCGAGCCTTCGCCCCAACGGACCCTGGCGTGCGTTTCAAACTGGGTCGGCGTTCACCGGCATGAATATCTTGCAGTTGATTGACGCGGGTGCCCAGCAACTCGTGCAAGCCGCCGTGGCGTTTGGACACGGCACCGACAACGCCTTTGACGAAGCCGCTTGGCTGGTGCTGTGGCAATTGGGCCTGCCGCTGGATACACCGCTGGCAGGTGACGACTCCGTGGCCGACGAAGTCGTCACAGACGAGCAGCAGCAGGCCATCGCCGCCCTGTTCGACATCCGCATCCGTTTGCGCCAACCCGCTGCCTACCTCACGCACCAAGCCTGGCTGCAGGGCGTGCCGTTTTACGTCGACGAGCGCACCATCGTGCCGCGCTCTTTCATTGCCGAGCTTCTGGTGCAAGGGGCCATCGATCCCTGGCTGAGCCCGGCGACGGTGCGCGTGCTGGACCTGTGCACCGGCAACGGCAGCCTGGGCGTGATCGCAGCAATGGTGTACCCCGAGGTCGGGGTGATTGGCGCCGACATCTCGGCCGACGCGTTGGAAGTGGCGCGCATCAACGTGGCCCAGCACGAATTGCAACATCGAATCCGATTGATCGAGTCCGATGGCTTGACCAGCGTCGATGGTTCCTACGATCTCATCTTGTGCAATCCGCCCTACGTGAACGCGCAAAGCATGACCAATCTGCCCCCTGAATACCGCGCCGAACCGGTGCTGGCGCTGGCCGGCGGCAGCGACGGCATGGACTTCATTCGCCGGTTGCTGCGCGAGGCGCCGGCACATATGAGCGAAAATGGGGTACTTGTGCTGGAAATCGGCAACGAACGCGACAACTTCGAAGCCGCGTTTGCGCCAGTGGAAGCCGTCTGGCTGGAGACCAGCGCCGGTGCCGATCAGGTGCTGCTGCTCACGCGACAGGCCCTGCTTGAATTGCATTGACAAGTCTTTGGGCATTGCCCACGTTCAACCCAACGGTGTCATTGCGAGCGAAGCGCGGCAATCCATGCATCTGCTACATGGACTGTCGCGACCTAAGGCCTGGCAGTGACGGCGGGTACGACGCGGGCATCGCCATGACTACACGGCTGAATCCTCCAATATAACGAACTGAAGAAACTCTGTGATCACTCTTAAAAATGTCGTGCTGCGCCGCGGCGCCAAACTGCTGCTCGACGGCGCCACGGTCACCCTGAATCCCGGCGAAAAAGTGGGGCTGGTGGGTCGCAACGGTGCGGGCAAATCGTCGCTGTTTGCATTGTTCAATGGCGGCCTGCACGAGGATGCGGGCGAGTACTACATCCCCACGCAGTGGCGCATGGGCCAGGTGGCGCAGGAGATGCCCGAAACCGACCAGAACGCCACCGACTTCGTGGTCGACGGCGACACCGCGCTGCTGGCGGCGCAAACCGAAGTCACCGCGGCCGAGGCCACCGACGACTACGACCGCATGGCACACGCCTACATGGAACTGCACGACGCCGGAGCGCACGACGCGCCAGCGCGGGCACAGGCGCTGATACTGGGGCTGGGATTCAAGACCACCGAGCTGACGAACCCCGTGAACAGCTTCTCCGGCGGCTGGCGCATGCGCTTGCAACTTGCGCGCGCGCTGATGTGCCCTTCGGACCTGCTGCTGCTGGACGAGCCCACGAATCACCTGGACCTGGACGCACTGGTGTGGCTGGAGGCCTGGCTCAAGCGTTACGAAGGCACGATGATCGTGATCAGTCACGATCGCGAGTTTTTGGACGCGGTGACCAACGTCACGCTGCATATCGACACGGCCAAGTTGGTGCGTTACGGCGGCAACTACAGCAAGTTCGAGGACATGCGTTCCGAGCAGATGGAACTGCAACAGAACGCTTTTTCCAAGCAGCAGGACAAGATCGCACACTTGCAGAAATTCATCGCCCGCTTCAAGGCCAAGGCGAGCAAGGCCAAGCAGGCGCAAAGCCGGGTCAAGGCGCTGGACCGCATGGAAAAAATCGCGCCGTTGCTGGCCGAGGCCGACTTCACGTTCGAGTTCAAGGAACCCGCGAACCTGCCCAACCCCATGCTCTCCATGAGCGGTGTGAGCTTTGGCTATCCCGCGCCCGCGGACGCCGCTCCTGGCACGGCGCCGACCGTGATCGTGAACAACGTGAGCCGCTCCGTGCTGGCCGGTCAGCGCATCGGCATCCTGGGCGCCAACGGCCAGGGAAAGTCCACGCTGGTCAAGACCGTGGCACGTGCGCTCGAACCCATCGGCGGCGAGTTGACCGAAGGCAAAGGCCTGAACATCGGCTACTTCGCGCAGCAAGAACTCGACGTGCTGCGCCCGGCCGACTCGCCACTGGAGCACATGATCCGCCTGGTGAAGGAGATGAGCGCGGACGGCAAGATGGGAAGCCAGGCCACGCGCGAGCAGGACCTGCGCAGCTTTCTGGGCACATTCAATTTCGGCGGCGACATGGTGAAACAGGCCGTAGGCAGCATGAGCGGCGGCGAAAAGGCGCGCCTGGTGCTGTGCATGATCGTGTGGCAACGCCCGAATCTGCTGCTGCTGGACGAGCCCACCAATCACCTGGATTTGGCCACGCGCGAGGCGCTCGCCATGGCACTGAACGAGTTCGAAGGCACCGTGATGCTGGTGAGCCACGACCGCGCCTTGCTGCGCGCAGTCTGCGACGAATTCTGGATGGTGTCGCGCGGTGGCGTGGCGCCCTTTGACGGCGACCTGGACGACTACCAGCGCTACCTGCTGGACGAAGCCAAGCGCGCACGCGAAGAGATCAAGGAAGCGGCCAATGCGGCGCAGCGCAGCGCGCGTGAAGCCGCGGCCAGCGCCGCCGCTGCCCAGGCCAAGGCCGTGCCGTCAATTTCGGCGTCTGAACAGCGGCGCATCGACGCGGCCGAGCGCCAACTGCTGGCGGAAAAGGCCAAACCCCTGAAGCGCGAGCTGGGGGAAATCGAACACAAGCTGGACCGGCTGCAGCATCAGAAGCTGGAGCTGGAAACCAAGCTTTCTTCACCCCTGCCTGTGCCGGAAATGACGCAAGCTGCCAAGCTCCACAAGAGCATCTCACAGGAAGTGGAAGCACTGGAAATCCGCTGGCTGGAACTCTCAGCCCAGGTCGACGCCGTGACGGCGTGAGTGTCAGAAGTTCTCGCGCCGGTAAATGGTCGCAGACTTGTAGATGCCGAAGGTGGCGCGGGCGCTGGGATTGGTGCCAAACCATGGCAGGTTCGCGGCCGTTGCGCTCGACCAGGTTGCGGAAACACAGGTGTGTCCCGCAGCAGCGCTCAGATTCAGATTCAAGTCCACGCTGCCTGAGTAGCCTGACCCCGGTGCGCTCAGGACCAGTCCC
This sequence comes from uncultured beta proteobacterium, assembly GCA_903909815.1. Lineage (GTDB taxonomy): Bacteria > Pseudomonadota > Gammaproteobacteria > Burkholderiales > Burkholderiaceae_C > CAIKVZ01. The sequence goes on along the minus strand of CAIVXG010000247.1, from coordinate 90,162 downwards.
GCGCCCGGCAATTTACCGGCAGCCAGCGTCGCACTTCCCACCGGCGAGATCACCGCTTTGCACTCCGACAGATTCTTTAAATAGTTGCCCATGGCGAGGCTGGTCATCGGGATGGTGGTACAGGAATCGGATGCGTTGGTGACGTAGGCACTGCCGGCCCAATACTGCGCCTGCAGCGGCACCGGCAGAGCCAGCAATTCCGAGCCGTAACTATTTTGCAGTTGCAACCGGCCGTAAAAGAAGTTGCTTGAGCCCAGGGCAAGACTCCCGGTCACGCTATCGGAATCTACCGGCGCAGCACTGAGCGCCACATTCATGGCCGGGGCAACGGGCGTGGTCGCCGAACGCGTCATCAGGCTATAGGCCACAACCGAAGCTTGCCCTCCATTCGTCGTTCGCGGTGTCCCCCAACTGCCGGTCGGTGCGCCAGTGCTGCCCTGCTGCAGCGCCCCGGCGCTGGCAGTGATAACAAAATTGCTCCAGCTGGTCAAACCCAACTTGGCATAGTTTCCCAACGCTAGGGCCGTAAAGTCCGCGTAGTTATAAGTGGTGGCGCCGCTTGCGTTCTGCGCCGCGAGCGTGAAGGTGGTCTTGAAGTCCTCGCCCAGGTAGGTGAAGCTGGACGCAGGCAAGCACGATGCCTCGGCGCGGTTGATCAGGGCGGCGCCCGTGATGGCGAAGTGGTCAGGAATGAATCTTCCCCAACTCGTGGCGGCACTGCCGATGTTGCATCCATACAATCCGGAGCCATTCTTGGTGTTCGAGCTGCTGCCGAGCACACAATCAAAATTGCCGCTGTCGCCCGAAGCACCCACGTAGCTGGAGTCATTGACGGCGTCCTGACCCAGGCTCACATAGCCCACTTCGCCGTAGCTGAAGCTGCCGCTGGCTTGGCCTGTAGTCGCGTTGGCGGCAGAAAATGTGCCTGAGAACAGCGTGTTGATCGCGCTCGGTGAGCCCAGGTAATCGGTGACCAGACCGGTTGTCACGGTGGGTGTGCCAGCGTAATTCACGGCCCCGCTCGCCGCCGTCAACGTGAAGGTGGCTCCGGACTTGATCACCGGGCTGGCACTGGCCCCGCTGCCTGCGCCCGCCATGGCCACGCCGCCGCTGGTCTTGCCGGTGACCGTGAAGAGCATCGGCCGCACGGTAAATGCATCACTCGAACAGCCATAAACGGTAGGAGTGGATGTGGCGTCGGTGACGCGCGCAATGAGTCGCGAATAGGCTTTGGAGTTGGGTATCGTGACACTCACGTTGTTCTTATAGCCAGAGTCGGAGAGGGCGAACCCAACAGCGCTCACCGTCGCCACGACGGTTTTGCTGCAGGCCGAACAGGCTGCAGCAGACGCGTTGCAGGAAGCGCCACTGCTGTCGTCGACCAGATCCAGTTGAACCTGCTTGGTTCCGGTCAAAACGTAATTACCCAAGGTCTTGCCCAGACTGTTCAGTACAACCACATCCAGACTGAATAGCGACGAACTGCCCGCGATGCCAGTCGCTTCGTTCCAGCCCGCAAGTTTGGTGTAGATGTCATGGGTGCTCGCGGCGTCATAACTGCCTTGCGCGTAGTTGCCGTCGACGACGTTGAAATTGGATGCCGGACTGGCGCTGACCGTCGTCGAGCCCACGACAAATAGTCCAAATCCAGTTCCCGACAAATTTTTGGTTTGAATGTTGGTGTTGCTTGCTGTCGCAACGAGTGTGGTCGGAGTCCAGGCGCCGCCCGTGAGGTACATGGCGGAGAAGGTTGAGGGAACAGCCCCGGTTCCCAGATCCGCCGGGTAGTTCCATTGCAGGCTGACGCTGTAAGTGCCAGTGAAAGTCAGCGTTCCCTTGGTCAGGGTCCAGTAACGTGTCACGCTAGACAGAGGATTGAAGCCCGCCGCCGTTTCCTGGGTACCGCCAGTATCGACATGGGTCGATCCGATCAGGGTACCCCCGGCATTGGAATTGAGCGAGCTGATGGTGGTCGGTGCGTAGCCGATGCTGTCGCCAACAGGAAAGGTGCACGACATATTGCTCGAAGCCGGGAAAGTCAGACTCACGTTGCCCACAACATAGCCATTGGTGACCGAGATTGGGTTGGAGACGCAGTTGGGCGAATAGATCAGGGTGTTGGCACCCGTGTTGATGACGCCTTTGCTCAGCGTCAGTCCGGCGCTGACCGACACATTGCCGTTCATGCTGACACCACTGCTTGCAGCGCTCGAATTGTTGATGGTCAACGTGGTAAAGGCCACGGCTCCGGAGCCGGGGATGGTTTGCGCCGCCGAGCCGGAGAAGCTCCATGGGCTGGTGCCTGGTGTGAAGGTTCCGGTGCCGGTGGTGTTGCCGACAACGGTGACCGCGGACGTGACGCCGGCGGCGTTGATGGCGTAGTTGCCCGCGCTCAGGTTGTTCAAGGTCCAACTGCCCGCCCCGGCCAGGCTCAAATTATTGCCCAGCACGATGCTTCCCGCCGTCAGATTGAGGGTCCCGTTGTTGATCAGCGCAGCACCGTTATTGGAGGTTCCCAGATTGAGCGTTCCGCCACTGGCCGAAGTCAACGAGGCACCGTTGTTGATCGTGAGCTTGATCACGTTCAATGTGCTTGAATCGACAAGCACGGGGGCCCCCGCTGCGATGGTGGCTGTGGCTCCGGCCTGGGGCACGCTGCTGTTGCAACTGGTCCAGGTGGCCGGGGCGCTCCAGCTTCCGCCGGGAGCCACCGAGGTGCAATTGAGGTCGGGCTGATAGGCCACCATGACCGCCGTCCAGTATTGGAAAGCGGTTGATCCCGGGGTCCAGGTGATGCTTGGCGTGCTGCTGCTGGCCAATACCTGATCCGCCATCTCCCCTGCAGCAAAGTTCGCGTTGTTGGTGTAAACGCCTCTTTGCACCCAGGCATTGGGCGTTCCTGTCGGTGTGATGCTGGCAAAATCGACAGCGGGCCACACAATCGAAATGATGGCTGTGACCAGTTCGTTGGCTTTGCTGGTCGCACTGCCAAGCGACAGCGTTGCCGGCGAGCCGACCCCCCCGGTTGCAGCCGGAGTCACACTGTATTTATCCACACCGGCGAGCCCCGTGTATTCGACTGCGACCGCGCCTATTTCAGACAGTCCCGGCCAAGAGCTGCCGGTGCCATCGCGGGCGGTCTTTGCGGTGATCGTGAAGTTGGCTCCGGTCGCCGTGACAATGGTAGAGAGCACCGCTGCATCGTTGTATCCGTTAACCCCGCTTAGCGCAGGGGTCGCAGCCTGCTGCACCGTGGTGTAAACGTTTCCGTAGGAGTCGCTCGCAGAAATGGGGAACGATACCGAATTACCCCCCCACGACCAGATGAAGATGACGACCGTGTCCCCGATGGCGGGGGATGCGGCGAAAGTGGCGGAGGTGGTGGTGCCAGCGCCATTGGCAGGAAGGGAAAGCGTCTGCACCCGACCGATTGCGGCATGAACGGACATTGGCGCCAGCATACCGGCGGCTGCGCACGCGAGGAACAGCACCCGAGCGACGAAGGTCCGAAAACTCAACCCTTGGTCGCGCAACGTTGTCGCCAAACGCGCGCAGATTGAATTCAATGTGGATATCGGATGAGGTTTCATTTTTCCATTGACGCTGAAATGCTGCGCTCAACGTAGGTGGCGCTTCCCACGGCACCGGCGGTCTTTGCGGTGGAAATAAACTGGAAGATCGTGACTGTCGCTCCGGCCTCGGAATAGGCGGTGGGCAAACACGTTACCGTCACGGTGAAAACATCAATCGACAAGCTTGGCGGCGAGACCGGACACGCGCCGCTGGCGGCGACACTGCCTATGACCCACTCCAGCCCCCCACGGGCCGCCCAGTAGGCGCGGGAGCCCAATATGTCCTGGGCCGATCCCAGTTGCTGTGTATTGGAAAAAGTGAGCATGAAGCCGCCCAGCGCCGCCAGCACCACAATCAAAAAAATCGCCGCAATGGCAGCGAAGCCGTGTTGCTTTGGAGCGCTGCTCGTCATGGGGTGTTGTCCACATGGACTTCCTGGTAGAGGCTCACTGTCTCGCCGCTGTTGCTCAATTGCAGTGTCAGTTGCACCAGCCCGTTGCGCTGCAGGTCAGAGCCGGCGTAGACGAAGTTACACGAACTCACATCTTTTGCCAATACAGCGCCCGTTGCAGGACAAGTGGCAGCATTGAAAGTTCGGACGCTGCGGTACAGGTTGCCGCCGCTGCACACGAAGGCCACGACATTCTCGTTGGCCGGAATCACCTGAAAGCGGTTGCTGGGCGACGCCAGCGCGAGGGGGAAGGTCTTGGATCCCATGATGATGGTGGACTCTGACCCGTCCGCAACGCTGGACACCACGGCAGTGTTGCCCCCGGTATAGGCATTGCCAACATCAAACCCGAGGTTGGACACGGCAATCAAATCATTGGCTTGGATCTGCTGGTCAGCGGGCAGCGGGCTACCAGCAAAACTTATGTTGTGTCCCAGCATATTGAAGCTGGTCACCGGTGAGCCAAAAACCAGGCTGTTGCTGTCACTTGCCCGATAGCGCCCACCGGTCTTCGTCGGGATGAGCTCCAGACACTGGCTGTTCGAATTCAGGACGCTGTTGGGCAACGCCTTGTGCAGATCACGGGCCATGCGACGCAGTGCCGTGTCAGCCGTGTCCGACATCCCCGCGCGCCGGGCGCTGGCGAGGTAGGCGTCGATCGGACTCTTCATGAATACCGCCACCATGCCGCCGATGACGCCCATGATGACAATGACCATGATCATTTCAACCAGCGTGAACCCGAGCTGAAGCTTCTTCATGGCAGCGGACAGGAGGGCGTGAGGTCGCAGGCACGGTAACCGGAAAGACTGACTGTGCCACCGGGCCCGGTCACGGAGACTGTCACCTTCTTTGCTGTGAGAGCGCCCAGCGTGGCAGCCGAGACGACCACAGGGGGCGAAAAATTATAGGCGGTCAGAACTGCCACCGACGCGCCCGTTGCGTCCACGATGCCGGTGCTGGTGTTATAGCCGTTGTAGTCGGAGACACAGTCAAACAGGTTTCGACTTCCGGTGGGGAAGCCAACCACGACACTCCCGGTCGGTTTGGCATAGTCCTTGAGAAGGATCTCCTCCAGCAGCGACTCCGCAATGGCCAGCGTCTGCTTGCGCACCATCGGATCGGCACTGGATTTCACCACCGTATTCATTACCGAAAGGATGCCAGTCATCGCCATGCCCGCGACCACGATGAAGATGATCATTTCAATCAGCGTGAAGCCGAGGGAGCGCGACCTATTCATGGACATAGCCCGTTCCCGCTTCCACCATCACATTGGATGCATTCACGATCGCGATGGTTTGCGTCGCCACCAGTGCCACGCCGCTCGAATCCACGGGCTGGCCCTGGCCGTTGAAATTGAAACCCGTTGGAGTTCCGCTGTAGCTCACTCCAGTCTTTGCCGTGACGGTTGCCGGGGTCTCGCCTTTGGGACCCGTGAGCGCGGTGTCGCAGCTCGCCACAGCGGGCTGGCTGGCGATGCTAAGCGAAGCCGAACTGCCGGTAAAGGCGACACACACCGTGCGCCGCTGGGCGATGGCAGCCTTCTGGGCGTAGCGCAACAAGGCCAGCGTTTCGTCATGAAAGCCGCGCGCAAAAAAAGAAACGGTGTCGATCATCCGCGGCACCGCATACACCGACAACACCCCGATCAGCACCATCACCGTGATGAGTTCAATCAGGGTGAAGCCCCGTTGCACAAGCAGCCGATATTGACGCGACGCAAGATCACTGGCGAAGGGCGTGGGCATGGCCAGTTGTTGGCGCAGGGGCGCCTCAACAGGCTGGCTCATATGGGGTCGATCACGCATGGTTGCCATTGTATGGGGCGCTCTGTCTCAAGACTGCTCTCCCGCATAATGCCCCATCAGCTTTTGCCCCCTCCCCGCGCCCCGAGTCCATGCCCGTCGCCTATGAAACCCACGCTGCAGCCATGGCTGCACATTCCGATCCCGCCCCGGTAGATTTCTGGCACCTGGATGCCAGGAATCTGCCAGTTGCCATTCTCGCCTTGACGATGGTGCTGGTGCCCGCCCTGGGCGTACCCAGCGTGCTGCTGCTACAGGACACACTCAAGTCGGCGCTCCTGGTCTTCGGCGTGCTGACGGCGGCGGCGCTGTTCTTCTGGCAGCAGCGCGATCGCACCGCTCCCTTGCTTTGGCACGGCGTCGTGGTGCTGCCGTTGGCACTCATGGCCTACGCCAGCGTCAGCATGGCATGGTCGCACACCTATCTCGCTGCCAGCGAGACCGTGCGGTGGTTTGTCCTGGCGCTACTGCTGTTCCTGGGCCTGAATACGCTGACCCGCGAAAACTTTCCCACGCTTGCCCGGGGCATTCACCTCGGCGCCGTGATCGCGTCGGTCTGGACCGTATTGCAATTCTGGTTTGACCTGCGGCTGTTCCCGCAATTTGCCGTGCCAGCGTCCACCTTCGTCAACCGCAATTTTTTCGCTGAATATGCAGTCTGTGCGCTCCCGTTCTCGGTGTTTGTACTCGCCACCATGGGGGCTTCGCACTGGCGCGTCTGGACCGCCTTCTCGCTGGCCCTGAACCTGGTCGCGATCCTGATGGCAGGAACGCGCTCGGCGCTGATCGCCCTGGCGCTATTGGCCGTGGTGCTGCCGCTGATGCTGGCGCGGCACCGGCAGCAGTTTTCCTGTTTCGGGTGGCATGCCGGCCAAAGGGCGCTGATAGCGCTGGTCTTGGCCGCGGGTGTGCTGGGCATGAGCATGGTGCCCACCAGCAACCCGCGCGTGCTGCAGCAAGACAGTGGCAGCACGGCACTGCAGCGCAGTTTCTTGCGCGCCACGTCCATCGCCGCGCCCAAGGAGTACAGCGCGGGGACTTTTTCCGTCCGCACTGCGATGTGGAAGGCGACCCTGCGCATGCTGCTGGCCCATCCCTTGAGCGGCGTGGGTGCAGGCGCCTGGGAGGTGCAGGTGCCACTTTATCAAGATGCCGACACTACAGTGGAGACCGACTACCACGCCCACAACGAATTCTTGCAACTGCTGAGCGAATACGGGGCCGTGGTGGGCGGATTGTTCATTGCGTTCCTGCTGGCCTATCTGTTGCGGACAACGCAGACCACATGGCAGATGCAGGTGCCAGACCAGAAGGAGGCAGCGCTGCGCATCACGGCCCTGGCAAGCCTGCTGGCACTGCTGACCGTGAGCAACGCCGGTTTTCCCTTGCATCTGGCCGCGTGCAGCGCGCTGCTGGCTCTGTGCCTGGCCACATTGGCCGCATCGGACGCCCGCCTTGGCCCGCAGGAGCCGTTGCTTGCAAGACCCCTGCCATGGCGGGCAAGCCGTTCGCGGGCCCTGCTGACCCTGCTGGCGTGCTGCACCCTGTTGGCGCTCTATGTGACGACCCAAGCCACCCGTGCCGAGTTCCGACTCACGCGCGCGATCACCCTTGCAAACGGGCTGCTCGCCATCAAGCAGCAAACCGGCCGGGTGGACGAAGCGTCCAAGACCCTGTTGCTGCAAGACATGCACGAAGCCCTGCCCATCAACCCGCATTACCGCCAGCTCGCCACGGCGGTGGCCGGCCCCTTGGCAGAGATCGGTGACTGGGCCGACGCGGTGTGGATCTGGCAGTCTGTGGCCTTGTCACGCCCGAATATCGCCGCGCTTTGGTCCAACCTCGCCTATGGCTATACCGTGCTGGGTCGCAAGGACGAGTCGCTCCAAGCCATCCGCCAATTGGAGCGGCTCAAACCAGATTCACGCGCGCTCAAGCTCATCGAACTCAGCCGTACCGGCCATGCGGACCTCGCTATGAAGACCATGGAGAAATATTTTCAAAGTGGCGACGTCGATTTCGACCTGATGCAGTTTGGGTACACCCTGGGCATGGAGCAACACAACTGGGCATTGGCGATCCGGGCCCTGGAACTGCGTCAGCAGAAATGGCCGGAGCAGACAGCGGAATGCGCATTCAGACTGGGGGAAATTTACGCCCTGCCGGCGGTGCATGACGCAGCCAAGGCGCTGGCGGCGTTTCGAGCCGGTCTGAAAGCAACGCCTGAGGCACAAAAGGACAACTACCGCATCAAGGTGCCAGAACCCTACCACACCGAACTGTGAAATTGACTGGCAACACAATTGAACAAAAAAAATAGGGTTCAAGTTGAACCCTATTTTCCCTACATCCGACGGCTCAAAGTATCTTTGCCAATATCGGCAAAACTACCACACGAGCAGAACCCCTTAGTTGCTTGCGGCCCAAGTCGCTGTCGCACTGCCATTTCCAACCTTGCAAGTTGCTGGAAATGAGCCTGAGCTGTCGATACCGAATCCTGTTGGAAGGGCTCCCCCTGCCAGGCCCGCCACTGCGCTCGAACAACTGGTATCAACTGACGCTCCGCTGGTGCCCGCCTTGGCCGCTGCGTAGTTGATAGCCGACGCTGATGCCAAGGCACCGGCCACGCCAGCTGCAGCTGCAGTATTCGCATTGCCTGACAGATCGACAAACTTTGGAATTGCAACCGCAGCCAGAATGCCGAGAATCACAATCACCATCGTCAATTCGATCAAAGTAAAACCACGTTGTGCCTGTTTCATCCGGTTCACTCCTGTAAAGGCAAAAAGGCGAAGCCCGCCAAATCGGTGGCAGAGTCACATCTCAACGGAATGACCCCATTCCGCAACCACCCGACTGCCAGCTTAGTTGCTTGCGGCCCAAGTCGCTGTCGCGCTGCCATTTCCAACCTTGCAAGTTGCTGGAAATGAGCCTGAACTGTCGATACCGAATCCTGTTGGAAGGGCTCCACCTGCCAGGCTGGATACAGCGCTCGTGCAAGTAGTATCAACAGACTTTCCGCTTACGCCGGCCTTTGCGGCGGCATAGTTGATGGCTGAAGCAGAGGCCAAGGCACCGGCCACACCCGCTGCCGCAGCGGTATTCGCATTACCCGACAGATCCACAAATTTTGGAATCGCCACTGCCGCCAAAATGCCGAGGATCACGATCACCATCGTCAACTCAATCAATGTAAAACCACGTTGCACTTGTTTCATGTTGTTCATTCCCATAAAGTTCAAAAAAATAGCTTGAGCAAGTCGGTCCACCTAAGACCGTCAACCCAACGCTTTCCATTTTATTTCATGCCGAGCCCGTTCACGTGAACTTTACTGAGCAAGTACTTGATCCGGCTCAATTATTTGTAACTTTTTGTGACCTGCTGCGACCCAAGTGTTACGTAATGCCGCCGCTTGGGAGCCCCTAGTCAAGGACTTTTCCCTGCCACGCATAGGCATCCATGGCCTTGAGCTGCAACGGCTCGGACGGCCCGAGAGTGCGGAACCACAGCATTTCGTCGCCGCTGCGGCTTACCAGCCATTCGGGATAGAGCGGCAGATAGCCCACGCAGACACAATCGGCATCGAACACCCAACTGCCGGGCGGCGCCGCGCCGGTCTGCATCTGCGTGACCTCGCCAAAATAGTTGGGCGGACGCCGCTCCAGTAGCGCAAAAGGGTTGCCGCTGGGCACAGGCAGTGGCTCGGCCCGACCTTGGACCATGCGGTGCAGATGGTCGATGATGAAAGCGGTGCGCAGCGCGCCCAGCGTGGTCTTGATTGCAGACAGCTCTGCCTCGCCCTGCAGCACCCGCATCTCGCGCTCACCTGCGGCGACGGCCACCGACACCACCGACGCCACCAACGCCCATTCGATCAGCATGCCGCGACCGACGTTGCTCAACACCGACTTGACAATCGCCACGGCTAGCCGCCCGCCTTGCCCATGGCAGCCTGTCCCATATTCCACAACGGCAAAAATACCCCCAGGGCCAGCAGCAGCACCAACGCGGCAATCATGACCAGCATCACCGGCTCGATCGATGCCGACAGGCCCTTGATGGCAAAGTCGGTTTCACGCTCGTACATGTCGGCAACTTCAAACAGGAGCGAGTCGAGCTCGCCGGTTTCTTCGCCCACGGCAATCATCTGCAGCACCATGGGCGTGAACACACCCGTGGCCGCGGCACAGCGCGAAATGCTCTCGCCACGTTCGATGCCGTCGCGCATCTGCTCGATCCGGCTGCCGATGTAGGTGTTGTCCACGGTCTGCGCCACCACTGTCAGCGCCTGCACCAAAGGCACGCCGCTTTGAATGGACAGTGCAAAGCTGCGCGCAAAGCGCGCCAACGTAGCCTTGGAGACGATATTGCCCGCGATCGGCAGCTTGAGCTTGCGCCCGTCCCAGCGATAACGTCCTTCCGGCGTGCGCAGGTAGCCGCGCAGCAGCGCCACGCCAGCGAGGCCAGCGGCCAGCAGCACCGGCCACCAGGTGATCATCCAGTCCGAAAAAGCCAGCAGCCCGCGCGTGATCGGCGGCAATTCCGTGTGAAACCCGGCAAACACTTTGGCGAACACCGGAATCACAAAGATGTTGATGATCACCACCGCGATGGCCATGGCGATCATGACAAACGTGGGATAGCGCAAGGCCTGCCTGATGCGCTCACGTACGCCGCGTTCGAACTCGATGTGCTCGGCCAGGCGCAAGAAAACTTCCGTGAGGCGCCCCGTCATTTCACCGACCCTGACCATGGCCAGATAGTACAAGCCGAAGGCCTCGGTATGCCGCCCCATGGCCGTCGAGAGTTCTCGTCCCTGGTCCAGGCCGGCGCGGATGTCCATGAGCATTTCCACCATGGCCGGCTTGCTGGTCGAGCCCTGCAGTCCGGCAAACACGCGCAAAATCGGCACTCCCGCCTTGCTCAAGGTGTACATCTGGCGCGAGAACATGAGAATGTCTTCGTCCACCAGGGGCTTGCGATTCATGCGTGCAAACCAGTTTTCGACCGTGCCATCGGCTGGCGCTGCCATCTCACTGATAAGAACTGGCGCCACGCCAATCGCGATCAACTGCTCTGCCACCGCACCCTCATGCAGGGCGTCGATCTGGCCTTGCACCGACTCACCGCGGGCGTTGCGTCCGCGCCAGGCAAACATCGTCATGGTGAATTAATCCTTGTCTTCGGCGTCAAAGCCGATGCGCAACGCCTCCGCCAGCGATGTGCGCCCCTCCCGCACCAACTGCAGCGCATGGTGCGCCAGCGTCTGGCCCTTCATGCGTTCGCGCGCGGCCCGCATAAAGCCGGCAGGATCCGCTCGGGTGGCGGCCTGCGTCAGCTCAGCGTCCATTTCGAGCAACTCGTAGACTCCCTGGCGCCCTGAATAACCGGTGCCGTTACAGGAGGAGCAACCGCGCCCGCGCTTGGGCTCCATCGGTCCGGTACCGTCGTTCATGCTGTCCAGCCAGCTCTGTTCCTGTGGCGTGGGCACATGGTGCTCGGAACATTCGGGGCAGTTTACGCGCACCAGACGCTGCGCGATAACGGCCTGCAGCGAGGTTGCCACCATGAACGCGGGCACGCCCATGTCCAGCAGCCGAAAGGGCGTGCTGATGGCGTCGCGAGTGTGCAAGGTGGAGAGCACCAGGTGCCCTGTGATGGCTGCGCGCAAACCGATTTCAGCGGTTTCCGGATCGCGCATTTCGCCCACCAGAATCACGTCGGGATCCTGACGCAGGGTGGAGCGCAAGACCCGCGCAAAGCTGAGTTCGATCTTGTCGTTGACCTGGACCTGGGTCAGGCCAGGCAGGCGGTATTCCACCGGGTCTTCGACCGTGATGACCTTGAGTTCGGCGGCGTTGATCTCGGCCAAGGCGGCGTACAAGGTGGTGGTCTTGCCCGAGCCGGTGGGCCCGGTCACGAGCACCAGGCCAGAGATGCGCCCCAGCACTTCGCGAAAGCGTCTGAGCATGGGCTTGGGCATGCCGATGCTGTCCAAACGACGCATGCTCGCACCCTGGCTCAGCAGCCGCATCACCGCCGATTCACCGTAGGCGGTGGGCAAGGTGGAGAGCCGCACATCGATGGTTTGTTCCTTCACCCGCACACTGAAGCGACCGTCCTGTGGCAGTCGTTTTTCAGAAATGTCCAGGCCCGCCATGAGCTTGAGGCGCTGCGCCAGCGGTGCGCCAATGCGCTTGTCCGCCTGGGTTTGGATTTGCAACACGCCGTCCACGCGCACGCGAATCTGCAGGCCCGCTTCCTGGGGTTCGACGTGCACGTCGGAGGCGCCCACCTGCATCGCATCTTCAAACACCGACTGCAGCAAGCGCACCACCGGCGCACCTTCGGCCCCCACGCTGGCTGTGAGCTCGCCAAAGTCGACCGCGTCGCCCACGTCCTTTTCCAAGGCGCGTGCCAAGCCGCTGATTTCTTCGGTGCGCCGATAAAGTCGATCGAACGCCAATGACAATTGCCCATCCGCAGTGGCGGCAATCTGGATATTGCGCTTGAGCACCTTGGTGATTTCGTCGTACGCCGCCAGATCCAGCGGGTCGGACATGGCCACCAGCAAGCTGTCACCCTTGTCCTCCAGTGCCAGTACCCGGTAGCGCCGCGCCAAGGACTCGGGCATGAGCCTGACCACATCGGCGCGTATGGGAAAAGTCTTGAGATTGACGAAGGGAATTCGCAATTGCCGCGCCAAGGCGTTGGCCAAAGCTTCGTCCGTGATGGTTCCGGCCTCAATCAACAGCCGCCCGACTTTTTTCCCGGTCTGCTGCTGCATTTCCAGCACCTGCTGGAGTTGTTCGGCGGAAATCAGCCGCTGCTGCACCAGCACATCACCCAAACGGATCTTTTCAGGCCGCGCCGACGGGCGCGGTTTAAGACCGACAGCGGTAACGAGCGGGTTCATGTGCGTTCCTTGTAGAAAGGTCGCTCAGTCAGTGCGACCGGGGAGGATTGCGGCGTGCATGATGGTTGCGCTCTCAATGCAGGTGGCGCGGCCGGCGCCCTCCGTGCCCAGCGCCTGGTGCACCCCCTGTGCCGCGTGGCGCCCGCCCCACTTCGAGCGAGTTCACCAAAGCATCAAAGCGTTGTCCAAACAGCTTGTCAATCTCCGCCACCACCCCCGCCAACTCGGCACCGTCGAAGTGGCGCTCCATCATGTTCACAACGTCTTGCACCAGCAAGTCGCGCTGCACCTGCATGATGGCGGCGGGGTCTGGCCCGACGAACAGCATCACAAAATCGTCGCGCGAGTCACCGTCGCCATCTTCCTCTTCGTCGAACTCCACATCATAAAACGTGACCTCGATTGCTGCGCCCTTGCTCGTGAGCTCGTTCAGGTTCATGCACATGTCGTCGGCGGCCTGACGAAAATCGTCCTCGCCCGGAACCGTCCAGCACATTTGCAGCATGTGTTCCTTGGGATCGAAGCGCAGACCGGGTTCTTCCTCGTAGGTGCTGGTGGCAGCATCCGTCAGCGAGCGCGCGCCGGCGTATTTCCAGATCGGCTTGAGCGCTTCCTGCAGCTGCTCGAACGTGACCTCAGGGCGAAGCATCACCTCACCATGGACATGAATTTCAAAAGCGGCGTTATAGCGTGGCATGTATATATCTCCCAAAAGCCCAAGGGCAAACTTTCCTGCTTCGGCTTTGAAGCGTCCCGAGTCATGAAAGTTGGTTCTTTCACCTCGGCCATTATCGCATCGCAACCACCTCTGGACATCATCGCACGGGGTGTTGCGCGCGCCAAACGCGGTAGGCGCACACGGTGGCCAGAACGCTCATCGCCATCGAGGCCCAGTACACACTGCTCAAGCCGTATCGGGAGCTGATGGCGCCACCCGCCAAGCCACCCAAGACCCCGGGGAAACCGTAGCCGATGACGGTGTACAAAGCCTGGCCGCGGCCGCGCAGGCGGCCAGGAAAATGGTGCGACAGCAGCGCCACGCAAGCCGTGTGGTGCGCCGCAAAGGTGAGCGCATGCAGGCCCTGGGCCAGCAACAGCCAGCCCAGCGCGGACGCGCTGCTGGCGGTCAGCCCCAAGCGCAGCACCATGGCCGATGCGCACAGCATCAGCCACGCCGTCAGGCTCAAGTGCGGCAACCAGCGGCTCTGGGTGTAGAACCAGCCAATCTCCAGCACCACCGACACGGCCCAGAGCGCGCCGATCAGGGTCTTGCTGTAGCCCAGCGAGTCGAGGTAGAGCGAAAAGAAAATGTAGATCCCCATGTGCGAGAGCACGTGAAAGAAGATGGCGGCAAAGAACCACTGCACCGGGCGTTGGCGCAGCACCGGCCACACCGCGACTTTTTCATGGGGCAGCGCCACCGCCTCTTTCAGATCGGGCAGCATCCAGACGCTGGCCGTGACGCAAAGCAGGGTGAGCAGCGTCCAGCCCGGAAAATGCCTCATGCCAAAATGCTCGAACCAGGCACCCGCCATCAGCACCGTCACCAGGAAGCCAAACGAACCCCAGACCCGGACACGACCGTAACGGCGCGCGTCAAAGGCACCGCCCTGGCTCACCAGATGGGCCATGGCGGCTTCGCTCAGCGACATCATGGAACTGGTGTGGGTGAACATCAGTAGCAGCACCCCAGCCAACCACCAAAGGCCGAAGTCAAACCAGAGTCCCAGCGAACATACCAGCGCGCCGGTGGCACCAATGCGCAGCAGTTTCACGCGCTCGCCCGTGTGGTCGCTCAGGGCACCCCAGCCGTAGGGCGCAAACAAACGCGTGGCCGCTTGCACCGAGGTCAGCAGACTGATGGCGAACAGGCTCAGTCCCATGTCCTTGAGCCACAGCGGCAGATAGGGATTGAAAAACCCGATGTGGGCGAAATAGCTGCCCGAGAGGACAGCAAAGGGCATCAACTGATGCCGGCGTTGGGTCACGCGCGCGGCGCCGCGATGTTGGGCGTGCTCACCGTGACGTCGGCGCACTGGGCGCGATGGCGCAACACGTGGTCCATCACCACCAGTGCCAGCATGGCCTCGGCGATGGGCGTGGCACGGATGCCCACGCAGGGGTCGTGGCGGCCCTTGGTCACGACTTCGGTGGAGGCGCCGCTCAGGTCGATGGACTCGCGCGGCGTGAGGATGGAACTGGTGGGCTTGACCGCGATCGACACCTCCAGGTCTTGCCCGGTGCTGATGCCGCCCAACACGCCACCGGCGTTGTTGGAGCGAAAACCGGCAGGTGAGAGCGCGTCGCCATGCTGGCTGCCACGCTGGCTCACGCTGGCAAAACCGGCGCCAATCTCCACACCCTTGACCGCATTGATGCCCATCATGGCGTAGGCGATATCGGCGTCCATCTTGTCAAACAGCGGCTCGCCCAGGCCCACTGGAACGTTGGACGCCACCACGCGCAGGCGTGCGCCGCAGGAGTCGCCCGACTTGCGCAACGCATCCATGTACTGCTCCAACGCCGAGGCATCGGCCACAGGGGCGAAAAAAGCATTGTTGGCCACGTGCTCCCAGGATTCGAACGCGATCGGCATCTCTCCAATCTGCGTCATGCAGCCGCGAAACTGCGTGCCATATTTGTGTGCCAACCATTTCTTGGCCACGGCGCCGGCCGCCACCATGGGCGCCGTCAAACGCGCTGACGAGCGGCCGCCGCCGCGCGGATCGCGCACGCCGTATTTGTGCCAATACGTGTAGTCTGCGTGCCCGGGACGGAAAGTTTCGACGATATTGCCGTAGTCCTTGCTGCGCTGGTCAGTGTTGCGAATCAACAGACAAATGGGCGTGCCAGTGGTCACGCCCTGGTACACGCCGCTCAGGATTTCCACCGCGTCGGGTTCGTTGCGCTGGGTCACGAAGCGACTGGTGCCAGGGCGGCGCCGGTCCAGATCCGGCTGGATATCGGCCGAGCTCAACACCATGCCGGGCGGACACCCGTCGATCACGCAGCCTATGGCCGGACCGTGGGACTCACCGAAATTGGTGACGGAAAAGAGCTTGCCGAAAGTGTTGCCGGACATAGAGATCGAGAGCCTCAGGAAAATGAAGGTGCCGCGGCATGCGCCCACGCGACAGACCCTCCATTATCGTTCGACGCACACCGCGCACTAGTGCGCGGCTTTGGGCGTTTCTGCTTCTTCTTCGGGCCAGTCGCGGATATAGGCCTTGAGCATCTTGTTTTCGAAGTTCTGGCTCTCCACCACGGCCTTGGCCACGTCGTAAAAGCTGATCACACCCTGGAGTGTGCCCTTGTCCATCACCAGCATATAGCGGGCATGGTGCTCCAGCATCATGCGGCGCACTTCGTCCAGATCGGTTTCCGATGTGCAAGTCATGGGCGCTTCGTCCAAGGCTGCGCGCAGGCTGATGTTGCCCAAGGCGCCACCGTTCTTCGCCAGTATCCGCATCACTTCGCGAAAGCTGAGCAGCCCCACCAAGGCTCCATGCTCCATCACCACCAGCGAGCCGATATCCTTCTCGGCCATCAGATTCACCGCGCCGGCCAGGGGTTCGTCGGGATGGGCTGTGTACAGCGTATTGCCCTTGACGCGCAGAATGTCGTGGACTTTCATGGTGTGCTTCTCCTAGTGGGTTGAGGACAGAGGCGAGAACTCCAATATAGCCCACAATGGCGGGAAACGGACCCCCAATGAACATGGGTTAACCCGCTCTCGAACCCGACCCTGCAACAACTACGGAGATTCCATGCCCGGCTATTCCGACCCCGGTTTCGACACCCTGGCGCTGCACGCCGGGGCCGCGCCTGACCCCTCCACCGGCGCGCGCGCCGTGCCGATCCACCTCACAACCTCGTTCGTGTTCGAGTCCAGCGATCAGGCAGCGGCGCTGTTCAACCTGGAGCGCGCCGGCCACGTCTACTCGCGCATCAGCAACCCCACGAACGCGGTGCTGGAGCAGCGCGTCAGTGCACTCGAAGGCGGCATCGGCGCCATCTCGGTGGCCAGCGGCCAGGCCGCCCTGCATCTGGCTATCGTCACGATCCTGGGCGCGGGTTCGCACATCGTGGCCAGCACGGCGCTCTATGGCGGCTCGCAAAACCTGCTGCACTACACGCTGCGCCGCTTCGGCATCGAGACCAGCTTCGTGCAACCGGGGGACATTGATGGCTGGCGCGCCGCAGTGCGGCCCAACACCAAGCTGTTCTTTGGCGAGACCGTGGGCAACCCGGGCTTGGAGGTGCTGGACATTCCAGTCATCAGCGCGCTCGCGCACGACGCCGGCGTGCCACTGCTGATCGATTCCACCCTGACCTCGCCCTGGCTCATGCGCCCGTTTGAGCACGGCGCCGACATCGTGTACCACTCGGCCACCAAGTTCCTGAGCGGCCACGGCACGGTCGTGGGCGGCATCGTGGTCGATGGTGGCAGCTTCGACTGGGAGAGAAGCGGCCTATTTCCGGAGCTGACCGAGCCCTACGCAGGCTTTCACAACATGGTGTTTTCGGAGGAATCCACCGTCGGCGCCTTCTTGTTGCGGGCGCGGCGCGAGGGCCTGCGAGACTTTGGCGCCTGCATGAGTCCGCACACCGCGTGGTTGATTCTGCAAGGCATCGAGACCTTGCCGCTGCGCATGGCGCGGCACATGAGCAACACGCAACACATCGTGGCGTTCCTGGCCGCCCATCCCTTGGTGGCGCGCGTTGGTCACCCCATGCTGGAGTCGCACCCCAGCCACGCGCTGGCGCAAAGGCTGCTGCCGCGGGGCGCGGGATCGGTCTTCAGCTTTGACCTGAACGGCAGCCGCGAGCAAGGCAAGCGGTTTGTGGAAGCGCTCAAGGTCTTCAGTCATCTGGCGAACGTGGGCGACTGCCGCAGCTTGGTGATACACCCCGCCAGCACGACCCACTTCCGCATGGACGACCAGGCCCTGGTGCGCGCTGGCATCACCCAGGGAACGATCCGCCTGTCCATCGGGCTGGAGGACCCGGCCGACCTCATTGACGATCTCAAACGCGCCTTGAAAGCGGCGGAAAAATCATGATCTTCAACGTCAACGGCCACCCGACCTATTGCTATACCGGCGGCAAGGCCTTCATTGCGACGCAGCCCACGGTGGTGTTCATCCACGGTGTGCTCAACGACCACAGCGTCTGGATTCTGCAGACACGCTACCTGGCGCATCATGGCTGGAACGTGCTGGCGCTGGACCTGCCTGGGCACTGCAAAAGTGCCGGAACCCCGCCGGCGAGCGTCGAGGAAGCGGCGCAATTCGTCATCGAACTGCTCGACGCGGCGGGCGTGAAAATGGCCGTCCTGGTGGGTCACAGTTTTGGCTCACTGATCGCGCTGCAGACCGCTGCCATGGCGCCGGATCGGGTGTGCCAACTGGTGCTGCTGGGAACGGCGTTTCCCATGAAAGTCTCAGCTGCGCTGCTGGAGCAGTCGCTGCAGGAACCTCACAAGGCTATTGACATGGTGAATGTCTTTTCGCATTCCACGCTGGCGCCGCCGCCATCGACCCTGGGGCCGGGAACCTGGGTGTATGGCGGCTCACGCGCCCTGATGCGGCGGGTGCTGGCCAGCAATACCGAGGTCAATCTATTCCACCGCGGCTTCAAGGCCTGCGACGACTACGCAGCAGGCCAAAGCGCCATGGCTCGTGTGCCATGCCCGGTGCTGTTTGTGCTGGGGCGTGCCGACCAGATGACGCCGCCCAAAGCGGCTAAAGTGCTGCTGAACTGTGCCGCGGATGGCAAGGTCGTCACGCTGGATTGCGGCCACTCCCTGATGACAGAGCGCCCTGACGGCGTGCTCCAGTCGCTGCTGGAGTTTCTACCGCGCGCCGCCTAAGCGTCCATCCGTTCCTCCACCGTCGCCACTTTGGGCCGACGCAGGTGGCGCGCATAGGCGTACAGCTGAACCAGGATCAACAGCGCCCCGGCGGCGATGAACCAGGCACTGATGGGACGCGTCAAATAGACAGTGAGGTCGCCGCGCGACAGCAGCATGGCGCGGCGGAAGTTCTCCTCCAGCATCGGTCCGAGCACGAAACCCAGCAGCACGGGCGCCACCGGGAAATCCAGCGCCAGGAAGATGGCGCCCACGATGCCGAACGCGGCCACCTGGAGCACGTCAAACAGGCTGTTGTGCGTGCTGAAGACACCCACGGCAATGAAGAACAACGCCGAAGGAAACAGCAGTCGGTAGGGAACCTGCAGCATGCGCACCCAGATGCCGATCAAAGGCACGTTCAGGATGATGAGCAGCACGTTGCCGACCCAGAAGCTGGCGATCAAGCCCCAAAAGATATCGGGGTGTTCGCTGATCAGTTGCGGTCCGGGCTGGATCCCCTTGATCACGAGCGCGCCCATCAGCAGCGCCATCACGGCATCGCCGGGAATGCCCAGCGACATGGTGGGGATGAAGTCGACCTGAGTCTTGGAATGGGCCGCCGCTTCGGGCGCGGCCACGCCTGCAATCATGCCGGTGCCAAACAGCTCCGGCGTCTTGGAAATCTTGCGTTCCAGCGCATAGGCGATGAAGGTGGTGATGGTGGGGCCGGTGCCGGGCATGGCGCCAAACAGGGAACCCACGGCCGTGCCGCGCAGCATCGGGAAGAAAGCGGTCTTCATTTCCGCCCTGGTGGGTCGCATATCACGCATGCGCACCTTGGCCTCGTGCGGCTTGATCTCCTTGCGATTCACCGTGACCAGGAAGTCGGCAATGCCAAACAGCCCCAGGCTCAGTGCCGCCAGATCGATACCGTCGGTCAGTTCCACGATGCCGAAGGTGTAGCGGGCGGCGCCGCTGTTGACATCGGTGCCAATGGTTCCGATGAACAGGCCGAATACCGTCATGGCCACGCCCTTGAGCGGCGAGCCGCGCGACATGGTGGCGCCTGCCAGCAGTCCCAGCAGCATGATGGAGCTGATCTCCGCCGGCCCGAACTTGAAGGCCACCGCCTCCAGCACCGGCGACAGAAAGATCATGATCAGGATGCCGACCGAGGCGGCGAAGAACGACGACATCATGGTGATACCCAGGGCCGCACCACCGCGCCCCTGCTGCGTCATCGGATAGCCGTCCATACAGGTAACGGCGTGCGGCGGGTGGCTCGGCAGGTTCAGCAGGATCGCGCCGATGGCGCCGCCGTATTGCGAGCCGTAGAAGATGCCGGCCAACATCAGGATCGCTGGCACCGGAGGAATGACGTAGGTCAGCGGCAGCAGCATCGAGATCGTGGTCAGCGGTCCCATACCCGGCAAGACGCCGATCAGGTTGCCGATCAAGACGCCGAACACCGACCACATCAGGTTGCTCGGCTGCAGCGCGATTCCAAACCCGTACCACAGGTCCATCAATGCATGTTCCATGGCTTCAGCCCCAGGTAAAAAGTGGCAACTGCAGGTTCAACCCGTAGCTGAAAATCAGAGCTCCCGCGATCACCAGACCCAGCGCCAACAGAGCCGCGTCGCGCACCGAGTTGCCTTTGTCGGCCATGGCCGAGATGAAGACGGCGGCAAACGTGGCCGGAGCCAGGCCTCCATACACGCCCAGCAACACGAACGAGAGCACGCCGCCCAGAATGCACAGCCAGCCGCGCCACTCCGTGGCATGCGACTTGGCATCGCCGAAATCGCCCTTCTCCGCCGTGACGCCGATGGCCACGCCGACCAGAGCCAACAGGGTGCCATAGACCACCGGCATGAATCCCGCGCCCATGCGTGTGAGCTCACCCATGCGATAGGTCAGCCCCTCGGCCACGATACCCAATCCCAGCAGGATCAATATGACCGCGCTGACATGGTCCTTTTTAAGTTGCCGTAAAGATTTCATCGAACCTTGTCCTTTTTTGGGGTTGTCTCCAGCCGGTAACTTTACATCACGCCAGACCCTCTTTTGACACCAAAATGCGCTGATAAGCTCTGACCATGTCGAATAGTTCCACGTCCCGGCTTTTTGCTCACAAGCCATTCCTGCGCTTCTGGCTGGCGCGCCTGTCGGGTGTCACCGCCAATCAGATGCTGATGGTGGCCGTGGCCTGGCACATGTACGACATCACCTCCAGCGCCTGGGACCTGGGCCTGGTGGGTCTGTTCCAGTTCCTGCCAGCGCTGCTCATGACCCTGCCTGCAGGGCACCTCGCCGACCGCCTGCACCGCGGCCGCATCGTCGCCACCTGCATGCTGGCGCAGGCAGCCATGGCGCTGCTGCTGGTGGTCGCCACGCAACGCGGATTTGCCACGCGCGAACTGATCCTGGCGGTGGCCGTGGTGCTGGGCGTGGCGCGCGCCTTCCAGATGCCGGCGCAGCAGGCGCTGACCCCGCTGCTGGTGCCGCAGGAATTGCTGCAGCGTGCGATCGCGCTGAGCTCCAGCGGCATGCAGGCCGCCATCATTTGCGGGCCGGCGCTGGGCGGCGTGCTTTATGCCCATGGCACCAGCACCGTCTATCTGACCTGCGCCACTCTGCTGTTGCTCGCCGTTGCCCTGGTGGCGGCGGTACGTTATGCACATCGCCCGTCCATGCTCGCGACTACATGGAGTTCGGTGCTCGCGGGCGTGGCCTTTGTCTGGCGACGCAAGCTGCTGCTGGGTGCCACCTCACTCGACCTGTTTGCCGTGCTGTTGGGCGGCGCCACCGCCCTGCTTCCGATCTATGCGCGCGACATCCTTCACACCGGGCCCGAAGGCCTGGGACTGCTGCGCGCCGCTCCAGCCGCTGGGTCGCTGGTGATGTCGCTGTTGCTGATGCGCTGGCCGCTCAAGCGGCGGGTCGGGCAGCGCCTGCTGTCCGCAGTGGCGGTGTTCGGTCTGGCAACGGTGGTGTTCGGCCTGTCGACGCACTTCGGTTTGTCGCTGCTGGCCCTGGCGCTTACCGGTGCGGCCGACTCGGTGAGTGTGGTGATTCGCATGACCCTGGTGCAATTGGAAACGCCCGACGATATGCGGGGACGGGTCTCGGCTGTGAATTCAATCTTCATCGGCGCCTCCAATCAACTGGGGGAATTTGAATCCGGCAGCGTCGCGGCGCTGTTCGGACCCATCGCTTCAGTGGTGTCGGGCGGTATCGGCACGCTGCTGATTGCGGCAGCCTGGCTGCGGTTGTTCCCGACGCTGGCGCGGCGCGATCACATCGCCTGAAATCCAGGCAATTTTGGAAGCCGGTGCCAGACGATGCCGCGTTTCGATCACTCCGTCAGCTTGTTGGCTCGGGTCGTCGTGGTGCCTGGCGTAGCGGCATCAAGGAGGAGGCCGCAGGCCGGGGGAAAGCCGCGGAGCCGGGCGCCGGAGCGACCTGAGCGGGCTCGAACGTCCAGCCTTCTGGACTGGCCCTGTCGAAGCCTCAGTGCAGTTCCTGCAGCGGCGCGGGGCGCCATTTCGCCAAGCGGTTTTCGACCCAGGTCATGGCGTATTCGGCCGCGAGCGCCACCACCATGATGATCACGATCGCGGCGTACATTCCGGCGGCGTCAAACGAGCCCTTGGCCACGTTGATCAGCAGGCCAATGCCGTAGCGCGCACCGACAAATTCACCGACGATGGCGCCGACGATGGCGAAGCCAAAGCTGACGTGCAGGGATGCAAAAATCCAGCTCATGGCCGAGGGAATGACGACGGAGCGCGTCAACTGCCAGCCCTTGGCGCCCAGGATCTGCGCGTTCGCCAGCAGGTTGCGGTCGGCCTCGACCACACCCTGGAACGCGTTGGAAAAAACCACGAAGAACACCATCACGAACGACAGCGCCACCTTGGAGGTCAGGCCCAGGCCAAAGATCATGATGAAAATCGGCGCCAGCACCACCCGCGGCACCGAGTTGATGACCTTGATGTAGATCGAGAACACGTCGGCCAGCATGCGGTTGCGCCCCAGTGCGATTCCGGCCACGATGCCGGCAATCGAGCCCGAGAAGAAGCCCAGCAGCGACTCTTCCATGGTGACCCACAGGTGGTACCAAAGCGGCCCCTCCGACGTGCCGTCCACCACCCATTCCACCAGGCGCTCGGCAATGGCCTTCGGACTGGAAAAGAAGAACACGTCCATCCACTGGAGCCGGGTCGCGACCTCCCAGCCCCCGAGAAAAACGAACAGGATGAAGTAGCGCCAGAAATACACCCTGTATTTTCGCCTGCGGCCTGCCAATGCGGCGGCGGCCTCGATTTCCGTGTCTGAGGTGCCGGGTTGGAATACCGCGGCGACGGTGGTTGTGGTGTCGGTCATGTCTCTTCCTTAGGCCGCTACAGCTTCTTCACGCGCGGCGCTGCGCTGCACCTCGTCGCGCAGGTCTTCCCATATCGTGCGCGAGATGTCGATGAAGCTCTTCTCATAGCGAATTTCGCTAACGACCCGGGGCCGTGGAAGGTGGATCGGGTAGACCGACTTGACCGTGGCCGGTCCGGCGGTGAGAACGTAGACCTTGTCGGCCAAGGCGACGGCCTCTTCCAGGTCGTGCGTGACGAACACCACCGAGGCCTTGGCCTGTGACCAGAGCTTGAGCAACTCCTCGTGCATCAGCACGCGCGTCTGCACGTCCAGCGCGGAAAAGGGCTCGTCCATCAACAAGATCTGAGGCTCGTTGATGAAGGTCTGGGCCAGCGACACGCGCTTGCGCATGCCGCCCGAGAGCTGATGCGGGTACTTGGATTCGTGCCCTGTCAGATTGACCCTTGCCAGCCATTCGCGCGCCTTTTCAAAGGCCTGCTTGGGCGCCATGCCACGAAACAGCGGCCCGGCCACCACGTTGTCAAGCACGCTGCGCCAGGGGAAAAGCGCATCAGTCTGAAAGGCAAACCCGATGCGCGGGTCGATGCCATTGACCGGTGCGCCCATGACCCGGACCTCGCCGGCAGATGGCTTGGCCAGACCTGTAACCAGGTTTAGCGTGGTGGACTTGCCGCAGCCGGTAGGGCCGACGACGGCGACGAACTCGCCGCGCGCCACGCTCATGTTGAAGTCGCGCAGCGCCGTCATGGACTTGCCATCGGGCGTGAGGAAACGGCGGCTGACGTTGATCAGTTCGATCGCCGGGCTGTCTTGGTGGTGCGGCATGGTTGGTCTGAGCCTATTTGGCGTTTTTCACAAATTCACTGGTGTAGGTTTTGGACAGGTCCACCGTCTTTCCCTTGACGTTCTTGGAGAACGCCGACAGCACGGCCAGCACGGTTTCCGGTCCGCCCTGGGGCATCACGCCGTCGGAGGTGAACATCGCCTTGCCATCGGCCAGCGCCTTGATGTAGCCTTCCTTGTCACCCGCGTAGAAGTCCTTGGGCATTTTGTCGGCAATCTCGGCCGCGCTGTGGGTATGGATGAACCTTAACGTTTTGACAAATGCATTCGCCAGCTTCTGCACCGTTGGCCGGTTCTTCTCCACCCAATCGGTGGACATGTAAAGGGAAGCTGCCGGGTAGGCTCCGCCCAGTGCTTGCTTGGTCTTTTCCAGCGTGCGCATGTCCACCAGTATGCGTGCGTCGCCAGTCTTGAGCATGCGCGAAATCGTGGGCTCGGTCGTCATGCCGGCCTGGATCTTGTCCTGCTGCATCGCGGCGATGAAGGTCGTCCCGGCGCCGACGGGGATGGTCGAGAATTCGCCCAGCGGCACGCCCGACTTGACCATCAGGTACTGCGACAAAAAGTTGGTGGAGGACCCCAGGCCGGTGACGCCCAGGCTTTTTGCCCGCAGGTCGGCCATGGATTTGATTTCGGGATGCTTGGTGGACACCAGTTCCACTTCGCCCGGGGCCTGGCTGAACTGCACCACGGATTGCACGTATTTGCCCTTGGTCTGCAGGTCCACGCAGTGATCATAAAAGCCCACCACCCCCTGTACCGCGCCGGCGAGCATCTCGTTTTCGGCGTCAACGCCCGAGGCTTCATTCAGCAGGTCAATATCCAGTCCTTCGGCCTTGAAATAGCCCAGCGCTTCCGCCAGCTTTGCAGGAAGGTAAATGTGTTTTTCGTAGCCACCCACGATGATGGTGACCTTGTCGGCTGCGAGCGAAGCGCCAGACACGAAGACGGCGGCGGCCAGGCCGAGCGCCCGAACCACGGTGTTGAGAGTGAACTTGCTTTGCATGAAGCCTCCTGTAGGAATGAGAGCCACAACGATATACGACGCCGACCAAGCGGGCTTGAAAAACCTTGTCGACGGAGAAAGACACCGAGTCTACGTTCTTGCGCGACTGGAAAAAAAGAAGCGTGCCGGATCCGGCACGCTTCAATACCCGTTACTCGGGCCCTTGGAGAAACGTGACAGAAACCGAATCAGAACTTGTACTTCATACCCAGTCCAAACTCGTTCTGGGACTTGGCACCTTTCGCCTGCGCTGCCAGGTAGGTACCCGTGGTCTCCAAATGATCGGCCGCCAAGTAGAAATCGGTGGTGGTGTCGAGGTGGTAGGTGGCTGAACCGTAGGCGGTCGAACGGTTGCCCGAAGCCACCGTAGCAGCCTTGACGCCGCTCATATCCCTGAAGGCATCCAGCACATATCCACCGCTGGTTCCCGCATTGTTCGCCGTCATGACCTGATAGCCAACCGCATAGTCCAACGGACCTTCTGGGGTGAGTTTGGCAGACAGTGTCAACGCATGGTCCTTGCGGTTACCAACACCGACTGCCTGTTGTGCGGTGTAGTTGAAGTAACCGGCGTTCAGGCGAATCATGGGCGTCACTTGCATGTTGCCGCCAACTGAATACGACGTGTGCCTATAGGAATTCAGGTCGGAGAGCGTCTCGCTTGCGACTGTGCCATTGGTGACAAAGCCGGCCACGGTGTAGTTGCTGCCGTTGAAGGCCAGCGAACCGGTCGTGCTGCTACCCCGTGTATCAAATCGAGCGACCGAAGGATCGACGCCGAACGAATGCTGCAAGCCAGCCACCAGGCCCATCGAGAATGCTTTTTTCCAAACGATCCCGTTATTGATGCGGGTGCCTCCGACTTTATTGCCGTCCGCGTTCGTGTTGTTGGGCGTGCCTGCATAGAAGATCAACTGTTTGAAATTGTTGGTGTTGGTGTAGCCACCTTGTTCCAAATTGGCCTTCGCGGGGCCATAGGGGTCGCCATAGACGGCGGAGCTTGCGGGGTCGCGTCCCAGCGCGTTTTGCCGACCGAAAGTCAGCTTGCCGAGCGCGTCGCTCTGGATGCCGAGCCAGGCGCCGCGATTGAACAGAATGTTGGGGGTATCCACCTCGCCCGTATTGGCGACGAACTCGCTCTCCAGGCCGAAAATGGCCTTGATCGGATCGGGGCCGCCGCTGGTGGCGTGTGAGCCGGTGATGCCCCAGCGATTGCCGCTGAACCAGGCGACTTGCGGGGTAAATTGTGATCGGCGACTTCCGCTTGCGTCCGCCGAAGTTGCATTGTTTTTGTAGCCCAGAGTCACGTCGATCAGGCCATACAGAGTGGCGCTGCTGGCACTGTTGCCAACGGTCAGGCCGCCGCCGCTGGCTGACTTTGCGGCGGGTTCTGCCGCAGCCACGGCTGCGCTGCTTTGCTTGGCGCGATCTGCCGCAGCCAGCGCCTGCTCCAATGCCGCCTGGGCCTGCTTGGCAGCGGCCTGTGCCTGGGCCGCGGCGGCTTGCGCCTGTGCCAGGGCTTGCTGCAGTTGATCCGTGCCCTGCGCCTGCGCCGCGACGGACGCGAGTCCCAAGGCGGCACTCATGAGAACGAGTTTGCTTGCTTGCATGTGTGATGTCTCCGGTTAAGTATGTTGGAACGTTCCAGCGTTGACCGACAGTGAAGTGGTCATCGGTCCGATACCGCAAACCTCTGCCCTGCCCGCCAACCCGGGGTCAATGTAGGTGGAGCGCGCTTTCAGTCCGCTTTCAGTTTCCCGCACCTAGGGAAAGTACTTATCCGGCTGTGCACGACTATGATTTGCCATGATATTTCGATCCCTAAGAACCGAGCCGACGCGATGCGAATCCTGGTAGTCGAAGACAACGTGGAGCTGGCGCAATGGCTGGCGCGCACGCTGCGCAAGGAGCGCTATACGGTGGACTGCATCGGCAACGGCGCGGACGCAGACTTCGCGCTGCAGAGCGAAAAATACAACCTGGTGATACTCGATCTGGGCCTACCCAAGATGGAGGGCACGGAGGTGTTGCGGCGCCTGCGCTCGCGCCAGGACACGACTCCGGTGCTGGTGCTGACCGCCAACAACAGTGTTCGCAGCCGCGTGAGCGGGCTTGACGAGGGCGCCGACGACTACATGGCCAAGCCTTTTGAGATCGAGGAATTGGAGGCCAGAATTCGCGTGCTGTTGCGCCGCTCCACCGGCCAATCGAACCCGCTCATGAGCTGCGGCGATCTGGGCTTCAACACTAACACGCGTGAGTTTCAGATCGCCGATAAACCGCTGGCACTCACACCTCGTGAGCGCGCCGTACTGGAACTGCTGGCGCGCAAAGCGGGCAGCACGGTCACGAAACAGGCACTGGCGCAAAGCCTGTTTTCATTGGACGAGGACGTGTCCATCGATGCCATCGAGATCTACGTGCACCGCTTGCGCAAGAAGCTGGAACACAGCAGCGCGAAGATCATGACGCTGCGCGGCCTGGGCTACCTGCTGCGCCAGGCGGACCATGCGTAGCAGTCTGCGTCGGCAGCTGCTGGCCTGGGTGCTGGTGCCGCTGATGAGCGCAGTTGCGGTCGATACCTGGCTGACGTATCAAAGCGCGGTGGCCACGGCCTCGGTGGTGCAGGACCGCTTGCTGCTGGGTTCGGCGCGCATGATTGCACAGCAAATCAGCTTCGAAGAAGGGTCATTTCAACACCAGATCCCGCCGGCCGCACTGGAGCTGTTCCAGTCCGGCGACGCCGATCGAATCTACTACCGTGTGACAACCGGCTCGGGACAGCTGCTGTCGGGTTACACCGAACTGCCTTTGCCGCCGGGCCACCTTCCCACTGATGCACCGCACTTTTTTGACGCCATCATGCGCGTGAAGCGGTGCGCGTGGTGTCGTTTTTTCAACCTGTGATCGGCAACCCGTCCACCCTTCCGGTGGCGGTGGAAGTTGCCCAAACCCGGCATGGCCACGGGCAAATAACGCAAAGCCTGTGGCGCCATGCCGTGGGTGAACAATTGCTGATCCTGGCCCTGACTGCCGTCTTCATCCTGTTTGGTCTGAGCCGCGGCCTGCAGCCGCTGCTAAGGCTGCGCGACGAGGTCCGCTCCCGCAAGGAGGGCTCGCTGCAACTGCTGCAGACGCATCGGATACCGAGTGAAATCAAACCTTTGGTGAACTCATTCAACGACTACATCCAGCGCCTGGAAAATTACACACAACTGCGCGCCAGCTTCATACAGAATGCCGCACATCAGTTGCGCACGCCGCTGGCGGTGCTGAATACCCAGCTCAGCGACGCTGCGCGCGCCGAGCGCGGCGAGGAGGTCGAAGCCTCACTTCGTGCGGCACGCCGCACGCTGCAGCAAACCACTCGGATGGTGAACCAGTTCCTGACGCTCTCGTCGGCCGAAGCCTATGCACTGAACCGGACGCGACTCTGCACCCAGGACTGCTGCGACATCGTGCAAAAGGTACTGGAAGACCTGGCGGCGCAGGCGCACGCCAAGGGCATCGATCTGGGGTTCGAGGGCAGCGGCAATGCAAAGACCATTGCGACGGACCCTGCCGCGTTGCGAGAAATTGCCATCAATCTGGTCGACAACGCCATCCGCTACACGCCGGAGCATGGCGTCGTGACCGTGCGGATTAAAGCGTCCAAAGACAAACTGGACCTGATCGTTGAAGACAACGGGCCGGGCGTGCCGCCAGACTGCCATGAGGCCATATTTCAGCGTTTCCATCGATTGACCGGAGCCGACGCCAGCGGCAGCGGTCTGGGCCTGGCGATAGTGAAGGAACTCGCATCGCAATGCGCCGCCAACATCCGCCTGGACAGCCCCACCCAGGGCGGCAGCGGCCTGGTCGTGGTGATCGAGTTCCCGCTGGAAGGCGAGGCGTAAAAAAAGCCCGTAACGGGATCACCGTTCGGGCCTTTTTTTCACTGGAGCGTGCGCCATTCAGACGCACATCTTCAACTCACGGGCGCTTCATCTGGCAACTGGTGGGCGTGCTCGAAACGTAGTTGGGATACTCTTTCAGCAGCGCCAGCGTCATGCCGGTGTTCTCCGGACTGTAGGGATACTTGGGGCTGGCCTTCTGCCACACGGCCATGTACAGCGGCTGCTGCAGTTGATGGTCCGCCTTGCGGACTTCCACTTCGCCGTTGAAGCTCTTGACCTTCAGACCTTCGAGCGCTGCCGCCACCTTGACCGGATCGGTGGACTTGGCCTTGGCCATGGCCGCACCCAGGGTTTCGAAGATGCGGATGGTGGAGCCCGTGTAGAAGTCGTCGTTGTACTTGGTGTGGAACTCCTTCATCCACTTGTCCATTTGCCCGCCCATGTTGTAGTGGTTGTAAGCGATCTGATAGACCCGACCGGCACCGTTCGTTCCCAGAGCCGTGGGCGTGCCCGTGACGCCGGCGTAGTAGGTGAAGAACTTGCCTGTATAGCCGCCTTCGTTCGCGGCCTTGACCAGCAGCGACAGGTCGGAGCCCCAGTTGCCGGTGATCACCGTGTCGGCACCCGATGCCTTGATCTTGGCGATGTAAGGAGCGAAGTCGCGCACCTGGGCGATCGGATGCAGGTCTTCGCCCACTATCTGGATGTCAGGTCGCTTGCGCGCCAGCGTCTCCTTGGCGTACTTGGCCACCTGCACGCCATGCGAATAGTTTTGCCCCAGGATATAGACCTTCTTGATGTCCTTCTGCTCCATCATGAAACTGCTCATGGCCTCCATCTTCATGGACGTGTCGGCGTCAAAACGGAAGTGCCAGTAGCTGCATTTGCTGTTGGTCAGATCGGGGTCCACGGCGGAGTCATTGAGGAAAATCACTTCCTTGCCGGGGTTGCGCTCGTTGTGTTTGGTGATGGCGTCCGACAGCGCCAGCGCCACGGACGAACCATTGCCCTGGATGATGTAGCGCACACCCTGGTCGATAGCCGATTTCAAGGCGTTCAGGCTCTCCGTGGGGCTGAGCTTGTTGTCCATGCCCGTGACCTCAAACTTGACGCCCGCCGGGTTGCCTGGATGATCGGAGTTGCCGGGTATAGGGGCACCGCTGAACTTTTCAGCAAAGAACTGGTAGCCCTTGAGCTGGCTAACGCCCACAGGCCCAAGCAGGCCCGACTGCGCGTCGATGCGCACCATCTTGACCGTCTCGCCTTGCTGGGCCAGCGCCGCACCGGCCAATGTGACCATCGCTGCCGCAGCGACGAATTTGAGAGTGAATTTCATGGATAGTCTCCTTTTGAATCATGTTGTTCCGCCGGCAAGCGTACAAGCTTTGGCGTCCGTCAATCTCAGGGATTCTCCCTAAGTCAGGCAACGACTTATCGCACCGGCGACACCGGCGCGCAAAAACGTTCCGGGCCAAATCGTGGAAAATGGCCACTGTCCAAGCCAACACCCTGTTTGAAATCCATGCCAGACCTCAGCCAAGCCCCTCCGCTCCCCGACCGCCTGTCCACCAACGTGCGCAGTCCCCATCACGTTGCTGCCGTGTTCGAGCACGACATCGGCATCCGGCTCAATGACCAGGAGCGATTCAATGTCGAAGAATATTGCGTCAGCGAAGGCTGGGTCAAAGTACCGGCGGGCAAGACCGTGGATCGCAAGGGCCACCCCCTGTTGATCAAGCTCAAGGGCCGGGTTGAACCCTTTTATCGCCAGTCGGCGAGCACCGAGTAGGCGTGCGTTAGCTGACTTTGGAGTCGACGGCACAAATCGGTCCACTCCCCCCGGGACGCCAGCTTCACGACGCCGGTACCGACCGGGCCGGGCAGCCGCACCGCACCGTTTACGCCACTGCGGCCTCGGCGTCGCAACGCGCCAACCGCGTCACAGTCCAGGCAGCTTGTAGTCCTTCAGAACCTCGCGCAGCTTGGTCTTTTGCATCTTGCCGGTGGCGCCCATCGGAATCGCATCCACAAAAACCACGTCGTCCGGAATCTGCCATTTGGCGGTCTTGCCTTCGTAGAACGTAAGCAATTCCTCGCGCGTGACTTCCATGCCGGGCTTCTTCACCACAGCCACGATCGGGCGCTCGTCCCACTTGGGGTGCTTGACGCCGATGCAGGCTGCCATGGCAATCGCCGGGTGCGCCACGGCAATGTTCTCGATGTCGATAGAGCTGATCCATTCGCCGCCAGACTTGATCACGTCCTTGCTGCGGTCGGTGATCTGCATATAGCCCTCTGGGTCGATGGTGGCCACGTCGCCGGTGGGGAACCAGCCGTCGACCAGTGGGTCGCCGCCCTCGCCCCTGTAGTAATTCGCCACCACCCACGGGCCTTTGACCAGCAGGTCGCCATAGGCCTTGCCGTCCCAGGGCAACTCGGCGCCGTCGGCGTCCACGATCTTCATGTCCACACCGAAAATGGCGCGCCCCTGTTTCAGGCGGATCTTCATCTTGTCGTCTTCCGACATGGTGAGGTGCTTGTTCTTGAGCGTGCACAGCGTTCCCAGCGGCGACATTTCGGTCATGCCCCAGGCGTGCAGCACTTCCACGCCGTACTGGTCGTTGAAGGCGGCGATCATGGCCGGCGGGCAGGCCGAGCCACCAATCACCGTGCGCTTGAGCGTGGAAAAGCGCAGGCCCGCAGGCTGCATGTGGCCCAGCAACATCTGCCACACCGTGGGCACGCCGGCGGCGTAGGTCACGCGCTCGGATTCGATCAACTCGTACACCGATTTGCCGTCCATGCCGGCGCCGGGAAACACCAGCTTGGCGCCGGTGAGCGCGGCCGAGTACGGGATACCCCAGGCGTTGACGTGGAACATGGGCACCACCGGCAAGATGGAGTCGCGCGCCGACAGGCACATCACGTCCGGCAACGCCGCTGCATAGGCGTGCAGCAGCGTGGAACGGTGGCTGTACAAGGCTGCTTTGGGGTTGCCTGTGGTGCCGCTGGTGTAGCACATGCTTGATGCGGTGTTCTCGTCAAACTGTGGCCAGATATAGGTGTCGGGTTGTACCGAAATGAGCGCCTCGTAGCTCGCCAGGTTCGGGATACCCGAGTCCGTGGGCAGCTTGTCGGCATCGCACAGGGCGACCCATTGTTTCACCGTAGGGCAGCGCGCGTGAATGGCTTTCACGATCGGCAGGAAAGTCATGTCAAAGAAAACAACCTGATCTTCCGAATGATTCGCCACCCAGGTGATCTGGTCCGGATGCATGCGCGGGTTGATGGTGTGCAGCACGCGGCCCGAACCGCTGATGCCGAAATACAACTCCAGGTGCCGGTAGCCGTTCCAGGCGATGGTGGCAACACGGTCGCCAAACTGCAGCTTCATCGCGTCCAGCGCATGCGCCACCTGGCGCGACCGTTTGGCCACCTCCTTGTAGGTGTAGCGGTGGATGTCGCCTTCGACCCGACGCGACACGATCTCGCCTTCGCCATGGTGGCGTTCGGCAAAGTCGATCAAGGACGAAATCAGCAGCGGTTGGTTTTGCATCAAGCCCAGCATGGGAAACTCCAAAAAAACAAGGGGGTCAAATGGTCGGCGACAGTATTGACCAGGATGCGCGGTTTGCCATCCGGGATAGCCCTCAAATCGTCATTTTTTTGCCAATTCTGCGACGGGGCGGATTCAGTGCCCGTGTTCCCACAGCAGAAAGGCGTCGCGCTGCTGCAGCGTGAGCGTCACGTGGCGCCCCACCGGCAACATCACCTTGGTCGGCACGTGGCCCATGGGCAGGTTCGTCAGCACGGGGATCTTGAGGCGGCTGCGCAGCCATTGCAGCACCGTTTCAAACTTGAACCCCTTGTCGTTGGGCGCCGCCCTGTACGCGGTGAACTGGCCCAGCACCAGCGCCTTCTGCCGCGCCAGAACCCCGGCGTGCAGCAACTGGGTCAGCATACGTTCGATTCGATAGGGATGTTCGCCCACGTCCTCCAGGAACAGGATGCCGCCCTTGACTTCGGGAAAGTAAGGCGTGCCCAGGAGCGACACCAGCACCGCCAGGTTGCCACCCCACAGCAGCGCGTTGCGGACCTCGACATCCGCCGCCAGGGGCGCACCGCGCTCGGTCGCGACACGCCAGCCAGCGCCCTCTCCCTGACCCACCAAAAAATCATCGAAGCAGGCCTGCATCACGACGTCGGGGGAGCCATCCTCCTCCACCTGGGCCCCAAAGTCATCGCACACCGAAGGTCCGGCCCAGCTCACTGCGCCGGTCTTGGCCAGCAGGCCAAGTTGCAGCGCCGTGAAGTCGCTGAAACCCACCCACTGCGTGCCGCGCTCAACCGCCTTGGCCAAGCGCTTGTACTGGATGCCGGGCAGGATGCGCGTCAGGCCGTAGCCGCCGCGGGCGATCATGGCCACGTCGGCGCCGCTGGCGCCAGCGCGGTGAATGGCAGCCAGACGCGTTTCATCATCACCGGCAAAGCGCATGGCGCTGGAGCGGGCGTCGGGATCGATTTCGACCTCGTGGCCTTGCGCCTGCAACTGGCGAATACCCCGCCGCAAGGCGGCCTTGTCGCGCACTGCACTGGAAGGTGAATAAATGTAGATATGGCTCATGCTGGTGAGTATCGCATCGTCACCGCTCGCTATGGCGCAAACGCACGCAGCGCGGCGCGATGTCCATGGTCCGGATACGGCGCTTCGTCTCCCGCTCCAGGCAGGGGCTGCGCCGCGTCCATCATTTCGACTTGAATAAAACGCTGCGGCGCGGTCGCAGGGAGGTCCAACAACGCACTCCAGGGTGTCACCACCAGCACGACCTGGCGCAGATCCAGGCGCTCGACCAACTCGCTCAGCACCTGCCGCTGCCACGTCAAAGTGTGAAATTCCGCCTTCTTCGGCTTGTCGCTTTTGCCAAAGCCAATCAGGTCCGGCGCCACGACGCGATGCCCTTGGCGTAACCATGACGGGATCTGCGCGCGGAACTGGTAACTCCAACTTGCGGGGCCATGCAGACAAAGGTAGGTCAGCGCGGGCGTTGCTGCCGCGGCTTCGTCCAGGTAGTGCAGGCGCAAGCCCGACAGGGTCGGCAGGTCAAGCACATAGCGCGGCGGCCAGGGGTAATCGTTCAGGCCTGAAAAGCAGGCTTCAGACGTGCGCAGTGCGTCTTCCCGAAGTGGGGACGCTGTGCCTTTGAGCGCCTCGCGCCTGCCTCGAAAAAAGCTGCGGAGCAAGGCGGCGCAGTCGTCGGCCAGCAAGCCCCCTTGCACCAGCGTTTGGTGGTTCAACTCGGGCTGGTCGAACAGGTTCAGAACCGATCCGGCGGCACCGGTCTTGGGGTCGTTCGCGCCATACACCACGCGCTTCAGGCGGCTGTGCAACATGGCGCCGGCGCACATGGCGCAGGGTTCCAGCGTGACGAACAATTCACAGCCTTCCAGCCGGTAATTCCCCAATGCTTTGGCAGCGGCACGCAAGGCCACGATTTCCGCATGGGCGGTGGGGTCGTGCGCGCTGATCGGCGCATTGCGGCCGTGGGCAATGATCAAACCGTCCTTCACCACCACCGCTCCGACCGGGACCTCACCCGCGGATAGGGCCTCTCGCGCCAGCGCGATGGCGGCCTGCATGAAACGGGAATCGGTCATGCCGCGCTATTTTTCGTCCGGTTCGACCCGCGCCTTTTGCGCTGCGGCGTCCAGCGCCTGCTGCACCTGCTGTTGGGCCTGATCCGTCACCGGGCCTGTGGGAGCGCTGGGAGTGCCCTCTGCGCTACTTGCGCCAGGCACCTGCCGTGACGGCATGATATCCCGGTTGGCGGCGAGCTGCTGCTTCACCAACACGCCGACGACGGCCAGCGTCAGCAGCAGACCCACCAGTCCGAACAGTCCCTTCACGCTGGGCCTCCCTGGCCCTTCTCGACGCCGGTCAAACCCAGCCGCTCCATCCATTGTGCGAGCGCGCGCTCGTCTTCGCTGCCAGCCGCGTATAGCTCGTGCATCCTGGCGTGGGATTCGGGGCGATGCTGATTGAGCTTGATCTTGCACTGCACATCCGTGACCTGCAATTCAAAGCCCACGATCGCCGACAACATCTTGCCGGCGTAGTCCTCGCTCAAGCCGCGCCATTGTTCGGCGTAGACCGGATCATGGTCGGCGATCAGCTTTTTCAACAAGCGGTCCTTGGCATCGGGCTCGTTGACCAGGCGCGCCTGCACCGTGCAATGCACGGCCAGGTAGCTCCAGGTCGGTACCCGCACCAGATCGGGATAGACCCGCGTGGACATGAAGGCGTGCGGCCCCATGAACGTGACGAGAGCCCGCGGCCGCGACTCCAGGTAGCGCCAATGGGCGTTGCCCCGGGCCACGTGGCCCAACAGCACCCAGTCACTGTGGGCCGGCGCCCCCGCTGCGGTGCGATCTTCCAGGTGCAGCGGGATATGCGACACGAAGGGTGTGCCCTCGTCGTCGCTGCTGATCAGACTGGCAAAAGCGTGCGTGCGCAGCAACTCCAGCGCGTGCGTGCGGTCCTTGGGGGCAAATTGGGATGGTAGGTACATGGGCAGAGTATCCAATGGAATTGTCTATCGGGCAAACCTGCAATCCGCCATTCGTTTCGGTGCTACACCACTCACGACATGCCCATCGCGGGCGTTTCGTTCGCCAGCCGCTGCGCTGGTCGATCCCGCTGGCGCGGGTCCCTCGACCTTCGCTGCGCGTCTTATTCCCACTCAATCGTTGCTGGCGGCTTGCTTGAAACGTCGTAGGTGACGCGGTTGATGCCGCGCACTTCGTTGATGATGCGGCTGGAGACTTTCTTCAGCAGCGCGTAGGGCAACTCGGCCCAGTCTGCGGTCATAAAGTCGCTGGTTTGCACGGCGCGCAGCGCCACCACGTAGTCGTATGTGCGGCCATCGCCCATCACGCCCACGCTTTTCACCGGCAGGAACACGGTGAAGGCCTGGCTCGTGAGCTCATACCAGCTCTTGCCCGCCTCATTCTTGAAGTTGTGCAACTCTTCGATGAAGATGGCGTCGGCGCGGCGCAGCAGGTCGGCGTATTCCTTCTTCACTTCGCCCAGAATGCGCACGCCCAGTCCTGGTCCGGGGAAGGGATGGCGGTACACCATGCCGTGCGGAAGCCCCAGCGCTACGCCGAGTTCGCGCACCTCGTCCTTGAACAGTTCGCGCAGCGGCTCGAGCAGCTTCAGGCCCAACTGTTCCGGCAAGCCTCCCACGTTGTGGTGGCTCTTGATGGTGACGGCCTTCTTGTTTTTGGCGCCACCCGATTCGATCACGTCCGGGTAGATGGTGCCCTGCGCCAGCCACGCGACATGGCGGTTCTGATCGCCCTTGAGCTTGGCGGCTGCCGCCTTGAACACCTCGACGAACTCGCGCCCGATGAACTTGCGCTTGGCCTCGGGGTCGGTGACGCCGGCGAGGTGACCCAGGAACTGGGCTTCGGCGTTGACGCGCACCACCTTGGCGTGCAGCTTGCCGACAAACATGTCCATCACCATGTCGCCTTCGTTCAGACGCAGCAGGCCGTGATCCACAAAGACGCAGGTCAGCTGGTCGCCGATGGCGCGGTGAATCAGCGCCGCCGCCACGCTGGAATCCACACCGCCCGACAGGCCCAGGATCACCTCTTCGCTCCCCACCTGCGCGCGAATTCTGGCCACTGCCTCGGCGATGTAGTCACCCATGACCCAGTCGGTGCGGGCACCGCAGATGCCCAGCACAAAGCGCTCAAGGATGGCCTGGCCTTGGACCGTGTGCGTGACCTCGGGGTGGAACTGCACCGCGTAGAAATGCCGCGCCTCATCGGCCATGCCGGCGATGGGACAGGACTCGTTCGATGCCATGAGCTTGAAGCCGGGCGGCAGCTCAGTCACCTTGTCGCCGTGGCTCATCCACACGTCCAGCAGCCCTTGACCTTCGGTGGTGGTGTGGTCGGCGATGCCGTCCAGCAGCCGGGTGTGGCCGCGGGCTCGGATCTGCGCCGAGCCGAATTCACGCGTGTGGCCGGCCTCGACTTTGCCGCCGAGCTGCTGCGCCATGGTCTGCATGCCATAGCAGATCCCCAGCACCGGCACGCCCAACTCGAACACCGCCTGCGGCGCCTTGTCGGTGTTGTCTTCATACACGCTGGCATGGCTGCCGGACAGGATCACTCCCATGAGCAGGCCGTCCGCGGCGTAATTTCGAACCCACTCGTCACTCACGTCGCAGGGATGGACTTCGCAAAAGACATGGGCTTCGCGCACCCGGCGCGCGATCAACTGCGTGACTTGCGAGCCGAAGTCGAGGATGAGAATTTTTTGATGCATGGTGTGGATTACGTCAATGTACTTAAACCTTCGTCATTGGGAGCGCGCCGCCACACCTTCGTCATCGCGAGGCCGTAGGCCGTGGCGATCCACGGTGGCGTAGCAACGAAGGCATGGATTGCCACGCCTCGCTCCCAATGACGATTTATAGGCTCATTCCGCGCGGTAATTCGGCGCTTCCTTGGTGATCTGCACGTCGTGCACGTGGCTCTCGCGGATACCTGCGGTGGTGATCTCGACAAACTCGGCTTTGTCCTGCATGTCGGCAATCGTGGCGCAGCCGCAGTAGCCCATGCTGGCGCGCAGTCCGCCTGCCATCTGGTACACGATGGACACCATGGAGCCCTTGTACGGAACGCGGCCTTCGATGCCCTCGGGCACGAGCTTGTCGGCATTCGGGTTGCCCGTGCTCGATTCCTGGAAATAGCGGTCGGCACTGCCCTGCTGCATGGCGCCAATGGAGCCCATGCCGCGGTAGCTTTTGTAGCTGCGGCCCTGGAACAGGATCACTTCGCCCGGAGCCTCTTCCGTTCCGGCAAACATGCCACCCATCATCACCGTGCCCGCGCCGGCAGCGATCGCCTTGGCGATGTCGCCGCTGTAGCGGATGCCGCCGTCGGCAATCAGCGGCACGCCGGTGCCACGCAGTGCCGTCGCAACCGAATCGATGGCCATGATCTGCGGCACGCCCACACCAGCGACGATGCGCGTGGTGCAGATGCTGCCAGGACCAATGCCGACCTTGACCGCGTCCGCACCCGCCTCCACTAACGCCAGAGCCGCAGCGCCGGTCGCGATGTTGCCGCCGATGACGTCGATGTGCGGATAGTTGCGCTTGACCCAGCGCACGCGCTCAATCACGCCCTGGCTGTGGCCGTGCGCCGTGTCGACCACGATCGCGTCCACCCCGGCACGGGCCAGCGCCTCCACGCGCTCCTCGGTGCCCTCGCCCACACCCACGGCGGCGCCCACCCGCAGCTTGCCCAGGGCATCGCGTGCGGCGTTGGGAAAACTCGTCTGCTTGGTGATGTCCTTGACCGTGATCAGGCCTTTGAGCTCAAAAGCGTCATTGACCACCAGCAGGCGCTCGATCTTGTACTGATTCAGCAGCACCTTGGCCTGTTCGATGGTGGTGCCGTCGGGCACGGTCACGAGGCGATCGCGCTGCGTCATGATCTGGCTCACGGGCAGATCCAGGCGCGACTCAAAGCGCAGGTCACGCCCGGTCACCAGGCCCACCACTTTGGCTCCGTCGCACACCGGAAAGCCGGATACGCCGAGCTGCTCGGACAGTGCCATCACCTGGCGCACCGTGTGCTGGGGCGTGATCACCACCGGGTCGCGCAGCACGCCGGACTCGTAGCGCTTGACGCGCGAAACCTGCGCCGCCTGCTCTTGTGCCGTGAGGTTCTTGTGCACGATGCCGATGCCGCCTTCCTGCGCGATCGCGATCGCCAGGCGGGCTTCGGTCACCGTATCCATCGCCGCCGAAACCAGCGGCAGATTGAGCGCGATGTTGCGGGAAAAACGGGTGGCGAGGGAGGTGTCCTTGGGCAGGACTTGAGAGTAGGCCGGCACCAGCAACACGTCGTCGAAGGTGAGGGCTTTGCCGATTAGGCGCATGTCAAAGCTCCAAATGGTCGATTGTACCCTTGCCCCCAAGGCGACCGCGTCTGCACCGCCAACACACCTCGATGAGATTTCACAGAGGCGCGCCCGGACCCCTGCAAACCCTTGGGCGGTGCGACTTGCGCCCGCGCTAAACTTGGGCCATGAACACCACTCGCGCGCTTTTGATGCTGCTGGTTTGCGCCTTCCCGCTGTGCGGGTTTGCGCAGTGGCAATGGATTGACCAGGACGGCCGCAAGGTGTACAGCGACCTGGCACCGCCACCGAGCATTCCGCAGAAGAATATCTTGAAGCAGCCCTCCCGCACGGGCTATCAGGGAGGCATGCAAGTGGAGCTCCCGATGAGTGAGCCCTCCGCACCCAAGCTGACAGGGAAAGACCCGATTCTGGAGGCCAAGAAGAAGCAGGCAGAAGACGACGAAGAGGCGAAACGAAAATCTGCGGCAGACAAGTTGACCCAGGCGCGCGCGCAGAACTGCGAGCGTGCGCGCAGCAGTTTAACGGTGCTGCAGTCCGGGATTCGCATGAAGGGCCCCAACGCCAACGGTGAAATTGACTATCTGAGCGACACCAGCCGCGCGGCAGAAATCGAGCGCATCAGGGGGATCATCGGCACCGATTGCAAATAGCCATCAAAGACCGGTTCAGTAGCCTGATTTGGCATTGCTGCGGCGTGTCGCAAACAGGCCCGCGCTGCGTGCGCCCTGCTTGCGAAAACGCTCGCGGCGCGCCACTTTGGGATCGACGCGCAAGGGCCGATAAACCTCGATCCGGTCGCCCGCTCTCAAAGCCTGGTCCGCAGTGGCTGTTCGGCCCCACACGCCCAATTGGCTGTTGCGACCCGCCACCATCTCATCCAGTCCACTGGCTTGGAGCGCATGGAGAACCGTTGCTCCTTCGGGCAGGGTCAGCGGGTATTGATGCACGGTTCGCGCCTGCGGCGAATACACCACGCACACCGACAGCCCTTGAGGCTCAGCCATAGACCTGCTCCGCGCGTTTGACGAAGGCGTCCACCATGCTGCCCGCGATCTTGTCAAAAACCGGCCCCACCAGTTTGCCCAGAGTGGCGTTGCTGAAGCCGTAGCTCAGACTCAATTCGACACGACAGGCGCGTTGCGCCGGGTCGCCCAGTGGCGTGAAATCCCAAGTCCCCGAGAGTTGGGAGAACGGTCCATGGACCAGCTTCATCGCGACCTGGCGGCCGCTCACATGGCTGTTCAAGGTGCTGAAGGTCTGCCGCACACCACTGAAGGCGATGCCGATTTCGGCGGATACCGAAAGGTCGACGTTGGTCGCTGCGTGCGCATGGTCGCACCAGGGCAGAAACTGCGGGTAGCGATCAATGTCGGTGACCAGCGCAAACATCTCATCGGCGCTGTACCAGATCAAGACGGATTTGTGAACGGATTTCATGGACATAAACGACTGGAGTAAACCGGCCCTAAAATCAGCGCCGGCGCTTGTGGCAATTGTAGGGCTGCCGCTATCCTCTCACACCCAGCGCAATTCAAAGACATGGCCAAGAAACCTTCATCCGCAGCCCAAAAATCCGGGCGCATTGCCGACAACAAGAAGGCCGCCTACAACTACTTCTTTGAAGAGCGGTTTGAGGCGGGCCTGGTGCTGGAGGGTTGGGAAGTGAAATCCTTGCGCGAAGGCAAGGTGCAGTTGACAGACGGCTACGTGGTGGTGCGCAACGGCGAGCTGTACATCATAGGCTTGCAGATCAACCCGCTCAACACCGCGTCCAGCCACATCAGCCCGGACAAGGTGAGGACCAAGAAGCTGCTGATGCACAAGGCCGAAATCCAGCGGCTTATCGGCAAAGTGGAGCAAAAGGGCTACACCCTGGTGCCGCTGAACCTGCATTGGAAGGATGGCAAGGTCAAGTGCGACATCGCTCTGGCCAAGGGCAAAGCCGAGCACGACAAGCGCGACACCATCAAGGACCGTGAAGGCAAGCGCGAGGTTGAGCGCGCGATGAAAAGCCGCAACCGCTGACTTTCAATTGAGTTTTGAATCCGTCATTGCGAGCACGGCGCGGCAAGCCAGGGCTGTGGCTTTCCACGATGGATGCCACATCGCTTTGCTCCTCGCACTGACGGTGGGGATGCGGTCTTGCTGCCGCGCAATTCAGTCGAGTAATCGCAGTGGATGCGCGTGAGCCGGCCAGGGGCTGACAAAGTAGGCTTGCACCATCTCCGCGGTGACGTCCTCGCTGCGTGACGGATTCCAGCGCGGCGCGTTGTCCTTGTCCACCACCCGGGCCCGAATGCCTTCGAAGGTTTCGCTTTGTGTTCGCAGCGCAAAGCAGTGGCGCATCAGGTCGCGCTCCATGCGCAGGTCTGCGGCCAGATCAATGTGGCGGGCGCGCCGAATCTGCTCCAGCGACACCTGCAACAGCAAGGGCGAGGGCTGACGCAGCGCGCTCAGCGTTCGCTGTGCCCAGGGGTCGTCGCCGCGCCCCTCCAACGCCTTGACCATGGAGGGCACGTCAGGCAAGCTGAAAACCGCGTCGATCGCTTGCGTGTCCATCGTTTCGGCTGCGGCTGCCTGTGGCAGTTGCCCGATCAGCCACGTCCCGACCTGCGCTGCATCGTAAAAGACCTGCGCGCCTAGCGACTGCCAGAGTTCTTCCAGCCGTGAAGAATCCAAGCGCCGATCGGCCAGACCGAACTGCATCGCAGCGTCGGCGCCAATGACCTCTCCCGTAAGCGCCAGGAACTCGCCCACGTGTCCCGGGCAGCGGCTCAGGAAATAGCCCCCACCCACGTCCGGGAACAGTCCGATGGCTGTTTCTGGCATGGCGATGCGGCTGCGCTCGGTGACGATGCGCCAGCGCGTTCCCTGTGCAATGCCCATGCCGCCACCCATGACGATACCGTCCATGAAAGCCAGCGTCGGCTTGGGGTAGCGATGGATCAAATGGTTGAGTGTGTATTCCTCAGTGAAGAAATCTTCCAGCGCCGGGTCACCGCTCAAAACCGCCTGCCGAAAGAAACGAATGTCCCCTCCCGCACAGAATGCGCCAAAGGCTGCGGCCTTGCCCATGCCACGAAACGCCACCGCCTGCACCCTGGCATCCTCGCGCCAGGCCAGAAGACACTGGGTGATGGCACGAATCATTGCGAGCGAAAGGGCGTTCAGTGCGCGGGGTCGATTCAGGGTGATGAAGCCCACGTTCCCGCGAACCTCATGCAGTACCTCGGTCAACAAGTCGGCTGATGTCCAAGGGTTCACGCTCTGCCCCTCCATGCAATGAGTTCATTCAACGCCAGTGCGCCAATCACCAGAGTGCCGCCCAGCAGCACATTCGGCCCGGGCACCTCGTTGGCGCCGATCCAGGCCAGCAAAATACCAAAGATGACTTCCAGCAAGCCCAGCAGCGAGACCTCGGGCGCCTTGAGCACGCGCGTGCACAGCACGGCCAACGCCGACGGAATCGCCAGTTGCACCAGACCCAGGCCCGCCAGCAGTACCAGATCATGAGCGGACGCCTGAAACGGCAAGGCCAGCGGCAGCGTCAGCAGCGAGGAAAAGACGGCCCCGATCAACACTGCAGGGATCAGGTCCACGTCGCGCCCCTGGGTGTGCGCATGTTGGGTCACGGTCCAGTTGGCAGCTCCAGAAATCGGCACGCACAGCGCCACCAGCGTGCCAATGAGACTCACCCCCTGATGCAATTGGCTACCGTACATGTAGGCGATGCCACATCCCGCCACCACGATCGCGCCCCACGTCCGGGGCGCGATGCGGTGGCCGATGAAGATGCGCGCTGCCAATGCCGTCAACAAGGGCCCGATGGACATCGTCACCAGCACATTGGCTACGCTCGTGAGCGTGATCGCGAGCATGAAGAAAGTGAACATGCCGCACCAGGCCAAGCCGGAGATCCACAGCGCCGCTCCGCCCTGGCGCATGCGCTGGAACACCTCGCGCCCTTGAAACAGCGGCAGTATCACGAGCAAGGACAGCACCGTGAAAAAGCTGCGCCAGAAGGTCACCTCAAAACTGCGCGCCTGCTCCAGATGGCGCGTCACCACGCCGGCAATGGACCACATCAGGGTCACCGCCACCATCAACAGTACCGCCCGGTTGTGCGTGAGCTTCATGAATTCATGAAATATTGTGGGACAGACCAAGAACTACGCGCAGCGGTTTTTGTTCTGTCCTCAGGAGTTAGGCGCAACAAACTTTGCTCTGTCCCCAACTCATCAGAGGCTGCTTTTACTGACCTCCGCGGCCGGCGCGTTTGCGTTCGCTCTCGGTCAGATGGCGTTTGCGCAGGCGGATCGACTTGGGCGTGATTTCGACCAATTCGTCATCTTCGATGAATTCCACGCCGTATTCCAGCGTGCATTCGATCGGCGGCGTGATCTTGATCGCGTCTTCCTTGCCGCTGACGCGGAAGTTGGTGAGTTGCTTGGTGCGCGTGGCGTTCACCACCAAGTCGTTGTCGCGGCTATGGATACCGACGATCATGCCTTCGTACACGGGGTCATTGGGCTTGACGAACATGCGGCCCCGGTCGTCGAGTTTGCCCAGGGCGTAGGTGAAGATCTCGCCTGCGTCCATGGAAATCAGCACGCCGTTCTTGCGCCCGCCGATGTCGCCCTTGTGCGGCTCGTAGCTGTCGAAGATGTTGGAGATCAGGCCCGTGCCACGCGTCAAGTTCAAGAACTCGTTG
Organism: uncultured beta proteobacterium; assembly: GCA_903909815.1. Taxonomy (GTDB): domain Bacteria; phylum Pseudomonadota; class Gammaproteobacteria; order Burkholderiales; family Burkholderiaceae_C; genus CAIKVZ01. Next base: position 46,768 of record CAIVXG010000247.1, on the reverse strand, counting down.
GTGAAGCCGATCAGGCCCCGCGCCGGAATGCGGTATTCCAGGCGCACCCGGCCACGTCCATCGGACTCCATGTTGAACAGGTCGCCACGGCGTTCGCCCAGCGCTTGCATCACGCCGCCTTGGTGCTGCTCTTCGATGTCGGCCGTCACCATTTCGATGGGCTCGTACTTCTCGCCGTTGACGAACTTGAACACCACGCGCGGCTTGGACACGGCCAGCTCGAAGCCTTCGCGGCGCATGTTCTCCAGCAGGATGGTCAGGTGCAGTTCGCCGCGACCCATGACTTCGAAGATGCCTTCTTCGTCAGTTTCCTTGACGCGCAGCGCCACGTTGTGCTGCAGTTCCTTTTGCAGGCGGTCCCAGATCTGGCGGCTGGTGACGTACTTGCCTTCGCGTCCGGCCAGCGGGCTGGTGTTGACGCAGAAGTTCATGGTCAGCGTCGGCTCATCAACCTTGAGCATGGGCAGCGGCTTGGGACTCGTGGGGTCGGTGATGGTGACACCGATGCCGATGTCGGTCAGACCGTTGATCAACACGATTTCGCCCGGACCCGCATCCGTGGCCTGCACCCGTTCCAGACCCTGGAACGTCAGCACCTGGTTCACGCGACCCTTGACCGCCTTGCCATCGGGCCCTTCCATCACCACCACGTCCATCATCGGACGGATCGTGCCTTGGCTGATGCGGCCCACGCCGATGCGACCGACGAAGGTCGAGAAGTCGAGCGCAGAAATCTGCAATTGCAGCGGTGCATCCGGGTCGCCCTGCTGGTGCGGCACGTGATCGAGCACGGTGTTGAACAGGGCCGACATGTCGGGACCCCACTGTTCGCCCTGCGCGCCCTCTTCCATCGACGACCAGCCGTTGATGCCGGAGGCGTAGACCACGGGGAAGTCCAGCTGGTCATCGGTGGCGCCGAGCTTGTCGAACAGATCAAACGCGGCGTCCACCACCCATTGCGGACGCGCACCGGGCTTGTCCACCTTGTTCACCACCAGGATCGGCTTGAGGCCCAGGGCCAGTGCCTTCTTCGTGACGAAGCGGGTCTGGGGCATGGGGCCTTCCTGGGCATCGATCAAGAGCACCACGCCGTCGACCATGCTCAACGCGCGTTCCACTTCGCCGCCGAAGTCAGCGTGACCGGGGGTGTCGACGATGTTGATGTGCGTGTCCTTCCAGGTCACAGCGCAGTTCTTCGCCAGAATCGTGATGCCGCGCTCTTTTTCAATCGCGTTGTTGTCCATCACCGTGTCGACCACCTTTTCGTGCTGGGCAAAAGTGCCGGACTGGCGCAGCAACTGGTCAACCATGGTGGTCTTGCCATGGTCCACGTGGGCGATGATGGCGATGTTTCGAATTTGCTTGTGACTCACGATTTTTCCTTCAAAATTTGATCTATCTCGACCGGGCTCAATAAGCGCTCCGGTATCAGCTCTCCCGCCTTGATGTGGGCAACTCCCAACAAGGCGCGGGGTTGTTCACCCCACACGGCCACAGCGTCGCTGTCTGGCCAATCTCCGCGTCGGCGCAGACCGCTCAAGAAGCGTGCTGCATTTTCCTCGTCCAATGTGACGACGGTGTGGTCAGGCACCATCGACTCCACCGGTCGCAGACACGCCAGGCGTTCCTGCTCCGACATCGCTTCCAGCGCGGCCAGCGTGATGCAGTCTTCCACGCCAAAGCCGCCAGTGCGCACACGGCGCAGCGCCGTCAAATGCGCGCCGCATCCAAGTGCCTCCCCGATGTCCTCAGCCAGGGTGCGGATATAGGTTCCCTTGCTGCACTTCACGCGCATTTTGAGCGCGACGTATTCCTCAATGGCCGGCTCCAGCGCCAGCTCCAATTCCTTGATCTCCACGGTGCGCCCTTCGCGCTCCAGCACCACGCCTTCGCGGGCATATTCGTACAGTGCCCGTCCGTCGCGCTTCAAGGCGCTGTACATCGGCGGCACCTGCAACTGCTTGCCGGCAAAACGCTGTGCCACCAGCGCCAGCTTCTCCGGTGTGATCTGCACCGCTCGCTGCAGCAGGACTTGCCCTTCCGCGTCGGCCGTGCTCGTGGTAACACCCATGTGGGCCGTTGCCTCGTAGCTCTTGTCGGCATCCAGCTGCAACTGGCTGAACTTGGTGGCAGCACCAAAGCACAGCGGCAGCACACCGGTTGCCAGTGGATCGAGCGTGCCGGTGTGGCCCGCCTTCTCCGCCCGCAGCAGCCATTTGGCTTTTTGCAATGCGTCGTTGCTGGACCAGCCCAAAGGCTTGTCCAGCAGCAGCACCCCATGCACGGGGCGCCGCACGACCCGTGTCCGTGGCGCGGTCGTCATGCTATTCCTCGTTCTTGGAACGAGAGGCCACGGCCTGCGCGATCAGCGCGTTCATGTCGGCCGCGCGCTCCGTGGTCCGGTCGTGGTGAAAGTGCAGCGTCGGCACGGTGTGGATGTGCAAGCGCTTGAACAGTCCGGCGCGCAAGAAACCTGCAGCCTGATTCAATCCCTCTTCCGCCGCCTTCGGGTCACCCACCAGCAGCGAGAAGAACACCTTGGCGTGAGCATAGTCGGGCGTGAGCTCAATCCCCTGGACCGTCACCATGCCCACGCGCGGATCCTTCAATTCGCGCGCGATCAACTCCGTCAGATCGCGCTGGATCTGATCGGCGACCTTGAGGCCACGGTTGGGTGCGCTGGTTTTCTTCTTCACAGACGGTCAGACCTTGCACGCATCACAGCGTTCTGGCGACTTCGCGGATTTCAAAGAACTCCAGCACGTCACCGACTTCAATGTCGTTGTAGTTCTTGATGTTCAAGCCGCAATCGAAACCTTCGCGCACTTCCTTGGCATCGTCCTTGAAGCGCTTGAGCGAATCGAGCTCGCCGGTGTAGATAACCATGTTGTTGCGCAGCAGGCGCAGGCGCGCGGTACGCCGCACCAGACCTGCTGTGACCATACAACCGGCAATCGTGCCGATCTTGCTGACCTTGAAGATCTGGCGAATCTCGGCCGTGCCGATGACTTCTTCCTTCTTGTCCGGGGTCAGCATGCCCGACATGGCAAGCTTGAGCTCGTCCACGGCGTCATAGATGATGTCGTAGTAGCGGATATCCACGCCGTTGTTCTCGGCCAGCTTGCGCGCACCGGCGTCGGCGCGGGTATTGAAGCCGATGATGACGGCCTTGGAGGCAATCGCCAGATTCACGTCGGACTCGCTGATGGCGCCGACGGCGGCGTACACCAGTTGCACCTTGACCTCGTCGGTGGAGAGCTTGAGCAGCGACTGCGACAACGCCTCCTGCGAACCCTGAACGTCGGCCTTGACGATGATGGGAACCAGCTTGACTTCGCCGGCTGCCATGTCGGTGAACATGTTCTCCAGCTTGGATGCCTGCTGTTTGGCCAGCTTGGTGTGACGGAACTTGCCGGCGCGGTAGGTGGCGATTTCACGGGCGCGTCGTTCATCCGACATCACCATGAATTCGTCGCCGGCCTGAGGCACTTCCGTGAGGCCCTGTATCTCCACCGGAATGGAGGGACCGGCCGTCTTGATGGACTTGCCGTTTTCATCCAGCATGGCGCGCACCCGGCCATAGGTGGAACCAGCCAGCACCACGTCGCCGGTCTTGAGTGTGCCCGACTGCACCAGGATGGTCGCCACCGGGCCGCGCCCCTTGTCCAGGCGCGCTTCGATCACCAGGCCCTTGGCCATGGCGTCCACAGGCGCGCGCAGTTCCAGCACTTCGGCCTGCAGCAGCACTTGCTCCAACAGCGCGTCGATGCCGGCGCCTGTCTTGGCCGAAACAGGTACGAAGGGTGAACTGCCACCGAATTCTTCGGGAATCACGTCTTCCACCACCAGTTCGTTCTTCACGCGGTCCGGGCTCGCACCGGGCTTGTCGATCTTGTTGATCGCGACCACGATCGGCACACCCGCTGCCTTGGCGTGCTTGATGGCTTCGCGTGTCTGCGGCATCACGCCGTCATCCGCTGCCACCACCAGAATCACGATGTCGGTGGCCTTGGCGCCACGGGCGCGCATCGCCGTGAACGCTTCGTGGCCCGGAGTGTCCAGGAAGGACACCATGCCGCGCGCGGTTTCCACGTGATAGGCGCCAATGTGCTGGGTAATGCCACCGGCTTCGCCCGACGCGACCTTGGCGCGACGGATGTAGTCCAGCAGCGAAGTCTTGCCGTGGTCGACGTGACCCATGACGGTGACGACCGGTGCACGCGGTAGCGATTCGGCCACTTGCGCCGACACTTCTTCGTCAGTGAAGGCTTCAGGATCGTCCAGTGCCGCAACGACTGCCTTGTGTCCCATTTCTTCCACCAGAATCATCGCCGTGTCCTGGTCCAGCGGCTGGTTGATGGTGCACATCTGGCCCAGCTTCATCAGGCGCTTGATCACGTCCGAGGCCTTGACTGCCATCTTGTGGGCCAGTTCGGCCACGGTGATGGTCTCGGGCACATGCACTTCCAGCACGCGCACTTCCATGGGCGCTGCCGGTGCGTGATCGCCGTGATCCCGATTGTCACCGCGCTTGCCGCGCGGTCCACCGCGCCAACTGCCCCGACCCACACCACCGGAGGTATCGCCCCGGGTCTTGAGTTCTTTCTTCTTGGCCGGGTCTCCGGCCCAACTGCTGGACAGCTTGGCCGACTTGACTTCCTTGCCGGCACCAGCAGCAGCGGGCGCTGCGGGTGCACCGGGCTTGGCCGGTTTGACCGCGACCGTTCCGGCCGCCGGCTTGTGCAAGGTTCCTTTGACGGGCTCTGGCGGCTTGACTTCCGGCTTCTTCGCCACCAGCATCTTTTGCGGCGTCGACATCATGGAGCGGATCGCAGCAGCCTCGTCCTCGGCCTTGCGACGACGCGCTCCCAGGTCGGCGGCGCGGACCACGTCTTCTTCCGCACGCGCCTTGGAGGCTGCAGCGGCCTTTTCCTTGGCGGCGGCCTGTTCCTGCAGCGCCAGTTCCTTGGCGGCGGCCTGGGCCAGCACAGCGGCTTCGGCAGCAGCCTTGTCCTGTGCAGTCGGCACAGCAAGCTTTGTCGACTTGACTCCGGCTGCCTTGTTAGACTTTTCCAGGGCGTAGGCTGCGGCACGTGCATCTGCCTCGCTCTCGGCCTTTTCCGTGGCGTCGCGTTCGCGCGCTTCCTGCTCCTCGCGCTGCAAGCGCTTTTGCGCCAGCTCATCTTCCTGACGGCGGATGAACTCGGCCTGATGGCGCGCCTCTTCCTCGCGCCGCATGAGTTCGGCCGTGTCCACCACGGACACGGACTCGGCAGCCACAGTGGCAGGTTCAACCGCCGCCGATTCGGCCCCCGCCTCCACACCCTCGTCGCGCCGAATGAAGGTGCGCTTCTTGCGCACTTCCACCTGAATCGTGCGCGCACGTCCAGTGGAATCCGCCTGCTTGATTTCGCTCGTGGAACGCTTCACCAGGGTGATCTTCTTGCGATCGCCACTGGCTGTGCCGTGTGCGGTCTGCAGATAATTGAGCAACTTCTGCTTGTCGGCATCACTCAGAAAATCTGTGGCCGTATCTTTGGACACGCCTGCGCTCTTGAGCTGCTCAAGCAAGGTTTCGTTCGATTTCTTGAGCTCGTTGGCGAACTCGGCGACTGTCGTATTGGACATGGATGGTGCAACCTTTGGCTTACGGCTTGCCAAACCCATAGGGCCTGTCAAGCACTACTTTAACTATGTATTCATGACTGGGACTCTTGAGCAGCGGCATCATCGGTAAACCAATGTTCGCGCGCCTTCATGATCAAGGTCTTGGCTTCGTCCGCTGACTGGCCGGTGATGTCGGTCAGCTCGTCCACCGCCAGATCCGCCAGGTCGTCCAGGGTGTGGATGCCGCCGTCTGCCAGCTTGGCCTGCAGTTCGGGCGTCATGCCCTCCAGATCGCGCAGGATCTGGGAGACATCCTCCACGCCCTCTTCCTTGGCGATCTCCATCGTCAACAAAGCATCCTTGGCGCGGGTGCGCAGCTCGTTCACGGTGTCTTCGTCCAGACCTTCGATCTCCAGCATTTCCTGCAGCGGCACATAGGCCACTTCTTCCAGGCTGGTGAATCCTTCCGAGATCAGGATGTCGGCCATCTCCTCATCCACATCGAGTTTTTCCATGAACAGCTTGCGGCCCGAATCGGTTTCGGTGGCGGTCTTCTGCGCCGACTCGGCGGCATCCAGGATGTTGATCTTCCATCCTGTCAGGTCCGATGCCAGACGCACATTTTGTCCGCCGCGCCCAATGGCGATGGCCAGATTTTCTTCGTCCACCACCACGTCCATGGCGTGCTTTTCTTCGTCAACAACAATCGACGACACGTTTGCCGGTGCCAGCGCACCAATCACAAACTGCGCCGGGTCTTCGCTCCACAACACGATGTCCACGCGCTCGCCGGCGAGCTCGTTGGTGACACCGTTGACGCGCGTGCCGCGCACACCGACACAGGTGCCGATCGGGTCCACGCGCTTGTCGTGCGAGAGCACGGCGATCTTGGCGCGCGAACCGGGGTCGCGAGCACAGGACTTGATCTCCAGCAGGCCCTGCTCGATCTCAGGCACTTCCTGGCGAAACAACTCGATCATGAACTCGGGCGCCGAGCGCGACAGGATGATGGGTGCACCGCGCAGCGTCAGGTCCACCTCCATGATCATGGCGCGAACCCGGTCGCCGGTACGCAGGTTTTCCTTGGGGATCATTTCGGTGCGGCGCAGCCGGCCTTCGACGCGGCCGCTCTCCACAATGATGTCGCCCTTGTCCATGCGCTTGACCGTGCCCACGAAAATCTTGTCGCCGCGCGACATGAAGTCGGTGAGCAGCATCTCACGCTCGGCATCGCGGATCTTCTGCAGGATCACCTGTTTGGCCGCCATCGCGCCAATGCGCCCGATCGGCACCGAGGGGACGGACTCTTCGATGTACTCGCCCTCCTCCACGTCGGCGATGCGCTCGCGCGCATCCATGAGCATCTCCTCGGCATCGGGGTTTTGCAATCCAGCATCGTCAGGAACCACCAGCCAGCGCCGGAAAGTCTCGTAGTTGCCGCTATCGCGGTCCACCGACACACGAATATCCACTTCGCCCGAATAGAGCTTTTTCGTGGCTTGCGCCAGCGCTGCCTCAACCGCGGCGAAGACAACGTCGAGCTCGACGTTCTTTTCGCGCGAGATCGCATCGACCAACATCAACATTTCGCGATTCATGCCAAGACTCTCCTATCAAATAGATTTGCAACAGCGACCAGCGCCGTCACGCTTTTCCTTGTCCCCAGCGGCAAGCATGCCGCCGCTCACTGCGGATCTTCCGAAGCTTCGTCGGACCCGCCGCGACCCTTGAAATTCACAATCGGCGCCAGCCGCGCTTCGCGCACTTCATTCAACTCGAAACCCAGCGCCTGCAATGGCGGCAACACGCGGTTCTTGCCCGGCTTTTGCCCCGGCTTGAGCTTGAGCTCCTCGCGCCACACGATTTGCCAACCGGCGACATCGCCCGTCAACGTACGCTCCAGCACACCCCGAAACTTCTTGCGGTTGGCATTGACCTGGCCATTGGCCGCGCTGCCCATCGGCGCCTTGAGCGTGATGTCAATGATCGAGCCCACGAATCGCTCAAAATCCTTCTCGCCGTGCAAGGGCCGATCGATGCCAGGAGAGGAAATCTCCAGACGCCGGTATTCGGCTCCGTCGACTTCGAGCGCAAACTGCAACTGGCGATTCACCTTCTCGCAGTCTTCAACGTTGACGAATTGCGTGGTCGTCGTCTCAGGCGTCCAGGGCAGATCGATGGTGATGCGCAGCAGACCACCGGCGGAGCGTTCAATCTCCACCAGTTCGTAACCCAGTCCGGTTACCGTTTGTTCGACAATGTCTTGCAGCGCCACTCAAAAACCCCGTCATCACACCCCGAAAACCAGCCTCGCGGTGTGTGCAAAAAAAGACAATCCAAAAGCGATCGACCAAAAAAAACGGGCGGTGAGAACCCGCCCGTTTGGTCGTGAAGCGCCGATTGTAACGCAAAATCGCAGCGATTCGTCAATGAAGAGGCCCAATTCGCCGTGTGTTGTGTGCGCGCTGTGATGCGCTAAGCTTCAGCCTTGCCGCGGGGCGGACGGATCACAACCAGGAGTGCTTGGACATGCGTGTTTTTTTGACCATGAAATCGGCTGCTGCGGCAACCCTGCTGCTGCTGGCGGCAGCGGTAGGCGCGGCGACGGTGCCCAATGGCGTGAAGCTTCACGCTACCCAAACCATGGTCCGTAACAACGGCTCCGAGCCGGAGACGCTGGATCCGGCGCTGGCCGAGTCGGTTGGGGCCAACAACATCAGCCGCGACCTGTTTGAAGGACTGACTGCGGTCGATGCGCGCGACCGGATCGTTCCCGGCGTGGCCGAAACCTGGAGTCAATCCAACCCCACGACCTGGGTGTTCAAGCTGCGCAGTAATGCCAAGTGGTCGAATGGTGAAGCCGTCACGGCCGACGACTTTGTCTACGGCATTCGCCGCTATGTGGACCCCAAGACCGCATCCCCCTACGCCACGACCTACGGCATTTTTGTGCTCAACGGCAAGGAGATCATCGCCGGCAAGATGCCCGTCACGGCGCTGGGCGTGAAGGCGATTGACAAGTTGACCCTGGAAGTCAGGACGCCCTACCCCATCAGCTTCATGCTCAGCATGATGTCGAATCCGCAAATGGGGCCGCTGCACCGCACGAGCATCGAAAAGTTCGGCAAGGACTGGACCAAGCCCGGCAAGATCGTGGGCAACGGCGCCTTTGTGCTCAAGGACTGGCAGGTCAACAGCAAGATTCTTCTGGACAAGAATCCCCAGTACTGGGACGCGGCCAATGTGCAACTGACGCGCGTAACCTACCTGCCGGTGGAGAGCGACATCGCCGACGTCAAACTGTTCGAATCGGGTGAGAACGACTGGGTCTATCAACTGCCCTCCGGCACCTACGAAAAATACAAGAAGCAGTACCCCAACGAGATCCGCAACGCGCCCATGCTGGGACTGCGCTACTACGCCTTGCAGAACAAAGACCCGATCCTGAAGGACGTGCGTGTGCGCAAGGCTTTGTCCATGGTGATCGACCGCGACATCCTGGCCCAGCGCGTCACCGCCGACGGCCAGTTGCCTGCCTACGGCGTCGTGGTGCGCGGCGTCGATGGCGCCGATGTCACGCAATACGAGTGGGCGACCTGGCCCATGGCCCGCCGCATTGACGAAGCCAAAAAGCTGCTCGCACAGGCCGGGGTCAAGCCCGGCACCAAGCTCGTGTTCTCCTACAACACGCTCGAGTACCACAAGAAGATGGCGATCTTCGTCGCGTCCGAATGGAAGACCAAGCTGGCTCTGGACATGGAGACCGAGAGCATGGAGTTCAAGGTCCTGCTCAAGCGCCGGCACGATGGCGAATTCCAGATTGCACGCCACGGCTGGGTGGCTGACTACAACGACGTCACCACCTTCCTGTCCCAGATCCAGTGCGACTCCAACAACAACGACAACGGCAACTGCAACCGCCAGGCCGAGGAGTTGATCAACCAGGGCAACAACGCCAAAGACCCAGCGCAGCGCAAGAAGCTCATGACGCAAGCCGCCGCGATGATCATGGAGGACTATCCCATGATCCCGCTGCTGCAGTACACGATACCGCGCCTGGTCAAATCCTACGTTGGCGGCTATTCGCTCGAAAACTCGCTGGACCGGTTCCGCTCCAAGGACCTGTACATCATCAAGCACTGAACCATGTGGTCCTACAGCCTGCGTCGCGCGCTGGCGACGATTCCCACCCTGCTGGCCGTGATCACGGTGTGCTACCTGCTGCTGCACGCCACACCGGGTGGTCCGTTTGACGGCGAACGCAAGGTCTCGGCCGCGGTGCTGGCGAACCTGCAGGCCAAGTACCACCTGGATGAGCCGCTTTGGCAACAGTACCTGTACTACCTGAACAACCTGCTTCACGGCGATCTGGGCGCCTCGTTTCGCTACGCCGACTGGTCGGTGAACGAACTGGTGGCGCGTGCCCTGCCGGTGTCGCTGAGCATCGGCGGGGTTGCGATGCTGCTGTCGCTGGTGATCGGCGTGGCGCTGGGCATCCTGGCGGCACTCAGGCAAAACAGCTGGGTCGACTACTTTGTCATGTTCCTGGGCAATATCGGCAGCGCCTTCCCGAGTTTTGTGATCGGGCCCGTACTGATATTGGTTTTTGCCTTCGGGCTGCACTGGTTGCCAGCAGGGGGCTGGGACGACTTCGCGCTGAAATACATGGTGCTGCCGGTGGCCTTGCTCACGCTCATCAATGTGTCGACCATAGGGCGCGTCATGCGCGGCAGCCTGATCGAGGTACTGCACAGCAACTTCATACGCACCGCCAAGGCCAAGGGATTGCCGCTGCGCATCGTGATCCTGCGCCACGCGCTCAAGCCGTCCCTGTTGCCCGTGGTGTCGGTGCTGGGACCGCTCACGATTTCGTCCATCACCTCGGCCCTGGTGACGGAGACGGTGTTTTCCCTACCGGGACTGGGAAAGCTCATCGTCAACGGCGCCGGCAACCGCGACTACACCCTGGTGCTGGGCCTGGTGGTGCTGGTCACGGTGGTGGCGGTGCTGCTCAATTTGCTGGTGGATCTGGCCTACGCCTGGCTCGATCCAAAAATCAGATACTGATGATGTTCTTCCCCAAGAAACAAGACACACTGGTGGCGGCGCTGGATGCCACTTCCGACGCGGCGGTGGCGGGCCGCAGCCCATGGGCCGACGCAAGGCTGCGCTTCATGCGCAACCGCGCTGCGCTGCTCAGCCTGGCGCTGCTGTGCCTGATCACGCTGGCCTGCATCGTCGGGCCCTGGCTGCTTCCCAACGCCTACGACAGCGCCGACTGGGAGGCGATGAGCATGGCGCCTTCCTTCAAGAACTGGCACCTCTTTGGCACCGACGAATCGGGGCGCGACCTCTTGGTGCGCAGCCTGATCGGCGGGCGGATTTCGCTCGTGGTGGGGGTGTTGGCGACCATCGCCTCTGTCACCGTGGGCATCGCCTGGGGCGCGATCGCGGGCTTTGTCGGCGGACGGGTCGACTCGCTGATGATGCGCATCGTGGACATGATGTACGCCATTCCCTACCTGCTGATCGCGGTGCTGATGGTGACCATTCTCGGACGCGACTTTCACCTGGTGGTGCTGACCATCACCGTGTTCTCCTGGATGGACATGGCGCGCGTGGTGCGCGGGCAGACGCTGTCGCTGCGCTCCAAGGAATTCGTGGAAGCGGCGCGCGCCATCGGCGTTCCCACGCGCCGCATCATCTTTTCGCACATCGTGCCGAACCTGCTGGGCGTGGTGGTGATCTACGCCACGGTCACGGTCCCGGGCGTGATCCTGACCGAATCGGTGCTGTCGTTCCTGGGACTGGGCATACAGGAACCCATGACGAGTTGGGGCGTGTTGATCCAGGACGGCGCCGGCGTTATGGAAGTCTCGCCCTGGATGCTGCTGTTTCCGGGCGCGCTGCTGTCGGTCACGCTGTACTGCTTTAACTATGTGGGCGATGGTTTGCGCGACGCGCTCGACCCCAAGGACCGATAAAGGAATCATGAGTCTGATTGAAGTCAAGAACCTTGGGGTTCAGTTCCAAACCAACGACGGCCCCGTGTTCGCCGTGAACGACGTGAGCTTTTCGCTGGAGCGCGGCCAGACGCTGGGCATCGTGGGCGAGAGCGGGTCGGGCAAAAGCCAGACCGTGCTGGCGATGATGGGCTTGCTCGCGCTCAACGGAAAGGCGACGGGCGAGGTGCTGTTCGAGGGACACAACCTGTTGACGCTGCCCAATACGGATCTGAACCGGATCCGCGGCAACCGCATGGCCATGATCTTTCAGGATCCCATGACCTCGCTCAACCCCTATCTGACGGTGGAGCGCCAGATGACCGAGGTGCTGGAGTTCCACAAAGGCATGAGTCGGCGCGAGGCGCGAGCGCGCTGCGTGCAGTTGCTGGACGCGGTGAAGATTCCTGAAGCGGCCAAGCGCATAGCCATGTACCCGCACGAGTTCTCTGGGGGCATGCGCCAGCGCGTGATGATCGCCATGGCCTTGCTATGCGAACCGCAGGTGCTGGTGGCGGACGAGCCCACCACGGCGCTGGATGTGACGGTGCAGGCGCAAATCATTGCGCTGCTGCGAGATTTGCAGCGCGACTTCGGCACCGCCATCGTCATGATCACGCATGACCTGGGCGTGGTGGCGGGGCTGTGCGACGAAGTGATCGTGCTGTACGGCGGACGCGTGATGGAGCAGGGCCAGGCCAACTCGATTTTTTATCAGCCGTCGCACCCTTATACCGTGGGTTTGCTGGGCGCGATCCCGCGCCTTGACCAGGGTGAGCAGGCGCTGGTGGCCATTCCCGGCGCGCCGCCCAACATGTCCAAGCTCTCCGCGGGTTGCCCGTTCCAGGAGCGCTGTTCTCTTGCAGAGCCGCGCTGTGCCACGGTGCGTCCGCCGCTCTCGCCAGCCGCGCACGATCCGGCCGTGCTGCGCGCGTGTCACAAGAGCCTGCAGAACATCGCGGCCATACGGCAGCAGGAGGCGCAGCATGTCTGAGACAGACCAAGCCCTGCTCTCGGTGCGCGACCTCAAGGTGTACTTCAAGGTCAAGCACGACGGTCCCTGGCCCTGGGCGCCGGGTCGCACATTGAAGGCGGTCGATGGCGTCTCGTTCGATCTGTTTGCGGGCGAAACGCTGGGCATCGTGGGCGAATCGGGCTGTGGCAAGTCCACCCTGGCGCGCGCCTGTCTGAACCTGATTCCGGCCACCGATGGCAGCATCGTCTGGCGCGGTTCAGAGATGCGCGGCGCCTCCGATCAGGCTTGGTTGAACGTGCGCCGCGACGTGCAGATGATCTTTCAGGATCCGCTGGCATCGCTCAACCCGCGCATGACGATCGCGCAGATCATCGCCGAGCCGCTGCGCACGCACCAACCCGAACTCAGCACGGCTGATGTGATGGAGCGGGTCAAAATCATGATGACTCGGGTCGGTCTGACGCCGCAGCAAATCAACCGCTATCCGCATGAGTTTTCTGGCGGCCAGTGTCAGCGCATCGGCATTGCACGCGCTCTTATCCTCAAGCCGAAACTCATCATTTGTGACGAGCCGGTGTCGGCGCTGGACGTCTCGATTCAGGCGCAGATCATCAACCTGCTCAAGGAACTGCAGGCCGAGATGGGGCTGGCGCTGATCTTCATTGCACACGATCTGGCCGTGGTCAAGCACATCAGCAAGCGCATCATGGTGATGTACCTTGGGCATGAGATGGAAGTGGCCGAGAAGAACACCCTGTACCTGCAGCCGCGTCACCCGTACACGAAGGCGCTGTTGTCGGCCATCCCAATTCCCGATCCTCAGCGCGAGCGCGGCAAGGTGATCCAGTTGCTGCACGGCGACCTGCCCTCGCCCATCAACCCGCCATCGGGTTGCGTTTTTCGCACCCGTTGTCCGCAGGCCGTCGAGTGCTGCGCGCAGGAAGTGCCGCCACTGCGCACGCTCAGCGCCGAATCACAGGCGGCATGTCTGTTGGCCTGAAGTCCAAGCTGGCCCGGCTGCGCCGCAGCCTGAGTTTGGGTCCCACCGACCTGCTGCGCGACCGCATCTACAGCAGGCTGTGGCTGTCGATCCTGATCAGCTCGTTTGGCGGGCAGATCACCATGCTGGCGCTGCCGCTGACGGCCGCCGTGCTGCTCAATGCTACGCCAACACAAATGGGGTTGCTCACGGCCATGGAGCTCGCGCCGTTCGTGCTGTTCTCCCTGCCCTCGGGCGTGTGGCTGGACCGGGTGCGCAAGCTGCCTGTGTACATCGGTGGCGAGGTTCTCGTGGCCGTGATCGTCGCCAGCGTGCCACTGGCATGGGCGCTGGATGGTCTGAACATGAACTATCTCTACGCCGTGGCCTTCGGTATTGGCTGCATCAACGTCACCGCCGGCACGGCAGCGCAGATCGTCCTGACCCAGATCGTGCCTCGAGCCAGGCTGGTGGAGGCCTACGCCAAGAATGCTTTGGCCAGCTCGGGCGCGGAAGTTGCCGGTCCCGGTGTCGCCGGCTTGTTGATCAAACTCGTCGGCGCGCCGCTGACTTTGTTGGCAGACGCGTTGTTGCTGATGATCAGCGTCACCATTCTGCGCGGCATACGCGTCGTGGAAGTACGTGTCCCACACCCCCAGCCTCGTTTCTGGCGCGACCTGCGCGAAGGTCTGAGCTTCGTCGTGACCCACCGCTTATTGCTGAGCCTGGCACTGGTCGTGGGCCTGTGGCAGATGTGCCATCACGCCGCCATGGTGGTGCAGATCCTCTTTGCCACACGCACACTGGGCTTGAATGAACATCAGGTCGGCATGTGCTACATCGGGCTGGGTTTGGGCACCATCACCGCCAGCACCGTAGGGCATCGCATCTCGCGCCGGCTGGGACCTGGCCCCTGCCTGGTGCTGGGCTTTGCCGTGTGCGGCGTCGGTTGGCTGCAACTGGCCTTTGCGCCCGTGGGCGCCTGGGGCGTGGCTTCATTTGTGCTGATGCTGCTGTGCTTCAGCGCCGGCGCCGTGCTGATTTTCATCAACTTCCTCGCTCTGCGCCAGGCCGTCACGCCCGAGCCGCTGCTAGGGCGCATGACCAGCACGATGCGCTGGCTGATCCTGATTCCGGCCGGTCCCGGCGCGCTGCTGGGCGGCTACGTCGGTGAGCACGTGGGTCTGCGCTATGCCTTGGGGATGGGCGGCGCGGGCGCCTTGTTGCTGGCGACTTGGGCCTGGCGGCATCCTGTGATTCGCAATGTGCGCAGTCTGCCGACAGCGGGCGACTGAGCCGATCTGTACGTTTCATCTTCAACGACAATTTTTTTCATCTGCCAGGATGAGTCGCCCCGACATCGAACGACGGAAGTGCGTACCGTCGTGAACTTTCAATAGTTTCAATGTTGTGTTTTATGCACAACAGCATGGCAATATTTTTATACGTATTAACCCTTAATTAATGAGTTGCTAAGTATTGAATTGCTCGATGCAAAAGCCTGGAAGACAGTGGCTTTCCGTTATTAATCAACAGCTTAGTCACGGAGCTTCAGATTCACATCGAGTGGCGATTGGATCCAAGTTCTTCTTGTTTGGAGCCAGCTAGAGAGGCCAAATTGAACAAATGAATCAGAATGGCAGTTCCGGTCCAAACACGTGTTTTCTTATCCTTGGTCAGTGTCAGTTCCGTGAATTCTTAAATTCACCGGGAATACTTGAATGACAAAAAGGTGAGGCATGTGGGCGGCTTTTAAACTTTCTTGGAGTTTCAATGTTTAAACACACCAAACTATGTTCGGGCCTCGTGCTCGCTTTTGGAAGTCTGGCGATTGCACCAGGCGCCGCGATGGCACAGGACGCCAGTTTGCAACGCGTCGAGATCACCGGGTCGGCCATCAAACGGATCGAGGCCGAAACATCGGCACCCGTCACTGTTCTCAAAGCTGCCGATCTGAAGAAAGAAGGCGTTGTGACGGTCGAGCAGGTGCTGAACATGATTGCGGGAAATCAAACACTTCAAGGGACAAGTCAATCGGTCGGAGCGTCTACGGGTGGCGCCTCCTACGCGAATCTTCGCGGCCTGGGCCAGAACAAGACGCTGATTTTGCTGAATGGCCGGCGCGTTGCCAATAACTCCTTTGACGGCTCGGCACCCGACCTGAACATGATTCCATTTGCCGCGCTGGAGCGCGTGGAAGTGCTGCGCGACGGTGCCTCGTCCCTGTACGGCACCGACGCCATTGGCGGTGTGATCAACTTTATTACCCGCAAGGACCTGCAAGGTGGAACGGTCACCATTGGTGCGGATTCGCCCCAGCATCCCGGTGGAAAGTCGGTGAACATCAACGCGGGCTTCGGTTTTGGCGATCTGACCAAGGATGGCTACAACATTCTGGGCTTTATCGATCACCAGCAACAGGATGCCATCCAAGCGTCGCAGCGCCCCTTCGGCAGCACCGGCTTGGTTCCGTCACTTGGCATTTCGAAATCCTCAGGTACGCCTTCACCAGCTAACTACTCACAGTCCGGTAATTCGTCCAACGCAAGCTGGCCGGGTTGCGATGCACCATACGGATTTGCTGCGGGCAACAAGTGCCGCTACGACTACACACGTTGGGTTGACCTCGTTCCCGAGACCACACGGGACTCGGCGATGTTGAAGGGCACTTTTGCCGTGACCAAAGATGCGCAGCTAAACCTTGAGTATTTCCTCACCAAGGGTAACAACAAGGCACTGATCGCGCCTGTGCCCTACGCGGCCTTGTCGATGGACGCGGGAACTGCTTTCTTCCCCGGCAACGGCATCACGCCGGCGCCGACCACGTTCACTATCAATCCAGCCCTGCCTATCGCTGTACAGTGGCGCACTGCGGCCAGCGGCGGTCGCGCTGACAGTGCCGACAACGAGCAGCAGCGCTTCTTAGCATCATTGGATGGCGCAGCAGCTGGTTGGGACTATTCTATCGGTGCAGCCTACAACCAGAACCACGTCACTGACAACCTGATCGGGGGCTACAACAATGGCCCCGTCATCACGGCAGGCGTTAAGAATGGTACTTTGAACCCCTTTGGCGCGCAGAACGCAGCAGGTGCAGCATTGTTAGCCAGCGCAATGGTGACGGGCAACTTGCTCACCGGCAAGGGCACGGTGTCCACTATTGACGGACACGCAAGCCGCGAGCTTACTGATTGGTTTGGCGCAGGCCGAGCTGCAGCCTTGGCAGTAGGCGCAGAACTCAGGCATGAAAGCTTCTCATTCAAGGCGAGTGACCCGCTGGCTTCCTTGGTGGTCGCAAGCACTGGTGTTGACCCCGCAACCAACAGTGTTGGGAGCCGCGATGTTTATGCAGCCTACGGTGAACTGAACGTGCCGGTCACGAAGCAACTCGATGTCACCGGCGCAATCCGCGCTGACAAGTACAGCGATTTCGGCAACACTGTTAATCCCAAACTCAGCTTCCGCTTTCAGCCGTCGGCCGACATGCTGTTCCGTGGTTCCGCATCGACCGGTTTCCGCGCTCCGTCGTTGTACGACCTCTACGCACCGCAAACCTATACCAACACAGCCAACACATGGGACGATCCGAAGGCGGGTTGCGATGCAAATGGTAATCCCACCGTAGCCGGGTTCGCATCCACGGCATGCGGTCAACAGTTCATGAGTCTGTCGGGCGGCAATCCCAAGCTCAAACCGGAGAAGTCGAAGAACTTCACGTTGGGTGCGGTATTTGAGCCCGTGAAGGACCTGACCGTGGGTGTGGACCTTTGGTGGATCCAGTTGACTGACTCCATTGCGGCCCTGCCGGACACCACGATATTCGGTAACACGACCAAGTATGCCAGTCTGCTTGTGCGCAATCCGGCCGGACAACTGTCATACGATGGCACGCAATGCCCGGGCTCCGCTTGCGGCTACGTGAGCGATACGACTTCGAATCTGGGTGGCGTCAACACGAACGGTATCGACGTGACTTTGGCCTACCGCCTGCGCACTTCGCAGACGGGAACGTTCAACTTCATGTTGAACGGGACCTATGTTGCCAAGTACGAGTATCAGAATGAAGCCGGTGGCGAGTGGATCCAGAATGTGGGCATCTATTCCGGTGCCGGTCCGGTCTTCCGCTGGCAGCAGACTGCCAACGTTCAGTGGACCTATGGCGCTTATGGCATTGGTCTGACGAACCGCTACAAATCTGGTTATACCGACCAAAACGATCCGACTGCAGTTCTTGACCCTGCACTGCAGAACCATCACGTTGGCGCATTTTCACTTTGGGACGTCAACGGAAGCTGGGCGATTACCAAGGCCATTTCGATTGTCGGTGGTGTACGCAACCTACTTGACACCAAGCCGCCAGCATCGAACCAAGGTGCGACCTTCCAGGTGGGGTATGACCCGCGCTTTGCCGACCCAACCGGCCGGGCGTATTACCTCCGCGGCACCTACAACTTCTAAGCCTTCGTATCGGCTGTAAGGCCGATCCAAAAAGAGGAGCAACGCTACGGCGCTGTTCCTCTTTTTTTATTTCTGCGTCCAGTGTCGAGGTTGAGCCGGAGTGACGGACCTTCAATTTCCGGCCATAAATTTCTAAACCCCAAAGCCCTATTGAAAGTTGATCTCAGCCTCCCGTTTTTCCTCCGACCGTCTTGGTTGGAACGGGACGCGCGCCATTTCTTAATTCTTCGATTGAGCGCTGGCGCTCCTCGTCCGTCATTGGGGCCTCGCAGTTGACCACTGGGATGCTCGACCCAACCCGATATTCCCGAGTGCAAACCCGTTGCACATCGGCCGTTGATTGCTTGCCGTCGCTGGCGGCGCAACCGCCAAGCATCAGCAAAATAAGTGGGACTAATCGAGTGGAAACCATAGGAACTCCAAAGTCTGGTGTAAGTTATGTCTGCGTGCAGGACAGCGCCTGGCTCGCCCGAGTCGCAAGCTTACCTCCATTTGCATGAATACTCTGGATGTGAACAGGATTGGATGAAATGGCGCGCGACTCATGATCCGGGATGCGGCGCCAACGAGCGGCGCGAACCGATGTCTATGAAACGAAACGAATTGACCAAAAAGAAATGGCCCCGCAGGGCCATTCTTGTTGCGCACCCAGACGTCAGTCGATCTTGAAATCGAACTCCTGCGTCGCGACCACGTCGGCGCCGTCGGTGACGCATTTGTATTGCATCATCGCGGCCTTGACGGCGGCGTGGAACACGCGCGGACCCGAGAGGATTTCCACACTCTGGATCACGCCGCCCTTGATGTGGATCTGCGCCTTGACGGTGCCGGTGGTTCCGTCTTGCAGCGCCTTGCGTGGCATCTCGGGCGGAACCTGGGTCGGACAAGCCAGGCCGATGGTGGTGCGCCGCGGGCCTGGCGGTGCCGCCGGGGGTGGAGGCGGTGCAATCACTGCCGGTGCGGGCGGAGGCGTTGCCACCGAAACGATCGACGGCGCCGTGCTGACCTGGGGCGTGACTTCGGCCGGCGGCACGTAGGGCGGCGGCGGTGCGTCGACCTTGGGCATTTCCTTGGGCGTTTCGATCTTCTTCGGTGGCGGCGGTGGGGGCGGCGGCGGAATGATCACTTCCTGAATCACCACTGCTTCGAGCGGCTTCTTGATCAGGTTCAGACCCTTGCGCGCCAGACCGGACACCAGCGCGTAGCCGATTAGCACATGCAGTGCAATCACGATGATCAGGCCCTTGACCCGTCGAGACGGGTCGCGGTTCTCGTAGCCGTGACGCATCCCGGGTGTGCTCAACACGGGCATCTTCATTGCGGGCGTATTCATTGGATAAACTGCTCCGCACCGATCACGGCAATCTTGTTCAGACCCAGGCGCTTGCTCGAAGACAGCACGTTGGCGAAGACGGCGTATTTCGAGCTCTTGTTCGGACGAATGTGCACCTCCGGCTGCAACTGGTTTTCCAGACCCGCAATGGCCTTCATCTTTTCGTCCAGTTCGGCCGCACTGACGGGTAGTCCCTGCCAATAGACCGTGCTCTGTTCGTCGATATCGATCTGGATCTTTTCCGGCTTGATCAGGTTCACCGGTGGCGTGCCCACCGGCATTTCCAGATTCACCGAGTGCAATTGGATCGGGATGGTAATGATCAGCATCACCAGCAAAACCAGCATCACGTCGATCAACGGCGTGGTGTTGATGTCCATCAGCACCTCGGGTTCATCGGAGCCGCTGGCGCTTCCTACGTTCATTCCCATGGGATGAATCCTTGTTGTATCAACCGCCCAGGGGCGGTGGTTCGGTGATGAATGCGACCTTGACGATGCCGGCGCGCTGGCAAGCCAGAAGCACCTTGCCCACGCCTTCATAGGTTGCGGCAAAGTCCCCGCGCACCTGGACTTCAGGTTGTGGCTTGCGCACAGACACCTTCTTGAGCTTTTCCACGAGTTCATCCACACTTTTGATGCGGGCCTCGTAATAGAAGATGTTGCCCTTGGGGTCCACCGAAATGATGACGTTTTCGGGCTTGGTTTCCCGCACTTCGACGCGTTCCTTGGGCAAAGCCACGGGGATCGAGGTGGTGACAACGGGGATGGTGATCAAGAAGATGATCAACAACACCAACATCACGTCCACCAGGGGCGTGGTGTTGATGGCCGATATGACGGCGTCTTCGCCATCATCCGGTGAGCCAACATTCATTGACATAGATTGTTCCTGAGATGCCGCACGTGCGCGGGATCAGGCCGACTTGACTGAGCCAAGAATGACGGCGTGCAGATCGCCACCGAAGGCGCGCACATCAGCCATCACGTTTTTATTGCGACCCACCAGCCAGTTGTAGGCCAGCACCGCTGGCACCGCCACGGCCAGACCGATGGCAGTCATGAGCAGCGCTTCACCCACGGGGCCGGCGACCTTGTCGATCGATGCCTGGCCCGAGATGCCGATGGCGGTCAGGGCGTGCATGATGCCCCAGACCGTGCCGAACAGACCGACAAAGGGGGAGATGGAGCCCACGGTGGCCAGCACCGACAGCCCGCCTTGCATATTGCTTTGAACGCGATCGACCGAGCGCTGAATCCCCATCGTGACCCAGTCGTTCAGTGGCACATGGCCCATCAGGCCTTCATGCTTCTTGGTGGCTTCCAGGCCGGCTTCGGCGATGAAACGGAACGGGCTGTTTTCGGCCAGCTTGGCGCAACCTTGCTGAATCGTGCCAGCGGGCCAGAAATCCTTGGCTGCTTCCTTGGACTGCTTTCCCATCTTGGCCTGCTCCAGCAGCTTGACGATCAACACATACCAGCTGCTGATGCTCATGATGAGCAGCAGGGCCAGCACGGTCTTGGTCACCCCATCGGAGTCTTTCAACAGAGCTTCAAAACCGTAGGGGCTGGCTGCGGGCTCGGCGGCCTTCTTGGCGACTGTGGCGTCAACCGCTGGAATCGCGGCCGGTGCGGCGCTGGCTGCTTCAACGGCAGCGGAGGCAGCCGGTGTTTGGGCCACAGCGGATGTGCCGGCCAGCGCCACCGACGCCAAAATAACAGCAGCAAGCAAAGACTTGAGAGAAGAACCAGATTGAATGGGCACAGCAGTTTCCTTTGTTGAGTGCGGACGCGTGATTTCTTGCACGTAGATCGTGGAGCCAGAATCGACTTTTTCCGGAGCCCAGAGTATAGGTTGAGTTCCGTCTCGAATTTGTGTAGTTTTGCTACTTTGGCCTAGGGTTTTCCATAGCGAGGCAGCGACGTGCGACAATTCGGCCCACATTTTTTGGAGACTGTCTCATGGGATTTCTGGCGGGCAAAAAACTGCTTATCACGGGCGTTCTGTCCAATCGTTCCATCGCATATGGCATTGCACGTGCTTGCCACGCGCAGGGTGCCGAGCTGGCCTTCAGCTACGTCGGCGAGCGCTTCAAGGAGCGCATCACCGAGTTCGCCGCCGAGTTCGACTCCAAACTGATTTTCGACTGCGACGTGGGCAGCGACGAACAAATTGACCAGATGTTCAAGGACTTGGCGCTCCATTGGCCCCAGTTTGACGGCTTTGTGCACAGCATCGGCTACGCCCCACGTGAAGCGATTGCGGGCAACTTTCTGGACGGCCTGTCGCGCGAGAACTTTCGCATTGCGCACGACATCAGCGCCTACAGTTTTCCGGCGATGGCCAAGGCCGCCCTGCCCTACCTGAGCGACAAATCGTCGCTGCTGACTCTGACCTATCTGGGCGGCGTGCGCGTCGTTCCCAGCTACAACACCATGGGCTTGGCCAAGGCGTCGCTGGAGTCGTCGGTGCGCTATCTGGCGGACGCGATTGGTCCACGTGGCATGCGCGTCAATGGCATCAGCGCCGGCGCAGTCAAGACCCTGGCCGCCAGCGGCATCAAGGACTTCGGCAAGCTGTTGTCCATTTCAGCCAGCGCCTCGCCGCTCAAACGCAATGTGACGATCGACGAGGTCGGCAACGTGGCCGCGTTCTTGTTGAGCGATCTGGCCTCGGGCATGACGGGCCAGATCTCCTATGTCGACTGCGGCGTCAGCCAGACCGCCGTGGCGGTGGTGGAGACCGACAAGGGCTGATCGCTTAGTCTTGGTAAGAGCGCTGCTTCCTTCGAATCGGAAGAGGCAGCGGATTCGTCACTGCGAGGAGCGAAGCGACGTGGCAGTCCATGGCGGCTAACCATTCGAAATCGTCATTGCGAGAAGCGCCAGCGACGCGGCAACGCGCTTCGCTCGCAATGACATCAGCTTTTCACACAATCTGCGTAATAGCGCCGCTCCCCGTCTGCGGCTTCTTCTTCCACCAGGCCATGGATGTCGGTCTCGAATCCGGGGCACTGCGCATTGAACTCGCGTGAGAACTTCAGGTAGTCGACGATCTTCTTGTTGAACACTTCGCCTGGAATCAGCAGCGGAATTCCGGGCGGGTAAGGCGTCACCAATCCGACCGTGATGCGGCCCTCGAGGTGATCGATTGCCACGCGCTCGGTCTTGCGCAGCGCGATGTGCGCGTAGGCATCGCTGGGCTTCATCGCCGGCATCAGGTCGCTCAGGTACATGTCCGTCGTCAGGCGCGCGATGTCGTACTTGGCGTAGAGCTGGTGCACATGCTGGCACAGGTCGGCCAGCCCCATGGATTCGTACTTGGGATATTTCTGACAGAACTCGGGCAGAACGCGCCACATCGGCTGGTTTTTAGCGTAATCGTCCTTGAACTGCTGCAAAGCGGTCAGCATGCTATTCCAGCGGCCCTTGGTGATACCGATGGTGAACATGATGAAGAAGCTGTACAGCCCCGTCTTCTCCACCACCACGCCGTGTTCGGCCAGGAACTTGGTGACGATGCTGGCTGGGATGCCGGTCTTGGCAAACTTGCCGTTCAGGTCCATGCCGGGCGTCACGATCGTCGACTTGATCGGATCGAGCATGTTGAAGCCCGTCGCCATCTTGCCAAAGCCGTGCCAGTTCACGCCCGCCTTGGCCTTGGCCGATTCACCCTTGATGATCCAGTCGTCGGCGCGGCCCACGCCCTCATCCACCAGCTTGTCCGGGCCCCACACCTTGAACCACCAGTCGTCGCCATACTCTTCGTCGATCTTGCGCATGGCGCGGCGAAAATCCAGCGCCTCTGCGATGCTCTCTTCCACCAGCGCCGTGCCACCGGGCGGCTCCATCATGGCCGCGGCCACGTCGCAGCTGGCGATGATGCTGTACTGCGGGCTGGTGCTGGTGTGCATCAAATAGGCCTCGTTGAACAAGTGCTTGTCCAATTTGACGGTTTGCGAGTCCTGCACCAGCACATGGCTGGCTTGGCTGATGCCCGCCAGCAGCTTGTGGATCGACTGTGTCGCGTACACCATGGCGTGCTTGGGTCGCGCGCGCTTCTTGCCCATGGCGTGGTAGGACCCATAGAACGGATGGAAGGCGGCGTGCGGCAGCCAGGCCTCGTCAAAGTGGATGTTCTCAACGTAGCCGTCGAGCATGTCCTTGACAGTCTCGGTGTTGTACAGCACCCCGTCGTAGGTGGACTGCGTCAGCGTCAACACGCGCGGCTTGATCTTGCTGATGTCCACGCCCCGCAGGTGCTCGCGAATCAAGGGGTTGGCCTTGATCTTGGCCTTGATCGCAGCGGGTTCAAACTCGCTCTTGGGTATCGGGCCGATGATGCCGAAATGGTTGCGCGTGGGCTTGAGAAAGACCGGAATCGCGCCGGTCATGATGATGGCGTGCAGGATCGACTTGTGGCAGTTGCGGTCCACCACCACCACATCGTTGGGTGCCACCGTGTGGTGCCACACCATCTTGTTGCTGGTGCTGGTGCCATTGGTCACAAAAAAGCAGTGGTCGGCGTTGAAGATGCGCGCCGCGTTGCGCTCGCTTTTGCCGATGGCGCCGTCGTGATCGAGCAGTTGTCCCAGTTCTTCGACCGCATTGCACACGTCCGCACGCAGCATGTTCTCGCCGTAGAACTGGTGGTACATCTGCCCAACCGGGCTTTTCAGAAAGGCCACGCCGCCGGAGTGACCCGGGCAGTGCCAGGAGTAGGAGCCGTTCTCGGCGTAGTCCAGCAGCGCCTTGAAGAACGGGGGCTGCACCCCTTCCAGGTAGCTCTTGGCCTCGCGAATGATGTGGCGCGCCACGAACTCGGGCGTGTCCTCGAACATGTGGATGAAGCCATGCAACTCGCGCAGAATGTCATTGGGCAGATGGCGTGAGGTCTTGGTTTCGCCATAAATATAGATCGGCACGTCCAGGTTCTTGCGCCGCACCTCTTCAATGAAGTGGCGCAGGTTCAGCACGGCAGGGTCCAGATCCGGTCCCGGAGTGAACTCTTCGTCGTCGATCGACAAGATGAACGCACTGGCTCGGCTTTGCTGCTGCGCAAACTGCGCCAGGTCGCCGTAGCTGGTCGCTCCCAGCACCTCAAAGCCCTCGGTTTCGATTGCCTGGGCCAGCGCACGAATGCCTGACCCCGAAGTGTTTTCGGAACGAAAGTCTTCGTCGATGATGACAATGGGAAAGCGGAATTTCATGGCAAGTCGCCCGGGGGGTTCGTGGAAAGAAGGCGAAGTGTAAGGAAATAATCCTTCGCATGTCCTACGCAACGGGTTTTATGTCCCAAAATGTGGGCCTGACAACACACACAGCGAGTATTCATGCCAGACGCAATCATTTGGTGGACCCTGGCAGGAGCCGCCATCGTGGTCGAACTGCTGACCGGTACGTTCTATCTTTTGATGCTGGCACTGGGCTTGGCTGCGGCCGCCCTGAGCGCCCATGCCGGGGCCAGCAGCGTGGTGCAATTGCTGGTTGCGGCCGTCGTGGGTGGTGGCGCAGTGAACGCCTGGCGCCTCATGCGAGGACGACGTGGGCGGTCCCTTGCCGCGGGTGCCAATCCCGACGCGAATCTCGACGTCGGAGCCACAGTTCACGTTGACGCATGGAATGCCGACGGCAGCGCGAGCGTCAAATACCGTGGCGCACAATGGGCCGTCATGCATCGACCCGGGCAAGTGCCAACCACCGGTGAACACCGGGTGGTGGAAATCGTCGGAAGTCGGCTTATCGTCGAGAAAACCTGACTCATCGCACTTGCAACAAGGACTGTTGCTGCATCAATTTACCGGAGCCTCTTCATGGAAATAGCCCTCGTCATATTCGTCATCGCTGTCATCTTCATCGTGCAATCCATCAAGGTCGTGCCGCAGCAAAATGCCTGGGTGGTGGAGCGCCTGGGCAAGTACCACGCCACGCTCACGCCGGGACTGAGCTTTCTGATGCCTTTTGTCGATCGCGTGGCCTACAAACACCTGCTCAAGGAGATTCCGCTGGACATTGCCAGCCAGGTCTGCATCACCCGCGACAACACGCAGTTGCAGGTTGACGGCATTCTTTACTTTCAAGTGACGGACGCGATGCGCGCCAGCTACGGTTCGTCCAACTACATCGTCGCCATCTCCCAACTGGCGCAAACCTCGCTGCGTTCGGTTATCGGAAAACTCGAACTCGACAAGACCTTCGAGGAGCGCGACATCATCAATGCCCAGGTCGTCGCGGCCATCGATGAAGCGGCATTGAATTGGGGCGTCAAGGTCCTGCGCTACGAAATCAAGGACTTGACGCCGCCGAAGGAAATCCTGCACGCGATGCAGGCACAGATCACAGCAGAACGCGGCAAGCGCGCCCTGATCGCCGCTTCCGAAGGGCGCAGGCAGGAGCAGATCAACATCGCCACCGGCGAGCGCGAGGCGTTCATCGCACGCTCCGAAGGCGAAAAACAGGCAGTGATCAATAAAGCGCAGGGCGAGGCGCAGTCGATCCTGGCGGTGGCCGAAGCAACGGCGCATGCAATCTCCGCCATCGCTGCCGCCATCCGTCAGCCCGGCGGTGCGGACGCCGTGCAACTCAAGGTGGCAGAGCGGGCAGTGGATGCCTACAGCCGGGTTGCTGCTGCTGCCAGCACGACGCTCATCGTGCCCAGCAATATGACGGAAGTTGCCACGCTCATCACGTCGGCTATGAAGATGGTGCAAGGTCAAAAGGCCAGTTAACCGGAGAATGATGCGGTCTCAGCCCGAAACGGGCGCTGTCACTGCTAAAATAGCAAGCTCTGGAGAGGTGGATGAGCGGTTTAAGTCACACGCCTGGAAAGCGTGCGAGGGGTAAAACCCTCCGCGGGTTCGAATCCCGCCTTCTCCGCCAGAACGTCAACAAACATGCGCCCTTCGGGGCGTTTTGTTTTTCCACCCACCGTTTCCACAATGCTCGATTGAGCGCGGCAAAAAGCCCGCACGCGGCGGGCTTGATGTGGATTGGTTTAGGGGTTGGAGCCGCTGAATGCTTGCCTGTGCATTCACATCGACCCCGCGCCGGGGGGCGCTATTGGCACCACAAAGCGCGTCGGCGAGCGCTTCAGTTCGCGGGCGTGAGCTGGGCGCGAATCTCGCCGCCGGGGTTGGCCTTGGTATGCAGATTCACATACCACTTGCCCGCGAGCAAATCGGCGGCTTGCTCGGGTGTGATCGTCGCAGCACCCTCGATGGGGCTTTCGACGCTACCCTTAAAACCCAGCGCCACACCCGTGTTCTTGCCCGTCTCCGCTGGCCCGTGGAAATGCCCTGCTGTGACGGCGCCGGTCATGGCCGAATAAACGACCTTCCATTTCAACTCGCGCGTCTCCTGATTCAGGCTCGCCTCAATCGTTCCGGTGCCGACGCTGGCGTTGGCCGGCACTTCGTTGACGCCGCTGAGTTTTCCGCCCAGAGAGACGTTCGGGCCGGCTGCCAGACTCGCGACGCTGGCAAGCGCCAAGACCGCGGCGGCAAGAAACCTCTGTGTCAGATGACTGTGAACCATGTGTATGCTCCTGTGGGTCAATGGGATGACTGAACAATCCAGCCACTTCCTCGTCATGCTGACATATTGCCTCGGACCGCCATCGCGGCAACCGGATCAACCCCGCAGCATCCATGGTCTCTTCAGGCGGGTCAATAACCGGGTGCTTGGTCATGGCGGGTGGACCGGTCGCCGATGGTGGTGCCAAGCCATGTACCCGCCAAAGCAAACATCTGCTGTCAGGTCTCAGCTCGCGCAAAATATTGAATTTGATGAGTTTTGCTATAATAAGAACCACATTCTTTTTAACCTACCAGGGAGCCGCCATGACCTCGCAGCCCAAGATGAAATCCCTCGCTGAGTCCTATCTGCGTTTTCTGCAGTTGGCCAAGGCCATCGAGTCTCACCCCACCGCCCCGCCGATCGATGCCAACGAGGGCGCGTTGCTGAATGCACTGTCCTTGCATTGGATGGCGGGTAAGCCACTGGCTGTGCGCGAAGCCATGACGCTGGATACGCTGGGCTCCCCCTCCACCCTGCATCGTCGAATTTCCAGGCTCAAGACCATGGGTCTGATTGAAGACAAGTCCAGCCCGGGAAATCTTCGCATCAAGCTGCTGGTGCCCACGCAAAAGACGATGTCGTTCTTTGACAAGATGGGTGCATCGCTGTCCAAATCCATGAAATAGACTGCGACCCTCGCCCGTGCGGGTGACCGCATGGGTGCGTTGCAGTGTTTTCACGGGCGACGAGGCTCGGTTCGGCGCACAATTGCAGCATGCAATTCAATTTCATCGCCAATCGGCCCTGTCCCAGCGCCAGCGGGTTCACTCTGCCCGTGATCGACCCATCCAGCGGCGAGGTGTTCGACGAAATCCAGCGCAGCAACGCCCTTGACGTCGACTTGGCGGTGCAGGCCGCGCGCCATTGCATGGACTCCGTTTGGCAAAAGACCAGTGGCGTAGACCGTGGCCGCCTGCTGATGTGCCTGTCCCAAAAGCTGTTGGAGCACGTCGACGAGCTGGCACTGATCGAACAACGCGACTGCGGCAAGCCTACCAAACAAGCCCGCTCCGACGCCGTCGCACTGGCCCGCTACTTCGAGTTCTATGCGGGCGCCTGCGACAAGCTGCACGGCGAAACCCTTCCCTACCAGGACGGCTACAGTGTGCTCACGTGGCGCGAGCCGCACGGAGTCACCGGGCACATCATTCCCTGGAACTACCCGATGCAGATCTTCGGGCGCAGTGTGGGCGGCGCCTTGGCTGCAGGCAACGTGTGCGTGGTCAAGCCGGCGGAAGATGCCTGCCTGTCGTTGCTGCGCGTGGCGCAACTCGCGTCCGAAGTGGGCTTTCCGCCCGGCGCCATCAACATCGTCACCGGCTACGGCCACGAAGTGGGAGATGCGCTGGCGCGGCACCCCGGCGTCGAGCACATCAGCTTCACCGGCAGCCCCAGCGTGGGCACGCTGATCCAACAGGTGGCCGCCGAGCGCCATTGCCCGGTCACGTTGGAGCTCGGCGGCAAAAGCCCCCAGATCGTCTTTGCCGATGCCAATCTGGACGAAGCCGTTCCCGTCATCATCAATGCCATTGTGCAAAACGCCGGCCAGACCTGCTCCGCCGGTTCGCGCCTGCTGGTGGATGAACTGATCTACGAGCCGTTGCTGCAGCGCCTGGGCCAGGCCTTTGAACAACTGCGCGTCGGGCCCGCGGCGATGGACCTCGATCTGGGGCCGCTGATTCGGCAAAGCCAGCAGCAACGCGTGTGGGATTTCCTGAGCGACGCGCAGGTAGCAGGCATCCCCATGGTGGCGCAGGGCCGCATCGTCGACGAAGCCCCGGAGACCGGCTTCTACCAGGCGCCCACGCTGTTGCGCGACGTGCCGGTGGCGCACCGTCTGGCACAGGAGGAGGTGTTCGGCCCGGTGCTGGCAGCGATGAGTTTTCGGGATGAGGATCACGCCGTCGAGCTCGCCAACGCCACCCGCTTCGGTCTGGTGGCGGGGGTCTGGACGCGCGACGGTGGGCGCCAGTTCCGCATGGCCAAGCGCATCCGCAGCGGCCAGGTCTTCATCAACAACTACGGGGCCGGCGGTGGCGTGGAGCTGCCCTTCGGGGGCGTCAAGTCATCCGGCTACGGGCGCGAAAAAGGCTTCGAAGCGTTGTACGGTTTCACCACGCTCAAGACCGTGGCGCTGCGCCACGGCTGATCTCATCACAACAAAGGAATAAGGCATGCGCGTCGCTCATAAATCCATCATCGTCACCGGCTCTGGCGGCGGCATCGGCGAAGGCATCGCCAAGCGCCTGGCCGCCCAGGGTGCCAACGTGGTCGTAAACGACATCAACGCGGCTGCGGGCGAACGGGTCGTGGCCGAGATTGTGGCCGCAGGCGGCCAGGCCTCCTTCTTTGCGGCCGACGTCACCCAAAGCAACGACGTAAAGGCCCTGGTACAGGCCGCCGTGCAGCGCTACGGTCGCCTGGACGTGATGGTGAACAACGCCGGCTGGACGCACCGCAACCGCCCGGCGCTGGAAGTGAGCGAGGACGAGTTCGACAAGTGCTATGCGGTGAACATGAAAAGCATTTACCTCGCCACCATTCACGCCACGCCGGTGTTTCGCGCGCAGGGGGGCGGCAGCTTCATCAACATCGCGTCCACGGCCGGCGTGCGCCCGCGTCCGGGACTGACCTGGTACAACGGCTCCAAGGGCGCTGTCATCACCACCTCGAAATCGCTCGCCGCCGAACTTGGGCCAGACAACATCCGCGTCAACTGCATCAACCCGGTGTTCAACCCGGACACGGGCCTGAGCGCGGAGTTTGCCGGTGGTCCGCTGGACGAGGAGCGTCGCGCCAAGTTTCGCGCCAGCATCCCGCTGGGTCGCTTCTCCAGCGCATTGGATGTGGCCAACGCGGCTCTCTATCTGGCCAGCGACGAGGCCGCCTTCATCAGCGGCGTTTGTATCGAGGTCGACGGGGCACGTTGCGTCTGATCAAGGCATTCCCATGGGCGCGCCGCGCTGCAGGCTATGGGTCTGGGAACGCTCTGGCGCGAACAAGGCCAGCAGCGTGTCCATCAGAGCCTGCGCCTTGGCTGAGTGGTCGCCACCGAAGTTGCAGACATAGACATCCAGCGTCACCGCTTTCTGCTCAGGCCAGGTGTGCACGCACAGGTGCGACTCCGCCAACAGCACCGTGGCGGTGACGCCGCCCGGGCCGTGCAGCGAATCCGGAAAGCGATGGAACAACTGGCCCACGGGCTGCAGGCCGCACGCCACCACGGTCTGCACACACCAGGCCCCCAGGCGCTCGGCATCGACCAGCCAGGCCGGATCGCAGCGGCAAAGGTGGAGATCGGCGGTGAGGTGCAGGCCTTGCATTCTCGGACTTTAACGCCTAACTCGCGCCGCGTGCAGCCGCAGTGTTCCGCGGCGAAACACGGGGACTTGAATCCACCTACAATGCGCCCATCTGCACCGGGCAGTTCAATCAAGGAGTTCAGCATGTTCGATCAAGTTCAATCTCTCAACTACGGCTACGTCAGCAGCGCACAGGAACGCAACCGCGTCATGCGCAACACCTACTGGCTGTTGTCATTGAGCCTCCTGCCCACGGTGCTCGGGGCCTGGATGGGCGTGGCCACCGGCATCACCCACGCGCTCACGGGGATGTTGGGGCTGATCGTGTTCATGGGCGGGGCGTTCGGTTTCATGTACGCGATCGAGAAGACCAAGAACTCGGCCACGGGCGTGCCTGTGCTGCTGGGCTTCACCTTCTTCATGGGGCTGATGCTCTCAGGCCTGATCGAGCACACCCTGGGTTTCAAAAACGGACCCTCTCTCATCATGACAGCCTTTGGCGGCACGGCGGGCGTGTTCTTCGTGATGGCGGCGCTCGCCACCACCATCAAGCGCGACCTCTCGGGCATGGCCAAGTGGCTCATGGTGGGCGCCCTGGTGCTGATCGTGGGAAGCGTCATCAACATCTTCGTCGGTTCGACCGTGGGCATGATGGTGATATCGATGCTGGCGATCGGAATCTTCAGCGCCTTCATGCTGTTTGATCTGAAGCGCATCATGGACGGCGGCGAGACCAACTACATCAGCGCCACGCTCGCGCTCTACTTGGACCTGTTCAATGTGTTCCAGAGCCTGCTGTCGCTGCTGGGCATCATGGGTGGAGAGCGCGACTGACACCCGACGATTCACGGCGATCGATGGCGTCGATGACTTAGCCATTTCAAAAAGGCCCTGCGGGGCCTTTTTTTACGAACACCGCTGAGCAGCTCTGCGGTTCATTTCAAACTCATTTGGAGACGCTGGCATGAAACGTCGCACCCTTCTAGGCTCAGCCCTGACGCTGCCCGGCCTGGCCCTGGCGCAAGCTGCCTATCCCAACC
Source organism: uncultured beta proteobacterium (assembly GCA_903909815.1). Taxonomy (GTDB): domain Bacteria; phylum Pseudomonadota; class Gammaproteobacteria; order Burkholderiales; family Burkholderiaceae_C; genus CAIKVZ01. The sequence continues at coordinate 15,497 of CAIVXG010000247.1, read as the reverse complement.
GTGCGATCCGCTACATCGTGCCCGTGGCTGCGGGTGGCGGCAGCGACATGATCGGTCGCACCGTGACCGATCGCTGGGGCAAGCTGCTCAACCAAAGCATCTTCGTTGACAACCTGGGCGGCGGCGGCGGCGTGATTGCCTGCCAGACCGCGGCCCGCGCCACGCCCGATGGCTATACGCTGATGCAGGGTTACGTCGGCACGCTGGGCACGAACCCGGCCACACGCAAACTGCCGTACGACGCCATCCGCGACTTCACCCCCATCGGCATGATCGGCGCCACGCCCAATGTGCTGGTGGTGAATTCTGCCCTGCCCATCAACAACGTGAAGGAATTCATCGCCTACGTAAAGAAGAACCCGGGCAAGGTGAGCTACGGCTCGGCCGGACAAGGCTCCCTCACGCACCTGACGATGGAACTGTTCAAGCTACAGATCAACTCCTTCATCGTGCACATCCCCTACCGCGGCATCGCGCCCGCTTTCGTCGATCTGATGGCTGGGCAGACGCAGGCCATGTTCCCGGGTCTGGCCGCGGCGCTGCCACACATCCGCTCCGGGCGCGTGCGCGCGCTGGCGGTGACAGGCTTGAAGCGCCACCCCCTGTTTCCCGATCTGCCCACGCTCGATGAGTCGGGCTTCAAGGGCTTTGATGCGCAGCAATGGTACGGCGTGGTCGGGCCTGCCAAGATGCCCGCGCCCATCGTGAAGCAGCTCAACGAGACCCTGGCTGTGGTGCTGCGCGCGCCCGAGTTGCGCGAGAGATTGTCAGTCGAGGCGGTAGAGCCCATGATCAAGACACCGCAGGAATTCGGCGAATTCATACGCGCCGACATCGCCCGCTGGACCCAGGTCGCGAAGGCCCGCGACATCCATCTGGACAACTGATTTTCTTCCTCTCCTTTTTATTCTTACCCAATCCCACCATGGCTCGAAATACCCAGGTCGCTGCCGACCACAACGCCCCGCCCATCACCCACATCCTGGCCGAGTTTGTAGCCAACCATCCTGGCTATCTGGCGGGGGGCTGGAGCGCGGCCGTGGACCACGAAGCGCACCGCACTTTCCTCAACTGGTTCGGTTGCGCCATCGGCGCGGCCCAGCATGAATCCGTGCACGCAGCGCTGGCCGCAGTCGCACTGCTGCAGCCAGCGCCACAGGCCAGCGTGCTGGGCCGCCACGAACAAGTCGACATGGCCAGCGCCGCCCTGCTCAACGGCATCAGCTCGCACACCTTCGACTTCGACGACACGCACCTCAAGACCATCATCCACCCAGCCGGACCAGTCGCCTCGGCGCTGCTGGCGCTGGCGGAACATCGGGGCGCCAGCGGCCGCGCGCTGATCGACGCGCTGGTGCTGGGCATCGACGTTTCGTGCCGCTTGGGCAATGCCATGTACCCCGATCATTACGACCGCGGCTGGCACATCACGGGCTCCACCGGCACGCTGGGTGCTGCGGCGGGTTGCGCCCGACTGCTGGGGCTCAATACCCGGCAGACCGCCATGGCGCTGGGCATCGCCGCTTCCCAGCCGATCGGCATGCGCGAGCAGTTCGGCTCCATGACCAAGCCCTTTCACCCCGGCGCTGCAGCGCGTGCCGGACTGATGTCGGCGCTGCTGGCGAGCCAGGGTTTCAGCGCCAGCCCCAAGGCGCTGGAGGCGCCGCGCGGCATGATGCAGACGGTGTCCACCAAGAACGATTGGAACGAAATCACGAATGAGCTGGGACAGCGTTTCGAAATCTCTTTCAACAGCTACAAGCCCTTTGCCTGCGGCATCGTGATCCACCCGGCGATCGACGCCTGCGCGCAACTGCGCGCCCTGGGCGTGAATGCCGAGCAGATCGAACGCATCGAACTGCGGGTGCACTCGCTGGTGCTGGAGCTCACCGGCAAGAAGGAGCCGGCCGACGGCCTGCAGGCCAAGTTCAGCGTCTATCACGGCTGCGCCGCCGGCCTGAGCTTTGGCCACGCCGCCGAGGACGAGTTCTCCGACGAGGTGGTGAATCGTGCCGACATGGTGGCGCTGCGGCGCAAAGTGGTCGCCACCGTGGACGACAGCATCGACGAGGCCAGCGCCGACGTCACCGCCGTACTCAAAGACGGCCAACGCGTGCATGTCTTCGTCGAGCACGCCATCGGCTCGCTGCAAAACCCCATGACAGACGCGATGCTGGAAGCCAAGTTTCACGGCCTGTCCGACCCGGTGCTGGGCGCAACCAGGACCGCTGACATTCTCAAAGCCTGCTGGGCGGTAGGCGGCGCCGCGAATCTGCGTGCGCTCACCGCCCTGGCTCGCCCTTGAACGACAAATCCATTTCCAATCTTCAATCCGCAATCACCATGACCACGCAAACCCTCAACGACGCCGCTCTGGACCAACTCTTTCGCGGCGCACGCACCGTGCACGCCTTCAAGGCCGACCCGATCTCCGACGCCACTGTGCACCAGCTTTACGACCTGCTGAAATGGGGCCCGACCGCGTTCAACGCGCAGCCGGCGCGCTATGTCTTCGTGCGCAGCCCTGCCGCCAAGGCCAAGCTGCAACCCGCGCTGTCAGCAGGCAATGTGGCGCAGACGCTGGCCGCGCCGGTGACGGTGATCGTGGCCCAGGACACGCGCTTTTTCGAGCACCTGCCGCAGCAGTTTCCGGGCTACGACGCCAAGCCCCTGTTCGAAGGCAATGCCGCCCTGGCCGAGGCCACGGCCAGCCGCAACAGCAGCCTGCAAGGCGCCTACCTGATCCTGGCCGCGCGCGCGCTGGGGCTGGATGCCGGTCCGCAATCGGGCTTCAACGCCAACGCGGTGAATCAGGCCTTCTTCCCTGATGGCCGCTACCGCGCCAACTTCCTGGTGAACCTGGGCCACGCCGACCCGGCAGGCATCTATCCGCGCGCCCCACGACTCGACTTCGACGAGGTCGCGCAGATCGCTTAGCTCGGATTGAGCCGGATACCGATGGCCGGGTTTGGGAACAGTGGACGGCAATGGAGGGTGGCACGTCGTGCCTCCTTTCTTCCCGTTTTCGGGCAATGACGGGGCTAGGCCGCCAACCTCTCGATTTTGGGTCGTTTAACCTTCCCTGCCTGGAACAGGTCATGCTGCAACTGCATGCCATCCCATAGTTCCGGACTCGTTCCCAAGGCTTCACCCAAGCGATAAGCCATATCAGCGGAGACACCGGCCTTGCCCGTCACCACGCGGGACAGCGTTACCCGATTGACGCCCAACTTCAGTGCGGTCTCGGTCACAGTGACTCCACCCAAATACTGCCGAAGGACTGCGCCCGGATGCGGCGGGTTATGCATGCGTGTCATTTCAATACCTCAGTGGTAGTCACGATAATCAACCAGCACGGCATCTGTCCCTTCAAACGCGAACACCATGCGCCAATTTCCATAGACAGTCATGGCCCAATGCCCTTTCAAGTCACCTTTCAGGGTTCCCGCCTCGAAGAACCGCTGCAAGCCCTTGTATTGGAAACCCTCAATCATGGGTTCTGCTGTAGTGCGTAGCGCCTCAGACTACAATTTTTCCGAAAATTTGTTGCGGTCAGCAGCAGCGCCCGATCCGGCTCTTGCCGCCGTAACGCGCCTGCTGGCGCTCGCGAAAGAACTCCTCGTAGCTCATCACCGCTCGCTCCGGGTGCTGGCTGCGCAGATGGGTGGCGTAGGTTTCATAGTTGGGCAGGCCCACCATCAGGTGCGCGGCCTGGCCCAGGTACTTGCCAATTTTGGACAGATCGCTCAGCACAGCGGACCCGCCGATCACGCGCCAGCGCCTTGCCGCGAGGCGCTGCTCCAGGCCCCGCCGCCCGCCTCGACCGTGCTCGGAAAATGCAAGCGCCTTGCCTGCACGCAGGCACGAATTCCATAGCCCAGGATGCTCAGCACCACCAGCATGAAAAGCACACACAGGCCCGCGTCAATGTAGTCGTTGAAGATGATCTGCTGCATCTGCCCCATTGTTTTGGCCGGTGCCAGCAGCTCTGTGCGGTCCAGCCCGCCCTGGTACTTGGCAGCGTGCGCGAGAAAACCAATCTTTGGACTGGTATCGAATATCTTTTGCCAGCCTGCCGTCATGGTGCAGGCCAAGAGCCAGGTCGTTGGCAGCAGCGACACCCAGGCAAAACGCTCGCGCTTCATCTTGAACAGCACCACCGTCACCAGGATCAGCGCCACGCCGGCCAGCATCTGGTTGGAGATACCAAACAGCGGCCACAGCGTGTTGATCCCACCCAGCGGATCGATCACGCCCTGATAGAGGAAGTAGCCCCAGGCGCTGACGCACAGCGCCGTGGCCAGGCCGTTGCTGAGCCAGGAATCCGTCTTCTTGAGCGCCGGCACGAAGGTGCCCAGCAGGTCCTGCAGCATGAACCGGCCGGCGCGCGTGCCCGCGTCCACGGCGGTCAGGATGAAGAGCGCCTCGAACAGGATCGCGAAGTGGTACCAAAAGCCCATCAGGGCTTTGCCACCGAGCATCTGAGAGAAGATCTGTGCCATGCCCACGGCCAGCGTGGGAGCGCCGCCGGCTCGCGAAATGATGCTCTTCTCGCCGACGTCCCGAGCGGTATCCAGAAGCATGTCGGGCGTGACCACAAAGCCCCATTGCGAGATCACCTTGGCGGCACTCTCGGCGGTGGTTCCGATCAACGCGGCCGGGCTGTTCATGGCGAAGTAGACGCCAGGCTCGATGATGGAGGCGGCCACCAGCGCCATGATGGCGACGAAGGATTCCATCAGCATCGCGCCGTAGCCGATGAAGCGGGCCTGCGCCTCATTCTCGATCAGCTTGGGTGTGGTTCCGGAAGAGATCAGCGCATGAAAGCCAGACACCGCGCCGCAGGCAATCGTGATGAACAGGAATGGGAACAGGCTGCCCGACCACACCGGTCCGCTGCCGTCGATGAAGCGCGTCGTGGACGGCATCTTCAGGTCGGGCGCAACCAGCGCAATGCCCAGTGCCAGCGCCACAATGGCGCCGATCTTGAGAAAAGTCGAGAGGTAGTCGCGCGGCGCCAGCAGCAGCCACACCGGCAGCACCGAAGCGACAAAGCCGTAGCCGATCAGCATCCATGTCAGTTGCTTGCCATCGAAGCTGAACAGCGGCGCCAGCGTGGTGCTTTGCGCCACCTGCCCGCCGACGACGATGGAGGCCATCAACAGCACAAAGCCGATGAGCGAGATTTCGCCGATGCGGCCCGGGCGGATGTAACGACTATAGATGCCCATGAACAGCGCCAGCGGAATGGTTGCGGCCACGGTGAACGTGCCCCAGGGACTGTCGGTCAGCGCCTTGACCACGATCAGCGCCAGCACCGCCAGGATGATGACCATGATCATGAACGTGCCAAACAGCGCAATCACGCCCGGCACCGCGCCCAGTTCGGTCTTGATCAGCTCGCCCAGGGAACGGCCATCGCGCCGGGTCGATATGAACAGGATCATGAAGTCTTGCACCGCCCCGGCGAACACCACACCCGCCAGTATCCAGAGCATGCCCGGCAGATAGCCCATCTGCGCCGCCAGCACCGGTCCCACCAGCGGGCCAGCGCCTGCAATGGCGGCGAAGTGATGACCGAACAGCACAAACTTGTTGGTTGGCACGTAGTCCAGACCGTCGTTGAGGCGCACCGCTGGTGTAGGCCGAGTCGGATCGAGCGCGAGCACGCTGTTGGCGATGAACAGACCATAGTAGCGGTAGGCGATCACGTAAACCGCGATCGCGGCCACCACGATCCACAGCGCATTCACGGTTTCGCCGCGGTGCAGCGCGATGGTGGCCAGCGCGCCGGCTCCGGCCAGGGCAATCAGAGCCCACAGGATGTGTCGGCCAAAGCCGGACTTATTCAACAGGGTTTTCATGGTTTCTTCTCATGGGTAAGGAATGGCAGAGCGTACCGAGCTCTGACGAGCGTTGCCAGTATCAAATGTTGGGTGCGCGCCCGCATCCGTGTCTTGACAGGGTCGTGCGTCGCGTGAATACATAAAGGTTTACCCTCGGACGCAAAACCCGAAACGCCGCTTGACGGAACGCTGCGCGTCAACCCTGTCACTACAATCGCGGCCACACCGCAGGTGTGAAAGGAAACAAGGATGCGTTTACGGTCGATGGTGATGCTGTTGGCAGCGGTGCCGCTGATGCTGGCCATCGCCGCAGTGGTGTGGATCGTGCGTCAGCAATCGGTCCAACTGGCGCAGACGCAAATCACCGCGGTCCAGGCGATCCTGCGCCAGGCGCGTGAGGATGAACTTAAGCACTTTGTGCAAGTGGGACGCGGCGCCATAGCGCAGCTCTACCTGGGCGCTGGCGCACATCCAGCGGCGCAACATGAAGCGCTTGAGTTGCTGCGGCGCATGGACTTTGGTGATGACAATTACTTCTTCGTGTATGACCTCAGCGGTATGAACCTGATGCATCCGCGCCTGCCGCAACTGGAAAAGCACAGCCAGTGGGATTTGCACGACAGCACCGGCAAGCCCATCATCCAGCAGCTCATCGCCCAGGCGCGTGCCGGCGGCGGCTTCGTGGATTACCTGTGGAATCGCCCTTCCACCGGGCGCGAGGAACGCAAGCTCGGCTACGTCGAACTCATACCCGAATGGGGCTGGATGATCGGCACCGGCCTGTACCTGGACAAGCTGCAGGAGACGCAGGCCGTGATCACCACGTCCACGGCTACCGCGATTCGCAGCACGCTCGATCAGATCCTGCTGATTGCCTCGGTGGCGCTGCTGCTGGTGGCTGCCGGCGGGTTGGCGCTGAACCTGTATGAGCAGCGCGCGGCCGACGGCAAACTGCGCAGCATGGCGCACAAGGTCGTGCTGTCGCAGGAGACCGAGAGATCGCGCGTGGCGCGGGAGCTGCACGACGGCGTGAGCCAGTGGCTGGCGTCGGTGAAATTCGTGTTCGAGTCGGCGCTGGTGCAACTCGAGCGGGGCACCGGTGACGCCGCCGCCACGCTGCGCAACGGACTGGCGCAAATGCGCGGCGTGATGGCCGACGTGCGCCGCATCTCCCACGACCTGCGCCCCACCCTGCTGGACGATCTGGGTCTATCCAGTGCGCTTGAACAGATTGCTCGCGAGTTCGGCGAGCGCTCGGGCATCGCAGTGCAAACACAACTCGACGCCCTGCCCCAAATCCCGGAAGCGGCGGCCACGGCCATGTTTCGAGTGGTGCAGGAAGCACTCGGCAACATCGCCAAGCACGCTGATGCCAAACGCGTTTCGCTGCAGCTGCGCTACAGCGACGCCGGTCTGGAACTGCAACTGCACGACGATGGCCGTGGCTTTGATGTGGGCGACAAATTGCGCCAGGCGCGCGAGGGGCTGGGTCTGAGCAATATGCGCGAGCGCATGGAAACGTTGGGCGGACAGTTCAGCATCCTGTCGCAAGCTGGAGCCACCGTCCTGAGCGCCTCGCTGCCGGCTGCAGCGCTGAAAACCTGAACCGAAGTGCAACACGCCATGACCGACTTGACTCGTCCAGACCAGGCCACGGGACAGCCGGCACCGATCAAACTGCTGATCGTCGATGATCATCCGATCGTGCGGCGCAGCCTCATCAGCCTGCTCACCGCCTACGGCCCAGCGTTCCAGGTCGTGGCCCAGGCCCACAACGCCGAAGAAGCGCTGGTGCAGGCGGAGCTGACGTCACCCGACGTGGTGCTGACGGACCTGCAGATGAAGCCCACCAGCGGCATCGAACTGATCACGCGATTGAGCCAGCGCCAGCCCGGCATTCGCTTCGTGGTGTTCACGGCCTCGACCCAGGAAGAACACATGCTGCAGGCCTTCGACGCCGGGGCCGGCGGCTACGTCGTGAAAGAGTCGGAAGAAGGCGAGATCGTCAAGGCCATTGAAGCGGTGATGAGTGGCGCCACGCATTACCCGGCGGGCCTGCGCCGGGCACTGGATCGGCGCCGGAGCCAACCTGCACTGACGGCGCGAGAAACCGAGGTGTTGGCCCTGATTGCCAGAGGACTGACGAGCAAGGAGATCGCGCGCGAACTGGGCATTGACTTTCGCACCGTCGACACACATCGTGCCAACATCCGGCAGCGCTTTGGCCTGGACAGCAGCGCGGCGCTGCTGCGCTTTGCGCTCAAGAGCGGCGCGCCGGAGTGAATTCAAACCGCTTACTCGCTGTCAAGCAAAGCCACCGCCAATCCATCACGGCAAGCGCTGCTGTTGGAACAGCAGTGACCACAGACAAATCACTCGAAGCCACCGGAAAATGCAAACTTGATCACGCAGATCGCGCTGCGTTCAGCCATTCAGGCAGCTCTGCCCGAACCGGATAACGCGAGCAACGGATCTACTTCGCGCGTCAGGCGCTCAGGCGTGAATACCGGGTTGTCGTCGTCCCAACCGTTGCCAACCAGGATACCCTGCCGATTGATCACGAAATTCACCGGAAGGCGCCAGATCCGACCATAGCCCTCCACCCACGGGCTGGCCACCAGACCGACGGGGAAACTCAGCCCCGAGGCTACGGCGCGCACCTTGGACAACTCTGCGGGCCCGTCCAGGCTGAACCCGAGCACCTGCAACCCCTTCTTGCCGTTGCGTCTGGCGTAGTCCGACAGCAGGGGTAGCTCCTCGCGGCAGGGTTCGCACCATGTGGCCCAAAAGCTGGCGATCACCACCTGGCCCACCAGGTCGCGGGTGGAGATGCTGCGGCCGTCCAGAGTGTGCAGCGTCAAGGGTGGTGCGAGTTGTCCGAGCGTGAGTTCGTTGAAGCGTGCCCGCACCGGCGAAGCAGCAGCACCCGCTGCCATCAACCCCAGCGAGGCAGCCTGATGGAGCCAGCGTCGACGCGTCCGTTTGAACTCTTCACTGTTCATGTCGCATTCCCCCACGTAGGTCAGTCGAATCAGAAACTGTGGCTGATGCCCACACTGGCAGTCCAGTGGGGAAATAGCTGGTAGCCCTGGAGCCTGCTGTACACCGGGAGTTGCAAAAACGCATACACCTGGCTTGCGTCGCCCATGTACGCGGTGAATCCCGGGCTCAGATACGCGACCGTGCCAGCGCTGTCCGCAGTGTCTGCCAGCACGCCCTGATCACTGCGCTTGTGCGCTATGTTGAGCTGCAGTTGCGGCACGAAATTGGGGTTGACTTGGTAGCGTAGGCCCAAGCTCAGATTGGCGCTGGCACCGGGTTTGAAGTCCGCCCCGGTCTGGTTCAGCTTGTGACTGATCGCCGTCTGGAACTGGGCGTTGACGAAGCCATCGAAGTTTTGGCTGATGGCCTGGTAGTAATACGAGCCCACGATCAGGTCGGTGCTGCCGGTGCCCGCATTCAGGCTCGTGTCCAGCAGGTTGTCGGGTGTGGCCTGCGCTGCATTGGGTCCGCTGTTGAACACCGCTGGATTGCGTCCGATGGTGCCGCTGGCGCTGGCATTGGGTCCGCCATAGGCGCCGGTTGGCAGTTTGAGACCCAATTGCACGCCCAGGTTATGGGTGGGCAGGAAGCCCTGGAAACTGGCGATGAGCTTGGCGTCGCCAATGCCCTTGACCGAGGCCCCACTGAGGTCTGACGCAGACAGCGGATTGCTGGCCTGTCCATAGGTGCTGTGGACGCGGTCAATGTGGGGCAGCATGAACTTGAAATTCCAGTCCGCGTTGGGCGCGTAGCCGATGGCCGCCGTGACGTAATGGTTGGTGGTAACGCCCTCCACCTCCTGGCTGCCACCGGCGTTATTGATCGCAGCGACCTGGGCCGCCCTGAGCGCACTGGCACCGGTGCGCAACTGGTTTTGATCGATGAAGTCGTATTGCAGGGTGGCGCTCCAACCAGCCGAAGACGAGTAGCCCATGGCCGCGTCGGATGACAGCGAGCAACCACACGTGGCGCAGGCGAAGGCGCTACCCGCAGGTAGCGTGGCGAGCGCGGCTGCCAGGAGGGAAAGGTGATATTTGGATTGGTAAGTCATGATCTTGGGGCTGCTCTTGGCAGAGCTCCGGGGGAAAATTCGAAGGCAATATCCTGGCCAATGAGGACGGGATGCGAAGCTGAATCGTGGGCTTGCAGCCCGCCTGATCAGCTCAAGGGTGCAGCTGACGGCCGGCCCGCGCGTGCGAGCAGGCTCGGCGCGATGTCAGAAGCCGCGCGGAGGTGCGCGCGGCAGCGCCCTAGCCCAGGCGTGGTGCGTAAGGGGTGCAAGGAGGAATAAGCGTGGTACGTCAAACTGCAACGCCGAGCTCGCGCTCGCCAGCGTCAACGACAGTGTCAGTGCCCGTAGCTGCCCCTGCGTGGAACAATAAGGGCAATGGTCCATGCTGGCCATGGAGGCCGGTGCCTGTTCGTCGGGGTTTGAATTTTCGGGCGTGACCCACTTGGCACCCACTACCGTACACACTTCGATCCAGGCCTTGCTGCCACCGGCTTGCAGCGCGTGCGACAGCGTCGGCATCAACGCCGCCATCAGCATCGCAAAGAGCGCGATCCTGAGGGTGAGTTGGCGGGAGGCCTGGGTAAAGAGCATGGGGCGATCTTATTCGAACAATCAGATGACCTTGAAGCCGTGCGTGCCGTCTCGCCCCAGTTGCGCCACCAGTCCGTACTCCCAATCGAGATACGCCTGCATGGCTTCGCGCGGGTTGTCAGTGCCTTCGTAGGGTCGGCGATAGCGGCGCCCAGGCATCGATGCCAAGGCGGATTGCTCTGATGTCAGCGTGGGTTCGCCGGCGATCCAGGGTCTTTCTTCAACAGCGTGCATCGGGCCTTCAGCGCCGGCCACATCATCCAGCACCCACACGTCCCAGCCCATCTGGGCCAGCCACGACGCGCTCATGTTGGCGCGCACACCGTCGTCATCGCTGAGCACGATGCGGGCGCCGCGCACTGGTGCCGTCACATCCGTCTCCTGCACCAACTGGCCACCGGGCGCACTACGGAATCCGGGCAAATGCGCCACTGAAAACTCCTCAGGCGTGCGCACATCCAGCAGGTAGGTTGTGCGTTCCGCCTCCCCCAAAAAGTGCGCCACGTCCGACCCTGCAGCGCGGCGCACGCCGGCCCTGTCAGCCACGGCGCGCGCCGAAATGGCGGCCTGCGCGCGCTGCCCAGGGGAGACTTCGCCGAAGCGCCGACTCGCTCCGCGCTCCAGCGCCTGGCCCTCCAGCGTCCAGCCGATGGTGCCGTTACGCAGCGCCGCCACCGGATTCGGTATGCCCGCATTCACCAGCGACTGCGTGCCGATGATGCTGCGCGTGCGACCAGCGCAATTGACGATGATGCGGGTCGCCGGATCGGGTGCCAGACTGCGCGCACGTAATGCCAGTTCAGCGCCGGGAACGCTGACGCTGCCGGGGATGTTCATGGTCTGGTATTCATCGAAGCGACGCGCATCCAGCACCACCACATCCGCCTTCTGGTCCAGCAACGCCTGCACCTCCTGCGCCGAGAGCGAGGGCGTGTGCCGCTGCGACTCCACCAACTCGCCAAAGGCCTTGCTGGGAACGTTCACGTCAATGAAAATTTCCCCGCCCGCGTCACGCCAGCCTTGCAGGCCTTCGGCCAGCAGCGACACCTGGCTGTAGCCCAATTGGCGCAGCGCCTGCGCCGCCGTGGCAGCCAGCCCTTCACCGTCGTCATAGACCACGATCTCGGTGTCCAGGCGCGGAATGCGGCGCCAGGCATCGGGTGCAACGCGGGCCAGCGGTAGGTTGGCGGCGAACAGCGGGTGCGCCTGCGCGAAGGCATCCTCCTCGCGCACGTCCAGCAGCGCAATCTCCTGGCGCGCCAGCAGCGACTGGCGCACGCCTTGAAAGGTCTTTGTGGGGAATGAAGTGCTCACGGAACTGACGCAGGCGTGGCGGCCCTGAGTTGCGCGTTGAGTTCTGCCGAGCGATCCCACAGGTTGGGCAAGGTGGTGTTGCTGTAGCCCGAAACGAAGGGCTTGCGAGTCCCATCCTCCAGAAAGACGGAGCGCTGCACCGCGCCGATGTTGGCGCCGTAGACGTGGATGCTGATGGAAGGTTGATCTGCCAGGGCATTGCTTACGCGGTGTACGTCGCCCACCGTGGGCGACACGGCATGCACCTGCCCCGCCAGCAACGTCCGCGGCTCGCCCTGCGCGAGCCAGCACCCATCGTCGCCGCGGACAAACGGCTGCTCCTGCTCGGCGCCACGCAGCACCCCGATCAGGCCCCAGACCGTGTGGTCGTGAATCGGGGTGGACTGCCCGGGACCCCAGACAAAACTCACCACTGAAAAGCGCTCCAGCGCATCGGCGTGCAGCAGGTATTGCTGGTAGCGCTGTGGATTGGGCTGGGCATAGGCCTGCGGCAGCCAGTCATCGTGTGCCAACAGTTGCGCCAGCAGAGCGCGACCTTGGTCGATGATTTCGGGCTCGCCGGGTTCACGCTCCAGCAGTGCGGCCAAGGCTTGCACGAAGTGGCGCAAGCGGGTCAGATTCGGTGGAGTGTCCATGGGATGATGAGTTGAGCGCTCAATGATGATCGGCCAATGTACACGGTCTGGCGCTCGCTCTGGCAGTCGCTGCACTTTTTGGTACAATCCAAGGTCATTCTCTCGGCAAGAGCGACAGCAGCACCTCCGGACCCGGCCCATCGTAGAACTTCGTTCACACTTGGCCAACCTACCGCAAGGACTGCACACCAAATGTTCGCCCACCCTTCTTGCCACTGAGGAACTCCTCTGCCATGCGACCCAAGCCAAGCCATTGGCGGCGCACATTTGTTTGTTTCTTTTGTTGTTTTTGATCTGTGAGGTTGCATCATGCCCGCTCAAAAGTCCAAGAAGCCTGCCGATACCGTCGTCAAAGCGGGCATCAAGCCACCTGCAAAACCTGCTGCCAAAGCCGCAGTGAAAACCTCCGCCAAAGCGACGGCTACCAAGCCGCCATCGCGCCCCGCTACGAAAGAACAGACCGTGCCCGTATCCAAGACCAAAGCCAGCCCCGCAAAAGCGATTTCTCCACCGTCTGAAACAGCGAAGAAAAAGACCGGTCCTGCCGCCAAAGCGGCAGCCGTACCGGTGCGCGTAGGCGCCAAGCGCGGCCCCAAACCCAAGGGTTCGATTGCCGCGCCGGACGACTTTGCCGACATCGAAGCCGAATTCGCTGAAGAGCCTGCAGCAGCGGCGGTCGTGGTGCTGGATGCCAACGGCGAGAAGGTCAAGCCACTGCGCATGAAGATCAGCAAGGCAAAAGAGCGCGCCTTGATGAAGGAATTCGGCCTGGACGAAACCGTCCTGTCCGAAGAAGACATGGCCAAGCGCCGCCTGCGCCTGAAGGCGCTGATCAAGCTGGGCAAGACCCGCGGCTACCTGACGCACGGCGAAATCTCGGATCACCTTCCCGACAAACTGGTGGACGCGGAGACGCTTGAAGTCGTGATTGCCATGCTCAACGACATGGGCGTGGCCGTCTACGAGCAGACGCCGGACGCCGAAACCCTGCTGCTAAACAACACCGCGCCCACCACCGCCACCGAGGAAGAAGCCGAGGAAGAAGCCGAAGCAGCGCTCTCGACCGTGGACAGCGAGTTTGGCCGCACCACCGATCCGGTGCGCATGTACATGCGTGAAATGGGCACGGTCGAGTTGCTCACGCGCGAAGGTGAAATCGAAATCGCCAAGCGCATCGAAGGCGGCCTGATGCGCATGATGGAAGCCATCAGTGCCAGCCCGGCCACCATTGCCGAAGTGTTCCGTCTGTCGGAAGAAATTCGCGAAGGCAAGGTCGTGATCACGGCCGTGGTCGATGGTTTTTCCAATCCGAACGAGGCCGACGACTATGTGGCCGAGGAAGACTTTGACGAGTTCGACGCCGAGGACGACGACGACGGCAAGGGCGGCTCCAAGGCGCTGACGAAGAAACTCGAGGAGCTCAAACGCGAAGCGCTGACGCGCTTTGACAAGATGCGCGAGCTGTTCGAGAAAGTGCACAAGATCTACGACAAGGAAGGCTACGGAACGCCGGCCTACGTCAAGGCTCAGGCCGCGCTGTCCGAAGAGCTGATGACGATCCGCTTCACCGCCAAGGCGATCGAGAAGCTGTGCGACATGGTGCGCACCCAGGTCGATGACGTGCGCAAGAAGGAGCGCGAACTGCGCCGCATCATCGTGGACAAGTGCGGCTATCCGCAGGACAACTTCATCGCCGACTTCAGCGGTCGCGACAAGAACGGCAACAAGGTGGCGTCCCATCTGCTGAACCTGAAGTGGATCGAGAAGCAGGCCGCTTCCGGCAAGCCCTGGAGCGTCATCATGGCGCGCAACATCCCGCCAGTGCAGGACCTGCAGCAAAAACTCACCGACATCCAGTCGCGCGTGGTGGTTCCACTGGATCGCTTGAAGGACATCAACAAGCGCATGAACGAAGGCGAGGCGTCTTCGCGCCACGCCAAGCGCGAAATGATCGAGGCCAACCTGCGCCTGGTGATCTCGATCGCCAAGAAGTACACGAACCGCGGCTTGCAGTTCCTGGACCTGATCCAGGAAGGCAACATCGGCCTGATGAAGGCTGTGGACAAATTCGAATACCGTCGCGGCTACAAGTTCTCCACCTACGCCACCTGGTGGATTCGCCAGGCCATCACGCGCTCGATCGCGGATCAGGCGCGCACCATCCGCATCCCCGTGCACATGATCGAGACCATCAACAAGATGAATCGCATCAGCCGTCAGCACTTGCAGGAGTTCGGCTTCGAGCCCGACGCCAGCGTGTTGGCCGAGCGCATGGAAATCCCGGAAGACAAAATCCGCAAGATCATGAAGATCGCAAAAGAGCCGATCTCCATGGAAACGCCGATCGGCGACGACGACGATTCGCACCTGGGTGATTTCATCGAAGACAGCGTCAACACGGCGCCGCTGGAGGCCGCCATGCAGGCCGGCCTGCGCGACATCGTGAAGGACATCCTGGACTCGCTGACTCCGCGTGAGGCCAAGGTGCTGCGCATGCGCTTTGGCATCGAGATGTCCACCGACCACACACTGGAAGAAGTGGGCAAGCAGTTTGACGTGACGCGTGAACGCATCCGTCAGATCGAAGCCAAGGCGCTGCGCAAGCTCAAGCACCCCAGCCGTTCCGACAAGCTGCGCAGCTTCATCGACACGCTGTAAACCGCTTCTTTCGTCATTGCGAGCCGCCTGGGTCGGATGGCGAAACTGCATTCTTGCCACGAACTCCGGCTTCGTCATTGCGAGCGAACCGTGGCGCTCCATGAATTTTTCATGGAGCGCCGATAGATCGCCGCGGCCCTTTGGCCCCGCACTGACGGTCCAGTGAAGCCGCAGCCCGCTAAATCGTCATTGCGAGCGAAGCGTGGCAATCCATGAATTTTTCATGCGGCGCCGATAGATCGCCGCGGCCGTTTGGCCCCGGACTGACCGTCCAGTGAAGCCGCAGCCCGCTAAATCGTCATTGCGAGCAAGCGTGGCAATCCATGAATTTTTCATGCAGCCCCGAGATAGATCGCCGCGGCCCTTTGGCCCCGCACTGACGGTCCAGTGAAGCCGCAG
>CAIVXG010000246.1 GCA_903909815.1 uncultured beta proteobacterium | reverse complement strand
TGGCGTGCTGTCGGGTGTCGTGGGGGTAGAGGCGCTCATGGGAGTGATTTTAGGCGGCGCGCTTGCGCAGCCGCGGGACCCCGGGCAAACCCCGTCACAGAAACGTCACCATTCGTTCATATACTGCGCCGATGTCATCCATTCAGCTCGTCGACGTATCCAAGGATTGGGGCGGCACCAAGGCGCTTGAGGCCATCAACCTCACGATCGAACCTGGCAGCTTCTGCGTGCTGCTCGGGCCTTCGGGTTGCGGCAAATCCACCACGCTGCGCATCATGGCCGGGCTCGAATCTGCCAGCGCCGGTCAGGTGTTTGTGGACGGCCGCGACGTGACGGATACGCCGCCGGCGCAACGCGGCATCGCCATGGTGTTCCAGAATTACGCACTGTTCCCGCACCTGAGCGTGGCCGACAACATCAGCTTCGGCCTGTCGGTGCGCAAGGTCGAGACTAGCGAGGCGGCGCGGCGATTGCAGACCACGGCCGAACTGCTGGGACTGAAAAACCTGCTGCAGCGCAAACCTTCACAGCTCTCGGGCGGGCAGCAACAGCGCGTGGCGCTGGGCCGCGCGCTGGTGGCTCAGGCCAAGGTCTGCCTGATGGACGAGCCGCTCTCCAACCTCGATGCGCAACTGCGCCAGGACATGCGGCGAGAGCTACGCGAGCTGCAGCAGCGACTGGGCCTGACCGTGGTCTACGTCACCCACGACCAGACCGAAGCCATGAGCATGGCCGACCAGGTGGTGCTGCTGAACAAGGGACGCATCGAGCAGAGCGCGGCGCCGCGCACGCTGTATTCCAGCCCCGCCACCACCTTTGCTGCGCGCTTCATCGGCACGCCCGCCATGAACCTGCTGCGCCTGGAAGGCGGCCACATTGCAGGCAGCCAGGTGGCCATCGAGCACCCAGGTGCACTCTTGGGCATACGGCCCGAAGCGGTGACGCTGGGCGGCCACGTGCCCGCCACGGTGCAAAGCCTGGAGTACCTGGGCGCCGACCTGGTGCTGCGCTGCGCCGTGGGCTCCGAGCTCATCACCGTACGCGCCGACGGCCAGTGCGATCTGGCGGCGGGCGCGCGGGTCGCACTGCAATGGCCGGCGCAGGCCGAACACTTTTTCGATTCACTTGGCAACAGAGTCCACTAACCACCACCAACCGCAGCAGGAGAGACACATGCAAAAGAGAACCTTCAACCGACTGATTGCCGTCAGTGCACTCGCCCTTGGCCTCCTTCCGCTAAGCGCGGTGGCACAGGCGCCAACCGACGTATCCTTCTTCTATCCCGTCGCCGTGGGTGGCACCATCGCCAAGTACATCGACGATCTGGCAGCCGAATTCACCAAGGAAAACCCCGGCATCAAGCTCACGCCGATCTACGCCGGCAGCTACCAGGACACCATCGTCAAGGCGCTCACGGCGCACAAGTCAGGCACGCCGCCGGTGACGTCGGTGCTGCTGTCCACCGATATGTTCACGCTGATCGACGAAGACGCCATCGTTCCGATCGACAACTTCGTCAAGACCGCAGACGACAAGGCCTGGCTGGGCGGCTTCTACAAGGCCTTCATGGCCAACAGCCAGACCGGTGGCAAGACCTGGGGCGTGCCGTTCCAGCGCTCCACCATCGTGCTCTACTACAACAAGGAACTGCTCAAGGCCGCAGGCCTGGACGCCAACAGGGGCCCGGCCACCTGGGCCGAGATGGCCGACTACGCGAAGAAGCTCACCAAGAAGGACGCATCCGGCAAGGTCACGCAATACGGTGTGCAGATTCCGTCCAGCGGCTTCCCGTACTGGCTGTTCCAGGCGCTGGCGGTGGAGAACGACGCCATCCTGGCCAACGACGCGGGCAACGCAGTGAAGTTCGACGACCCGAAGGTGGTCGAGGCGCTGCAATTCTGGGTCGATCTGGGCAAGCAGGGCGTGCACCCCACTGGCGTGGTCGAATGGGGCACAACGCCCAAGGACTTCTTCGAGAAGAAGGTCGCCATGATGTGGACCACCACCGGCAACCTCACCAACGTCAAGAACAACGCCAAGTTTGATTTCGGCGTGGCTATGCTGCCCGCCGGCAAGCGCAAGGGCTCGCCCACGGGCGGGGGCAACTTCTACATCTTCAAGAAGTCCACGCAGGCGCAGCAGGAAGCCGCGTTCAAGTTCATCAAGTGGGTGACACAACCAGAGCGCGCCGCGCGCTGGAGCATCGAGACCGGCTACGTCGCCGTCTCGCCCGCGGCCTACGCCACGGAGGCGCTGCGCAAATATGGCAGCGAGTTCGCACCGGCCCTGGTGGCACGCGACCAGCTTCCGTTCTCCATCGCCGAGTTTTCCACGCACGACAACCAGCGCGTCACCAAGGCCCTGAACGACGGACTGCAGGCGGCGCTCACCGGCACCAAGACCCCCGCCGCAGCGATGGCCGACGCGCAAAAGGAAGCCGACCGCATCCTGCGAAGCTACAAATAGTCGCCGTTGGCCAACATGTTCAACCTACCTCGTCATCGCGGGCTGCCTGCTTCGAACGGCGCAACGGCATACAGGCCATGAACTCCGGATTCGTCATTGCGAGCGCAGCGTGGCAATCCATGTGTTTTCGTGGAACGCAGAAATGGATCGCCACGGCCTACGGCCTCGCGATGACGCAAGGGGTGTCGTGCATGGCGAACTCCCAGTAATCCCATGACTTCCAACCCTTCGGGCACCTCGGCGCTGCACGCCTACTTGCTGCTGTTGCCGGCGCTGGTGCTGCTGGTGGCGTTCACGCATTACCCGGCTGTGGCCACGCTCGTCGACAGCTTCTACTCCACGCCCAGAGGCGCTCGCACCGGCGTGTGGGTGGGGCTGGAGAACTACGAGATGATGGTGAACGACCCGGTGTTCTGGAAGGCCGCCGGCAACAACCTGTGGTTCGCGCTGGCGACGATTCCGTTCTCCATCGGTCTTGCGCTGGTGATGGCGCTGTGGGTGAACGAGCGCATCGCCGGGCGCGGCTTCCTGCGCATGGCCTACTTCACGCCCACGGTGCTGCCCATGATTGCCGTGGCCAACATCTGGCTGTTCTTCTACACGCCGGGCTACGGATTGCTGGAGCAGATCACCGGTTTCTTCGGTCTGCCCTCGCACAACTGGCTCGGTGACCAGAGCACGGCACTGGCTGCAATCACGCTGGTGGCGATCTGGAAGGAGGCGGGCTTCTTCATGATCTTCTATCTGGCCGCGCTCCAATCATTGAGCCCAAGCCTGCGCGAAGCCGCAGCGATCGAAGGCGCATCGCGCTGGTATTTCTTTCGCCGCGTGCAGTGGCCGCTGCTGATGCCCACGACGCTGTTCGTGATGATCAACGCCGTCATCAACGCGGTGCGCATGGTGGACCACGTGGTGGTGCTCACGCGTGGCGGCCCCGACAACGCCTCCACGCTGCTGCTCTATCACCTGTACGAGGTGGGCTTCAAGTTCTGGGACACGGCCTACGCCGCCGCGCTCACGGTGGTGCTGCTGGCGGTGCTGGCGAGCGTGGCGCTGTTCCAGTTCTTCGTGCTGGACCGCAAGGTGCATTACCAATGAGCGCCGTTCCAACGCGTCTGGTCTACAACGACCCCGGCCGCATCGACACGGCGGCCGCCTGGCTGCTGGCGTTGCTGTGGATATTGCCGCTGGTCTACACCGTGTGGACCGCGTTTCACCCCAGTGAATATTCGACGCGCTTCGAGCTGCTGGCGCCGCTCACCCTGGACAACTTTGCACGCGCCTGGGACGCCGCACCCTTTGCCCGCTACTTCTTGAACACCACGCTGCTGGTGACGCTGATACTGTGCAGCCAGCTGGTGCTCAGCACGCTTGCGGCCTACGCGTTTGCGCGCTACGAGTTCCCCGGCAAGGGCCTGCTGTTTGCGCTGGTGCTGGTGCAGCTCATGATCATGCCCGACATCCTGCTGGTGGAGAACTACAAGACCATGGCGCGACTGGGCCTGGTGGACACGCTGCTGGCGGTGGGACTGCCCTACTTCGCCTCGGCCTTCGCCATCTTCCTGCTGCGCCAGACCTTCCTGAGCATCCCCAAGGAACTGGTGGAGGCGGCACGCGTGGAAGGCGCCAGCGCGTTGCAGATCCTGTGGCGCGTCTACGTGCCACTGGCCAAGCCGATCTACACCGCCTTCGCGTTGGTGTCGGTGAGCTTTCACTGGAACAACTTCCTGTGGCCGGTGATCATCACCAACAGCGTCACTTCGCGCCCGCTGACGGTGGGACTGCAGGTATTCTCCTCCACGGACCAGGGCGTGGACTGGTCCATCATCACCGCTGCCACGCTCATGACCTCGGCGCCGCTGCTCATCGCCTTCTTGCTGTTCCAGCGCCAGTTCGTGCAGAGCTTCATGCGGGCCGGCATCAAGTAATTATTGAACTTGCCAAATTGGATGACAAAACCCTTCGTCATTGCGAGGCCGCAGGCAGTGGCAATCCATGGTGGAGCACTGCGGTGCACGTGGATTGCCGCGCTGCGCTCGCAATGACGCGACTGTTGCACCGAACGATATGGGTACTCCCCGAGGATCAATAGGTTTATGAAACTCATCACCTGGAACGTGCAGTGGTTCTGCGGCCTGGACGGCGTGGTCAGCGTGGAGCGCGTGCTGAGCGAGGCCCGCGCCATGGCCGACTTCGACGTGCTGTGCCTGCAGGAGGTGGCAGTCAACTACCCACGGCTCGCAGGCGACGCGGGCTTTGATCAGGTCGAGCGCGTGCGCCAACTGCTGCCCGGTTTCGAGGTGTTTTTTGGCGCGGCAGTGGACGAACTCGGGCCCGACGGGCAACGCCAGCGCTTTGGCAACCTGATCGCCACACGCCTGCCCGTGACCCAGGTGCAGCACCATGCCCTGCCCTATCCAGCCGACGTCGGTGTCAGCTCCATGCCGCGCATGTGCACCAGCGCCACTGTGCTCACCGCAACCGGTCCGCTACGCATCATGACCACGCACCTGGAATATTTTTCCAAGCGCCAGCGCCTGGCACAGGCGAACGCCTTGCGCGATCTGCACGCGCAGGCCTGCGCTCAGGCTGCACAGCCACCCCGAAGCGATGACAGCGGCGGGCCGTTTCGGAGTAAGCCGCATACGATCAGCGCGCTGCTGTGCGGCGATTTCAACTTCGAAGCCACCGATCCGGCCTACGCCTGCATCCAGCAGAATCGGCCGGACGCGACGTCATTGCTAGACGCCTGGCGCGTGCTGCACGGCGACGCACCGCACGATCCGACCTTTCACGTCTTTGATAAACGCTATGGGCCCGAGCCCGTGTGCTGCGACTTCGTTTTTGCCAGTGCCGACTTGACGAACCGCATCAGCTGCGTGCACGTCAACATCGACACCCGCGCCTCCGACCACCAACCGGTGCTGATCGAGCTGGGCTGAGGCTCGCGCAAGCAGATTGCGCCTGCAGTTCGCGACGCAGCGCCAACGTTTCGCGCCACCGGATGGCATTTCGTCTCAGGACGGCTGCGCGATCGAATGACCCTGAATACAGTTCGCCCATCAACAACTGTTTCAACCCCAAAGGAGTCCTTCATGAGCAGCAACTTCAACTTCAAGATCAAGCGCCGCGTGGCCGTGGCCATCGCGGTACTGTCTCTCGCCGGTAGCGTCTGGGCCCTGCCCGACGCGCAATTCGAACCAGCGTTCAACACCTTCATCCTGGCCTCCGGCGGTGATGAAGGCGCCATCGAAAAGTCCGCGGACGGCTTCAACGCCCTTCTCAAGGCCGAACCCGGCAATCTGGTGCTGATGGCCTATGCCGGCGCCTCGACTTCCTTGAAGGCCACAACCACCATGTTGCCCTGGAAGAAGATGAGCTATGCCGAAGACGGCATGGCGATGCTGGACAAGGCGCTGGCGCTGCTGGGTACGACCCACGATGCGGCACTGCAACGCGGCGTGCCGGCGTCGCTGGAGGTGCGCTTCGTCGCCGCCAACACCTTCCTCGCCGTTCCCGGCTTCATGAACCGCGGCGCGCGCGGCACCAAACTGCTGGGCGAGATCCTGTCCAGCCCGCTGCTGAACCTGGCGCCGCTGCCGTTTCGTGGCGACGTCTGGATGAAGGCTGCCAGCGTCGCCCTCAACGACAAGCATGTGGACGAGTCGCGCAAATACCTGACCCTGGTGATCCAGGCGAACGCGCCCCAGGCCGCAGCCGCCCGCGCCCAACTCGCCAAGTTGCCAGCATGAACGCATCCACTTCGAACGCCGTGGTGGAGTTGCGCGGCGTGCACAAGACCTACCGCCTGGGCGAGCACGTGATACCCGCGCTGCAGGGCGTGGACCTCACCGTGCAGCGCGGCGAACTGCTGGCCCTCACCGGGCCCTCGGGCAGTGGCAAGAGCACGATCCTGAATCTGTGCGGCCTCATCGACACGCCCGACTCGGGTGACATTGTTCTCAGCGGCCAAAAGGTCAACGGTCTGGACGAGATCCAGCGCACGCTGCTGCGCCGCGACGCGCTGGGCTTTGTGTTCCAGAACTTCAACCTGGTGCCGGTGATGACGGTCGCGGAGAACGTGGACTACCCGCTGTTCATTGCCGGCGTCCCCGCCGCCGAACGGCGCGAGCGCGTGGCCGCCCAGCTCAAGGCCGTGGGTCTGCTGGAACATGCCCAGCACCGGCCCGACGCGCTCTCTGGCGGGCAGCGTCAGCGCGTGGCGATTGCCCGTGCGCTGGTGAAGCGACCGCGCCTAGTGATCGCCGACGAACCCACGGCCAGCCTGGACTCGCACACCGCCGACCAGGTGCTGGACCTCATGCGCGAACTCGGCCACGCCGAGGGCGCAGCCTTTGTCATTGCCACCCACGACAGCCGGTTGACCAACCGCTGCGACCGCGTGCTGGCCCTTCTCGATGGGAGATTGTTATGAACTTCATGTGGCTCAAATTCGCGCTGCTCAACACGCTGCGGAATCGGCGCAGGTCACTCGTGACGGTGTCGATTGCCGCGTTGGGCACGGCGGGCATTTTGCTGGCCGGGGGCTTTGCCCTGTTCACCTACGAGGCGCTGGCTGAAGCGGCAGCGCGCGACTCCGGACACCTGGTCATGGGCCAGCCGGAGCAGTTCAGCAAGGACGAAGAGACGCCGCTGCAGCATGGCCTGGAGAATGCGGACGCGCTGCGCACCCAACTGCTGGCCGACCCGGCCGTGCGCGCCGTGTTGCCGCGCGTTGAATTCAGCGGCCTCATCAGCAACGGCGACAAGTCGGTGGTGATGATCGGGCTGGGCGTGGAGCCCGACAGCGAGTTCTCGGTGAAGGGGCCGTTCCTCACGATCAAATCGGGCGAGGTCCTGGCCAGCGGCGCGAAGGAACCCGAGGTGATGCTGGGCGAGGCGCTGGCACGCAACCTCAAGGCCACGCCGGGCAGCAGCCTGACGCTGTTGGCCAGTACCACCGACGGCGCACTCAACGCACTGGACGTGCGCGTCAAAGCGGTGTTCGCTACCGGCACGCCCGAGATCGACAAGCGCCTGGTTTATGCCGACATCGCGACCGCGCAAAAGCTGCTGAACACCAAAAAGGTGTCGCGCTTAGGGATCTTTCTGGCGCGCATGGAACAGACCTTGCCGACCCAGGCGCGTCTTGCCAGCGCCTATCCCAAACTCACGGTGCAGACCTGGGAAGACCAGGCGTTTTTCTACAAGTCGGTGCGCGATCTGTACAACCGCATCTTCGGCGCTTTGGGCATCATCATCGGCGTGATCGTGGTGTTTGTCGTGACCAACGCCATGTCCATGGCCATCATCGAGCGCACCCGCGAAATCGGCACGCTGCGCGCCCTGGGCACCCTGCCAGGCCAGTTGCTGCGCACGCTCTCGCTCGAAGGCATGGTGCTCGGTGGCGTCGGTGCGCTGGCGGGCTCGCTGATCGCACTGGCGGTGTCGGTCTTCCTGTACATCGTGCCCGTCGAAATGCCGCCGCCGCCGGGGCGCTCGGTGGGCTACCCGCTGAACATCAGCATCGATCCGTTGATGTACCTGGTGACCATCACCACCATGATCGCCCTCACCATGGCCGCCTCCGCCTGGGTCGCCCGCCGAACCGTGCACATGGCCGTGGTGGACGCACTGGCGCACACATGAAGCCTGGCTCTGTCCTCAATTGATCGACCGTGCTTCTTTCCCGTCATTGCGAGCGAAGCGCGGCAATCCACCCAACCCGTCATTGCGAGCGAAGCGCGGCAATCCACCCAACCCGTCATTGCGAGGCCGAAGGCCGTGGCAATCCAGGCTGTTGGAGCATGGA
>CAIVXG010000245.1 GCA_903909815.1 uncultured beta proteobacterium | reverse complement strand
TGGCGGCGCCATGGGCCAGTTGTCCAAGGCGACGCAGCAAAACGCCTCCGCCTCGGAAGAGCTGGCCGCCACCAGCGAGGAGCTCTCAGGCCAGGCGCAGCAACTGCAGGAGTCGATCGCCTTTTTCAACACTGGCGACGAACGCCAGGAAACGCGCAGCGCCGGCCCGGTGCCGAACCCAGCCGAGCGTCGCCTGTCGCGCACCACTGCGCCAAGATTGGGCGCAGCCGCGGCATCGACTCGAAGCGGCAATGCGAACTTCAAGCCCTACTGAAACGCCCTGCGCAGACCGCCGTGCGCATTACCGACACATCACGCCTGCTCGGGGCGATGCCTTCGATCCGCGCCATCGCCTCATTGCGGCAAGGTCATTCGGACCCGGACGGTTTCCTGTAAGCAAGGGGCGGGAAACTTGACCCTGCTTTAAGTTACGACCCCAAATTATGCACAAGCCGACCCATTTCTTTGACGCTCTACTTGGTAAGCGTTCGATCCGCGTAAAACTTGCCATTCTGGCCAGCTTCGGCGCCTTGGCCCTGGTCGCACTGTCTTCGTATTTGCTTTGGCAGCAGTACCAGAACAATTACGACAGCCGCAAGCTGGCGATTCAACAGAGCGTGGAAATTGCCACGTCCATCGTCGACTGGGCCTATCGGCAGGAGACCAGCGGTGCCATGACCCGTTCCCAGGCTCAGGCCCTGGCGCTGAAGCAGGTGAACGATGCCCGCTATTCCGGCAAGGAATATTTCTGGATCAACGACATGGATGTGCATCTGCTTGCCCATCCGTTTCGCCCCGACCTCGTGGGCAAGGACGTCAGTGGCATCAAGGACCCGGACGGCAACCCGGTATTCGTGCAGTTTGTGGACACCGTGCGCAAGGGCGGCGCGGGCTACCTGAGCTACCTCTGGCCCAAACCCGGGCTGGACAAGCCGGTGGAAAAAGTCTCCTACGTTGCAGGCTTCAAGCCCTGGGCTTGGGTCATCGGTTCCGGCCTGTACATGGACGATCTGCGCTCTGCATTCCTTTCCAGTTTGAGCCAGGCCGCCGCCGTGATTGCAGCCGCCATCGCCTTGAGCATCTGGCTCGCCGTGGCTATCACTCGTAACATCACGCGTCCGCTGGACCGGGCTGTGGCGGTGGCGCGCGCCGTGGCGCAGGGGCGACTCGACAACGATGTTTCGATCGACAGTGCCGACGAGACCGGCCAGTTGTTGCGCTCCATGGGGGACATGCAGTCTGCCCTGCTAGCCTTCGAGGCGGCGCAGGCGCAGATGGCGCAGCAGCACGAACGGGGCATGCTGGACCACGCCATGCCAGTGGAGCAATTGCAGGGTGCCTACCGCTCCATGGCCCAGTCCATCAACGACCTGGTGCAATCGCACATCGCCGTGAAGATGAGGATAGTTGACGTCGTCACTGGCTACACCGAAGGGCGGTTGGACGTGGCGATGGATCGCCTGCCCGGGCAAAAGGCACGGATCACCGACGCCATCGACAAGGTGCAGAAGTCCTTGCAGGAAGCGGCACAGGCGGCGCGTTACAACGCCCGCGTCAAGGCAGCGCTGGACAACGTGAGCCTGCCGGTGCGTATTGCCGATGACGACGGAACCATCATCTACATCAACTTGGCGCTGCGCGACACCTTGCGCAAGTACGAGCCAGGCTTTCGCAAGCAGATCCCAGGGTTCAATCCGGAAACGGTGCTCGGAGGCAGCATCGGCATGTTCTATGCCGACCCACCGGCGGCGTTGGCACGGCTGCGCAAGCTCAACCAGTTGACCCAGTCGCAACTGGAATTGGGTGGGCGCATGTACGACCTCACGACCAATCCAGTGATCGGCGCCGAGGGCGAACGCCTGGGTACTGTGGGCCAATGGGTCGACATCACTGAGCAACTGTCTGCCGAACAAGCAATTGCCGCCCTGGTGCTGGCAGCCGCCCAAGGCGACTTCCAACAGCGCGTGAGCGTGGCGGGGAAAGTCGGCTTCATGGCAAACCTGTCCACTGGCATGAACGAGCTCATGAGCTCGAGCGAGCAGGGCTTGAATGACGTCGCCGATCTGCTGGCCGCCTTTGCCCAGGGCGATCTGACCTACCGCATAACGCGCGACTACGCTGGGCTGTTTGGCAAGGTCAAGGAAAGCGGGAATCAGACCGCCGAGCAGCTCACGCGCGTCATTGGCGAAGTGCGCGCCGCAGCCGACGCGCTCACGGGTGCGGCAAACCAGGTCAGCGCCACCGCGC
>CAIVXG010000244.1 GCA_903909815.1 uncultured beta proteobacterium | reverse complement strand
GTCGGCGCAGGGGTCATAGGCGCGATGCTGTCGATGACCGGTCTGTTTGGCTTTTGCCCCATGTGCGCCATGGTGGGTCGCCAGTTCGACAAGAGAACCTGAGCCATGACGATCACCAGGATAGCCCGGGGCAAACTCATTTTCGCGGCACAAACGGGTGATGCCGCGGCCATTGGGCATTTGCTTACCGTGTGCCAATCCGACGGCCGCAGAAATGCACGCCGACATTGCCAAGCCCGCGATCCCGACGATGCAGTCCAAGAGTCGCTGATGGTGATCTCGCGCAAGGTGCATGGACTCCAGGCCGCCGCAGCCATCTCCTCATGGCTGTTCACCGTCATCAAGTGCGAATGCCGCCAGCTGGAGCGGGAACTCACCATCGCCGAGATCGCCGAGCGTCTTGGCGAACAGCCAGGCGCCATCAAGAGCCGCTTGCACCGCGCGCGCGAACTGGTGCGGGAATACATGGTTGGCCCGCAAGCAGTCGCCAAGAGTCCGAAGGGTGCCAAGGAGCAGGCGACGGCCAGCGCCACATCGCTGAAACGCTGAATTCAAGTGCCCAACACGATGGCGTTTGCGCTCAGGCTTGCCGCGTCCTTGCCCGGCAGGTCGATCGTCGCTGGGCAGCTTCCTTGGACTTCGAAGGGCGTCACCCTCGCACTGGCAGCAGCGACTATGGCTAGGATGCTGCCTTGCGCTGAATTTTCCGGGTGCCCAATGAAAGCCTTTTAGCAGGGCAAACGCACGACAAATGCAACGCCGCGTCCATCCAGGCCGTCGGTGAGCGACACGCTTCCACCCATCGTACGCGCGCCCTGTTGAACGATGGCCAATCCCAGGCCCGATCCGTGGGTTTGTCGGTTGGCGCCGCGCACAAATCTTTCAAATATTCGTTCCCGATCTGCCATCGCTATCCCCGGCCCATTGTCCGCCACCGTCAATTGCAGCGTCGCTGTCGCCTTGGCTGCAGCGCCAAAAGTTTTTACCACCGATAAGCTGACCGCCAACTTTCCCCCCCAATGACCATAGCGCAAGGCGTTTTCCAGCAGGTTGTTCAAAATCGATTGAAACACGCTCACATCGATATCGCCGATCAATCGGTCGGGTGCGTCCAGTGACAAATCCAACTGACGCGCAGCGGCCGCAGAGTACATCGCTGCAAGCGTGTGCCGTACCAACTCGGCCACGTCCAGTGTCTGGCATGTGCCTCGCGGTGCCTCATCCAGCGCGGCCAGAGTCAGCAGCTGCTGCGCCAAATGGGAAGAGCGTTCGATGGCGCGCAGCAGATCCTTTGCAGCCTCTTCGCGTTCCACCTCATCGGTGACCCGCGTCAAAACGTGCGCCTGAGCCGCGATAACCGCAAGCGGCGTGCGCAATTCATGGGCCGCATCCTGAACGAATTCCCGCTCCCGCCGCACATGCTCGCGCAGTCGCTCCAGCATTCCATTTAGGGACGCCGTGACCTGATCCAGTTCCGTGTAGTGCGACCTCAGGTCAATCATGGACAGGTCGTCGGCTCTGCGCATGCGAAGATGGTCTGAAAGCTGGCGCAGTGGCCTCAAACCGTAGCGGACCGTCAGCCAAACCGGTAACAGGACGGCGGCAAAACCCACAAGCAAGTCTGGCCAAAGTGTCTGCAGAATTCGAATCAGTACAGACCAGTCGTTCTTCGTCGGTTCCGCCAACAGCAAAGTCCATCGAGCATTGCTGGTCTGCGCCGACAAATAGGTGTTCGAACCGTAGGAAATGACCCGCTGCTGCTCCGGCACTCCCTGCAATGCTGCGGCATCAACTCCCCCACCGGCGTAGACCAGTTGACCCCTGGCATCTCGCAACTGCACCAGTGCCGTGCCTACAAGGGGATCGCTCTGGGCGAGCTCCAGAGTGAGCCGGTTGGTTATGCGCTCGATGCTCTGCACCAGTTGGCGGGCCTCTTGCTCGTTGTCGATCGCATCCAACGACGACATGACGGCTCGCGCACTGATGAGCAGCGGGTACTTGATCAAAAAATCCCGTTGAAACACATAGAAATCGCGCGCCGCGATGGCAAGCGCTGCCAGCGCCACGGCCGCCAGCAGTGCCCAGATGAAACGCGCTGAGAGACTCGGTTCGGACGGTTGCCGCAAGCGTCGCAACAGCTGGCTACGCATGCAACAAATACCCCACGCCGCGTACGGTACGAATCCGCTCGGGGCCGATCTTTCTGCGCAGGTTGGACAAATGAACTTCCAGTGCACTGAATTCGATGGGTTCTCCCAGCGGCTCCAGCCGTTGCGCCAAAAGCCCCTTGGGTACAACCGAACCAGGCTCCCGTGCCAACTCAAGCAGCAGACAAAATTCGCGCGGCGACAGATCCACTTGCTTTCCGTGCACGCGCACCACGTGTGAGCGCGGCTCCAGCTCCAGCGCGCCAGCGCGCCACACCTGCGTTGCCTGTCGGGCGTAGCGGCGCGTTACAGCCCGGATCCGGGACGTCAGTTCGACGGGATCAAACGGCTTGACCAAAAAGTCATCGGCACCACCGTCCAGGCCAGCCAAACGATTTTGCAGGTCGGTTCGCGCAGTGATGACGATGACCGGGACGAGGCTGCCCAGACCGCGCCAGCGTTTAAGCAAATCCATGCCGTCGCCATCTGGCAAACCCAAGTCCACGATGGCGCATGAAACGACGCCGTCGTTCAGGCGCAAGGGCGCGTCGTTTGCGCGACGCAGCCATTCAACCGTCAAGCCCTCCATTCGCATCGCGGCATGAAGGGCTCGCCCCAGGTCCAAATCATCTTCAACCAACAAGATATGCATTAATGCATTTTGCCGAATATTGCTGCTGCTTGGCCAAAGGACGCGGATTGTTTCAGCGCATGAGTTGAAAACGGCGTCGTCACCAATCCAAGGGTGGTGAACGGCAACAAGCGCCGCTAGCGTTTCATAGGGGGATTTGGCAAAATTCTGCATGTCTTTTCCGTTCCTTCAAAAGCCAATTTCTCCTCTGGAAATGACTTTTGAGGAGTTCGTTTTACCAAGCGGGGCACAGAAATCATCGACCAGGTCGAATATTCCCAGTGCTGGGACGTGAAGAGGTTCTGTCGCATTAGTGGTGTTGGGCCGAAAGAGCTGCTCAGTTGGTTAGGCGATCAAGCTGCAAGGCTGTAGAACTGGTTGACTGCGGACACGGTTTGGCCAGCGGGGCAGTCCAACTGCCCATTGCGGATCATGTGCATGGTTTCGATTCCTGCAATGATGATCCCGGCGCTCCAGAATGACTTGAAGCCCGGCATTGGTCGGGTGATCCGCTTGATGGCGGCGCGCGTCAAGCTACTTGTCGCCTCATTCATGCAGCCAACTGCTGAATAGGGTTGTCGTCCGAATAGGCTCGGATGACGGAATCGCGTTCGGGGTTGAGAGTGACCGGTCCCACGGGCGACCAGTTTCGTGTTTTGCCTGACCACCGAGCCGGATTGAGCTCACGGGCTTTGGTGTAAAGCAACTGTTGTCGATGCCGGCTTTAACGGTCACCTAGGTTCCGCTGCACACCTGGGTAACTGGCCAAGCGGGTTAGTGACTTTGGGCCAGTTTTTACGGTCCCTTGAATAGCCTGTAAAGGTTGGCACTAGCGCCGTGCTGCGCGACCACCGTCGACAGCGGTGCCCGTGAGTTTTGCCGCAGCTTCCAGAACTAAGTGTTTACCCTTAGTT
>CAIVXG010000243.1 GCA_903909815.1 uncultured beta proteobacterium | reverse complement strand
TGGCGGCGCCATGGGCCAGTTGTCCAAGGCGACGCAGCAAAACGCCTCCGCCTCGGAAGAGCTGGCCGCCACCAGCGAGGAGCTCTCAGGCCAGGCGCAGCAACTGCAGGAGTCGATCGCCTTTTTCAACACTGGCGACGAGAGGCCCAAGACGCGCCGCTCCAACATCGAGATAAGTCACGACGACCGGCGCACCAGCACGGCGGCTCCAAGGCGCCTGGCCGGTCGCACGCCGGTGCGCGGCGCCGCAGCGAATTTCAAACCCTATTGAGTGTGAGCTCAAACGCATCAGATCGGGCTGCCCCATCTCCATGGATCAATTCACCGAAATCACCTTCAAGAAAATCAGCACGCTGATGTATGACTCGGTCGGGCTGTCGTACAACGAGTCCAAGAAACCCTTGATCCTGTCGCGCCTGAAGCTGCGCTATGAGAAGCTCGGCATACGCCGCCTGGAGGACTATGTCGATCTGATTTCGGACGAAGCCAATGCAGCGGAGTTCCAGATGGCGGTCGATCTGCTCACGACCAACGAAACCTATTTCTTTCGCGAGCCCAAGCACTACGACTACCTGGAAAAAGAGCTTCCCGCCAGAAAGACCCCCAGGCCGCTGTCGATCTGGAGCGCCGCGGCCTCCTTCGGCGACGAGGCCTACAGCACGGCGATGCTGCTGAGCGATCTGCAAACTGCGGGCCGGGTGACCCCGGGATGGTCGATCCTGGGCACCGACATCAGCCACCGCGTGCTGCTGGCAGCCAAGGCTGGCGTCTATCCGGTGGACCGGCTGCGCAACGTCTCACCGGAACGCTTGCGCCGCTACTGCCTGCGCGGCGAGGGCGAGTCCGAGGGACAGGTGCTGCTGCAGGACAAGCTGCGCGAGAACGTGAGTTTTGGCCAGCTCAACCTGTGCCAGGACTATTCCGGCCTGGGCCCATTTGACGTGATCTTTCTGCGCAATGTACTGATCTACTTTGATATTGCGACCAAGGCCGAGGTGGTGGATCGCGCGCTTACCCAATTGCGTCCGGGTGGACTGTTCTTCCTTGGCACGGCCGAGGGGCGCGTCAAGTGCGCAACACCGCTGCAGACAGTGCAACCCGGCGTCTTTCGCAAACCCGAATGACGCATTCACTCATGAAACGATCGCTGCATCTGGCACACCGTCACGCAAAAGCGCCACTGGAGCAGGAACTGATGCCCGGTGACGTGGCGCTGGCACGGCCTGGCGAGCGCCTAAAAACGCTGCTGGGCTCCTGTGTCGCCGTGATATTGACCGATCCGCACCGCACCGTGGGCGTGATGTGCCACATCGTGCACAGCAGCCGACCCAACTCGGCCAATCTGCACAATACCGCCTTTGCCAGCTGCGCCATGGACGACATGTTCCACCGGCTGCGCCGCGTCGGCCTGACGCCCTCGATGTGCCACGCCTACGCCTATGGCGGCGGCAACATGTTCCCGCACCTGGTCACACAGGACAGCGTGGGGGATCGCAATGCGCGCTGGGTCACTGATTTCCTGGTCTCTCACAACATCCAGCTACTGGCCCACTCGCTCGGCGGAACACATTACCGCAAGCTCGCCTGGACCGTAGGATACGAAGAACCCGAGCTGGTGCTGACACCGGTTGAACTGGAGCCATGAATGGCAGTCAAAGTTTACGTCGTCGATGATTCGGCCGTGGTGCGTCAGGCGCTACAGCACATGCTGTCGGGGCACCCCGACATCGAGCTCATTGGCAGTGCCCCCAATCCGTTGATCGCGATGCCTGCGATCCAGAAGAACCGCCCGGACGTGCTGCTGCTCGACATCGAAATGCCGGGCATGGACGGCCTCACGTTCCTGCGCCAGATCATGGCCGGAACACCAATCCCCACCGTCATCTGCTCCACCCTCTCCACCGAAGGCAGCAAGGTGGCGCTGGACGCATTGGCGGCGGGCGCCGTCGCGGTGCTGGCCAAACCCAAACTGGGGCTGAAGCAGTTCTTGGACGATTCGCGCCGCGAGATGATCCAGACGCTGAAAGACGCAGCCCGAGCTAAACCGCGGCAGCATTCCAACCCGGGTGCGGCCGCCGCCCGGCCCGCCGTGGTGCGACCGCCAGCGGGGACGTCGGTCCACACCTACGCCGTGAACAAGCCGGTGGTGATCGGCAGCTCCACTGGCGGCACACAGGCGCTGGAGGCCGTGCTGTTGGCTCTGCCCTCGGACGCACCCGGTATCGCCATCACCCAGCACATGCCGGAGAAGTTCACCGCCATGTACGCGCAGCGGCTGGACGGCATTTGCGCCATGAACGTGCGCGAAGCCAAGGACGGCGACCGGCTGGTGCGCGGCGTGGTGCTGATCGCGCCCGGAGGACGCCACATGCAGTTGCGCAAGGCCGCAGGTCAGTATTTCGTGAACGTGATCGACGGCCCGCCGGTGAACCGGCACAAGCCCTCGGTCGACGTGCTGTTCCGCTCGGCAGCAGAATGCGCCGGCAGCGACATCCTGGGCATCATCATGACCGGGATGGGCGACGACGGGGCCCGCGGCATGAAGGTCTTGCACGACGGCGGCGCCCGCACCATCGCGCAAAATGAAGAGACCTGCGTTGTCTTCGGCATGCCCAAGGAAGCCATCAAGCTCCAAGCTGTGGACGACGTCCTGCCGCTGGAAAGCATAGCGCGCGCCATTCTTCAGTTCGACTCGCGCGCCTAGGCCTAGCAGTCGCCGCGTTCCCAGTCGGACGGACCCCACGTCGATGCTGACCCCATGAACCTGCTTTCCCCGGAACAGTTGCTCGGCTTTCTCGGCGCCTCGGTGCTGATCACCCTGTCGCCCGGACCGGACAACCTGCTGGTGCTGTCCATTGGAGCGTCGCGCGGACGTCGACTGGGCATGGCCTTCGGCCTGGGTTGCGGGCTGGGATGCCTTAGCCACACGGTGCTCGCTGCGCTCGGGATCAGCGCGCTGATTGCGGCTTCAGCCCCGGCCTTCATGGCGCTCAAGCTCGCAGGTGGCGCCTATCTCATTTATCTGGGCTGGCAGGGGCTGCGCAGCACGGGCGGCGTCAACGCGCAGGTCGGCCAGGGTGCACCAGCAACGGCAATGCAACTGTTTGGCAAGGGGCTGCTGGCGAACGCGATCAATCCCAAAGTGGTGATCTTCTTTCTGGCCTTTCTGCCCCAGTTTGTGGTGCGCGAGCGCAGCGACGCCGCCTGGCAAATTGCGCAACTTGGCACCCTGTTCGCGCTGCAGGCGGCATTGCTGTTCGGCTTGCTGGGCTATTTCGCAGGTCACGTGGGGCGTTGGCTGCAGCGGCACGAGCACGCCGGTCTGTGGCTGGACCGTGCGGCCGCAACCGTGTTCATCGGTCTGGGCTTGAAACTCGTGTTCAGTCTCTGAAGTGCGCGGCGCAGTCCAACCGTCCCTCAAGGCGGTATCCTTGCGCCTGAGTCAACACACGAGAAATTCCATGCACCTACGCAACCTCACATCGATCGCAATCACAGCGTTGATCGCCTGCAGCACGGGCTTGACGCAGGCCCAGACCAGCACCGTCAACGCCATTTGCAGCACCGATCAGGCCTGGTGCGAACTGGCGGCGCAGGAATTTTCAAAAGCCACCGGCATCAGGGTGCTGCAGACCCGAAAAGCCACGGGCGAGGCGCTGGCGCAGCTAAGAGCGGAAGCCAACAACCCCAAGACCGACCTGTGGTGGGGCGGCACCGGAGACCCCTTCCTGCAGGCCGCAGAAATCGGCCTGCTTGATGCTTATCGACCCTCTTATCTCAACGACCTGCACGGCTGGAGCGTGCGCCAATACGCCATGACGCAGAACATGGTGGGCGGCTTCTACACCTCGGCCATCGGCTTTGGCTGGAACACCGAAGTGCTCAAGAAAAAGAAGATGGCCGACCCCAAGTGCTGGGCCGACCTGATCAAGCCTGAGTACAAGGGCGACATTGAAATATCCCACCCCGCGTCCAGCGGCACTGCCTACACCGTGCTCGCCGGTCTGGTGCAGTTGATGGGAGAAGATGCTGCCTTCGACTACCTGAAAAAGCTGCACAAGAATATCAGCAACTACACGCGCAGTGGCACTGCCCAGGCGCCCAACGTAGCCAAGGGCGAAGTGGCCATCGGCGTGAGTTTCCTCTTTGGCTTCGAAGGCTGGCGCCAGAACAAATATCCGGTGAAAACCGCCGCGCCCTGCGAAGGAACGAGCTACGAAGTGGGTGGCATTGCGCTGGTCAAAGGTGCGCGCAACAAGGCTGCCGCCCTGCGCTACTACGATTGGCTCATGAGCCCCGCCGGCCAGGCTATCGGCGCGCGCGCCGACAGCCTGCAGGTGCCAGCCAACAAAAGCTTCAAGCCCGATCCACGCATCCCCTTGCTGGACAACGTGCGCCTCATCAAATACGACTTCGAAAAGTACGGCCGGGCGGCCGAGCGCAAGCGCCTGATCGAGCGCTGGCAGCGCGAGGTCGAGTCGCTGCCACGATAGATGCGACATCGAAAGCGGCCTGTTTCGGCGGCTCGAAACTGCATACTGGCCATGATCCCAGGATTCGTCATCGCGAGCGCAGCGTGGCGATCCAGGCTGTTGGCGTTCGTACATGGATCGCCACGGCCTTCGGCCTCGCGATGACGGATTTCCTGGGCGACAGTGCCCTTGAAATTCCCGAACATCACCCACACCTCAGGCTTGAATAGAATCCCATGGCGCCGCGTGCGCCCTTCCCTTTCCCATCGAAACACAGACATGAACAAGAAAACCCTTTCCTTTCAGGCCGAAGTCGCGCAGTTGCTGCACTTGGTCACCCATGCGCTCTATTCCAACAAGGAAATCTTTCTGCGCGAATTGATCTCCAACGCCTCCGACGCCTGCGACAAGCTGCGCTTTGAGGCCCTGGACAATGGCGCACTGTACGAAAACGCGCCGGATCTGGACGTGCGCGTCACCTTCGACAAGGACGCCAAGACCATCACCATCACCGACAACGGCATCGGCATGAGCCAGCAGGAAGCCATCGACCACCTGGGCACCATCGCCAAAAGCGGCACCAAGGATTTCGTCAGCCGCCTGAGCGGCGATCAGAAGTCGGACGCCCAACTGATTGGCCAGTTTGGCGTGGGCTTCTATTCGGGCTTCATCGTCGCCGACAAGATCAGCGTGGAATCGCGCCGCGCCGGGCTCCCAGCCGCTGAGGGCGTGCGCTGGGTGAGCGGCGGCGCCGGTGACTTCGAGGTGGAAGCAATCGAGCGCACAGCGCGCGGCACGAGCGTGACGCTGCACCTGCGCGACGACGCCGACGAATACCTCAGCCCGTGGAAGCTCAAGGGCATCATCGGCAAATACTCTGACCATATTTCGCTGCCGATCCTGATGGAAAAAGAAGAGTGGAAAGACGGCGATCTCATCGACCCGAACGACGAAAAGGGTGGGCGCCAGCCGGGCCAGATGGTCAAGACCGGCGAGTGGGAAACCGTGAACAAGGCCAGCGCGCTGTGGAGCCGGCCGAAGAAGGACATCACGCCCGAGCAGTACGACGAGTTCTACAAGCAGATCAGCCACGACTTTGAGCCGCCGCTGGCGCACACGCACAACCGCGTGGAAGGCAGCACCGAATACACGCAACTGCTCTACATCCCGTCCAAGGCACCGTTTGATTTGTGGAACCGCGAGAAAAAGGGCGGACTCAAGCTGTACGTGAAGCGCGTCTTCATCATGGACGACGCGGAGGCGCTGTTGCCCAGCTACCTGCGCTTCGTCAAGGGCGTGGTGGACTCGGCCGACCTGCCGCTGAACGTGAGCCGTGAACTGCTGCAGGAAAGCCGCGACGTGAAGGCGATCCGCGAAGGTTGCTCCAAACGCGTACTCTCCATGCTGGAAGACCTGGCGAAGAACGACAAGGCGCAACTCGCGGCCCCCTCCGTGGAAGGCGTGACCGACGTCGTGAGCGAAGAGGACAAGGCCGCTGCGGCGGCCAGCGAAGGCAAGTACAGCAAGTTCTACGCCGAGTTTGGGGCCGTGCTGAAAGAAGGCCTGGGCGAAGACTTCGGCAACCGCGAGCGTCTGGCCAAGCTGCTGCGCTTTGCCTCGACCCAGTCTGACACCATGAGCGTGGGCTTTGCCGACTACAAAGCGCGCATGAAGGACGGCCAGGACGCCATCTACTACATCACGGCCGAGAACCTGAGCGCGGGCCGAAACAGCCCGCAACTGGAAGTGTTCAAGAAGAAGGGCATCGAAGTGCTCGTCATGACCGACCGCGTGGACGAGTGGGCGCTGAACTACCTGAACGAGTTCGACGGCACGCCGCTGCAAAGCGTTGCCAAGGGCGCGGTCGATCTGGGCAAACTGCAGGACGAGACCGAAAAGAAGGCCGCCGAAGAAGCCGCAGAGACCTTCAAGCCGCTGCTGGCCAAGCTCAAGGAGGCGCTCAAGGACAAGGCGTCCGACGTGCGTATCACGACGCGACTGGTGGACTCGCCCGCTTGCCTGGTGGTACAGGACGACGGCATGAGCACGCAACTGGCGCGCATGCTGAAACAGGCAGGACAGAAGGCGCCCGACGTCAAGCCGGTGCTGGAAGTCAATGCCGATCATCCTCTGGTGAAGAAGCTGGACGGCTCAGTGCACTTCAACGACCTGGCACACATCCTGTTCGACCAGGCTTTGCTGGCCGAAGGCGGCTTGCCGGACGATCCTGCAGCCTACGTGAAGCGGGTGAACGCCTTACTGGTTTGATCTCTTGTGCGCCCGACGCGAATGGATTGCCATGTCGCCAACCAGCGATGCGCTGATTTGAATGCGGGGAAGAAGAGCGAATCGTGTGGAGGCATGGCAGCGAGACGCCGTGTGAAACCATGCTGACGATGTACACCGCCAAGAGGTGTACATCGTCGACGTCAATGTGAGCGCCTTGCTGCAGGCGTGCAGATAGTAGGCTTTCATGCCTTGAAATCCCAGCGTGTAGGTAGGAGTGTCCAGATGAAGCGTATCAATCCACTTTTCCTGGGAATCCTGATGATGGCAGCAACATCTTGGAGCCACAGTGCGCCACTGGGGTTGCCGACGCAACCGGTTGTTAGCGTCGGACGGATCGAGCGTCTGGAAAATTTTCCGTCCAGATTTGTCGAAGCGCGTCCTATCGACGTGTGGTTGCCCAGCGACTACTCCGCAGCGAAACGCTATGCGGTGATCTACATGCAGGATGGTGAAGGCCTGTTTGACGCCGGCCAAGCCTGGAACAAGCAAGCGTGGAATGTGCATCTGGCGCTGTCAAGATTGATGCAGGATGGCAAGGTTCAGGACGCGATCGTGGTCGGCATCCCCAATGGCGCAAAGTACCGCTACAGCGAGTACTACCCGGACAAGTACCTTTCCCTGGCACCACCGGACGTGCGGGCGGACTACGTGCACCGAGCCCAATGGGACAGACCCCTTGCAGACGCCTACCTGCGGTTTCTGGTGGAAGAACTGAAGCCTGCCATCGACCAGAGATACGCCACACGACGTGAGCCTGCCGGCAGCTTTATCATGGGCTCCAGCATGGGCGGAATGATTTCCATCTATGCCCTTTGCGAATATCCACAGGTGTTTGGTGGAGCTGCCGCTTTATCAACCCATTGGGTGGGGCGTCCCAGTGGCTGGGGGCCACCGGAGCGGCTCCAAAACGCCAGCTTGCCTTTGGCGGCATTCACCTACCTGCAGCGCCACCTGCCACTGGCGAACACACATCGCGTGTATATGGACCACGGCAGCGCCGGGCTGGATGCCATCTATGGAGTTCATCAGAAAATCGTGGACGAAATCGGACGGGAAATGGGCTACGATTCCGCCCATTGGCAAAGCCGATTTTTTGAAGGAGCCGGACACACCGAGGCCGATTGGTCCGCCAGGGTGGAGATTCCACTGACATTTTTGCTGGGCAAACCCTAGTGCAATCCAACCGACCTCTTTGGTGGAGGAAACCTATGACTGCAACCATGATCTCGCGCCTGCTGGCGGCGCTACTCGCCGTTCTCACGAGCCTCGCTGCGGCCGGCGCTGCGGCGCGCGATTTCTCCTCGACGCGGCCCCAGGCCCGCGTGGAATACTGGCAGCAGCGCCAAGCCACGATCGAGTCGCAGGTGGCTGACACCGCACGCCTGCCCGCGGTGAAGCTCGTTTTCGTTGGCGACTCGATCACCGATTTCTGGCTGCTCGGTGACGACCCATGGATCCCTGGCCGGATGCACGGCCGTCGAGTCTGGGACGAGTCCTTCGGCGGTGCCGTGCCGCAGAACCTCGCGCTGAACATCGGTATCTCGGGCGACCGCACAGAACACCTTCTCTACCGGATCTTGCCGAAGGCACAGGGGGGCCTCGGCGAGCTCGACGCCCTAGCGTTGGCGCCCGAGTTCTTCGTGCTGATGGTGGGCATCAACAACTCCTACGCGCCAGAGGCGCCTGTGGCCGACAGCGTGCTCGCCGGCGTGCTGTCGGTGATGCGCTCGCTGCACGCGCGTAAGCCTGGCGCGCGGCTCGTGTTGCAATCGATTCTGCCCACGTCGGAGCCTGCGCGGGACGATGCGGTTGTACGGCCGGTGAACGCGCAACTGATGGCGCTGGCGGGGAGCACAGAGTTTGGAGGATTCACCACCTGGCTCGACCTGTATCCGTCGTTCCTTGATGCACAGGGCCGGCAGGACGCGCGGTTGTTCGTCGACGGCTTGCACCCGAGCGAGGCTGGCTACCGCGTATGGCGCGACCTTCTGGTGCCGGCCTTGGCGTCTGCGCGCCCTTAAACGCGATAGGCCCCAATGCGTGGGTTAAGACAGCCGAAGAAACCGAGCAGCACGCCGAATCTTGAACTTTTTCCAAAAAGCACGAGTGATCGCTCGCACCAGTGGTGCCATACAACGTGGTCCCATGCACAGCAGCCCCCTTGGAGTCGTTCGCGGCAAGCGATAGAAGTCCAACCGTGCGGCCTCGCATTGGCCGCACAGTTCGCGCAAGTTACCGCGCCAGCAGCGCGCTCACGGCGTTCAGATCATCGGCGCTGAGTGTGCCGTTGGCCTGGCGCAGCTTGAGCCCGCCGGTGAGCACGTCGTAGCGCGCCTTGGCCAGTTTGGCTTTGGTGTCGAACAACTGGCTTTGC
>CAIVXG010000242.1 GCA_903909815.1 uncultured beta proteobacterium | reverse complement strand
TGTATCTGTGGATAGCAGGAAGATGGTTCCGCGCCCCGGGTGATGCACGATACAAAAGCGCACGATGCGCCCGACCGGTCGCCACATCAGATCCAGAACACGGTAGCGCACGATGACATCGCGCTCGCCATAGACCGGACTGGGGCCGTATGTGAACGCTGCATCGTCTTGGGCGAGATCTTTGAGGCGAACCTTTTTGCCGTAGAGCTTGGGCCGCCCTTTGCCACGACGCGCTGGTTGAGGCACCGGCAGGTAGGCCACAGCGTTGCTCTTGGCACGCGTGAGCAGCTGATGCCCGTTGGTCAGCAGGGGAAGAATGACCTTGGCGCTGGCGTAGTAGGCGTCAGCAACGAGCAGTACCTTTCGGTCCCAAGCGCGCGTTATCAAAAACAGCAGCGCCACGAGCTTGTCCAAAAGCGTTCTGGCATCCCTGTTGGAAAACACCAAGCCCTCGTGAATGCGCGAAGTCAGCGGGACAGCGGCCACGTGCCCAGCGCCAGAGTGAACAAGAAGAGAAACGGCTTGCAGCGAATGACCCATGATGTACTCGGGCTTGGTGTTGCTCGCGGAACTCTGGTGCAAGAGCTTCACGCCCGGCATGCGCCGTCCTTCCTTGGGCGCCTTGATGCCGTCGGCCAGACAGACCAGGCGCGAGTTCACCTCGAATGGTCGAAACAGGACAAGACATAGGCGCACCCAGCAGGAGGTCAGTACGTCCAGATCCAGACTGGTGCTGTGGAACAGGTGAAGAAATCGGTGGTACGCCTGGTCACCGAAGTTCAAGACACGCACGAAGCTGGTGACACCGGCGTTGTCGCCGCGGCAACACATTCCCATCAAGACAAGAACCGTCCACACAAAGGTGCGCGCGCGCCGACAGGCAGGTCGCAGGGCATATACCGCTTGCAGCCACTGGGTCCATAGCTTCATGAGAAGGTCTCCTGGAGATGGCCCAATGCCGTTTGGCTGCAAGCCGATAGCATTATAAAGCTATCGGCTAAAGAAGACTACAATTCGAAGATCAAAACAAACACGATTTTGAAAATGGACACCCGCCGCGAAGCAACGCTCCAACGACAGATCGAGAAGGTCAAGCGTGACCTTGCAGCCCTGGGCGACTTGCGCCCCGGAAGTCTTTCGACTCAGTACAACGTCTGCGGCTCACCGGGGTGTCGATGCAAGGCCACTCCACCCGTCAAGCACGGACCCTACTACCAGGTGAGCTACACGCGAAAGGGAAAAAGCAGCAGCAAGTTCGTCAAGAAGGAGGATTTGCCAGCAGTGCGCAAGCAGCTCAAGAACTACGAGCGCATGAAGCTCCTGATGGAGCGCTGGATTGACTTGGCAACGGAATTGTCAACTCTGCGGCTGACTCAAAAACCCGGGTGATCGGCAGCGAGAACTTGGCACTGTCCAGTTAGTGACTTTGGGCCAGTTTTTACGGTCCCTTGAATAGCCTGTAAAGGTTGGCACTAGCGCCGTGCTGCGCGACCACCGTCGACAGCGGTGCCCGTGAGTTTTGCCGCAGCTTCCAGAACTAAGTGTTTACCCTTAGTT
>CAIVXG010000241.1 GCA_903909815.1 uncultured beta proteobacterium | reverse complement strand
GCTTTCGTCATTGCGAGCGCAGCGCGGCAATCCATGCTGGTATACCTGTGGTGCTTGTGGATTGCCGCGTCGCTGAAGCTCCTCGCAATGACGGAAGTGGCCGTTAAAAGCTTTCGTCATTGCGAGCGCAGCGCGGCAATCCATGCTGGTATACCTGTGGTGCTTGTGGATTGCCGCGTCGCTGAAGCTCCTCGCAATGACGGAACTGGCGAAGATCGGCAGCACAACGATTGACCAGCTGCGCACGCTCGATCCCTAACATGGGACTCGCGCCAAAAAGAATCAGACTGAATTTGCCTTTCGCCGCGATTTCCAGGCCCCGTAAAGAATCACGAGGCCGGGCAGCAGGATCATGCTCCAGATGATCTTTTCCAGGTTCGTCTTCACGAACACCGTGTTGCCAAAGAAGTAGCCCACTGTGATCAGGCTCACCACCCAGAGCGCGCCACCGGTCACGTCAAAGAACGTGAATCGGCTGCGCGTCATACGCGCCACCCCGGCCACAAAAGGCGCAAAGGTGCGCACAAAGGGCATGAAGCGCGCCGCCACGATGGTGATGCCGCCATAGCGTTCGTAAAACGCATGCGCACGGTCGAACGCTGCCTTGTTGAAAAGTCGGGAGCTTTCCCACTTGAAAACCCGCGGACCAAAGTGGCGCCCCAGGGCGTAGTTGCTCTGATTTCCCAGCACCGCGGCCGCCAGCAGCAGCGCCACCGACAGCGGGTAGCTCATGAGCCCCACGCCACACATCGCGCCCACGACAAACAACAGCGAGTCGCCCGGCAAAAACGGCATCACCACGACGCCGGTCTCGACAAAGATCACCAGGAACAGCAGCGCATAGACCCACAAACCATAGCCCCGCACAAACGCCTCCAGGTATTTGTCTACATGCAGAATGAAGTCGAGCGCGAAAGTGAGCAGTTCCATGGCCGTGGATTATCCACGGCGCGCACAGTAGGGACGAAAATTCGCGTCCTTGGCGCGGCGCGCGTGCGGGCATCGAAATATCCCTAGAATGCCCCAGTGACTGAACCTATTCCCTTCTCCCGTCGCCCCATCCTCGAACTTCCCGACGAGCTCATCAGCCAGATCGCCGCAGGCGAAGTGGTGGAGCGTCCGGCCTCGGTCGTGCGCGAACTCGTGGACAACGCGCTGGACGCGGGCGCCACGCAAATCACCGTGCGTCTGCTGGCCGGCGGCGTGCGCCTGATTTCAGTGGAAGACGACGGCATGGGCATCCTGCCGCAGGAACTGCCAATCGCCTTCAAGCGCCACGCCACCAGCAAGATTTCCAGCCTGATCGATCTGGAATCGGTGGGCACCATGGGCTTTCGCGGCGAGGCACTGGCCGCCATCAACTCCATCGCCGACTGCTGCCTGCTGTCGCGCACCGCAGATCAGGCCAGCGCCTACGTGCTGGAAGGACGCACTGGTGAGCTGCGGCCCGCGGCGCGCGCTCAAGGCACGACGGTGGAAGTGAAGGAGCTCTTTTACAGCACCCCCGCACGGCGCAAGTTCCTCAAAGCCGACGCCACCGAACTCGCGCATTGCGTCGAGGCGGTGCGGCGCCACGCCCTGGTGCGACCCGGCGTGGCCTTTGCCATCTGGCATGAAGGACGTCTGGTCGAACAGTGGCGTGTCGGCACGCTGGAGCAGCGCCTGGGCGATGTCCTGGGACATGATTTCATCGAACGGTCGGTCGCCGTGGAACACCGCATCGGCAACATCCGGGTCAGCGGGCGCGCTGGCATCCCGGACGCTGCGCGCACCCGCGCCGACCAGCAGTTTGCCTATGTGAACGGCCGCTTCGTGCGCGACAAGGTCATCAGCCACGCCGCGCGCAGCGCCTACGAGGACGTGCTGCACGGCCAGCGCCAGCCGGTGTACGCGCTCTACATCGAGATCGACCCCGCGCGCGTCGACGTGAACGTGCACCCGACCAAGATTGAAGTGCGTTTTCGCGACAGCCGCGAAGTGCACCAGGCGCTGCGCCACGCGGTGGAGAACGCTTTGGCGATTCCACGCAGCCAAGGTGCTGCGTCGGCGGACCTGCCTGAATTCGCCCATTCCATCCTGCCTGCTCCAC
Organism: uncultured beta proteobacterium; assembly: GCA_903909815.1. Taxonomy (GTDB): domain Bacteria; phylum Pseudomonadota; class Gammaproteobacteria; order Burkholderiales; family Burkholderiaceae_C; genus CAIKVZ01. The sequence goes on along the minus strand of CAIVXG010000241.1, from coordinate 52,271 downwards.
CAGGCCAGGCAGCGCGCAGTGAACCGGTGAAGCCCGCTGCCTGGCCGCAACAAGCCATGCCGTTACACGCCCACGCCGGGCATCGCGTCGCAGACTTTGAAGCACTGTGGCCTGTGCAACGCCCTCAGCAGCCAACGCCCAGCCCCAGCGCGGCCCCTGGGCCGGTCAATGATGCGGCACAGAGCGAGCCTGAGCCAGGCAACGACTCCAACTGGCCCCTGGGTCGCGCCCTGGCTCAGTTGCAGGGCGTATACATCCTGGCGGAAAGCGCCCAGGGTTTGATTGTGGTGGACATGCACGCCGCGCACGAACGCATCGTGTACGAACGCCTGAAAAACCAATGGGCCGCGACCGGCCCTCAGCAGGCCAAGGCGATTGCCAGCCAGCCGCTGCTGATCCCCGCCACCTTCGCCGCCACGCCCGCAGAGGTCTCCTGCGCCGAAGTCAACGCCGCCACGCTGCAGTTGCTGGGCCTGGAAATCACTCCTTTTTCCAGCAAGACCCTGGCTGTGCGCGCCGTTCCCAGCGCCTTGGTGCAGGGTGACGCCGTGGAACTGGCGCGCAGCGTGCTGGCCGAACTGGCGCAACACGATGCCAGCACCGTGGTGCAGCGCGCGCAGCACGACATTCTCGCCACCATGGCCTGCCACGGTGCCGTGCGCGCCAACCGCAAGCTCACACTTGAAGAAATGAACGCTCTGCTGCGCCAGATGGAAGCCACCGAGCGCTCCGACCAATGCAACCATGGTCGCCCGACCTGGCGCCAGGTGACGATGAAGGAACTGGACTCACTGTTCCTGCGCGGCCGGTAAGCACTGCGCGTTGGCTCAAGCCAGCAGCGCGTCGCGTTCGGCCTGGCACGCGGCCTGAACCTGCGCATCGAGCGCAACAAAGGCCTGCAGTGCCGATTGCCGCGCCGCTTCAAAGGCCGCGCCATAGCCCAGGGCCTGGGCCGAAAGAGCGGCCATTTCGTGCGCAAAAAACAATTCAAACGGTGCGGCATCGTTGGCCCGGCACAGGTTCAGGCATTCCACCGCGTGGCTCGCCGCCTGCGGTATCTTGCCCGCGCGAAGAAAGGATTTCGCCAGCACGTACTCGGCACGCTGGATTTCAAGCCAGGTTCCGGCCTGTTGCCAACACTGGCGCGCCGCCTGAGCGGCCTGGATCATCTGGTCGACCTGCTCCTCGCTGCGCAGCTTCAACTCGCCCAGGGCGCACGCCAGATTGTTGGCGGCCACCGCGAGCGAACGCTGAAAGCCAGCGCTCCCTGGCGGCAACAGTGCCACCAGCTTCAAACACAACGCAAGCAGGTCTGAGGCGTTGCCCAACTCGCCGCGTCCCAGGCAGATCGCGCTCGCGGTTGCAAGGGCACGCACGCGCTCCTCGTCCGTGAGCTTGGCGCCTTCGGGCACCAAGCCCTGCGCCAGCGACAAGGCCGCCTGCGCCACGCGCACGGCGCTCAGGGCCTGAGGGTCGTCTTGACACAGTGGATGTTGCCGCAGCAGCGCCAATTCGCTCTGCGCGCTGCTCCAGTCGCCCAGGTGCTCACCCAAGACATGTTCCAGGATGCGCGCCAGAGCCGCCACCTGCGGCGACTGCGTCAGCAGGGTACGCGCGCCCTTGAGCTGCTCGCCCACAGCGTAGGCGTTGTCGCCATGGGTGCTCCAGGCCTGTTCCATAAATTGTTCGAAGTTCATGCGGTATCTCGTTGCAGGATGAACTCCATCTTAAGTGCTTGGAGCGGGGCCTGCCCTTGACCTCGCAGGCCATCTGGTACGCTCCGGCGCATGTCACATTCCCCCTCGGGTTCAGGCGCGCACGCGCACGCTGTCGCGGCCCACGCCATGTCCCCCGGACTCATCGTGTTGCTGCTGTCGCTGCTGCTGGGCCTGCAGCCCCTCACCACCGACATGTACCTGCCCGCCCTGCCCGCGCTGACCCAGGGCTTCGGTGCAAGCCTGTCGCAGGCGCAGCTCACGCTCACCGCTTTGTTGCTGGCCTTTGGCTGTTCGCAACTGATCTGGGGGCCGCTGTCGGATCGCTTTGGACGCCGACCGATTCTGCTCTGGGGCCTGGGCGCCTATGTTCTCTCGGCCCTGGCCTGTGCCATGGCACCGAGCATGGCGTGGCTGATCCTGTGGCGCGCACTGCAGGGCGCGGCCATGGGCGCGGCCGTGATGTGCGCGCGCGCCATCGTGCGCGACCTGTATCAACCGGCGGACGGCGCACGCGTCATGTCCAAGGGACTGACCGGTCTGGGCATCATCGCCTGTCTGGCGGCACCCGTGGGCGGAGCGCTGGCGCAATGGATGGACTGGCGCGCCGTGCTGTTCACGCTGGCCCTGTGTTCCTTCACCACCCTGGCCATCATCTTCTGGCGCTTTGAAGAAACCGTGACCCGCAGGAATCCGCGTGCTCTGCAGGTTCGCACGCTGGCAAACAACTGGTGGCACATCCTGCGCCACCCTACGTTTGTCGCGTTCTCGGCGCTGTCAGTCTGCTCTTACGCCGGCCTCTTCACCTTTCTGGCGTCGTCATCCTTTGTCTTCATCCAGGTGCTGGGCCTGAGCAAGCCGCAGTTTGGACTGGTGATGTTCTTCTCGTCCATTTCCTACATTCTTGGAACACTGCTGTGCCGGCGCCTGCTGGCGCGCCTGGGCGTGCACCGCACACTGGCCATCGCCGGTGGTCTCACGCTCACAGCGGGCACCCTCATGGGCGGCATGGCGCTGGCGGGCTGGCATAGCGTGTGGACGCTGTTGCCGCCGTTCTACCTGTTCATGGTCGGGCACGGCATACACCAGCCCTGTGGCCAAAGCGGCGCGGTCGGGCCCTTTCCGCATGCTGCCGGGGCGGCCTCGGCGCTGAACGGCTTCCTGATGATGCTGGCCGCGTTCGCCATGGGCAGTTGGCTGGGCCTGAACATGGACGGCACGGTGCTGCCACTGACCAATGGCGTGTGGTTCTGGAGCGTCTGTGTCGCGGTATCGGCCTGGACCCTGGTGCAGCGCCACGACCGCGGGCTTTCGATACGGCCATGAGCGCTGTCCTCAGCGTGCGCGCCCTGTGTCTGGCCGGCCCCACCGCATCGGGCAAGACCGCCGCCGCCTTCGCGATCGCGCGGCAACTGCCGGGCCAGGTAGAAATCATCAGCGTGGATTCGGCCCTGGTGTACCGCGGCATGGACATCGGCACCGCCAAGCCCAGCGCGGCAGAGCTCGCGGCCGTGCCGCACCACCTGATCGACATCCGCGACCCGCTGCAGGCCTACAGCGCCGCCGAGTTTGCCGCGGACGCACAGGCGCTCGTAGCGCAGATCAATGCGCGTGGCCACCTGGCGTTGCTGGTGGGCGGAACCATGCTCTACTTCAAGGCGCTGTTTCAGGGCCTGGACGCACTGCCGCCCGCTGACCCCGCCGTGCGCGCCGAACTCGAAGCCCAGGCCCAGGCGCTGGGCTGGCCGGCCATGCACGCCGAACTGGCCCGGGTCGACCCGGTGACTGCGGCGCGTCTGGCTGCCAACGATTCACAGCGCATCCAGCGCGCGCTCGAAGTGTTTCATGTGTCAGGCCAAACGCTGTCGGCATTGCACGCCGCCAAGGACCAAGAACGCCGCCTGCATGGGATGGGTGAGTTGCCACTGATCTCGCTGGAACCGCGGCAGCGCGCCTGGCTGCATGAGCGCATCGCGCAGCGTTTTGATGCAATGCTGGCAGCCGGCCTGATCGATGAGGTGAAGGCGCTGCGCGCCCGCGGCGATTTGGCTCACGACCTGCCCTCCATGCGCTGCGTGGGCTACCGACAGACATGGGATGCATTGGATGCACATCAGGCGCGCACGTTGGAGTCGCCACGCGATCTGGACGCTGCCGAACTTGCCACCCTGCGCGACAAGGGCATCTTCGCCACGCGCCAGCTGGCCAAACGCCAGATCACCTGGCTGCGCTCCATGCCGCAGCGCCGCGTGGTTTTTTGCGACGCGCCGGACGCGTTGCCCCAGGTGCTGGCGCTGGCTCATTTGCAGCGCCTCCCTCTCGCAGCGCCATGAAGCATCCTTTGCAGGCAATGGCCCAAGTACCCTCGTCATTGCGAGGCCGCAGGCCGTGGCAATCCATGCTTGAGCGGCCTGGATTGCCGCGCTACGCTAGCAATGACGGGTTGAGTGGATTGCCGCGTCGCTTACGCTCCTCGCAATGACCGATTCCATGCACCCGCTCTACATCGACGATGCGCTGCTGGTGCTGGACAAGCCCGCGGGCCTGCTCACGGTGCCCGGGCGCGGTGCCGACAAGCAGGACTGCCTGGCGTCACGCGCGCAGGCCGTTTGGCCCGACGCGCTGGTGGTGCATCGGCTGGACCAGGCGACTTCGGGCCTGCTGTTGATGGCGCGCAGCAAGGCGGTGCAGCGGACTTTGAGCGATGCCTTCGCGCAGCGGCTGGTGCACAAGCGCTACCTCGCGCTGGTGCACGGCACGGTGGCGCCGCCGCGCACACCCTGGGGGCAGATCGATCTACCGATCGCGCTGGACTGGCCCAACCGCCCGCTGCGCGTGATCGACGCCGAGCACGGCAAGTCCAGTTGCACGCGCTGGCGCATCCTGAGCCCGGATCCGAGCTGGCACGCCTTTGCGGCAAATGCGCACGCACCTCCGACTGCCACGCGCCTGGAACTCGAACCGCTCACCGGACGCAGCCATCAACTGCGGGTGCACCTGAAGGCCCTGGGCCATCCGATCCTGGGCGACCGGCTCTACGCCGACGCGCAGCAGGCGCAACACGCGACCCGCCTGCTGCTGCACGCCTGGCGCCTGGCGTTGACGCATCCCGTGACGGGAGCAGCACTGCTGTTCGAAAGTCCGCCGCCTTTCTGAGACTTTGCGGGACAGACCAAGAACTACGCGCCGCGAGTTTTGCTCTGTCTCCAACTGATTGTCGGATCTCGGCTGTTCTTTGCGGGACAGCGGTATCTTGGTGAACAATACGCCCCAAGGAGAACACGCCATGACACAGGAACTCACCATCATCACCGGCGCCTCGCGCGGCATGGGCTTGGAGCTGGCGCTGCAGCTGCTGCAACCGGGCCAACAACTCCTTTGCATTTCGCGCCAGTCCAGTCAGATACTCGAGCACGCGGCCAAGGCGGCGGGTGTGCCGTTGCTGCAGTGGCAGCAGGACCTGGCCGATGGCGAGCAGGCCTGCCTGCGCCTGTCCACCTGGCTGCGCGATCAGCCCTCGAGCCGCTTTGGCCAGACCACGCTGATCAACAACGCGGGCGTCATTCCGCCCATCATGCCACTGAGTCAGTCCAGCGCCCACGATCTGGCGATCGCGCTGCGCGTCGGTCTGGAGGCACCGCTGCTGCTCACAGCCACCTTCCTGCGCTGCACCGAGGGCTGGAGCGCGCAGCGGCGCGTGCTCAACATCTCCTCGGGCCTGGGCCGGCGCGCCATGGCCTCGCAAGCGGGGTACTGCGCGGCCAAGGCCGGCATGGACCACTTCACGCGCTGCCTGGCGCTGGACGAGGCACAAAAGCCGCGCGCCGCCTTGGTCTGCTCGCTGGCGCCGGGGGTGATCGACACCGACATGCAAGTGCAATTGCGCGGCGCCAACGCTGCTGCTTTCCCCGAGCGCGACAACTTCGCTGCGCTCAAGGACAAGGGGTTGCTCGCATCCCCCACCGACGCCGCCGCACGCGTTCTGGCCTATCTGGCCCGTGCAGATTTTGGAGCGAACCCGGTCGCGGACGTGAGGGATGTCTGACTTCCTCATCATCGGCGGCGGTATCGCGGGCGCATCCATCGCCTACTTCCTCGCGCCGCATGGCCGCGTGACGCTGCTGGAGCGCGAGTCCCAACCCGGCTACCACACCACCGGACGCTCGGCGGCGATGTTCATAGAGAGCTATGGCACACCGCAGGTGCGCGCACTCACCATGGCCAGTCGGGCCTTTTTCGAACATCCTCCAGCGGGTTTCAGCGAACAGTCGATTCTTTCGCCGCGTGGCGCTTTGATCATCGCGCGTCCCGGACAGGAAGATCTGCTGGAGCAGGAGTGGGGCTTGCTGCACAGCATGAGTGTGCAGGCGCAGCGACTGGACGCGGCCCAGACCTGCTCGCTGCTGCCCGCACTGCGCGCCGAGCAGGTGCTGGGTGCCATCCACGCGCCTGATGCGCTGGACATGGACGTGCACAGCCTGCACCAGGGCTATCTGCGCGGCCTGCGTCGCCACGGCGGGCAAGTGGTGTGCAACGCGGAGGTGCGCTCGTTGACACGCACTGGCGCCCAATGGCAGGTGTGCGCCGGCGACACGACCTACCCAACCCAGGTCGTCATCAACGCCGCGGGCGCGTGGTGCGACCAGATCGCTGCGCTGGCCGGGGTCGCCCCCATCGGCCTGAGCCCAAAGCGCCGCTCGGCGTTTGTGTTTGCGCCCCCTGCGAGCGTGGATTGTGGCCATTGGCCGATGTGCATAGGCGTGGACGAATCCTGGTACTTGAAGCCCGACGCCGGACAGTTGCTGGGCTCGCCCGCGAATGCCGACCCGGTGCCGCCGCAGGACGTGCAGCCTGAGGAACGCGACATTGCGCTGGGCATCCAAAGCATCGAAGAGATGACTGTGCTGCAGATCCGCCGCCCAAGCCGGACCTGGGCCGGACTGCGCTCCTTTGTCGCCGATGGCGATCTGGTGGGCGGCTTTGACGCCGCAGCGCCAGGCTTCTTCTGGCTCGCCGCACAGGGCGGCTACGGTATCCAGACCTCGGCCGCGATGGGTGAAGCCTGTGCGGCGCTGGCGCGTGGCCTGCCCTTGCCCCGAGCCATCGCCGACTTCGGACTCACACCCGAGATGCTGAGCCCGTCGCGCCTGCTTACTGCCTAGAATTCACTCTGCACCCCTTTAGGATTCACCATGACCTTCGACACCTTGACACTGCGCCGCATGGCGCTCAGCCTACTGTTCGCCAGCGTGGCCCCGAGCGTCATGGCCGCCCCGCCCGTGGCCCCGGTGCGCGATGTGGTGCAGACACTGCATGGCGTCACGGTGCACGACCCCTACCGCTATTTCGAAAATCTCAAGGATCCCGAGGTGCAGGCCTGGCTTCAGGGGCAGGGCGAATACGCACGCCAGACTCTGGACCGCATCGCGGGCCGCGACGCCCTGGAAAAGCGCATCGCCGAGCTCTCCGCCGCCAGTGGCGACAAACTCAGTGCCCTGGTACGCATGCCCGCTGATCGCATCTACTACCTCAAGCGCGGCAGTGGCGAAAAGCAATTCAAACTCGTCATGCGCATCGGCCTGCGCGGTGGCGAAAAGATCTTGGCCGATCCCGAGATCGAGGCCCGACGCACTGGCGTGCCGCATGCCATCAATTACTTCGTGCCTTCCTGGGACGGAAAGTACGTGGCCTACGGCATGTCCGCGGGCGGATCGGAAGACGCATCGCTCTACATCCTGAACCTGACCACAGGAAAGCGCGTGGGTCGACCGATCGCCCGCGTGCCGGAGTCGCTGGTGAACTGGCTGCCCGACAGTCGATCCCTCACTTTCAACCAACTCAAGGCGCTTAAACCGGGCGACCCCGAGACCGAAACCTATCTGGACAGCCGCGTGCTCTGGCTCAAACCGGGGCAGGCCAAGGCCAGACCCGTGTTCGGCCCCACGGTCACGCGCGATCTGGGGTTGGCCCGTCTGGACGTGGGCGCGATCACGTTCGCCCCCGGCAGCCCCTGGATGGTGGCCCGCACCACCGACACCACCGTGCCCGAAGGCTCGCTGTTTGTGGCGCATGTGAGCGATCTGAAACGGACCCCTATCCAGTGGAAAAAGATCTCCGCGTTTGCCGACAAGATCGTCGACATCCAACTGCGTGGCAACGATCTCTACTACCGCACCTATCAGGGCGCGCCACGCTACAAGGTGATGAAGCTGGACATGCGCCAGCCTGATCTGGCGCGGGCGCAAGAAGTGGCCACTGCGCCCGCGGATGGTGTGCTCGAGGGCTTTGTCTTGACGCGCAACGCCGTCATGACTGCGGTGCGCGAAGGCACCACTATCGGCATTCGGCGTCACGCCGTACACGACCCGGTGGGTCAGATTGTCGCCCTGCCCGTTACGGGCGCCGCCGACCTGCACGACGACCCAGCACATGCCTACGACGACCTGCTGTACACGCTCTCGGGATGGGACCGTTTGCCGCTGACCTACCAGTTGCGCCGCAGCACCTCGGTGGACACGGGCATCCGCGCCCAAGTGCCGATGCCAAGCGTGCCCGAACTGGAGATCACCGAGGTCAAAGTGGCAAGCCACGACGGCGTGGGGGTGCCGATGACGATCCTGCACAAGAAGGGATTGCAACGCGACGGCAATAACCCGACCTTGCTGGATGGCTACGGTGCCTATGGTTTTTCCGAAACCGCGCATTTCAGCCCGGCCCAGATGGTATGGATTGAACGCGGCGGCGTACTGGCCCTGCCCAATATCCGGGGCAGCGGGGTTTATGGCCAGCCCTGGCATCTGGCCGGCTTCAAGGCCACCAAGCCCAACACATGGAAGGACGGTATCGCTTGCGCCCAATACCTGATCGCGCAGGGCTATGCGACGCCCAGAACGCTGGCCGTGTCCGGCACCAGTGCGGGCGGCACCTTTGTCGGGCGCAGCGTGACCTCGGCGCCACAACTGTTCGCTGCGGCGATCTTCAACGTGGGCGACATGGACATGGTGCGCGCCGAGGAAAGCGCCAACGGCATCACCAATATTTCCGAGTTCGGCAGCAGCAAGAACGCCGACGAATTTTCCGGCCTGCTCGAGATGAGCAGCTACCACCACATCGTCGACGGCACGGCCTACCCGGCGGTGCTGCTGATCCACGGGCTGAACGATCCGCGGGTGGATGTCTGGCACAGCGCCAAGGCAGCGGCGCGTTTGCAGGCGGCCAGCAGCAGCAGCAAACCGGTGCTGCTGCGCCTGGACGCCCAGGCCGGTCACGGCATGGGCAGCACGGCCACGCAGCGCGACGCCATGTACGCCGACATCTACAGCTTCCTGCTGTGGCAAATGGGCAAGACCGACGCCGCCAACTGATAGCGCCAACATGCAAGTCTCACCTGTCGTCGCCGGCCTGTGGCGACTTCAGCAGTGCAACCTGGACACACCGGGTCTGCGCACGCGCCCATGTGCTGGCGTCGATGGACGCATCGCTACCCTGGGCGCAGCCACCACAGCGCTGGCGGTGAAACTCTCGGCGCAAGACCGGTAGCGCGTCCGGCAGGCCAGCGTCGGGCACGAAGTGGCGTCATCCTTCTTTTTTGAACCGCGCAAGAGCGCCCCCGACCGTCGGCGCGCAGATCGCTGATCTGCCATAGTAGCGCCATGCTCGAAATTGAGAACCTATCCCGCCAATTTGGCAGCCGCACGGTGCTGCGCCAGGTGTCGTTGCGATTGAATCCGGGCGAATACATCGCCATCGTGGGGGCGTCAGGGGTGGGGAAATCGACTTTGCTCAACCTGATCGCGGGACTGGACCGAGCCGACGGCGGCCGATTGGTGCTCGACGGCGTCGACTATGCGACGCTGCACGACGATGCTCTCACGCAGGTGCGACGGGAGAAGATGGGCTTCGTGTTTCAGGCCTTTCACGTGCTGCCTCACCTCACCGTAGCCCAAAACGTTGCGCTGCCCCTTTGGCTGCAGGGTGTGAACGGCAAAGCTGCCGAGGGAGCGGCACAACTGTTGCTCGAAGCCGTGGGTCTGGGTGAGCGCAGCGCGAGTTGGCCGCGCGAACTCTCCGGTGGAGAAATGCAACGCGTGGCGATTGCCCGGGCGCTGGTGCATCGCCCTTCCCTGGTGCTGGCCGATGAGCCCACCGGCAATCTGGACCCGACAAACGGGGCCAAGGTGCTGCGGCTGTTCAGCGCGCGCGTGCATGAAGCCGGCGCCATCGGCATCTTGGTCACGCACTCGCTGGAGGCGGCTGCCACGGCGGATCGAATTCTTCACCTCACCGCCGAGGGCCTCATGCCGTGAGCATGGCGAGTGTGTTCCTGGGTTCACTGGCCAAGCGCCGTGTGGCCACGCTGTTTTGTGCGTCGGCCATCGTACTGGGCGTGGCGCTGGGCATGGCCGTGCAGGTGGTGCATGAATCCGCCTTGTCCGAGTTTGGACGCGGTTTGCGCTCCATCGTGGGCGAAGCAGATCTGCTGGTGGTCGGACCCCGGGGCGGCTTTGACGAAAGCCTTTACGGCCAATTGGCGGCACGCCCCGAAATCCGGGACCTGAGCGCGGTCGTTGAGGTCGAAATCCGGGTGGCGGACCATGCACAAACACTGCAGCTGTTTGGCGTCGATGTCCTGACCCTCGCGGCCGTGACGCCTGCTCTTTTACCCAGACCTGGCGCGGGAACGCAGCGACTGGCGGCGCTGTCGGAGGAATCCATTTTCCTGAGCAGTGCTGCGCTCTCGGCCCTGGGCGTGAAGGTGGGCGACGTGCTGCCAATCCCGGTCGATGCGCGCACCCTGAGTCTGCGCATCGCCGGCGACATCCCCGGTTCGGCGGCTAACAGTCGGCTGGCCGTGATGGACATCGCCGCGGTTCAAGATGACTTTGGCAAGCTGGGGCGCCTCACCCGCCTGGACCTGCGCCTGCGCGAGGGCCTGTCGCCGGGGGCGGCCCGCGAGGCACTGCAACCGCTCCTGCCCGCCGGTGTGCAGATCGAGGAACCCCAGGCGGCGCTGGACCAGGCCCAGAACCTGTCACGCGCCTATCGCGTGAACCTGACAATGCTGGCTGCCATGGCGCTGCTCACCGGTGGCTTTCTGGTGTTTTCCGCGCAGGCGCTCTCCGTCGTGCGGCGGCGCACCGAGTTCGCCTTCCTGCGCGCCATCGGTTTGCCGCGGCGCACGCTGTTTTTCTGGTTGTTGGGGGAAGGCGCTGCGGTCGGCCTGGTGGGCGGGGTCTTGGGCGTGATGCTGGGACATGCCTTGGCCTGGGGGGCGCTGGCCCTGCTGGGCGGCGACCTGGGCGCCGGGTTCTTCTCTGGCAGCAAACCGCAGTGGCAGTTTCAACCGGCGATGACCGCCGTCTATGTGCTGCTCGGCGTGGTCGCGGGCCTTGTCGGCGCCTATCTGCCAGCACGGGAAGCGGCCACCGTCTCGCCGGCGCAGGCCTTGAAGGCCGGTGACGAGCCGGAGCTGTTCCAAAGCCATGCCCATCCCCTGCCCGGCCTGCTGGTGCTCTTGGCCAGCATTCCTGCCTGTGCCATCGCCCCGATTGCAGATCTACCCCTGGGCGGCTATTTGGCCTCGGCCTTGCTGCTAGCAGGTGGCGTCTTGCTGCTGCCGAGCTTGGCCACCGCGGTGGCTTGGGCGCTTCCGGAAAACGGACCGGTCGGGGCTCGACTCGCTGGTGCGCGACTGCGTGCCGCACCGGGCAACGCGGTGGTTGCCGCCGCCGGCGTGATGACCAGCGTCGCCCTTGCCGCCGCCATGGCGATCATGGTGACGTCCTTTCGCGGCTCCGTGGATCAGTGGCTGGGACAGGTGCTTCCCGCCGACCTCTATTTGCGATCGGCTCGCTCCAACGGCTCTGCCTCCCTGGATGAAACCCTGCAGGCCCGCGTGGCGGCGCTGGCCGGAGTCGCCCACGTGAGCTTCAGCCGCTTCGACAGCCTGCGCCTGGCGGGGGGCCTCGCGCCGGTGACGCTGATTGCGCGTCCCCTGTCCGGCGACGGGCACGAGCTGCCGCTGGTGGGCACGGCGCAACCGAACGGTGAGGCAGCCATCTGGATCTCCGAAGCGATGCAGGACCTGTATGGCTGGCGTACGGGTCAGCAGGTGGAGATTCCGCTGGCCGGGCGTTTCGTGCGCCGACCCGTGGCGGGCGTCTGGCGTGACTACGCGCGCCAGACCGGGTCGGTGTTGATGGACCTGGCCGACTATCGCCGTGTCACCGGCGACCGTCTGGCCAACGATGCGGCGATCACTCTGAGCGCCGGAGTCAGTGCTGAGCAGGTGGCCAAGGCGCTGACGGCCCTGTCCGCAGCGGGCGTGCTGGAGGTTTCCCAGGCCGGTCAGATTCGCGCGCTCAGTCTGCGCATCTTTGATCGAACCTTTGCCGTGACCTACTTGCTCGAAGCCGTGGCCGTGGTCATCGGGTTGGCGGGCGTGGCCGCCAGTTTTGCCGCACTCGCCTCGGCCCGCCGGCGTGAATTCGGGATGCTGCGGCATCTGGGCCTGATGCGCCGCCAGATCGGCTGGATGCTGGCGCAGGAAGGCGCATTGGCCGCCGGCGTCGGCGTGCTGGCCGGACTGGCCATCGGTGGCGCGATCGGCCTGATCCTGATCGAAGTGGTCAATCGGCAGAGCTTTCACTGGAGCATGGACCTGCATGTTCCCTGGGGCTCATTGGCGGCATTTGGCCTGGTGCTGGTCGCCTTGGCCGCGCTGGCCGCCGTTATCGCAGGGCGCCAGGCGATGCAACAAGGCGCGGTACTGGCCGTGCGCGACGACTGGTGAGGCTAGACATGAAGCGAAGGCACTTTCAGCTGGCCTTGGCCAGCCTGCTCACCAGCAGCGCCACGCCGTCCCGGGCAAGCGAGTTTGCCCCGGTGCGTGCGGGTCATAAGCTGGTGTTCCCCGCCGACCATGGGGCCCACCCGCAGTTTCGCACTGAGTGGTGGTACGTCACCGGCTGGCTCAGCCGAAGCGCTGGCGCCGCACTCGGATTTCAGTGCACTTTCTTTCGCATCCGCACCGGAATCGGTGAAGAAAGCGCCAGCGCCTTTGCGCCACGCCAGCTGCTCATGGCGCATGCCGCCATTGCCGACCCCCAACTGGGGCGCCTGCGTCATGATCAGCGCGCTGCCAGAGCCGGTTTTGGTCGCGCCGGATTTGCCGAAAACAGCACCCGCGTCTGGATCGGCGACTGGCGCCTGGAACAGAAGGGCGACGCCTATCTGGCGGGGGTCAATGGCACTGACTTCGGTTATTCCCTGGCGCTGCAGCCCGATGGCCCGCCACTGCTCAACGGCACGGACGGCTTCAGCCTCAAGGGCCCGGATGGGCATCATGCCAGCTACTACTACAGTCGCCCCCAACTCGCGGTGCGTGGCACGGTGACACTCGCTGGTCACACCGAAGGCGTGACCGGCCGGGCCTGGCTCGACCATGAATGGTCCAGCGCGCTGCTGCCGCCCTCAGCGCAAGGCTGGGATTGGGTTGGTTTGAACCTGGACGACGGAGGCGCCTTGATGGCCTTTCGCATGCGCGGCGTGAACGAGAAGGCGCTCTGGTCGGCTGCAACCATCAGAACCGCAGCCGGCGGCGAGCACAAGCCCGTCCACGATGAGGTGGTTTTTGAGCCGCTTCGCCATTGGACCTCGACCCGCACGGGGTTAACCTATCCGGTGGAGTGGATGCTGCGCCTAGGACCGCGCCAGTTCCACCTGAGCGCCATGCTGGACGATCAGGAGCTGGACAGCCGTCGCACCACCGGCGCGGTGTATTGGGAAGGCGCCGTGCGCGTGCTGGAAGGCCAGTCCGAGATCGGGCGCGGATATCTTGAGCTCACTGGCTACGGCGAAAAAATCCGCGTGGGCTAACACTCTGGGCCACGCCCATTGTTGCGACTGCGGTGCGGCCACCGATGTCAGAGCGGGCCGCGCGAAGTTGCCCAGCCTTGCTTGTCTTGACCAAATTGGGATGGGCTGCGCTCAGCCTGAATTTGGCAGTGCAGCGGATGGGTGCCCTTCGCGATATGCCTGCGCCTTTTGCTCTGGTGGTGGATGACCGAAGAGGCGCATCAGCGTGAATATGAGCGCCAGGGTGGCCAGATACACCATGAGCTGGATACCGGTGGGGCGATCGCAATAGCCAATCAGTGAATGCAGCGCCTTGCCCAGCAAACTGCCGTCTGACAGCACTCCTGACGTATCCCACACGACGCGCGGAAACACGGTGATCAGGTCGGCCTGCTGCAAAAACACGGTGGCCTGTGCGGCCATGCCTGCGGCCAGCAGTGCGATCAGGCAGCTGGTCACCGTGAACACATGGCGCGTCGGGATGCCGAGCAATCCGAAGTACAGGGCGGCGCTCACGGCAGCGCCCAGCGCCACGCCGATGGCACCGCCCAGCAACATGCTCAGGCTACCCCCGTCCGACAGGGCGATGCCGTAGAGGAAGAGGGCCATTTCGGAACCTTCGCGCAACACGGCCACGCCCACGACCACCGCCATGGCGGCCAGCGAACGGCGACCGCCGGCGACCTCATTGCCAAGCGACTGCATGCCCTGCACCAACTGGCGTCCTTCGCGTGCCATCCAGATGTTGTGCCCGCCCAGCATGACGATGGCAATGGCCAGCACCGAAGCATTGAAGATTTCCTGTCCGGCGCCAGCCACCATGTGCGCGATGACGTCAGCAAACGTTGCGACAAGACAGGCGCCGACGACACCGGCGATGACGCCCGTGCACACCCAGCGGCCCCGACCCGGCACGCCGCGGGTCGCGCGGAGCACGATGCCGATGATGAGTCCGGCTTCAATGAGCTCACGAAATACGATAACCAATGTGGCGAGCATGGGGTGGGTCCTTAAAGGTGCATTTCGTACTCGAGCAAGAGCCGGACTGCATTTCTTGCGACCGCGTCGCTCACCCCAAAGAAATAGGCCATCTGGTACTTCAGGTGTCCGAAGAGCTTGCCGTACACGGAGGGGCCAAGGTAGTGCTCCTGCCGATTGAATGAGCCGAACTGGGAGCGCGACCCCAAGTCGCTTTGCAGCTCCACGCCCGGTTGGAAGTACTCGTTGTAGCGATAGCGCGTGTTCCACAGCAGGCTGTACTCGGCACCACCGCTGGCTGGAGCTGAAGCGCCCAAATTCTTGCTGAAACCTGCATTCATGCTGTGCGTGAATTTTCCAACGTCCTTTTGCAGCAGCAACTTGACCTCCATCGAACTGGCCGATCCGGCTTGAGAAGAGAAGTCATAAGCTATCAGCATGCCCGCGTCCACCCAGTACTCACCGGATTCAAAAAATTGATAACGAGCAGCCATTTCATGCGCCACCATTTGCATGGCGCCACCCGGGTCGGCGTTGTATTCAGCACTGACTTGCAGCTGTAACCGGGGCGTGAGTCCGACCTCCAGCGTGGCTTCGCCCACCCGCGCGGCGCTCTTGGCCGCACTGGCATCGTAGGCACGCGCGCCGTTGAGCTCCAGCGAAAACTCGCGGTAGTCGACATTGGGTGAATACAGTTCGTCCAGGCCGAAGGCGGCACTGCTTTGGGCCAGGCACAGCAGCACAAAGCCAGCGGCGGATGGCGCCCAATGCCTCCGCGCAAGGCTGGCAGGGGGGTGCATGCTCATTTAACGACGATCACGCCCGTGGTGGTGTCGCGATGAAAGTCATCAAAGTAGCGGTAGCGCCCGGCATCCAGTGGTCCGACAAAGACCGTGATTTCGCTGTTGGCGCTGATCACTTTTTCGCGGTTCAGATCGCTGCTTTCAAACTCGGCCGGTGTGGCGTCCTGGTTCCTGATGATGATCTTGACCTTTTGACCCGCGGGAATGGTGAGCTCTTTGGGCGCGAACTGATGGTCCTTCAGCGTCAGGACATAGTCATCGGCATGGGCCGCGACCATGAACAAGGCGGCGCCGAGCGCCAGGGAAGTCAAAAAAACACGGTTCATTCTCCATCTCTCCTGTTCGGTTCACGCCACAAGGGCGCGGATGAAAGCTCGGCTGAACAGGATTATATATGCGAATGATTCTCAATACTGATTGAATTTTCCCACGATAAACGGAACTTCTCGAGCGCTGGGTTCAAAGGATTTTGAACGCCGACTTCATCAGTTTACGCACCATAGCCGGCACTTCGCCAGCGGCAAACAGCGTTGCCGCAATCGAGAACCGGGTGCGCACCACACCGCGCTCGTGGCTGAAGGCCTTGAAACCATAGTGGCCATGGGCACTGCCAATGCCCGAGTTGTTGACACCACCGAACGGAAGCCTGCCGTGCAGGAACTGCATCAGCGCGTGGTTGACGCAGGCGCCACCCGATACGGTTTGAAGCAACACTTTGTCGATGTTGGCCGGGTCCCGGCTGTAGACGTACAAGGCCAGCGGCTTGGGACCCTCGTTGATCTTGGCAATCACTTCGTCTATGTCGCTGTAAGCGATGACAGGTAGCACAGGGCCAAAGATTTCCTCGTCCATGATGCGGGCAGTCTGCGGCACCTGATCGAGCAGCGTGGGCTGAATGAAGCAGTCGCCTTCGCTCACGCCGCCACCGGCGAGCGCGCGCGCGCCTTGCGAGCTGGCTTCGTCCAGCAGCGCCTTGATGCGCCCGGTATGGCGCGAGTTCACGATGTGCGCCAGATGCGGGCTGTCTTTTTGCTCGGCCAGAGTGCTGCCGTAGGCTTTCTTGAGTTGCTCGCGGCAGTTCTGGACCCAGGCATCCTTGACGCTCTCGTGCACATAGACATGGTCCGGAGCAATGCAGGTCTGCCCTGCGTTGGCAAACTTGGCCCACATCACGTTGATGGCGGCCAGTTTGAGGTTGGCGCTGGCGTCGATGATGGTCGGACTCTTGCCGCCCAGTTCCAGCGTGACGCTGGTCAGGTGCTTGGCCGCCGCCGCCATGACGTGCTTGCCAATGGTTGGACTGCCGGTAAAGAAGATGTGGTCAAAGGGCAGCTCCAGCAGGGCCTGCGACACATCGGCTTCGCCTTCAAAGATGGCAACTTCGTCTTGCGTAAATAGCTCTCGCACCACTTTGCAGATCAGGCTCGACAGGTGGGGGGTCATCTCCGACGGCTTGAGAATGGCCGTGTTGCCGGCGGCGATGGCCGACACCAACGGGCCCAGCGTCAAGTTGACCGGATAGTTCCAGGGAGCAATGATCAGGCAGCGCCCGCGCGGCATGTACTGGACCTGGCCACTTGTGCCCAGGGTCAGCAGGGTAGGCCAGACCTTGGTGGGTTTCATCCACTTCTTCAGGTTCCTGATGGCGTCATTGGCTTCCACGCAGACCGGCAAAATTTCCGCCAGATCGACTTCACCCGCAGGCTTCTTGAAGTCGGCGTACGCAGCCAAATACCAGTCTTCGGTATGCGCGATCACGGCGTCGCGCAGTTTGCGGATCTTGGCAATGCGCTGTTGTGCCGTGGAACTGCGCAAACGCAGGGCGGTGGCGGCCTGAAGCGCAAACACCTCCTGGATATTGGATCGGTTGACGACGGGGTCGAGGGCAGCGATGGACATGGAGTCTCCAGGTTTGAGGTGAGCGGTCGAAGTGGCCCTCCCCTTTCATCCGTGACAAGATCACTGGCCGACAGGATCGGTAACCAGGCCGAATCTTATGCGCTCAGCCTCACCCTTGCGTGACCGTGGTGGAAACGCGGTTAAGAGCCCCGTCTTGAAACGGATCAATCGAGCAAGCTCATTGGATCCACACAGGCGTAACCGAGATCCCGGGCCACGGCTTCGTAGGTCACCTGCCCCTGGCACACATTGAGACCGTGGCGCAGATGGACGCTGTCCTTCAGCGCCTGCTTCCAGCCCTTGTCGGCCAGCGCCAGCGCATGCGCTATGGTGGCGTTGTTCAGGGCGAAGGTGGAGGTGCGGGCCACGGCACCGGGCATGTTGGCCACACAGTAGTGCACCACGCCGTCCACCATATACACCGGCTCGGCGTGCGTGGTGGCGTGCGAGGTTTCAAAGCAGCCACCCTGGTCGATCGCCACGTCCACCACCACCGCGCCTTTCTTCATGCGCGAGATGTGCGAACGCGTCACCAGCTTGGGCGCCGCCGCGCCGGGGACGAGCACGCCACCGATCACCAGGTCGGCGTCCAGCACGGCCTCCTCGATGCTCGATGCGGTCGAATAGACGGTGCTGATGCGATTCCCAAACACCAGATCGAGCTGGCGCAGACGGTCCACGCTCTTGTCCAATACGGTGACGCGAGCGCCCATGCCAACCGCCATCTGCAAGGCGTTGGTGCCGACCACGCCGGCGCCGATGATGGCCACATGGCCGGGCGCCACGCCGGGCACGCCGCCCAGCAGCAAGCCGCGTCCGCCGTGCGCCTTTTCCAGATAGGTGGCGCCGGCCTGCACTGCCATGCGCCCCGCCACTTCGCTCATCGGTGCCAGCAGCGGCAGGCCCCCGCCGGCTCCGGTGATGGTCTCGTAGGCGATGCAGATGGCGCCTGATTTGATCAGCGCTTGGGTCTGCTCGGGATCGGGCGCGAGGTGCAGATAGGTGTACAGGATTTGGCCGGAGCGCAGCATCGCGCATTCGACCGGCTGCGGCTCCTTGACCTTCACGATCATCTCGGCGCGGGAGAAGATCTCGCTGGCAGCGACGACCATGGTGGCACCGGCGGCCACATATTGCTCGTCCGTGCAGCCGATGGCGGTGCCGGCGTCGTTCTGCACCAGCACCTGATGCCCGTGATCGACGAGCTCGCGCACGCTGGCCGGCGTCAGACCGACGCGGTATTCGTGGTTCTTGATTTCCTTGGGTACGCCGATCAGCATGTTCGTCTCCTTGTGGTTGATCGGTCGCATTGTGGCGAGGATTTATCAAACAAAGAAGCTTTGTTACTTTGTTTTCACTGTCATTAGATTGCATTATGTTTGGAAGCAGCCGGCTCGGCGCCATGCAGGGCCGCATGTCAACGCCAAACTGGACGGCGCAGGAGTTGTCGGCAATACTTGAAGCCGCTCCACCTCACTGACCCTCGCGCACTGCACCATGAACCCCACACCACGCTATCCCTTTCCCGACATCAACGCGCTGCCCGAAGACATCCAGGCCAAGGTGCTGGAGGTGCAGGCCAAGGCCGGTTTTGTACCCAACGTTTTTCTGGCGCTGGCACGCCGGCCTGCCGAGTGGCGCGCCTTCTTTGCCTACCACGACGCACTCATGCTGAAAGAGGATTCTGCGCTGACCAAGGGCGATCGGGAAATGATCGTCACCGCCACCAGTGCCGCCAACGGCTGTCTGTATTGCGTGGTGGCGCATGGCGCGATACTGCGCATCTACGAGAAGAAGCCGCTGGTGGCGGACCAGGTGGCGGTGAACTACCGCAAGGCCGACATCACAGCACGACAGCGCGCCATGCTGGACTTTGCAATGAAGGTGTGCCTGCATTCGCACGAACTCAACGACGACGATTTCACCGCCCTGCACAGCCACGGCTTCAACGACGAGGACGCCTGGGACATCGCCGCCATTACGGCCTTCTTCGGCCTGTCGAATCGCATGGCATCGTTCAGCAATATGGCGCCCAATCCGGAGTTCTACCTGATGGGGCGCGTGCCCAAGCAGAAATAGCGTTCAGTCTTGTTTCAGCGCTTCGGGGTTGATGCAGGTGAGCGGCGGCTCGCCCCGGAGCACCTGGATGACGTTGTCGGTGGCGATCTTCCCCATGGCCAGCCGGGTTGCGATCGTGGCAGAAGCGATGTGCGGCACGATGACGACGTTGTCGAGTTCGGCCAGACCGGCAGCAAGGGCGGGCTCGTCTTCAAACACGTCCAGACCGGCGCCCCAGATCACCTTGTTGCGCAAGGCCACAACCAGCGCCTTTTCGTCCACCAGGGGACCGCGCGCCGCATTGATCAGGATCGCGCTGGGCTTCATCAGCGCCAGCTCCGCGGCACCGATGTAGTGATGGGTTTCGGGCAACTGTGGCAGGTGCAGTGACAGGAAATCCGACTCGCGCAACAGCGTTTCCTTGTCCACGAAAGTTGCGCCAAACTGGCGTTCGAATTCGGGTTCAGGCTGGGCATTGGTGTAGATCACCTTCATATCAAAGGCCGCCGCCTTGCGCGCAAACTTGGAGCCGATGCGACCCAGGCCGGCGATGCCCAGCGTCTTGTGGTCCACGTCCTGGCCGATGAAGGCCATCGGCGCCCACCCGTGCCACTGGCCGGCGCGCACATAGCGCTCTGACTCAGAGATCCGGCGCGCGGTGGCCAGCAGCAGTGCCCAGGCGTGGGTCGCAGTGGCTTCGTCCAGCACGCCGGGCGTATTGGTCATGATCACGCCGCGCTGGGTCGCCGCCTGCAGGTCGAAGTTGTTGAAACCGACGGCATAGTTCGCAAAGATGCGGCACTGAGCACCAGCGGCATCAAGCACCTCAGCGTCGACCTTGTCGGTGAGCAGCGTGATCACGGCGTCGCGCCCGCGCACCTGCTGCAGCAGTTCATCACGCGTGAGCGCGCGGTCATGCGGATTGACTTCGACATCGTGAAATTGGCGCAGTGTGTCGATGATCTGCTGCGGGATCATGCGGGTGACGTAGACGTTCGATCGTGACATGGTGAAATTCCTGGAATAAGTGGCGAAATGCCTGTGCCCTGAAGGCACTCAAAGTATCCGGCACGCCGCTTTCAGCGCTTGGATGTGGGGTCATGGCGGGTGAAGTCGGCGCCGCAGTCGGCGATCTCCTGATCCTGCTCCGGTGCCAGGCCGCTCACGCCGACGCCGCCGATGACGCCACCGGTACTGTCGAGGAGCAAGGCGCCACCCGGCAGTGCCGTGAGCAGGGGGTCACAGAAGTAGCCGATGGGAATGTCGTCCCGGCGCAGCCGCGCCAGGAATGCCGTCGTGCTGCACCCCATGCGGGTCGCGGTGTAGGCCTTTTGCTGCGCCAGGGCGATGCTGCGCAGCGGCGCGCCATCGGCGCGAAAAAAGCCGATCAAAAAGCCCTGGGCGTCGCACACCGCGACGCAGGCCGGCTTCTCGAACTTCTGCCCCGCCTGCGTGATCGCATGCTCGAGCAGATCCCGCGTCAACTTCAGATCCAGTGACAAGCTCTGTACTCCCCGACGTGATTTAGGGCCGCGCCTCTGAGGTGCCTTCGGTCAGCTTCTTGTTGCGGCGGTACATATACGCGGTGAGCATGGGCGTGAGCAGCGCGGTCACAATCACCGACGCCGCCACCTGCACCGTCGCCATCGGCGCGATCGCAGCAAAAGAGGGATCGGCAATCGCCACGGCCTGGGGCGTGCCGGCCGCGTTACCCGCCGTGCTCGAAGCGGCCGCACCGGCCACGCCCGAGCCACCCAGAAAACGGTCGGCTGCGATGCAGACCAGACCGGTTATCACCAGCACCGAGATGCCCAGCGCGATGCCGGGCAGACCCGCCGTCGTGACCGCCTTCAGGTTGATGCCCTGGCCCAGTGTGAATGCCATGAAAGGCACGATGATGGGCTCGTGCTTGCCGAAAAACTCGCGCAGTTCCTCGTCCAGATTGCCCAGGATGGCGCCAGCGAAGATGGGTGCGATCACCGATACCATGGTGAGCCACGGGATCACCGCCAAGCCGGCGCCGACCAGCACCAGCATCGTCAGGAACGGGCCGGTTTCGATGCTTTGCGGCACATACGTTCCGGCGTCTTCCTTGCTGCCGAAGGTGCTGGTCAGGGCCATGAACATGCCGCCGTTGGTGTCGTTCATGGCGGCCAGTACGGCCAGCGTGGTCAGGCCAAACAGATCGCCGTTGAAGAAGTGGGAAACAGCCAGCGCCAGCAGCACCGCGACGCCGACCTTCGCACCCATGATGCCAAAGCCGCGCGTGAGCATCGCCGGCGCCGCACGCAGGGTCATCTTGGTGCCAACGGTGAACAGATACATTGCCAGAAAGGTCGGGTAACCCGCATTGGTCAGCGCCTGCGTGAAGCCGCCGATCTTGAGCGCATTGGGAGCGAAGGTATTGAGCAGCATGCCGATAAACAGCGGCACGACCATCAAGCCTCCGGGAACCCTGTTCATTGCTTGAAATATTTTCATGTGATGTCTCCTAGGTTAAGTCAATCTTCAGAATCAGGTTCGATGCACAGCCAGAGGCACATCGCCGATTTCGGTGACGTCGAACTTGGCCTCGGGCCGCATGCGAAACGCCAGCATCACGCCGGCAGCCATCAGGATCATGCTGCCGTAAAAGGGCAACTCCCAGCTGCCGAAGCGGTCGATCAACATGCCCGAGACCACGGGCGAGAGGATCGCCGCCAGTGCCGAGCCGGTGTTCATCATGCCGCTGGCCGTGCCCGAATATTCAGGCGCGATGTCCATCGGAATGGCCCACATCGGTCCGATCGTCATCTCAGCAAAAAAGAAACCAGCCGAGAGGCAGATCAAGGAGACGTAGAGGTCATGCGTGAAGGTCAGGGGAATCAGTGACAAAAGCGTCAGGCCCATACACACCGCCACCATCACACTGCGCGCCTTTTTCAAACTTCCCGTGCGCTTGAAGATCTTGTCGGTGACGATGCCGCCCAGGGTGTCGCCCACCACGCCTGCAAAGAACACGCTCGCGGCGAAGATGGCCGACTTCTTCAGGTCCAGGTCGTAGCTGTGCAGGAAGTACTGCGGGATCCAGCTCAGAAACAACCACAGCGTCCAGCCATAGCAGAAATAAACGATCGTCACCGGCGCCATGCGCTTGAACAGCGGCCCCCACGGCACCTGCACGGGCTTGCGGTTCGGCGCGGGCAGAGCCGCCGTTTCCTCGGGCGTGATGCGCGGGTGGTCTTCCGGATGCTCGGTGAAGGTCAGCGCCCACAGGCCAACCCAGACAAAGCTGATGGCCGCGCACACATAGAACGAGGCACGCCAGCCCTGAGTCGCCATCACCAGCACGATCACGGGGGGCGCCACGGCGTTGCCGATGCGCGCCGCGGCATGGGTGATGCCCTGGGCGAAGCCGCGCTTCTCCTTCGCCACCCAGCGCGCCATGGCCGAGGTCGCTGCCGGAAAGGTCGCGCCTTCCCCCAGACCCAGCAGCACGCGTGCCACCAGCATGGAGATCAGCCCGCCCGCCATGCCGGTGAGCACCGTGGCAGCGGCCCACAGCAGGCCGCAGACGATCAGGGTTCGCTTGGCGCCAAAGCGGTCGCTGACCCAGCCGCCGATGATCTGGAACACCAGATACGGATAGGCGAAGGCTGAAAACACCAGGCCGATCTGGGTCTTGGACAGGCCAAATTCCGGACCGAATCCGGCCGCTGCCGTGCTCACGTTGACGCGGTCCAGGTAGGTGATGAAGTACATCAGGCACAACAGGATCAGGACCACGTTGGTGGCGCTAAGACACCTTTTCGCTACCTTGCGTAGCAGTGCCAAAACAGCGGAGCTTGCGCTTAGTAGTTTGTTCATGGTCTTATCCCAAAAAGATCGAATCAAAACAAGAAATTGGAGAAACGTGATGCCACTCAGCCTGGCTGCTTCAGGCTCGGCGCCGGGTGGCCGGAAAAGTAATCCATCGCCGCCGGCAGGCCACTGTCGGCCAGCTTCACCCCCGAGAGCTTCAGGCCCATCTCGACCCCGGCCAGCGTGGCGAGCAGGGTCAGGTCGTTGCTGTCACCCAGATGGCCGATGCGGAACATGCGGCCCTTGAGCTTGCCCAGGCCCGTTCCCAGCGACATGTCAAAACGCTCGTGGATGAGTCGGCGCACGGCGTCGGCGTCCACACCCACGGGTGTGATGACGCCGGTCAGCACCGGCGAATACAGGGCCGGGTCGGCACACTGGATCGGCAAGCCCCAGGCCGTGACGGCAGCGCGCACGCCCGCGGCCCAGCGCTGATGGCGCGCAAAAACTTGCGGCAGCCCCTCGGCCTGGATCATCGTCAGCGCCTCCGACAGGCCGTAGAGCAAGTTGGTGTTGGGCGTATAGGGCCAGTAACCGGTCTTGTTCATCTCGATGATCTCGTCCCAGGCCCAGAAGGCGCGAGGTAGCTTGGCGCTCTTCATGGCTTGAATAGCACGTGGCGAAAGCGCATTGAAACTGATGCCCGGCGGCAACATCAGGCCCTTTTGCGAGCCGCTGATGGTCACGTCCACGCCCCACTCGTCGTGCCGATAGTCGGCGCAGGCCAGGCCCGAGATCGAGTCCACCATCAACAGCGCAGGATGCTTGGCTGCATCGATGGCGCGGCGCACGCCCAGGATGTCGGAGGTGACGCCAGTGGAGGTTTCGTTGTGCACCACGCACACGGCCTTGATCCTGTGTGCTGTGTCCAGTCGCAGCCGCGCCTCGATCAGATCCGCCTGCACGCCGCGGCGCCAGCTGGGCGCGTGCGGCAGTTGCTCATCGCTGTCGGCTCCGGCCAGGAACTCGGTGCTCAGACCCAGGCGCGCAGCCATCTTGGCCCACAGCGATGCGAAATGTCCGGTCTCGAACATCAGGATGTGGTCGCCCGGACTGAGCGTGTTCACCAACGCGGCCTCCCAGGCGCCGGTGCCCGAGGCTGGATAAATCATGACCGGGTGCTGGGTCTTGAAGATGGACTGGATGCCGGACAGGATCTTCAGCCCGAGCGCGCCGAACTCTGGCCCGCGGTGGTCTATCGTGGGCAGGCTCATGGCGCGCAGGATGCGGTCGGGTACGGGGCTGGGGCCGGGGATTTGCAGGAAGTGCCTGCCGGTGGGGTGGAAGTCGAGTGTCAGCATCGGGGCGTCCTTTTTCTGGCTTGAATTTTTGCATTCAAAAAACATTTTTTGATACTCGTTTACCCTGATCATCGAGATTTACGAAACCGTCATTGCCAAATAGAATAAGTCATACAAGTCGAGTTCGATGCGACGGCTGGAGGTCGCGCGAATAATTTTGAATTCAAAAATCAAGCTTGAAAGTGCGATGACTGACCTCCCTGAAATTTCGCGCCTGTCCCTGCATGATCAGGTGGCGGTACGCTTGCGAACGCTGCTCATCGAAGGCCGGATTGCGCCCGGCGCCAAGTTGAACGAACGCGAACTCACCGCGCTGTTGCAGGTGTCGCGCACCCCTTTGCGCGAAGCGATCAAGCTGATCGCAGCCGAAGGCCTGGTAGACCTGCTGCCGAACCGCGGCGCGGTGGCAGTCAAGCTGACCGAGGCCGACATCCACAACAGCTTTGAGGTGCTGGCCGGACTGGAGGCGATGTCGGGCGAACTCGCGGCGCAGCGCATCACTGAAGCGGAGCTCGCTGAAATCAGCGCCATGCATTTCGAGATGCTTGCCGCGTTCACGCGGCGCGACCTCTCCAACTACTACCGACTGAACGCTGCCATCCACGCCGCCATCAACCATTCGGCCAAGAACCCGGTGCTGACACGCACCTTCAACGCCATCAACGCGCGCGTGCAGTCGCTGCGCTTTCGCACCAACCTGAACGAGGCCAAGTGGAAGCACGCGATGCAGGAGCACGAGCAGATGGTGCAGGCCCTGCGCGCGCGCGATGGTGCCGCCATGCGCCAGGTGCTGGTGCAACACCTGGTGAACAAGCGCACCGCCGTGCTCGACCAACTGCGTGCCGGGGATGCGCCAGCGCCAGGCATGGCGGCCTGAATATCCATGTCATGGACTGCCACGGCCTTCGGCCTCGCCGTGACGTTGGGCTTTGCGTCATTGCGATTGCCATGTCGCTTTGACGGCCTGGCAATCCATCCTTTCGGACCGAAATCATGAACACCCAAACGATCAAGCGGCAGCACAACGACATCAGCCAGGCGCTGGAACACCGGCTACACGCTGAAACCGAGGGTGAAGTGCTGTTCGATGGGGGCTCGCGCGGGCGCTACGCGACCGATGCGTCGATCTACCAGATCATGCCAGTGGGCGTCCTTGTGCCGACCTGTGAGCGCGACATTACCACCGCCATGGAAATCGCACGCGAATTGAAGGTCCCGGTGTTAGCGCGCGGCGCCGGCACCAGCCAGTGCGGCCAGACCACGGGTGCAGCGCTCGTGATCGACAGCTCCAAGCACATGCGCAAGCTGCTCGACCTCGATGTCGAAGCGCGCACGGCCACGGTCGAGCCCGGCCTGGTGCTCGATCACCTCAATGCTCAATTGAAACCCCACGGCCTGTGGTACCCGGTGGACGTTTCCACCGCTGCTCAGGCCACGCTGGGCGGAATGGCCGGCAACAACTCCTGCGGCTCGCGCTCCATCGCCTACGGCAACATGGTTCACAACGTGCTCGGCGCCAGCGCCTGGCTATCCGATGGCGCAGCGGTCGATTTCGGACCCGTGGCCACGCTCGCTGGACGTGCGGCCGACATCGCGAACCATGTGCGCGAGCTCGCAGTACAGCACCGCGCCGAGATCACGGAACGCTGGCCCAAGGTGATGCGGCGCGTGGCCGGCTACAACCTGGACATCTTCGACAACCAGAGCGAGAAACCCTACACCGCTGACGGCAGCGTGAATCTGGCCCACCTGCTGATTGGCTCGGAGGGCACGCTGGCCTACACGCGCAGCCTGACGCTGCAGCTGGCAGAACTGCCGCGCGCCAAGCTGCTGGGCGTGGTCAACTTTCCTACATTCCAGGCAGCGATGGATGCGGCGCAGCACATCGTCAAGCTCGCGCCCACGGCGGTGGAGCTGGTGGATCGCACCATGGTCGAGTTGGCGCTGTCCAATCCTGCGTTCCGTCCCACCATGGAAACGGCGCTGATCGGACGGCCCGCTGCCATCCTGCTGGTGGAGTTTTCGGGCTCAGACAAGAACGCCCTGCTGCCCAGGCTCAAGGCCCTGGACGAACTCATGGGCGACCTGGGACTTCCCGGGTGCGTGGTGCAACTGCGCGATGACGCAGCGCAAAAGGCGCTGTGGGAAGTGCGCAAGGCGGGCCTGAACATCATGATGAGCCTGAAGGGCGACGGCAAACCCGTGAGCTTCATCGAAGATTGCGCCGTGCCGTTGGACCGACTGGCCGAATACACCGCTGCGCTGACCGAGGTGTTCGCGCGCCACGGCACGCGCGGCACCTGGTACGCCCACGCCTCGGTGGGCACGTTGCACGTGCGTCCCATCCTGGACATGCGCGTGGGCGGTGCCATGAAAATGCGCGCCATTGCCGAAGAGGCGTCAGCGCTGGTGCGCAAATACAAGGGCGCCTTCAGCGGCGAACACGGCGACGGCCTGTGCCGCGGCGAATGGATTGAATGGCAGTTCGGCCCTGCCATCAACCAGGCGCTGCGTTCCATCAAGCACAAGCTCGACCCGATCGGCCTGTTCAACCCAGGCCGCATCATCGACCCGCCGAAGATGGACGACGTCAGCCTGTTGCGCTTCGCACCGGCCAACGCGCCCCAACCCTACCGTCGCATCGCACTGACTCCGGTGCTCGACTGGTCTGCCTGGAACGTGCAGGCAGACCCGGTGACCGAGGTCACGAGCACGCCCGGCACTGGCGGCGACACCACCGGTGGGCTGGCGATGGCGGTGGAGATGTGCAACAACAACGGGCATTGCCGCCAATTCGACGCTGGCACCATGTGCCCGAGCTACCGCGTGACGCGCGACGAACAGCATCTGACGCGCGGACGCGCCAACACGCTGCGCCTGGCGCTTTCCGGCCAGCTCGGTCCCGACGCCTTCACCAGCGACGCCATGGCGCAGACCATGGAGCTGTGCGTGAGCTGCAAGGGGTGCAAGCGCGATTGCCCCACGGGGGTGGACATGGCGAAGCTGAAGATCGAGTTCCTGGCACACTACAAGGCAAAGCATGGTCACAGTCTGAAGGACCGCATCGTCGGCGGCCTGCCGGCTTACGCGCACGCCGCAAGCCATTTTTCCTGGCTGCTGAACCTGCGCGACCGGCTGCCCGGTGCGGCCTGGTTGAGCGAGAAACTACTGGGCTTTTCGGCACGACGTTCGCTGCCGAAATGGCGCGCCGACACCTTCTGGCGCGCACCCGAGGTGACGGCGCTGGCGACACGCGAAGAAGCCATCGCGGCGGCGGCGGCAACGGGCAAGGCAGCGGTACTTTTCGTTGACACCTTTAACGGCACATTCGAGACCGAGAACGCCCGCGCGGCGGCGCGGGTGCTGCAGGCCGCGGGCTACGCCGTGCACTGCGTCAGCAAGGAAGGTGGTGGCCACCATTGCTGTGGACGAACCTACCTGGCCGCAGGCATGGTGGACGAGGCCAAGGCGCGCGCCAGGGCTCTGATCGACGCCTTGGCGCCCATGGCCCAGGCAGGGGTGGCCATCGTCGGCCTTGAGCCTTCGTGCCTGTTGACGCTACGCGATGAGACCCTCGTCATGGGACTGGGCGAAAAGGCGGTGCTGGTGTCGCGCCAGGCGCTGATGTTCGAGGAGTTCATCGCACGCGAAGTCAAGGCGGGTCGGTTCGCCCTGAGTTTGAAGGCAGCGGGCAAGCCGATCCTGCTGCATGGCCACTGCCATCAGAAAGCCTTTGGCGCGGTCAGCCCGATCCTCGATCTACTCAAGCTGATTCCAGGCGCCAAGCCCGAGCTGATCGAAAGCTCATGCTGCGGCATGGCAGGCAGCTTCGGCTATGAGGCAAAGCACTATGAGGTCTCGATGCGCATGGCCGAGGCCAGCCTGCTACCGGCAGTACGGCGGCAAGCCGACGCCATCATCGTCGCCGACGGCACCAGTTGCCGCCATCAGATCGCCGACGGAGCCCAGCGCCAGGCGCTGCATGTGGCGCGCTTGCTGGAGTCGCTGCTGGTTGCCCCAGAGGTCTGAATTCAACTCACCAGGGCGCGTACCCCATCCGGCAAAGCCACAGCCTTTTGCCTCGGAAAATCGACCCAGATGGTGGTGGCGCCACCGGCCGCGTAAATCACGCCGGGCTGATCCGCACGCTCCATCGTGGCCCAGGTCTCAAAGGTCGTGCGTCCGGGGTCGCTGGCGTACATCTTCATCAGCACGTCACCGGGATATTCGAGCTGCTTGTAAAAATTGCAGAAGGCGTTCACGATCACCGGACCCTGCCCTTGGCTGTCAGGCAAGCAGCCGGCGCTGCGCATCCAGTCGATGCGGCAGGTTTCGAGGTAGCGGAAATAGCTCGTGTTGTTGACATGCCCCATGGCGTCCATGTCGCCCCAGCGAATGGGCACGGTCATTTGATACAGCAGCTTCTTGATCTCGGGTATTTCGATCTTCATGCGTCCACTCGTTTCGTTGTCTGTTCGTCATCTGGGCCGCTGCCAAGTCGGGCACGGTAACGTCATGGTAACTCTCGCCGGTGGTAGGATTGATTTCGGCGTTCAATTCAGACAAGCTTTCACGTAACGAGGAATCTCAATGGCATCGGGAAAAATTCTTGTGGCACAAGGCGGCGGACCCACCGCAGTGATCAACCAGTCGATGGTGGGCGTGGCGCTGGAGGCCCGGCGCCATCGCGGCATCGAGCACGTATATGGCGCGCGCCACGGCGTGCGCGGCATCATCAACGAAGACTTCGTGCATCTGACGCAGGAGACCAGCCATAACCTGGAAATGGTGGCGAGCACGCCCTCCTCTGCGCTGGGCTCCACGCGCGACAAACCCGACATCAAGTACTGCCAGGAGATTTTCAAGGTGCTGCAGGCACACGAGATCGGCCACTTCTTCTACATCGGCGGCAACGACTCCTCCGACACCGTGCGCATCGTCAGCGCCGAGGCCCACAAGGCGGGCTATCCGCTGCGCTGCATCCACATCCCCAAGACCATCGACAACGACCTGGTCGGCAACGACCACACGCCGGGCTTCCCTTCGGCCGCGCGCTTCGTGGCTCAGGCCTTTGCCGGCGCCAACCTGGACAACGCGGCGCTGCCGGGCGTGTACGTGGGCGTCGTGATGGGACGCCACGCCGGTTTCCTTACCGCGGCCTCGGCCCTGGGCAAGAAGTTTTCCGATGACGGCCCGCACCTGATCTATATGCCCGAGCGCACCTTCGTACTGGAGAAATTTTTGGCCGACGTGAAGGCCACGTACGAGCGCCTGGGGCGCTGCGTCATCGCCGTCTCCGAAGGCATACACGACGCCTCGGGCGCGCCCATCGCCACGCTGCTGGCCAAGCAAGTAGAGCACGACGACCACGGCAACGTGCAGCTTTCCGGCAACGGCGCGCTGGCGGATCTGCTGTGCGAAGAGATCAAGAGCAAACTGGGCATCAAGCGCGTGCGCGGCGACACCTTCGGCTACCTGCAGCGCTCCTTCATCGGCTGCGTCTCCGACGTAGACCAACGCGAAGCGCGCGAAGTGGGCGAGAAGGCGGTGCAATTCGCGATGTGGGGGCAAAGGAGCGGATCCGTCGCGATCAAGCGCACCGGATTCTATTCAGTGGACTACGAGCTGCTGCCGCTGGAAGCCGTGGCCGGCAAGACGCGAACCATGGAAGATGAGTTCATCACCGCCAACGGCACCGACGTGACCGACGCCTTTCGCCTGTACCTGCGCCCGCTGCTGGGTTCGGGCATGCCGGATGCGTTCCGGCTGCGCACGAACCCGGTGGCCAAGGTGCTGCGCCCCTGAAAGCCACGCCGGGCCTGAACCCGGCCTGAACCCGCGCTACTCGATGGCCACGCGCCGCACTTCCAGCATGTCGGTGATGCCGTCGAGTACCTTCAGAATGCCGTCCTGCTTGATGGTTCTCATACCCTCTTTCAAGGCCGCGGTATAGAGCGCCCTGACCGGCGCACGCCCCTGGATCAGCTCCTTGATCTGATCGGATCCCACCATCAGTTCGTGCAGTCCGACGCGGCCACGGTAGCCGGTGGTCAGGCAGTCGCGGCAGCCGATAGGACGGTAGGCGCGAATCTTTCCGTTGTCGCCGTATTGCTGCTGCCATTGCGCGCGAATCCGTGCATGCGTCTCCTGCGGATTGCGCACGTAGCTCTCGGTCAGGGAATGGGGCGCGCAATACTCCGCCACCAACTGCGCCAGGGCATGCTCATCCAGCACGTGCGCTTGCTTGCACGTCGTGCACAGGCGGCGCACCAGGCGCTGCCCCAGAACTCCGAGCAGGGCATAGGAAAAATTGAACGGGTCCATGCCCAGATCCAGCAACCGGACCACCGCCTCGGGCGCGCTGTTGGTGTGCATCGTGCTCATCACCAGGTGCCCGGTCAAAGAGGCTTCGATCGTCATCGCCGCGGTCTCCGGGTCACGGCACTCGCCGACCATGATGATGTCGGGGTCGTCGCGCAACAAGGACCGCATGATGGCGGCGAAGGTCAGTCCGGCCTTGATGTTGACCTGCACCTGACGCAAACCCGGCTGCGTGATTTCCACGGGATGCTCGGCCGTCCAGATCTTCACGGCCGAGGTATTCAGCGGCGCCAAAATCGAATGCAGCGTCGTGGTCTTGCCGCTGCCGGTCGGTCCGCACACCAGAAACAGACCGTAGGGCTTGGCCACGGTGCACATGATGCGCTCCAGGGTGTCGGGCGCAATCCCGAGCTGCTGCAGGTCCAGCAACTTGCTGCCAACGGACAGCCGCAACACCACGTCTTCCACGTCACCGGCGGTGGGCATGGTGCTCATGCGCAACTCGATGTTCACATCGCCATGCTGGAACCGGATCTTGCCGTCCTGTGGCAGGCGTTTTTCCGAAATATCCAGCCCGGCCATGATCTTCAGGCGCGAGGGCACGGCCGCACGGTATTGGCCTTGTATCTGCTGCAGCCAATGCATGATGCCGTCACGCCGCACACGCACCCCCATGGCGCGGTCGGCATCGGGCTCGAAATGAATGTCGGATGCGCCCATGCGGTGCGCCGCCAGAATGATCTTGTTGATCAGTCCGACCACCGAGTCGTCGCTCACCGAGAGCAAATCGGCCTTGGCATCCACGGTGGCGCGCTGGTCTGCACTCAGGTGATCATCGGTGCTGCGAGCACCACTCCACGTGAAAAGTTGCTCTGCAGTGGAGACAAACTCCCGGCGCGTGGTCACGCAATAGCTCAGGCGCGATTGCGGGAACACCTGGCGAATGACGGACAGCACCTCGGAGCGATCCGGATCGAGGCACATGATTTGCAGGCCGCCACCGTCGGCTTCCAGCCCCAGCGGCATCCAGTTGGAATGCAGCACATATTCCTTCTTGAGCTTGCCCTGTATTTCGGGACCGATCTGTGGGCGATCGCGCCGATAAGGTTCGTAGGGGACCTTGAAATGCGCAGCCAGCGCCTCTCCCATCACGCTCTCGCCCACTCGGTAGTCACGAATCAAGACCTCTTCCACATCCACCCCGGTCTGGGTCGCCACCGTCATGGCCGCACTGAACTCCGCCTGCGTGAGCACCCCGTCCACGATCAGCAGCCTGTATTTGTTGGCGATCTCGCTGGCAGTGCGGGCGCGCAGGGCAACAATTCGCGCCAGCGCGCCGCACAACTCCTGCACGCCGTGCTCGATCGCTGCAGGAAACTTTCCCGTGGCATCGTCTTCCTGATTCAGCAGTTCGATCACGCCCAGCAACTGGCGTCGGTCGGGTGTCAGGATCGGCGCGCACAGGACCTGGCGCGTCTTGAACCCGGTGCGTCGGTCGATATCGGCAAAGAAGCGCAGACCCGGATCGATCCCGTTGAGTTCCTGCGCGTCGGCCACGTCGGCGATACTCAGAATCGACTTCTCCCCCGCCACGTAGCCGGCGATGCTGCTCGTGTTCACCGGCAAGCGAATCGTCGCCGCGCCTGACACCCCGGTAGCAAGCTGACAAACAAGGACCTGCTCGGTGCCGCGACCGCGGGCAGCAGCAAAGAGAATCAGGCGCTGCGCGCCGAAGGCCGCCAGTATCTCCAGGGGAAGCGACCCGCGCTGCAACTCATCCAGACTGGGACAGGTCTTCAGGCGTCCGAGCAAGGTCTGCAGACGCGCAGCAAATGGATCAAGGACCTGCGCCTCGTCCGCCATTCCAGATTCGCCGGTTTTTGTACTTTTCATGACCCTATAGTTCCGCGTTGCATCCGACCAAAATCAGGCCTCAATCATATATTTGGCAAATACCCCTTCAGATCGCAAACCCGTCGTCCGCGGCGATCACGGCACCGTTGATAAAGTGGCTTTGCGCGCTCGCCAGCAACACGATCAGGGCGTCCAGATCTTCGGGTTGGCCCACGCGCTTGCGCGGCATCATGTTGACCAGCTTCTTGCCGGCATCGGTTTCCCAATGGTGGTGGTTGATTTCGGTGTCGATGTAGCCGGGGCAAATAGCGTTGACGTTGATGCCAAAGCGCCCCCACTCCAGCGCCATGGCTTTGGTCATCTGGATCACCGCGGCCTTGCTCATGCAGTACACGCCGATCTGCGGCAACACCTTCAGGCCCGCCATGGATGCGATATTGATGATGCGCCCGCCGGTGTAGAGTCCTGGCGCTGCGCCCTTGGCCCGCGCGAGCATGCGCTTGCCCACCTCCTGCGCCACAAAGAACGCGCCCTTGACGTTGGTGTCGAAGACGTAGTCGTAGTTCTCCACTTCCACGTCCTGGATGCGCTGCGTTGTACTCACACCGGAGTTGTTCACCAGGATGTCGATGGAGCCGACTTCGGTCTCGGCCCTGGCCACGGCGGCCTTGATCGAGTCGTGATCGGTCACATCCATTTCGAACACGTGCGCGTCTCCGCCCTCGCCTTCAATCTCGGCGCGCAGCTCCTTGAGTCGATCGATACGCCGACTCGCCAGCACCACCGCCGCCCCGGCGCGGGCCAGAGTTTTGGCAAATTGCGTGCCCAGACCGCTGGAGGCGCCGGTGACGAAGGCGATGCGCCCGGCAAGGTCGATGCTGTAGGCCATTGAGAGCTCCTCCACTAAACAATGAAACGATGCGGCTATGGTACGTCAGCGCGGCATAGAATTGCTCAAACAGTGAACAAGAAATAGGAACGTCCGCAGACAGGGCTTGCGGCATCACATCGGGGAATTCCATGACATCCGAAGACATTCTGGCTCAGTTCGGTCCGCGCGAAAGCATGGACTACGACGTGGTGGTGGTGGGCGGCGGGCCGGCCGGCCTGGCTACCGCCATTCGGCTCAAACAGATGGCCGCGGCCCAAGGAACAGAAGTTTCGGTGGTGGTACTGGAAAAAGGCTCCGAGCCCGGAGCCCATATCCTGAGCGGCGCGGTGATGGACCCGATCGCCATGAACGAGCTGTTTCCCGCCTGGCGGGAAATGGGTTGTCCGCTGAATCAGCCGGTGACCGAAGACATCGTGCTGTTCCTGAGCGAGCAGTCCGCCTGGCGCACCCCCGGCTTCGTCCTGCCCAAGTGCTTTGACAACCACGGCAACTACGTCATCAGCCTGGCCAACGTGACGCGCTGGCTGGCGCAGCAAGCCGAGAGCCTGGGTGTAGAAATCTTCCCCGGCTTTGCCGCAGCCGAGGTGCTGTATGACGAGCAGGGCGCGGTCAAGGGCGTGGCCACCGGCAACATGGGCATTGCCAAGGACGGCGAACCGACGCCCGAGTTCCAGTTGGGCATGGAGCTGCTGGGCAAATACACCGTGTTCGCCGAAGGCGCGCGCGGCCACCTGGGCAAACAGGTGATTGCCAAGTACCAGCTGGACGCAGGCAAGGATCCGCAAAGCTACGCCATCGGCATCAAGGAGCTGTGGGAGATCGACCCTTCGCGCCATCAGGCGGGCCTCGTTTTGCACAGCACCGGCTGGCCGCTGGACGAGCAGACCTACGGCGGCTCCTTCATGTACCACATGGAGGGCAACAAGCTCTCCATTGGCCTGGTCGTGGGCCTGAACTACAGCAACCCCTGGCTCAGCCCGTTCGAGGAGTTCCAGCGCTTCAAGAAGCACCCCAACATCCGCTGGTACTTTGAAGGGGCCGCCAAACGCATCGGTTACGGCGCCCGCGTCATCACGGCAGGCGGCCTGCTGAGCCTGCCCAAAACGGTGTTCCCCGGTGGTGCGCTGGTGGGGTGTGACGCCGGTTATCTGAACGCGGCACGCATCAAGGGCAGCCACTCGGCCCTCAAGTCGGGCATGCTGGCCGCAGAAGCGGCGTTTGAGGCGATCACGGCCGGCAGGCAGCACGACGAACTCGTCGCCTACCCCGAAGCCTTCAAGCGCAGCTGGCTGCACACGGAGCTGCACCAGTCGCGCAACTTCAAGGCCTGGTTCAAGTACGGGCGCACCGTGGGAACGATCATGACCGGCATCGAGCAATTCGCGCTGCGCGGCAACGTGCCCTGGAACGTGCACCGCGACAAGGCCGATCACGCCTACCTTAAGCCGGCCGCCGACTGCCCCCGCATTGCCTACGCGCGACCGGACGGCAAGCTCACCTTCGACCGCCTCTCCAGCGTGTTCCTGAGCAATACCAATCACGCAGAAAACCAGCCAGCCCATCTCACGCTCAAGGACGCGAGCGTGCCGGTCAACACCAATCTCAAGACCTACGGCGGTCCGGAAGAGCGCTACTGCCCGGCGGGGGTGTACGAGTTCGTGAAGGACGCCAGCGGCGCGGACCAGTTGCAGATCAACGCGCAAAACTGCGTGCACTGCAAGACCTGCGACATCAAGGACCCGACACAGAACATCGTCTGGGTCACACCCGAGGGCGGCGGCGGACCCAACTACGTGGACATGTAGGACGATGCATATCGTCATCACCGGCGGCGCCGGTTTTCTGGGGGTTCGGCTCGCGCGTACGCTGCTGCAACTGGGCAGCCTGTCGCTGGCGGGTGCGCCAATGCAGGCCATCGAGCGCATCACCCTGGTGGACCGCGCGACAGCACCCGCCGACTTGCTGGCTGACAGCCGTGTGCACAGTGTCGTGGGCGAGCTGAATGCGCTGCTTCAGCCACAGAACGGCTCTCCGGCGGCCGTACCAGCCGACACCGATCTGGTGTTTCATCTGGCGGCGGCGGTCAGCGGCGAATGCGAGGCCGATTTCGACCTGGGGCTGCGCAGCAATCTGGACGCCACACGCGCCCTGCTGCAAGCCTGCCGCGCCCTGAATACGCGGCCCACGGTGGTGTTTGCCAGTTCGCTGGCGGTGTTTGGCAACTCGCCCGAGCAACCGCTGCCCGCGGTGATCGAGGACAGCACGCTGCCCACGCCGCAAAACAGCTATGGCATTCAGAAATTCATGGGCGAGCAACTGGTGGCCGACTACGGTCGCAAGGGTTTTGTGCGCGCCCGCAATCTGCGCCTGATGACGGTGAGCGTGCGCCCCGGCCAACCCAATGGCGCAGCCTCAAGTTTTTTAAGCGGGATGATCCGCGAGCCGCTGGCCGGTGTGCGTGGCGCCTGTCCGGTCGCACCCGAAACAGCCGTGGCGATGGCGTCGCCAGCGCGCACCATCGAAGGCCTGATCTGCGCGGCCCAGACCAGCGACGCCGCCTGGGGTCCGCGCACCGCCATGAACCTGCCCGCCATCACCACGACGGCGGGCGAGATGGCTGCGGCGCTGGAACAGGTGGCAGGCAAGGCTGCGCGTGAGCTGATCGACTGGACGCCGGACGAGTCAATCGCCCGCATCGTGACCAACTGGCCGTCACGCATCGATGCCGCCAGAGCCCGCGCGCTGGGCCTGCTGCCAGACAGCGATTTCGTCTCGATTGTGCGCGACTACGTGCGCGAAAACCCGCAGGCTGTTCGGCCCGCGGGTTGAGCCTGAACCTGCTCTATTTATTGACCAGTCGCGCTGGCACGCTCAGCGTGAGCAGCGCGCCCAGCACCATGGAGCCGGCCAGCATGTACATGCCGGCGTCAGTGCTTTGTGTCGCGTCCTTCAACCAGCCCACAAGAAACGGGCTGACGAAGCCTGCCAGATTGCCAAGCGAGTTGATCAGGGCAATACCGGCAGCGGCGCCCGCGCCGGCAAGAAACGCCGTCGGCAGGCTCCAGAACAGCGGCAGCGTGGTCAATATGCCCATGGTTGCAAGCGTCAGCGCCGCCATCGCGAGCAAGGTATTCTGACCCCAGATCACGCTCAATATCAGGCCAAGAGCGCCTGCCAGCGCGGGGATGGCGATATGCCAGCGACGCTCGCGGTTGCGGTCGGCCCGGCGCGACACCAGAATCATCGCCACCGCAGCGAAGCCATAGGGAATGGCGGTGAGCAGACCAATCTGCAGCACGTCTTTCACGCCCGTGGCCTTGATGATGGTGGGCAACCAGAAACCCACGCCGTACAGACCCATGACAAAACAGAAATAAATCAGGCTCATGAGCCAGACGCGCGGATGTTTGAACACGGCGCCGATGTGCAAATCCTCTTTGCCGACGTTCTCGGTCACGATGTTGCGCTTGAGCATGGCCTTCTCATCGGCCGTCAACCATTTCGCGTGGTCGATGCCGTCGTCAAGATAAAAGAATGTGACTACGCCCATGATGACCGAAGGCACACCCTCCAGCACGAACAGCCATTGCCAGTCTTTCAGGCCCATGGCGCCATCGGCGAAGGTGCGCATGATCCAGCCCGAGATCGGGCCACCGATGACGCTGGACAGGGCAATCGCCGTCATAAACAAACCGATCATGCGGGCCCGACGTTCAGCCGGATACCAGTAGGTCATGTACAGGATGATGCCGGGGAAAAATCCGGCCTCGGCCATACCGAGGAAGAAGCGCACCACGTAGAAACTCGTCTCTGAGCTGACGAACATCATGGCGGCAGAAATCACGCCCCAGCTCAGCATGATGCGGGCAATCCAGACCCTTGCGCCCATGCGGTGCAGGATCACATTGCTGGGCACTTCAAACAGGAAGTAACCAATGAAGAAGATGCCTGCGCCCAGGCCGTAGATGGTTTCGCTCAGGCCCAGGTCCTGCAGCATCTTGAGTTTGGCAAAGCCTACATTCACGCGGTCCAGATAGGCCACGATGTAGCACAGCAGCAAAAACGGGATCAGGCGCCAGCCGACTTTGTTGTAGGTCGCGGCCTCCTGGCCTGGGTTGACCGTGGTTGCCCCCGCAGGGGCGCCCGGTGATTGTTTTTCCATCTTGTCTCCTCTTGATAGAGTGGTTTGCTAAGCGGCTATTATGAGGTTCGATAATGACTGCTGCGGCGTCAATTACCTGTCGCTTTCCCTTACTTTCGCCGCCTCGCGGAATAGGGATTTCCCTCGTTTACCATGACCCCTCAATGATGAAAAAAACTCTCGCCGCACTGCTCGTTCTTGCCGTCGTGGCAGGATCGGCGCTGTTCTGGCTATCGCGCAATCTGGACGGCCTGGTGAAGGGTGCAATTGAAAACTATGGCAGCGCCATGACGCAGGCTAAGGTCACGGTTGGCAGCGTGAAAATCTCATCCGCCGACGGCAAGGGCAGCATCAGCCATCTAACCATAGGCAACCCGAGCGGTTTCCAGACGCCGCATGCTTTGCAGGTGGCGCAGGTGGAGGTTGAAGTGGACCTCGCCAGTCTGGCCAAAGACGTTGTGGTCATCCATCGCATCGACATTGAGGCACCCGACGTGATCTACGAAAAGGGTGATGCGCTGACAAATTTCGACACCGTCATCAAGAACATCGGCAGCGCCGTTGGCTCCGATCAAAACCAGAGTCAAGGCGAGCCCAAGAAAGTCGGCAAAAAATTGATCGTTGAACTGTTCACCCTGCGCGACGCCAAGGCCCAGGCCAGCGCCGCCTTCATGCAGGGCAAGGCCGTGGCGGTGGCGATGCCCGACATCACGATCAAGGACATCGGGCGCGCCAAGGGGGGCGTCACGCCGGGTGAGCTCGGTCAGGAAATCGCAGGCGCGCTCAAAGCCAAACTCACAGGAGCATCCAGCATTGAACTGCTGAAGAAGTCCAGCAGCCAAACCCTGGACCTGTTAGGTCCGGCCGTGAAGGGGCTGTTCAAGTAATGGTGCTTCAGGCCGGTGTAGGCCAGGGAATCACGTAGAACAGCACGGCAAAGAAGTGCAGCGCGCTGCCCGCCAGCACAAAGACGTGCCAGATGGCGTGGTGGTAGGGCAGGCTCTTCCACTTGTAGAAAATCACGCCAACGGTATAGACCAATCCACCCGCAGCAATCAGGATCAAGCCGCCGGTCTGGACGTGGCGCAGCATGGGTTGCACTGCCACCACCACGGCCCAGCCCATGGCGATATACAGGCCCACCACCAGGCCGTGCAAGCGACCCTTGAGCAGCAGCCGCAAACTGATGCCCAGCACCGCGATGGTCCATACGCCCGCCAGCAGCGACCAGCCCCAGGGCCCGCGCAGATTCACCAGCATAAAGGGCGTGTAGCTGCCAGCGATCAACAAAAATATAGCGGAATGATCAAGGGCGCGAAGTGCGCCCTTGAGGCGCTCGGACTGGATGCTGTGGTACAGCGTGGAGGCGGTGTAGTTCAGGATCAGCGAGGCGCCAAAGATGCTGCACGCCACCACGTGCCAGACGTCTCCTTGCAACGCGGCAAAGGCCGTCAGCACCGCCAGGCCGGCAATGGATAAAACAACGCCGATACCGTGCGTCACGCTGTTGGCCAACTCCTCGGCTGCGGTGTAGCGAGGAGCCGCGCGCACGGCCTCAGTTGCCATGGAACTTCGCCGACTGCAAGTTGCTGGTCCTGCCGTGCACGGACCCAGCAGCGCAGAGGCTATTTGTTCTTGAGCTTGCCACGCGGCATCACGGTGGTCGTGACCGTCGGGCGCACGGCATCGGCGCTGACGGGCTTGGGAGGCGACGTGTCCTTCTTGGGTTTCTTGCCTTCTTTGTTGGACTTTTGTTGACCTTTGGCCATGATGAACTCCTTGGTTGCGGGAATGATCGAAGAAGAAGTTTAACTGCGCGGCGACAATACGTCAGCGCCGGGCGCCCCCACTCCCCTCCATCCATCATGAAGCCACCCATCGTCATCCAGGAATCCGAGGTCGAAATCACGGCCATCCGGGCGCAAGGTGCCGGTGGGCAAAACGTGAACAAGGTGTCCAGCGCGATTCATTTGCGCTTTGACATTCCGGCATCAAGCCTGAGCGACGACGTGAAAGAGCGGCTGCTGGCCTTGCGCGACAGCCGCATCACGCAAGACGGCGTGTTGATCATCAAGGCGCAGCAGCATCGCACGCAGGACATGAATCGCATGGATGCGTTTGCGCGCCTGCACGAACTGGTGCAAAGCGTGGCCACGCCGCCGCGCGTGCGCCGCCCCACCAAACCGACTTACGGCTCAAAGCAAAGACGACTGGAAGGCAAGAGTCAACGCTCCGAAATCAAGAGTTCGCGCGGCAAGGTTCTCGATTGATATCGCCCAGCGATTTTCAGCAGTTAGAATTCACCCGTCAGGAGAGAGCACTTCCAGGGACGTATCCCAAAGTGCCGCCGAAGGCGCAGAAGGTCGGTTCAGTCGGACTTTTGAACGCTCAGGCAAAAGGACTGACACGCGCCTTGAAAGAGGCGTTTCCTCACTGGAGAGAGGCTGCACCCGATGCAGTCCACCGAAGGAGCAAACCTGCATCGCCAGGCGAATCTCTCAGGTAAAGCGGACAGCGAGGTCAGCACTGCACGGGCAACCGTGCGGCATCACTGTCTGACCTGAAAGACTGCCGTGTCCACCACTGAATTGATCCTGACGCCACTGCATGCGCTGCACCTTGAACTGGGCGCGCGCATGGTTCCCTTTGCCGGCTATTCGATGCCGGTGCAATACCCCGCCGGACTGGTGGCCGAGCATCACCACACGCGATGCGCCGCGGGCCTGTTCGATGTGTCCCACATGGGCCAGTTGCGCCTGGTCGGAGCGGACGCCGCGGCCGCCTTCGAGTCGCTGATGCCGGTGGACGTGATCGATCTGCCGGTGGGTAAACAGCGCTACGGACTGCTGCTGAACATTGAGGGCGGCATCATCGACGACCTGATGTTCGTGAACCGCGGAGAAGATATTTTCGTCATCGTGAACGGCGCCTGCAAGGCCGGCGACATCGCTCACATCCAGGAGCGCATCGGTGCGCGCTGCCAGGTCATTCCCATGCCGGAAAAGGCGCTGCTGGCCTTGCAGGGACCGCAGGCGGTGAGCGCGCTTTCGCGGCTCGCGCCCGGGGTCGAACAACTGGTGTTCATGACCGGTGGCACGTTCGAAGTGGCCTGCGGCGCGCAGGCCGTTTCATGCTTCGTCACGCGCAGCGGCTACACCGGCGAAGACGGATTCGAAATTTCGGTCGATGACACGCATGCCGAGCTGCTGGCGCGCACGCTGCTGGCGCAAGCCGAAGTCAAGCCCGTCGGACTGGGGGCGCGCAATTCGCTGCGCCTTGAGGCCGGGCTGTGCCTGTACGGCAACGACATCGACGACACCACCACGCCGGTCGAAGGCGGCTTGAACTGGGCCATGCAGAAGGTGCGGCGCACCGGTGGCGCACGCGCCGGCGGTTTCCCGGGTGCGACCAAAGTGCTGGCGCAACTCAACGGCACGCCCGGCGCGCTGACGCGCAGGCGCGTGGGCCTGATCGCGCTGGAGCGCATTCCCGTGCGCGAACACACCGAACTGCAAAGCGCGGTCGGTGCGCGCATCGGCGAGGTCACGAGCGGCCTGCTCGGCCCCACCATCGACAAACCGGTGGCCATGGGCTACGTGGCGGCAGAATACGCCCAGTTGGGCACGCGCATCAACGCCATCGTTCGCGGCAAACCCGTGCCCATGGAAGTGGTTGCCATGCCCTTCGTTGCGACCCACTATTTTCGTGGCTAAAGTGCTATGTCATTGCGAGCGCAGCGCGGCAATCCATGTATTTCCCTGACGCGGCGTTATGGATTGCCACGGCCTTTGGCCTCGCAATGACGGACTGGGCCAAGACATCGCAGCCACCTCGACAACTCTCACCAACCATCACTTTTTAGGAGCACCACATGACCATCAAATACACCCCCGACCACGAATGGATCAAGCTTGACAGTGGCATCGCTACCGTCGGCATCACGCACCACGCGCAGGACGCGCTGGGCGACGTGGTGTTTGTGGACCTGCCCGAAGTGGGCAAAAGCTACGCGCAAAAGGACACGGCTGGTGTCGTGGAATCGGTCAAGGCCGCGGCCGACGTGTACATGCCCGTGAGCGGCGAAGTGACCGAAGTGAACGAGGCCCTGCGCGCCGACCCGGCGCTGGCCAACACCGATCCGCTGGGCACAGGCTGGTTCTTCAAGGTCAAGCTCTCGGACGTCTCCCAAGTCGAGGCCCTGATGGACGAAACCAGCTACGACAAATTTTCCGCCGACCATTGACACCATGACCACCGTCACGCCACTGAGCGAACTCGAGAACTGCTCGGAATTCGTTGCGCGCCACGTCGGCATCACTCCGGCGGATGAGGCGCTGATGCTGGGCGTGGTGGGCGCGGCAACGCGTGCCGCGCTGATCGAAGGCATCGTGCCGCGCTCCATCGCGCGCTCCAAGCCGATGGACCTGCCACCGCCCGTGACCGAAGCCGCCGCACTGGCAGAGCTCAAGGCCATGGCGGGCAAGAACAAGCTGCTCAAGAGCTTCATCGGTCAGGGCTACTACGGCACGCACACGCCCGGCGTGATCCTGCGCAACATCCTGGAAAACCCCGCCTGGTACACGGCCTACACGCCCTATCAGGCCGAGATCAGTCAGGGCCGCATGGAGGCGCTGGTGAATTTCCAGACCATGGTGTGCGACCTCACCGCCATGCCCATGGCGAATGCCTCGATGCTGGACGAAGCCACCGCCGCGGCCGAAGCCATGACACTGGCCAAGCGCTCCAGCAAGAGCAAGAGCGCAGTCTTCATCGTCGCCGCCGACTGCCATCCGCAGACCATCGAAGTGGTGCAAACGCGGGCTGCGCCTTTGGGCATCCAAGTCAAGGTCGGTTTTGCGCCAGAGTTGATGAGCCAGGGCGAGTGCTTTGGCGTGCTGACGCAATACCCGTCCAGCACCGGATCGATTCACGATCTGCGCGCGGTGGTGCAGCAGGCACACGCCATGCAGGCCGTGTTCATTGTCGCGGCCGACCTGCTGGCGCTCACGCTGCTCACGCCTCCGGGCGAATGGGGCGCCGACATTGCGGTGGGAAGCACACAGCGCTTTGGCATGCCCATGGGCAACGGTGGCCCGCATGCGGCCTTCATGGCCTGCCGCGACGAATTCAAACGCTCCATGCCGGGGCGCCTTATCGGCGTGAGCGTGGACGTGCACGGCAACCCGGCCTATAGGCTGGCGCTGCAAACGCGCGAGCAGCACATACGACGCGAAAAGGCCACTTCCAACATCTGCACGGCGCAGGTGCTGCCTGCCGTCGTGGCCAGCATGTTCGCGGTGTACCACGGCCCCGCCGGTCTGACACGCATTGCCCAGCGCGTGGCCAGCTACACGGCCATCCTGGCCAAAGGTCTGCAGGCTCTTGGCCAAACGCTGATGCAGCCCAGCGCCTTCGATACGGTCACGGTGCAGACCGATGGCGCTACCGATTCGGTAGCAGCCAAGGCGCGGCAGGCGGGGATAAATCTGCGCGTCGTATCCCCGACCCAGTTGGGCGTGGCGCTGGATGAAACCACGAGCCGCGAAGACCTCGCGCTGCTCTGGTCGTTCTTCGCGCAGCCGGGCCAATCCCTACCGCAGGTCAGCGACTACGAACCCGGCATCGATTCCCTGATCCCCGCTGCGCTGCGCCGCACAAGCGCCTTCCTCACGCACCCGGTGTTCAACCGCTACCAGTGCGAGACCGGCATGCTGCGCTACATCCGGCGTTTGAGCGACAAGGATCTGGCGCTGGACCGCAGCATGATCCCGCTGGGCAGTTGCACCATGAAGCTCAACGCCACCAGTGAGATGATTCCCATCACCTGGCCCGAGTTCGCCAACGTGCATCCCTTTGCGCCGACCGATCAGTTGCAGGGCTACGCCGAGCTTGACGTGCAACTGCGCGCCTGGCTGTGTCAGGCCACGGGATATGCCGGCATCAGCCTGCAGCCCAATGCGGGCTCGCAGGGTGAATACGCCGGCCTGCTGGTGATTCGCGCCTATCACCAGGCCCATGGCCAGGGGCATCGCAACATCTGCCTGATCCCCAGCAGCGCGCATGGCACCAATCCGGCCAGCGCGCAGATGGCGGGCCTCACGGTGGTCGTCACGGCCTGCGATGCACAGGGCA
Source organism: uncultured beta proteobacterium (assembly GCA_903909815.1). Classification (GTDB taxonomy): domain Bacteria; phylum Pseudomonadota; class Gammaproteobacteria; order Burkholderiales; family Burkholderiaceae_C; genus CAIKVZ01. Next base: position 8,481 of record CAIVXG010000241.1, on the reverse strand, counting down.
ATGTGGACATGGCCGACCTCAAAGCCAAGTGCGAACAACACAGCGACAAACTGGCCGCAGTGATGATCACCTACCCCAGCACGCACGGCGTGTTTGAAACCCAGGTGAAGGAACTCTGCGCCCTGGTGCATAGCCACGGTGGACGCGTCTATGTGGACGGAGCCAACATGAACGCCCTCGTGGGCACAGCCGCGCCCGGTGAGTTCGGCGGCGACGTGAGCCACCTGAACCTGCACAAGACGTTTTGCATTCCGCACGGCGGCGGCGGCCCCGGCGTCGGCCCGGTGTGCGTGGTGGCCGATCTGGTGCCCTATTTACCGGGACACGCCACCGCCGGATTGCCAGTAAACGGCGTGGGCGCGATCAGTGCAGCGCCATTGGGCAATGCTGCGGTCCTGCCCATCAGCTGGATGTACTGCCGCATGATGGGCGCAGACGGCTTGCGCCACGCGACCGAGGCCGCCATTCTCGCCGCCAACTACATCAGCGCACGGCTGCGGGACCATTACCCCACGCTTTACGCCAGCGACAATGGTCATGTGGCGCACGAATGCATCCTGGATCTGCGTCCACTCAAGGACGCCAGCGGCATCGGCGCCGAAGACGTGGCCAAGCGCTTGATGGACTATGGTTTTCATGCACCCACGCTGAGCTTTCCGGTGCCGGGAACGCTAATGGTGGAACCCACCGAGAGCGAAACCCTGAGCGAACTCGACCGCTTCATCAACGCCATGATCGCCATCCGCAAGGAGATCGATCAGGTGCAGCGCGGTTTCTGGCCCAGGGACAACAACCCGCTCACGCACGCACCGCACACGGCAGCCAGCCTGTTGGTGGCGGACTGGGACCGACCCTATGCGCGCGAACTTGGCGCTTTTCCCCTGGCCAGCTTGAAGGAGGTCAAGTACTGGCCGCCTGTGGGGCGCGTGGACAACGTCTGGGGGGACCGCAACCTGTTTTGCAGCTGCATTCCCTTGGCGGCCTATACCGACTAGAGCCGGATCTCGAACTGCGCGTCGCCCATGTGGCGGTGCGGACCCAAGGCCGCTGTCACTGCGGCCGATTCGGCCGCCTGCCATTGGTCGAACACTTCGCGCTCGGACTCGGTGAGCGCGCCTTCGGGCGGTGCCTCGCCGTAGCTTGCGAGCAGCTTGAGGTAGACGGCATAGACCGGCGCCACCAGCGCCGCGCCGCCCAAGGCCTGCTCCAGCGCCCGGCGAAAGCGTTGCTCCGCCGCTTGGCGCTCGTGCTCGGTCGCCTCTTCAAAATCGTAGAGTCTGAGCGTGTATTCCATGGGTTTGTCGCGCGGCAGCATCCCGGGTGCAGCGGCATCCACGGTCACGGCGCGGACTTGACGGCCAATACCGGGCAGGGAACGGAAAGCAACAACTCCTGCGCTACGCTGCCCATGATGAGCTTGCCCACGGCCGAGCGCTTTCTCAGGCCGATGATGAGCAGCGATACCTGCAAAGACTCGACCAGGTTTTCAATTTCTTCGACCGCACCCTTGCCGCGGACGAACTGCTTCAATTCGGCGTCGATGCCCGCGTCTGCCAGCAGTTTCTGCACGCGCTCGAAGTCCTGAACATCGGAGAAGGACGGGTCGTCTTTCGAGCCACCCGCGCTGGCGTTGACCACGACCAGGCGCTCCTTGCGGCGCTTCGCAATCTCGATCCCCTTGTCGAGTGCCGCCTGACCTTCGGGCCGCGGCGCGTAGGCTACCAATATCGTCATGTCGTCTCTCCTGTGGTGATGGCGCATTGTACGAATTCGGCTTCATCCCTGCCATTGGATGACCCGGCACAGGGGAACGGATGCGGCGCTTCGCTTCTTCTTAGACGCCTACGCCAAGTGACCTGAAAAATGGTAGCGGTTCTTTCCCGCCGCTTTGGCCCTGTACATGGCATTGTCGGCATTTTTGATCAAGTCCTCGGGAGACGTCACCTCTTTCGTAACGAAAGCTATGCCAATCGAAGTGCCCACATGGACCGTCTTTCCGTCAAAACGCATGGGCGCATTCACCTCCTCGATAACGCGCGCGGCCACCGCGGCGACATTGTCGCGGCTTTCTGGGTTGTCAAGCAAAATGATGAACTCGTCGCCCCCGAGCCGTGCCACCGTGTCAGACGGCCGCAGCAAGCTCAAAAGTCGAGCGGCAACCGTCTTCAGTACCTGATCACCCCTATCATGCCCCCAGGTGTCATTGATCAATTTGAATCCATCCAAATCAATAAACATCAGTGCTATGTGACGTGGATCACGAGCCGACACTGCGATCAACTGAGCAATGCGCTCCATCAGCAGGGAGCGGTTCGGCAAACCTGTCAAACCATCGTGCAACGCCATGCGCTGCACCAACTGCTCTTTGTCCCATTGCTGGGTGATGTCGGCACCTACGCCAACATAGCGGCTGACCACGCCGGCATCGTCGCAAATGGCAGAAATGCACAGTCGTTGCAGAAAAATCGAGCCGTCCTTGTGCTTGCTCCAGACTTCACCTCTCCATAATTTGCTTGCACGCAAGTCTTGAAACATCGCGCCAAAGAAGGCCGAGTCATGGCGTCCGGAGTTCAGGATGCGCGCGTTCTGGCCAACCACCTCTTCAAATGTGTAGCCCGTGAGCGCAGTGAAGGCGGGGTTAACCGAAACAATACTCGCGACCGTATCCGTCACCATGATTGCTTCCATAGTCGCTTCAAACACCCGCGCCGAAAGACGAATCGCCGCATCAGCCTCGCGCAGGCGGGTGATGTTTGTCACGAGCGCGAAGAAGCCCTGGACTTGTCCATTGGCATGGATGTCTGGAACGTAATTGGCCAACGTGTAGCCCATAGACCCGTCAGGTTTCGCAATGGCACGTTCAAACTCCTGGTGCTCACATGCCAAAGCGCCCTGGATGTAAGGCAAATTCTTTTCAAACAGGCTGTCACCCAAGACGGTTGCCATGGACAAGCCCATCATTTCCTGATGTGTTCGTCCAAACCACTCCCAGTACGGCTGGTTTGAAAATTGACACAGCAGTTGCGTATCCCAATAGGCGATCATGCTTGGCATGGCATCCGCAATCGTGCGTATGAATCTCTCGCTTTTGGCCAGGTTGGCGGACACCTTTTCAGCCCTTTGCCTGGCCTCCAACAACTCCTGCTCATAGCGGCTGCGTTCAATCGTCACAAAGAATACCCAGGTATAGCGATCCTGTGCATCCCGCGTTGTCTTTTGGCAATTCACAATGACCGGCAGCTGCGCGCCTTTGTCGCCCAGAATCTGCAATCGAATTTCCCGAACTCGGCTTTCGCGCAACAGCATCGGCCAGACGTGAGTTTGCAGGAATATTCTGCTTGGCATTGGAAACAGCAGGTCCATCGGCTTTGCGAGCCAACTTTCTGTGGCGCCGCCCACCAAGTCCAGCAAGCTTTGATTGACCAACAACACCGCGCCGCCCCGGTCAGTCACCAGGGCAGGGCAAGGCAGCTGGTCAAAGGTTGGCACGATGGGGTTGCTGACTGAATGCGTCAAGCAAGAAAGTCGCGCACGGCTGCAGCAACGAGCGCAGGTTCGCTCATGTGGGAGCAGTGGCCTTGCACCTCCAGCACTTTCAACGTGCTCCGGGCCAAATGGGCATGCATGTACTCGCCCACGCTGAGCGGTGCCAGGGTGTCGTTTCGATGCTGTAGAAGCAAGCTTGGTACCGTGACCTTGGCAAGATCAGCCCGGTTGTCGGAGAAAAACGTGGCGCGCGCAAAGACTTTGGCAACCTGGGGGTCGGTCGAGCAAAAGCTGTCGGCGAGTTCCCGTGTCACTGCACCCGCCTCACCCTGGGCCGACACCACGGGCGCAAGATAGCTCGCCCACCCAATGTAGTTTTGATCCATCAACGCCAGAAGACCTTCGAGGTCTTCTTTCTCAAAACCCCCGATGTACTCGGGCGCATGGTTGACGAAACACGGGTTGGGGCCCACAAGTATGAGCTTGGCGAAGAGTCCGGGACGGGCTATTGAGGCGAGAAGTCCGATGCTGCAGCTGACAGAATGGCCAACAAAAACGACACCACTTTTCAAATCAAGTGCATCACAAACATCCAAAACATCCTGTGCATAGCCGCCAAGACTGGCGTATTTTTCCGGATCGAAGGCGCAGATATCGGATCGCCCGCTGCCCACATAGTCGAATAGAACCTGCCTGTGGGAACTCGCAAAAGCAGGCGTCAAGCCATCCCACATGCTTTGATTGCAGCCGAATCCATGGGCATAAAGCAACACAGGGCCGTTGCCTTCGAGAACTTTGACGCTGTTTCGCGCAAGGATGTTCCGATCTGTACTGTCTTTCTTCAATTGAACCTCACACCAGCACTCAGTGACGGGATTATTACGGATTTACGCGATGCCGGCTTGGGTGCGGGATCAGCCGGACGAAGAAAGCTACAGCGGCAAGGCCGCAGCGACCGGCCGGCGGATACGGGACGCACCAAAAACCAAACCATAAGCATCGTTTTGGAGGTTGTCGTAACGTTGTGACCCATCACCGCCAGGAACCTAAGCTCGTCGTGACGAGTGAAATGGCAATAGCTCACCATGGGCTCGACTTCTGCGGAAGTTTTCGCCGGACTTGATTCAGCCTCGTCTAGCGAATATCTCAAATTCTTCTATCGGAATTGGTCGGCTGAACAGGTACCCCTGGTAGGCGTGGCAGCCCTGGCCCGCGAGGAAGTCGCGCTGGGCCTGTGTTTCCACACCCTCCGCGATCACCGTCAGCCCCAGACTTTCAGCCAGCACGATGACCATCTTGGCGATTGCCGCGTCGTTCGGGTCAACAAGAATGTCTCGGACGAAGCTCTGGTCGATCTTGAGCTGATCAAGCGGCAATCGCTTCAGGTAGGACAGCGACGAATAGCCCGTACCAAAGTCATCCAGCGAGAAGCCCACACCGTTCGCCTTGAGTTCGGTCATCTTGGCGATGACAGCTTCAACATCATCAACCAGCAGACTCTCTGTCAGTTCGATTTTGAGCCGCCGTGGGTTGGCTCCCGTTCGGGCAATGACCGCCAACACCTGCTCGACAAATTCCTTTTGGCGAAACTGATGCGCGCTCACATTCACCGAGATCGCAAGCTGCGACATCTCGGGTCTCAAAGACCAGTTCGTCAACTGCGCACATGCGGCTTGCAGCACCCAGTGGCCAAGGGGGAGAATCAGGCCGGTTTCCTCGGCCAGCCCAATGAAGTCCCTGGGAGGCACAAGGCCGCGCTCAGGGTGTATCCAGCGCACAAGCGCCTCGACCCCGGTCAAGATACCTTCGCCGTCGACCTGGGCCTGATAAAAGAGCTTGAACTGATCGCAAAGGACGGCATTACGCAGATCTGCTTCAAGTGCCGCACGCGTCGCCACGGCCGCCTGCATCTCGGGGTCAAAGAAGCGCAGGGTATTGCGGCCCGCCTTCTTTGCTTCATACATGGCCAAGTCGGCACGCTTTAACAGTTCATCGCTGGTTTCCATGTGGTCCGTGAACAGGGTCACGCCAATGCTGGGCGTGCTGCGACAGTGGTGACCCGCCAGCAAATAGGGTTGACTGATCGTGGCCAGGACTTTCTCGCCGACCGACTTGGCCTGGGCAGCAGACTCACGCCGGTTTCCGCTCAGGCCTTCCAGCATCAACACAAATTCATCGCCACCCAATCGAGCCACCGTATCGCCCTCACGCACACACGTGACAAGGCGCTGCCCCACTTCTTGCAGCATCAGGTCCCCCACCGTATGACCGAGCGTGTCGTTGGTGACTTTGAAATTATCCAGATCAATGAACAGCAAAGCACCATATTTCTCGCTGCGCGCACTCGATGCCAGCGCCTGTTTCAGGCGGTCGCCCATGAGCCGGCGATTGGGCAGCAGCGTCAGCGGATCGTAGAAGGCCAGGCTGTTGATCTGCTCTTCGGCCGCCTTGCGCAAGGTGATGTCAATAAAGCACGCGACATAGTGAGTCGGCGAGCCCGAGTCGTCTTTTACGGTCGTGATGGTCAGCCATTGAGGGAACACCTCGCCGCTTTTTCGGCGATTCCATATTTCACCCTGCCAAACCCATTGCGTGAAATGCTCTCCCACATGGCTTCGTAAAAATCGGACTTGTTTCGCCCTGACTTGAGCAGTCGAGGATTTTCTCCCACCGCTTCTTGCGCCGTGTATCCGGTGATGTCGGTAAATGCCTGGTTGACCTGCACGATCAGCCCCGCTGCATCAGCAACGAACATGCCTTCCTGTGATTCAAAGGCAATCGCAGCAATCCGTTGCGAATCCTCGGCCCGTCTTTGCTCCGTGACATCGCGCACAATGGACACGACGGTGTCCTCGGTCCGGGCAACTATCCGGGCTTCAAAGTACTTTTCTCTTCCCTCTAAGAGAATCGAGTAGTTCAAAAACTGGATTTCCTTGCTATCGAGCGCACAGGCAAATCCATTCCTATATCGCTGAGCCAGCGGCTCGGGCAACAGATCCTGGACATTCCGATGCAGGATTTCCTCTGGTGGCACAAGAAGCAGTCTCGGGTCCGATGCATGCACTGCGAGGTACTGGCCGTCTCGGTCGTTCACGAAGATCAGATCGGGGATGGCGTTGATCAGTGCCAGGTTTTGGGCCTCGCTGTCCCGCAGCGCGTCCTCCCTCTGCGCCAAACCATCCAGCATGTTGTTGAACTGTTGCGCAAGTTGTGCCGCTTCATCATCACCTGCCAACCCGGTCCGTACTTTCGTGTCTCCGCGTTGGACCGCATCTGCCACGTCTTGGATGGATTGCAGGCGGCGCGTCATGCGGCCGCTGACCAGCAATGCGAGAACGCAACTCAGCACAATCCCGAGCAGTCCATAAAGGACGCCACTGCGCGAGGCTTGCGCGAGTCTGGCGTTGAGCACCTCGGCGCCAAGGCCCACGCGAACCCAGCCGATGTGCTTGCCCGAGAGCATCACTGGACTGGCAACATCAGAAAAACCGCCTGAGGCCAGGAACACCTTGGCCACAGACTCCTTTGGCATGTCGTTCAGGTATTGCCGGCGTCGACTCTGATCGGTGTGCGCCCAAATCTGCCCCCTGGTATCGAGGATGATGGCGTACTGCAAATCGGGATAGTGCGCCAGACTGTCGACGATGTCCTGCATGCCGCCGTAGTCCATGGAGGCCACCCACACGGCAGCTGATGTGGCCGCCGTGCGGGCAAGGACGACGGCCTGCTCGGTCTGTTGCTGTGACAACACGGTGTGTTGCCGACGGGACTGATCCCAAACGAACAGCGACATTGCCAAGCCAAAAACCAGCGTAATCCCGATCATCAGTTGTCGACGGAGCGTTCCCGCCAGCAGGCGTCTCAGGGAATTGAGCATCATTTGCGCTCTATGGGGCGCACCTCCTTTTCGAACCGGGCGACATACTCTTTGACGATATCGTAGGTGGCATCTGTGGCGGCATGAAATTGAGATGTTTCCATCTTCGACAAGATTAACCGACCTTGCGGGGTCATGGGCAAGTCAAGCAGCGCACGCTGAATGCCTTCTCGGACGGCCTGCGGCACATCGTCACGCACCATGACTGAATTATTCAGCAGATGCGGAGTTTCCCAAATGACCTTCAGTTCAGCGGCCTCAGCCGGGTGCTTCTTCTGGAAGAGGCGCCAGGGTGGTGGCCAGGTGGCACCGGCAGAGGAATTGCCCATGTAGACGTTCATGATGGACGACTCCTGGGATCCAACGTAATGATTCTGGATGTCCGTGTTGATGTCGATGCCCTGGGTGTGAAGGTAATACTGCGGCATCACGGCGGCAGCCAAGGCGGTAGGAGACGGGTAACTGACCACTTTTCCTTTGAGGTCCGCAGGCATCTGGATACCACCGTCCTTGCGAACGACAAAAATGCCTTTGAAGTCTTCTGCATTGCCCCACTGCGCGATGACGTGATAACCCACCTTCATGGCTTCGATCGTTTGCCAGGGGTTGGGCATCAAAATTTCGGCCTCGCGAGCCCGAAACTTCTGCTCGTAGGCTTGATAGTCACGGGAGGCTTCCAGTTCAATATGGACACCGGGCTGTTCTCGATTCAGATAGTCGACAAGAGGTTGGAAAAGGTTTCCCAGGGTCTGGGCGTTGTACAGAGGGTGTGGTTCAAGCCGGTAAGCCGTTTGGCCACTGGCCACCGGAGCATCGCTGTAGTGGAGTGGGTTTTCCACAGCATGCTGCTCGCAGGCCGTCAAGAACAATGCCGCTGCGAGTGCGGCAAGAAGGCACAATTTTCTCATCTTATGGCACCCATTTTCGCCGCCATCATCTCGTCACTACTGCATTGCACCTGTCACCGCATTGAATTATTTGGCTCGTTGGGGGAATCTGTGGGTAGTTTTTGGCGGTTTTCTATCCAACGCTCATGTTTTTCGGCCGATCAGATATCGCGCCCGCCGTGGACAAGGCACCTGCGCACAGGACAAGCCTGTGGGCAGCCGCTGCGCGGT
>CAIVXG010000240.1 GCA_903909815.1 uncultured beta proteobacterium | reverse complement strand
GGCCTTATTGGGCGTACTTCCTCAATCAGGTCGATGACAGCATCATCATTCTGGGTTCCTGCGTTTGCGGCGATTCCTATCCAGGTGGTGGAGCCGTGCAGATCGACGCGGAGAAGCTCCGGTCATTCCTGCTCGATGGATCAAGTACTTACTTGATCTCAACGCCCACTCGATGTGGGCGTTTTGCGTTGTAGCCCAGAAATAGCCCATTTATAGCCCACCCGTAGCCCGTCAGATTTTGACAAACGGAAATTTGACCATTGGGGTATGGCCAAAATTGGTGACCATTGGGTGCGGCGTAGTATAAATCGCTACTAGCAGGACAGCGACCATTGGGTGGCGCCAAAGCAAATTTGACTCTAACGCCCGCCACCCGCGACATAACGCCGGCGTCTCCAGGCGCACGCTTGGCAACGAGTACAGCACAAGCAGGGTCGCCCAAAACCGCCTGTCGTGGTCGTCAAGTTCCGACCACAAGTAGACATTGTCCGACCATTACCTTGATGCCACGGAGGGCTTCATAAATTCAAAGGCGTCATTCACTGATAGGTGAACGCGGCCTGACAGATTCTTCCAGAGCGCTGTGTGCAGCAGGCGATCCTGCACCGGTCCTTTGACTTCTGCCAAGTGCAACTCTATGCCGCGTGCTTTCAGATCCTGGTGAACTTCTGTGAGCGCTTCCAGTGCCGTCAGATCGACGCGATTGACAGCGCTCATGATGAGCACCACATCGTGGGCATTGGGCAGCTTGGTAATTTCGCTCATCAGCCGCGACTCGATGGCGCTGAGGTTGCCAAAAAAGAGGCTTTCGTCGATGCGCAAGAACAGCACGCCAGGCAGGGTTTCCACGCCGTGGCGTTCCACGTTGCGAAAGTGTTCCGTGTCCACGATGCGTCCAACCACAGCGATGTTCGGCGTGCTGGCGCGATACAGCAAGGTCGCCATCGACAGGCCGATGCCCAGCGTGATGCCAGTCTGCAAGCCGAGCACCAGCACGCCCAGCGCGGTACCCAGAAAGGCGACGGCATCAGCCCGGTCGTAGTCCCAGGCGCGCCGCAGTTCCGCCAGATCGATCATGCTGAGGGCGGCCACCATGATGCTGGCCGCCAGTATGGTCAAGGGAATGCGTGCGAACCAGCTCGTTCCCAACAGCACGATTGCCAGCAAGAACAGCCCTGACACGATGCTGGCCAACGGGGTCTGGGCGCCGCTGGCCACGTTCACCGCCGAGCGTGACAGTCCACCGCCTACCGGCATGCCTCCGAAAAACGCGGCGACGATGTTCGATATCCCCAGTCCGACCAGCTCCTGGTTGGCATCGACGCGCTCATGTCGCTTCATGGCAAGCGCCTGTGCCATGGTAATGTTTTGCACGGTGCCGATGAAGGCCAGCACCAGGGCGGGAACCGCGAGCAGCCCCAGCTCTGAAAACCCCGGAAGAATCGGGACCAGCACGGGCAATCCGCGGGCGACGTGCCCGACCACGAGCACCCCGTTGCGACTGTCCAGATCCAGTGCCACCACCGCCAGGGTTGCCACAACCAACACCAGCAAGGGCACCAGTCGCACGGCCATGTCGGCGCGTGGACGCGGAACCCCCTTTTGCGCAAGCCAGCGTGCCAGCAGCGTGCGAGAAAAAATCAGCACGCCCATCCCCAGGCCACCCAGCAACAGCGTGGTGGGGTTGGCATTCGGCAACTGCGCCAGGGTCGCAACCGACTGGCCCCAGCTACTTGACTCATGGACCTGCACGCCCAGCAGAAGTCGGGCCTGACTGAGGAGGATCAGCAGCGCGGAGCCGGAGATGAAGCCGCCCACCACCGGGCGGCTCAGCAGGTTGGACAGGAAGCCCAGCCGCAACATGCCAAATGCGAGTACCAGCAAGCCCGAGAGCAGGGCCAACGCGGCGGCCAAGGCAACGTACTGGTTCGTGCCCGGAACAGCAAGCGGACTGAGCAGGGAATAGGTCATGATCGCCGTGATGGCCACCGGCCCGACCGCCTGCGTCATGCTGCTGCCCACCAGCGCATAGGCGATGGCCGGCAAGATGCTTACGTACAGCCCCACCTGCGGCGGCAAGCCTGCCAGCAAGGCGTAGGCCAGACTTTGGGGCAACACGAGTACCGTGACCAAAAGACCAGCAACCAGGTCTGCACTGAGGTGCTCGCGCGGATAGTGGTGCCACCACAGAGGCGGCAGACGCATCGCCTGGTTCAACGCAACTCCTGACTAAGCCGGCAGATGGACGTCAACCGCAACGCGATGGTCTGGCGTCTTGGCGGCGCCAAAGGGCGAGCTACTTGCTCTCACCCAGATCCATGATCAAGCGGCTGGCAAGGTACAAGCGTCGTGGAATCGCGTCGATCAGCACGTACTCAGCCTGGGTGCTGTGGTAGCCAAAGCCCGGCAAACCCAGGCCTTCAATCACGGGCTTGCCGCTCAATGCAGCGGTTGCAGCGTCGCTGCCGCCACCGACCATTGGAAAGATGACCATTTCCGGGCCGACTTCCTTGTAGATGGCCACGGCTTTGTCAACAAGGGCACGACTGCCTGCATCGACGACCCACGCGGGGCGCGTCAGGACCAGTTGCACCTCAATCTGTGCCCCTGGCAATCTCGGCTTCTTGGCGCGAGCCGTCAGCGCTGCCACGGCGGCATCAAGATCTTCCTTGCGGACATAGCGCACATTAGCTTCAATCGAAGCCTCATCGGGAATGATGTTGCGCACCTTGCCCTGTGAGCCGATCGTCCAATTGAAGCGAAACGACTTGGACGGCTGATCCAGATCCAGTGTGCTGAGAACGAAATCAGCAGCCTCCACCATGGCGTTCGTGCCCGAGTCGGGATCGGCTCCGGCATGTGCGGCTTGCCCCTTGATCGTCACCATCGCCCTGGCACTACCCGACATACCGAGTACCATCATTTCACGTATCGCACGGTTGGGTTCAAACGACAGCACCACGTCGCTTTCCTTGGCCAGAGCCTGGATGAGATCACTCGAGCCCGGTGAAGAGTGCTCTTCGTCGGTGTTGAACAGGACGGTGATTGTGGCGAAATTGTCGAAGCCTCGCGCCTTGAGCAGATGCAGGGTGTGCAGTATGACCGCGATCCCGCTCTTGTCGTCCGCAATGCCAGGGCCGAAAGCGCGATTGCCATCCACACGAAACGGCGCCTTGGCGAGGGTGCCCTTCACGTAGACGGTATCCATGTGAGCCATCAGCAGGATGCGGCGTTGGCCCTTGCCGCTGATGCGACCGACGATGTTGTCTCCCGCCTCGCCCGCTAGCGCCTTGTGGCGCGTGACCGAAGCGCCCTGTGCCTTAAGCTCCGACTCCACGTAGCGCCCCGATGCCAGTAGGCCTTCTTCGTTGCCGATGCCGGTCTCGATATTGACCAACTGCTCAAGCGTCTTGAGCACGGACGCTTGTTCGGCGGTGGCTGCTGCCAGCAACGCGTCGTCACGGGTCTGCGACCACGCGGAACTGATGGTCAACAGTGCGGACGCCATCAGGGTGATGGCGTGGATTTTGAAAATACTTCCGGTCTTCATTGTGGTGTTTTCCGCGGTTTGACCACTAAGTCAGGGCTGTTTTCAACGCATGGCCTGGGCGACGGCCACGGTGTATTGGGCCAGCGCGTCAGTCGAGTCGATAACAGGTACCGGCACGTCGGCCTGCCCTATGACCACAGGAATTTCAGTGCACGCGAGCACGATGGCATCCAGCCGCTGCGTCAGCATGTGCTGGATCGCCGCAAGGAGAAGAATTCGCCCTTGCGCCAAATCACCCGCCTTGACGGCGGCAATCCCTGGCATGACCATCGCATCCAGCGCCTCTGCTGAGGCGTACACCCATTCCCATTCATCACCCAGACGATTCGAGTAGATACCGAGATTGGACGTCACCCTTGCGCCCAGCACGCCAACACGCCTGACCTGGGGCGAGAGTTCGCGCAGGCGGGCTGCTACTGCGTCGGCAATGTGCACGATGGGCAGGCTCGTTTGGTCAACAAGCTGGTCGTACCAGTGATGCACGGTATTGCAGGGCATGGCGATCAGGGCGCATCCGTCAGACTCCAGCCGCCGGATCACGTCGATCATGGCCGGGAACGGATCGGGCCCGCTGCCGTCCAGTGAACTTGGGCGGTCCGGTATCTGAGGCGACGAATCCAGCGTTGTCGGAAAGTGTTCCTGGTCACGCTGTGCGGGCGTGGCGTGCACGAGCTTCACCATGAATTCGGCCGAGGCCAGTGGACCCATGCCGCCAAGAACGCCTATGCGCGGCAGCGCAGTGCTTGAAATAGCCATTGAAATCGATCCCTGAGGTTTTAGTGCTGGAGAATTTTTGACAGAAAAAGTTTGGCGCGGTCCGTGCGCGCCTCCATGTTTCCGAAGAATTCGTCCTTGCTGCAGTCTTCGACAATGTGACCATGGTCCATGAAGATCACGCGGTTGGAGACCTTGCGCGCAAAGCCCATTTCATGACTCACGCACATCATGGTCATCCCCTCCTGTGCCAGTTCCACCATGACGTCAAGAACCTCGCCCACCATCTCGGGGTCAAGCGCTGAAGTGGGCTCATCAAACAGCATGCAGATCGGGTCCATCGCCAGGGCTCGCGCGATCGCCACGCGCTGCTGCTGTCCGCCGGACAGTTGCCCTGGGAACTTGTCCTTGTGCGCCGTCAAGCCCACGCGATCCAGATACTTCAGCGCCTGCTTCGATGCCTCCGAGTCGCTGCGACCGAGGACCTTGACCTGCGCGAATATCAGGTTGTCGATGACGCGCATGTGCGGGAACAACTCGAAATTTTGGAACACCATACCGACCCGTGAGCGCAGTTTTGGCAAGTTGGTCTTGGCGTCACCCACAGACACGCCGTCCAGGATGATTTCACCCTTCTGAAACGGCTCCAGGCCGTTGATGGTCTTGATCAAGGTGGATTTGCCCGAGCCCGATGGGCCACAGATGACGGTTACATCGCCTTTTTTGACGGACAGGCTGTTGTCCGTCAAAACCTGAAAGCTGCCGTACCACTTGCTGACGTTTTTTATTTCAATCATTTTGAAGTGCTTTTGGGTTGAAGTTGACGCGCATCAGCGAACAATGGCCATGCGACTCTGCAGGTGCTTCACGCCAGTGGACAGCGTGTAGGCCATGATGAAATACACGACGGCGACAAACAGGTACATCTCCACCAGTCGGCTGTCGCGGTGCGCCACCTGAGAAGCGGCACCCAGAAAATCTGGCATGGACAGCACGTAAACGAGCGACACGTCCTGGAACAGGATGATGGTTTGTGTGAGTAGCAAAGGCATCATGTTTCGAAACGCCTGCGGCAGCACGACGTGTCCCATCAGTTGCCAGTAGGTCAGACCCAGGGCATAGCCTGCCGACAACTGCCCGCGCGGGATCGACTGGATGCCGGCGCGCATGATCTCGCAGTAGTAGCACGCCTCGAACATGATGAAAGTGATGAGGCAGGAGGCCATGGCCCCGACCTTGATCGGTTGGTTCGAGCCCGTGATCCATTGGCCGATATAGGGTACGAGAAAGTAGAACCAGAAGATCACCAGGATCAGCGGCAGGGCGCGAATCAGGTTGACGTAGGCGCCGGCGGCGATGGCCAGTGACCTGAATTTCGACATCCTTGCGATGGCCAGCAGGGTGCCAAAAAAAATGCCGCCGAGCATGGCGTACAGCGTGAGCTGCAGCGTGAACGTCATCCCCGAAAAAATCAGGTAATGCCAGGAGCGGGAGATGACGTCGAAGTCAAAATTGTCAAACATGCGCTGCGTCCTGGTCAGTGGGGGGCATCTTGACCGCCGCCGATCAATCCCGGAACCGCGATCTTTTTCTCAAGCATGCGCATCAATTGACCGACCGTGACATTGACGACGATGTAGATAAGGGAAGCTGCCGTGAAGGCTTCAAACACCTGGAAGGTTTGCGACTCCATGGCCCGCGTGCGGGCTGTCAGCTCCATCAGTCCTATCGTCAGCGCCACCGAGGTGTTCTTGATGATGTTGAGAAAGTCGCTTGTCAACGGCGGAATGATGATTCGCATCGCCTGCGGCAGCAACACATAGCGGTAGGTCTGCGGCACGGTCAGGCCCAACGCCTGTCCAGCCATGCCCTGGCCGCGTGGCAGAGCCAGGATGCCAGCCTTGACTTGTTCGGCAATGCGCACCGACGTATAGAAGGCAAGGCATACGACCGCCGTGAAGAAAGGTGAATTGGGCATTTGCTTCACTGCATCGCCCCATTCGGTGGGAAGCAACTCCGGCAGCACGAAGTACCACAGCAGCATCTGAACCAGCAGCGGGACGTTGCGAAAGATCTCAACGTAAATGTTGCCCGCACGGACCACCCATTGATTTGCAGTGGTGCGCAGTGTGCCAACTACGACCCCTAAGACCAGCGCGATTGTCCAGGCGCACAGCGCCGTCGTCAGGGTCCAGCCGAGACCCGACAACAGCGAGGTAAAGAACGTTCCGCTGCCCTCCGGGTTGGGGTCCCAGAAGACACTCCAGTTCCACTTGTAGTTCATGGGGATAGCCTGATGTCAATGGGCTATTCGTAGTCCTTGGGGTCCGGCGAATCCGTCGGATTCGCCAGTGCCTTCTTCAGGTTGGCGCTCATTGGCATCGACAGGTTGATGCCTTTGGGCGGAATCGGTGCGGTGAACCATTTGGCGTAGATCTTGTCGATTTCCCCGCTCTTGGCAATGGCCTTGACGGCGTCATCGACCACTTTCTTGAAGCCGGGGTCGCCCTTGCGCATCATGATCCCGTAGGGCTCGGTTGACAGCGAGAATTTGGACACGGCGAAGTCAGCGGGCGATTTCGCGTTGGCGATCATGTTGTAGATCAGCACGTCATCCGTGGCGAATGCCACTGCACGCCCGGTCTCCACCATCAGGAACGCTTCTGGCAGGTCTTGTACTCCCGCCACATTGATCCCCAACTGTTTGGCGTTGTTCAGCTCCATCACCACCTTGATGTTGGAACTACCCGATGGGGACACCACACTCTTGCCCTTGAGATCTGCCAGCGCTTCCACATGCTGCGTCTTCTTGAACATCAGCCGCGTGCCGGTGACGAAGGTGGTCGGAGCAAATGCGACCTGTTTTTGCCGTTCTGCATTGTTGGTGGAAACCCCGCACTCCAGATCGACGGTGCCGTTCGAGATCAGTGGAATTCGCGTCGAGGGGCCCACCGGGGTGAGATTCACCTTGAGTGCCGGCATCTTGAGCGCGGCCTTGACTGCGTCAGCGATCTTCAGGCAGATGTCCATCGAGTAGCCGATGGGTTGCTGCTTGTCGTCCAAGTAGGAAAATGGCGCTGCCGACTCTCTGTAGCCCAGCGTGATCGCGCCATCGGTCTTGATTTTTTCCAGTGTCTGGCCTTGTGCGGTGAAAATGGACATGGCCGCAACACCCATGGCCACTTTAAGAAATACTGTCATGTTAAGAGTCCTTTTGAATGAGAGAGTGGTGAATCGACCCGCCAAAGCCCTCGGCGGTACAAACCTTAGGTCGTGATATTATTCCTGTATGTTAACTATTATTCCTTTGGAGAAACTAGGGTGAAACCCTTGAAAGACAGTTCTAAAGCGGTACGAGCGACCAAACCCGTTGCAGCCACCACGGCCCCGCCACTTGCCTTGGAAAAGTGTGTGGGCAGTGCGGTGCGTGCGCTGCGGTTGCGCAACGCACTCACCATTACGCAGGTGGCCGAACTCGCTGGCATCAGCGGCGGCATGTTGTCCAAGATCGAAAATGGTCAGATTTCAGCCGGCATGGACACGCTCAGCCGCGTTGCCAGGGCACTGGGCAGCACCATGGCCATGCTATTCAGAACCTACGATGTGCCCGTGGGTGGCGCGCATCTGGTCAAGCACGGGGAAGGTATGCCGTTTCTGCGCCAGGGAACACGCCCGGGGCATACGTTTCAGCTCGTGTCCTACGACCAGGGACCGACCAAGGCGTTTGACGCGTTCATGGTCACCATCAAGGAGCCCTCCGGAAGTCTGCCGACCGTCGAGCATCCGGGCACAGAACTTATCCACATGCTTGAAGGCGTGATGGAATACCGCAGCGGCCAGACGCTTTATCTGCTGGAGCCCGGTGACACCCTGACGCTGCGCGGCGAAGTGCTGCACGGATTTGAGCGGCTGATTCAGTTGCCCGTGCGCTTCTATTGCACGATTGTCTATACCGGCGCCGATTCATAGACGGCACTTGTCTGTCGTCACCTCGGCCAGGGTGCGGGTCGGGAACGTTGATTTCAACAAGTCCAGTTTGATTCCTCAAAGCAGGATGCGCCGAAAATCTGCGAGGATCTGGCAGAGATAGAGGTTGAAGCGTGCAGCACTCGCGCCGTCAATGACACGGTGGTCCCAGCTAAGACTCAGCGGCAGCATGAGCCGAGGCTGAAAGGCCTTGCCGTCCCACACCGGTTCCATGGTTGATCTGCACACGCCCAGAATCGCCACCTCAGGCGCGTTGATGATGGGCGTGAAGTAGCGCCCACCAATGCCACCCAGCGATGAGATCGTGAAACCCGCGCCGGTCATCTCCGCGGGACTGAGTTTGCCGTCGCGCGCCTTCTTCGCCAGTTCACTCATTTCCTGTGATATTTGGAAAATGCCCTTCTTGTCGGCGTCCCTGATCACGGGCACCACCAGGCCGTTGGGCGTGTCGGCGGCAAAGCCGATGTGAAAATACTGTTTCAGCACCAACTGCTCGCCGTCCATGCTGGCGTTGAAATCGGGGAACTTCTGCAGCGCCGCCACGCAGGCCTTGATAAGGAAAGCCAGCAACGTCACCTTGGCACTTGCGCCATTCGTACCTTTGCCACTGTCCTGATTGGTGGAAACGCGGAAGGCTTCCAGCTCGGTTATATCGGCTTCGTCGTGATTCGTGACGTGCGGAATCATGACCCAGTTGCGGTGAAGATTGGCTGCGCTGATCTTCTTGATGCGCGATCGATCCTTGCGCTCAATCGGACCAAACTTGGCAAAGTCTACCTTGGGCCACGGGATCAGGTCCAGACCCGCACCGCCGCCACCGTCGCTGGTTTTGGCTTGCGCCGCACCCATCATTGTTTGCCGTGTGCCGTTCATCACCGAACGGGTATAGGCTTGCACGTCCGCATCTGTGATGCGACCTTTCAGACCGCTGCCCTTGACTTCATGCAGTGCGACGCCAAGCTCACGTGCGAGCTTCCGAACCGAGGGTGAGGCGTGTGGCAGGCTGATCGGCGCCATGCCAGGATTGTGTGCAGGGGTGCCCTGGCCCAAGGCAGCGACCACGGGTGCAGGGGGTGTCGAAGGCGCGACGGTTGCGTCCACGGCGAGAGATATTTCTGGTGACGCTACCGCTTGAGACGGTCGCTCTGCAGGCGATGACGCAACGACCGCATCCAGCCTGACAATGACCGAGCCCTGCTTGACGTTGCTGCCCAGCGCGACCAGGATTTCCTTGACCACGCCGGCCGCGCTGGAGGGGATTTCCATCGAGGCCTTGTCCGATTCCACCGTGATCAGGCTCTGTTCAGCCCTCACGTTGTCGCCTACTTTGACCATGAGTTCAATCACGGCAACTTCATCGAGGTCACCGATGTCGGGAACCTGAATTTCTATGCTGTGCATCGCTTTACGCTGCCTTCCCGATCGCCGAGCGGTTCACCGATTCGATGGCGCTGGCCGCAATGCTGGCCGCATCAACGTGAAAGTAAGAGCGCAGGGCGGCACGCGTGTCGCTGCGACCGAAACCATCGGTACCCAAAGTGACGTAGCGACTTGCCACTGGCAGGTAGGCACGCACGCTTTCAGGTACCGCGCGCACATAGTCTGTCGCGGCAACGATGGGTCCTTTGCTGCCGTCAAGCAACTCGGCGATATACGCTCGCTCGCTGGCGGCCCCGTCGCGCGCGAGCTCGCTCCAGCTCGTAACGCTGAAGACGTCCGAGCCCATGCCCTGCAGAGCGAGTTGCTCGGCCGCCTTGACGACTTCGGTCAGGATGGCCCCGGATCCCAGCAGCGTGACACGGTCTGCCCCAACTGGCCCGTAGCTGCCGAAATGATAGGCGCCACGCAACACACCTGGAATCGAAGCGTCCGGCAAATCCGGCTGGGCGTAGTTCTCGTTCATCAGGGTGATGTAGTAAAAAACGTCCTTCTGTTCCTGCAGCATCTCGCGCATTCCTGCGTCCAGAATCACCGCCAGCTCACCGGCAAAGGCCGGGTCATAGGCCTTGCAGTTGGGAATGGTTGCTGCCATCAGATGGCTCGTGCCGTCCTGGTGCTGCAGGCCTTCTCCACCCAAGGTGGTGCGGCCCGACGTGGCGCCGAGAAGGAAACCGCGGGACCGTTGATCGGCAGCGGCCCAGATCGCGTCTCCCACGCGCTGAAAGCCGAACATGGAGTAGTAGATGTAGAACGGCAGCATGGCCAACCCATGCACGCTATAGCTGGTGGCGGCCGCAGTCCAACTGGCAATGGCGCCGGCCTCGCTGATGCCTTCTTCCAGGATCTGCCCGTCCAAAGCCTCGCGGTAACTCAGCACCGAGCCGATGTCTTCGGGCGCATAGCGCTGGCCCACGCTGCTGTAGATGCCCACCTGTTTGAACAGGTTGGCCATGCCGAAGGTGCGAGCCTCGTCCGCCACGATGGGCACGATGCGTGAACCCAACTGCGGATCCTTGAGCAGATTGCCCATCATGCGCACAAACGCCATGGTGGTACTCATTTCCTTACCGCCAGCCTGCAGGGCAAACTGCCCGTAGGCGGCAAGAGCGGGCACCGGCACGACATCGCACTTTGTGATGCGCTTGGGCATGGATCCACCAAGTTGCTGGCGATGCTCGCGCAGGTAGGTCATTTCGGCGCTGTCGTCGCTGGGGCGCAGAAACGACAGGTTCGTTGCCTGTTCGTCGGACAGCGGCAGATCGAAACGGTTGCGAAATTCGATGAGGTCGCTTTCGTCGAATTTCTTCTGGCTGTGAGTGGTCATCTTGCCCTGGCCTGCGCTGCCCATGCCATAGCCCTTCTTGGTGTGGGCCAGGATCACCGTGGGTTGCCCCACGTGGGCGGCGGCTGCCGCGTAGGCCGCATGGATCTTGACCAGATCGTGGCCGCCGCGGCGTAGGCGGTCAATCTGCTCGTCTGTCATGCCCTGCGCCAGCCGGATGAGGTCTTCGTTCTGGCCAAAGAAATGGTCCCGGTTGAAGCGACCGTCCTTGGCTGCGAAGGTTTGCATCTGCCCATCGACGGTACTGGCAAAGGCCCGCGCCAACGCCCCGGTGCTGTCGCGGGCAAAAAGGCCGTCCCAGTCACTGCCCCACACCAGCTTGATGACATTCCAGCCGGCACCGGCAAAGAGTTTTTCCAGCTCGTCGATGATGCGGCCGTTACCGCGCACCGGGCCGTCAAGCCGCTGCAGATTGCAGTTGACCACCCAGACCAGGTTGTCCAGCTTTTCACGTGCTGCCAGCGTCAGCGCGCACATGCTTTCGGGCTCGTCCATCTCTCCGTCGCCAAACACGCCCCAGACCTTTCTGCCTTCGCAGTTGAGCAACTGCCGGTGGCTGAGGTAGCGCATGAAGCGCGCGTGGTAGATCGAGCTGATGGGGCCGATGCCCATGGATCCAGTCGGGAACTGCCAGAAATCCGGCATCAACCAGGGATGCGGATAACTCGAGAGACCGCGCGCGCCTTGCTCTGGCGCCGTGATTTCCTGGCGGTAATGCAGCAGGTCGGCCTCGCTTAAGCGTCCTTCCAGGAAGGCGCGGGCGTACACCCCCGGCGCGCTGTGCGGCTGAAAGAAAACGAGATCGCCGCCGTGCGTGTCGTTGCGCGCGTGGAAGAAATGGTTGAAGCCGGTCTCAAACAGGTCGGCAGCGCTGGCATAGCTGGCGATGTGGCCACCGAGTTCGCCGTAGGCTTGGTTGGCTCGTACCACCATCGCCAGCGCGTTCCAGCGCATCAGCGATGCCAGTCGCTCCTCCATGGCCAGATCCCCGGGAAACGGCGGCTGATCCTGCACTGCGATGCTGTTCACATAGGGCGTATTCAACTCGGGTTGCCAGCCGATGCGTTCGAGTCTCGCCAATCTGGCGAGCTCATCCAGAATCTGACGTGCCCGTTCTGGTCCGTGGACGCTGACCATGGAAAGAAATGCGTCGCGCCATTCGAGCGTCTCTGCCGGGTCGGCATCGGGCGCCGAGGAAGTGGGGTTTTGCTGTTGTGTCATAAGGCAAAACTTTAGCGCTTGTGATGCCGCATGTGCTGCCATAATTCGCTGCCAAATATCGGCTTGGCAGCATAATCAATCGGAAAGTCACGACAATGAAGCACATGAATCTGGATGCCATGGATTTGCGCATCCTGGACCAACTGCAGCATGACGGCGCTCTTTCAAATGTTGAGTTGGCCAAGCGGGTCAGCCTGTCGCCATCACCTTGCCTGGCACGCGTGAAAGCCATGGAAAGTGCCGGCGTAATTCAGTGCTACGTCGCCTTGGCCAGCGCTGCGGCGCTGGGACTTGGTCTGACCGTATTCATCTCGATCAGCTTGAAGGCTCAGAGCAAGGAGACGCTGGCGGAGTTTGAGTCCCACATTGACCGGCACAACGAAATCATGGAGTGCTATTTGATGACTGGTGACAGCGATTACCTGCTGCGGGTCGTCGTCAGCGATATGGGCGCGTTGGAGCGCTTCATCTTGGAGCAGCTTTCGCCGATTCCCGGCGTGGAAAAGATCCGATCCAGCTTCGCGCTGAAACAGGTGCGCTACAAGACCGCATTACCGCTGCCACAACAACATTGAGTGCCGACGAGTTACCACTCTGCGCATTTTTCAATGACTCCTATGGGCACAAACTTGCCACCGATGTTTCCAAATTGGTCGGGCTAAAGCGGTCATCAACCGGGGCAGGAGAAACCATCTCGCCGGATTCAACCCGTTGGTCGCTGCAACTTTTTTCAGCAAGTTAGGAAAATCTCAACGCTGATCGAGGTGCTTTCGAGTTGCGAGGCTGTTATCCACAAACTTGCCCACAGCCAATGGGGCTAACTCGCAGCGCGCGCGGTGGGAAGTAGGGTGGGTGGAACCCGCGTGGAGTTTCTGGTCGGACCATCACCCTCGGCAGAAATACCTGTTAGTCGCGCTTCTTTGCGGATACCTTGTGCGGCGCCACTCTTCGCCTGTCAACCTCAGTCTCCGATAAGTCCTTGCCAAGGAAAGCTTCCAGCGAAAGGCGAAGGATTTCTGACCGCGACGGGATGCTACCCATGGTGGCAGCCAGTTCGATCCGCTTCGCATCGATCAACTTTCCAAGCTGATCGGATATCCGAAGGTTAAGTTGGCTACGTTCCATGTGCGATCTTTCCTTTTGTCGGAATTCTATCAAAAACGCAAAAATACATCGGTAGACATCTTGACGATGCGCATTTATGCTTTAATATAAGCATGTCTACCAATCTTCATGGTAGCGCAACAAGGAGATAGTATGAACTCAGAGCTTCTTACAACGGATGAGCTTTCGGCTCGCATCAAGTACGACGTCCGCACTATTCGCGAGCGCCTGAAGGACAGTGTCTTGCTGGAGGGCGTGCATTATTTCCGCCCGTTCGGTGGGCGCAAAATCTTGTACGTTTGGAATGCAATCGAGCGCGACATGATGTCCGCCCCAACCGCGAAGTCGATGAGCATGATGGGCATTCCTATGGCAAACGGGAGCATGCTCCATGCCTAGTGTTCGCGTACACAAGCCAAACGGAGCACTGTTCTTCGACTTTCGCTATCAGGACGAACGCTGCCGGGAATACACCTTGCTGCCTGACTCCCCAGCCAACCGCAAGAAGCTGGAAAAAGTCCTCGACAAGATCGAGTCGGAAATCGCCGCTGGCACCTTCGTCTACGCCAACTACTTCCCCAACAGCAAGGCGCTCAAACGCTTTGAACGGTCGAGCAGTGTGGCAGCAGCGGCGGTTGCGCCGGTTGCCTCGGTCGGCGAAGTGGCACCAGAACCGGTTGCCACCGGCCCCCTGTTCAAAGACTTCGCCAACACCTGGGTGGATGAGCACAGCATCGAATGGCGGCGCAGTCACATCCGGTCATTGCTGTCCACACTGAACGGGCGCCTCATCCCTCAGTTCGGGGGTAAGGCGGTCGGCAGTATCAGCAAATCTGACATTCTTGCATTCCGCGCCACACTCGCCAAAGTTAAAGGACGCGGAGACAAGGAAGGACTCTCACCCAAACGGATCAATGAAATCATTGGTCTGTTGCGTCAAATCCTGACTGAAGCCGCCGACCGGTTCCAGTTTACGTCACCCTCGCTGAACATCAAAGCGCTGCGTCTGCGCAAGACCGACGTGAACCCGTTTAGCCTGACGGAATTCCAGCGCATCCTGGCTGTGTGCCGGCCGGACTACAAGGACTACTTCACCACGCGCTTCCTTACAGGCATGCGCACGGGTGAGGTTCACGGTCTCAAATGGAAGTACATCGACTGGGATCTGCGCATCATCCGCGTGCGAGAAACCTTCGTGCTGGGTGAAGACGAATACACCAAGACCGACGGCAGCCCACAAAGTTGCCACAACACTGGAGGCCTGTCATGCCGCTGAAGTCATCAGCCTAGCCTTGGGCAGATACGGCAAACCCGAGATCGTCAACACGGATCAAGGCAGTCAGTTTACGGCCACCGATTTCACGGAGGTGGTCCTAAAAGCGGGTTGCAAGCTCAGCATGGATGGGCGTGGTGCCTGGCGAGACAACGTCTTCGTGGAGCGCTTGTGGCGCACCATCAAGTACGAACATGTGTACAAGCATGTCTATGCCAGCGTGGCTGATGCGCGTACCCTGATCGCAAGCCACATCGACTGGTACAACGACGAGCGGCCTCATTCCAGTCTGGAGGACCAAACGCCAAACGAGGCCTACTGTGCCAGCCTGCCAAAACCGGTAAAGGCTGCTTAGAATGAAATTTGTTGGTGCGCCCCGAGTTGCCCACCGCGTCGGCCGGTACGTCGCAAGCGCCATCCGCCGCCGTGGACAACTCTGCACCTTTGTGAACTGCCAGAGTTCCACTTATCGTTCGGGGAAAGTTGTTCAAACAAACCGAACCACTTCTGATCGTCGTGCTAGACAGTTTTTCACCCCTTGAGAATTTGAAGGCGTTTGCAATTACCTATGCAGCCGGCGTTGCATCGGCCATATTCGTGAGTTTGTATGTAAAGTGGGCAAAAGACCATGACGGGGGAATGCGGTGGTAATGCCATTGAGGAAAGCAATTTTCAACGTGCTGTCAGATTTATCGAAAAATCGTCGAAAATACAAAATAGATCACTATTTATTGGGGGAAAACGTTGTCTCAAGATATCTTATTGGCTGCGTGCTTGGCGCTCGCATTTGCGGTGATTGTCCTCGCCATGAAGCTTCGGGCCAAGCGGGGGCAGTCTGGGAAAGAGGTGTCAATTTCATCGGGTCCGCAGAAGTCAATTCCGATTTCTGGCGACAAGGCACCTTCTGGTGACGATCGTTTTCTGATGCGCCTTTTCGATGCGGCAAGCGATGGACGTGAGGTAGTGACGGTAATGGAGAGTCCTGGCATACCGCAAAGGGCGCAGCGTCTACCTATGACTGCGGACGTGTTCCGACAGGCTCAGCATTTGGTGACGGATGTCATCAAGGGTGGAATTAGCCTGCCCAATCGAACGCTGGAACTGGTATTCAAGCCAGAGATTCAGCAGGGATTGCGCGACGGCAGCTTCGAAATGATGAAGACGAAGTCTGGTGAGACGCTGGCGGACGCCGTCGGCAAGAACGGCCTCATTGTGGGTAAGGGGCGCGTTGTGCAGGCGGGCGAGTTACGCCAATTGGCCGTGGGTGCCTTTCAGCTCGCAAGCATTGCGGTGGCCCAATCTCACCTGGCAGATATTGAGAGGTCGTTGAAGGTGCTGCGATGTGACCTGGAGAAAGTCCTTGACATGCTTGACTCTGAGGACCGAGCCAATTTGACTGGAACAATCGACTATTTGAAAGGTATCGCGGAGTTCTTGCAGTCTCATCAAAGCCCGAGCGAGATGCCGATGCAAATCAGAAACCAAGTCGAGACAATAGTCCGTGGATTTCACATCTGGAGAGATAAGCTAGACAATGATATGTGCAATGCTGTTGATCGCGTTAAGAAACAGTCTGACCTTGATAAGTTGGGGAACCAAAACACGTTCATCGCGATGCAAGGCCATCTTGGCGACGCAGCGAAGTTGAGCACTCGTCGTGAGCTTCTCCGAAATATGTTCATGGTGTTGAAAGTTGTGACGATATATGCCGATCCCATGGGCATGCAGTTTTCAAAATTCCAGTTGGATGAAGATCTTTGGACAAAGCGCGCGAAGGAGTTCAATGATGCGTTTTATGCGCAAACTAATTCGCTTTTCACTAAGGTCCTATTTGCATCCGATGAGACTTTGGGCTTGAAACGTGACTACCTAAGTAAGCCGCAAACATTAATTTAGATACGTCAGAAGACGAGCTTGTATTTTAAGCCAAAGTTGTTAAGAATTTCATCCACATCGGCTTCTAAGTCTTCGCTGTCCCTACACTTCACAGACATCCAGGTGTATTTCATCAGATGCCAAAGCTTCTCAATTCTATTGAGCTCCGGACTATATGCTGGTAGGAAATAAAGTGTCAAACCTTGCTTTACCAAGAAATCCATAATATGCTTGTTCGCCTTTGCCTTGTGAATTGAGGCGTTGTCAAGAATGACAGTTATTTTCTTTCCTACGTGTTCTTTGAGCATGCCAATGAATCCAGCAAATATATCCGCTGTTGTTGATTGCCAAATTTTGGCGCTGAACAGTTCGCCCGTGGAGAGCATGGCGGCCAACACGTTGAGGCGCTTTCCGCGCTTGGCACCAATCAAATGACGACCACCCTTGGGTGTCCAAGCACTTCGGTTCGGATGCACTTGGGAGAAGCCAACCTCGTCGAAGTAGGCCAAGACGATCTCGCCTGCAGTTGCTTGCGCTCGCAGCCCTTCGATCTCTATTTGGGCTACTCTGAAAGCGGATTCGTCTCGTTTTTTTTGAGGGATGACCTTGTGCGTTTCCACACAAATTGAGCCTTCTTCAGTGACTTGGTCAATGTGTTCACATGCACCAAAGCGCCGCCTGCGTCGATGTGTTTGGCTAGCAGCGCCTTCGCCGTCAATGGCTCCTTTTCAGCAGCTTCCAAGAGCTTTTCAAGTTGCTCTTGGGTTATCTTTTTTGGTGCACCGCTGCGTGGCAAATCAACCAATGAGTCA
Source organism: uncultured beta proteobacterium (assembly GCA_903909815.1). Classification (GTDB taxonomy): domain Bacteria; phylum Pseudomonadota; class Gammaproteobacteria; order Burkholderiales; family Burkholderiaceae_C; genus CAIKVZ01. The sequence goes on along the minus strand of CAIVXG010000240.1, from coordinate 4,156 downwards.
AAACCACGTTTGAGCCAATCCATTCTTGTCAAGCCAACTGTTCGAATATCTATCCCCACAATTTCGGCAATTTCTTTCATTGAAAGACCATCATCGAAAAGAATCAACGTATTGGACCTTTCTCTTTCACGCCAGTCTTGACCACGCTTGACAATATCCTCCAGACGAAGACGCTCTTGTGCAAGTAATTTTAAAACCGCCTTCTTTGACATTTGTAAATTCACGTTTATGATGATGTTTATATTATATATCGGATTAAATATAATATGAGACAAACGACGTATTTAACTTTGGCTTAGTGGCTTATCCGGAATGACGATCTTTTGCGCATTGAGCTTGAGCACCAAGGACGACTAGTTGATTCGCTAGCGCTGCTCGATTCCAATGTGGACGGTTTTTATCATAGTGACGCAGGAATGCGTGTCGCGCTGTCGTTTGACGATGTTGGGCACGTTAGGGAAGCGGCTCTTTTGTGAGACTAGCAACTGGGTCATGCGTACTCAAGTGCCCCTATCCCGACTAGGCGCGACCTCACTCGTCGGGAAGCTTGTTTCCCATTCCCATGGCAGTCGCCTTTGCCCCGTGCAATCTCAATGCACTTATCATTTCCTCGATTGAGTAGGGTGGATTGCTAAGATCACGAAGCGACTTTCTGATGGCGTGACGTACCCGTTGAGGGGCCGCCCCAAACAGGTCGTCAAGAAACTTGCCAGCCTTGACAACCTCGATGCCGAGTTTGCGGGTGTCGGCGACGGCCAGATGCTTGGTGTTATCGGAAACGATGATCACCTTGTGCAAGTGAGGGTCGTCTTCTTCATCCAGGCCATGCATCAGAACGAGCGCGGCGGTGATCAGGTGACGATCATTTTCGTGAACTCGAGTGGAAACACGCGATATCAGGCCTGCATCATCATGGCCAGAGATTAAGTGGCCGTAACGGGTGGCCCGCTGAAAGGCCTTGAGCCTCTTGGGTCCAGAACTTGGCGCATCTGGGTGGACGCCGGGCCAATTGCGCAAGAACTCTGCTTCGACGTCCTTTGTCCAGTATGCGTAGTAAAGATCGTCCAGCATCAAGTCAAACAGAACGTCGGATAGTCGGGACGGCAACAGCACACATGCATCCAGAATGACCAGCGTGTTCGCGCCTGGCGACAGCGGATGGTGGCTCATCGCTGGCTGGATGCAAGGGCTTTGATGCGGCGAACCACGTCCTTTTCGGCGCCCTTGTAGGCGCCAATCCTCTGACCTTCGGTGCGCAAACTGAGGCTCTCGCCAGGCGTCTGGTGCTGTTCTTTCCACTCCATTACCGTAGCGCGGGAAACGCGCCGGTGGCCGCCTGCAGAAACTGTCGCCCCCTTGAGCTTCTTCTGGTCAATCAGCATCGCCACGTACGGGCGGCTGAATCCCAGAATCTGAGCCGCCTGCGCTGTGCTGATCAGATCGTCAGCAACCGCGGGGACTTTAGGGATATCAATTGCAGCATCCTGGCTTTCAATGTCCACCAAGTGGCGGATCAGCAGCATGCGCGTGCTGCGGCTCTCCGGCGTCCTGGATTCCAATACTTCATGCAAAGCTTTCGCCACACGGGAGGACATTGAGGTGGGGGCACTTCCTTTGGCACTCACGGTGCCACCGAGTCTCAATCCTATAGCCTGGGCCAACGGGTCAAGCGGGTTGTACGGCTGAGCGGGATTTCTTGCCTGCGAGGTAGCGGTTTGCATGTCGTTTCCAATTCTCTAATGCGTTTGAGTCTAACATAAAACGAAATAAACGAAACGCAATGCGCCGTTGGAACTCAAACTGCAGGCTCACGAAAGGTCGGGTCAGACAGCATAGAAAACCCTGGCGCTCACCGCAGTGGCGCATTTTCAGTCTCAGTCTGCGGCGACCCTCCGGTTGAAGAAAACGGACGGATCAGCGATTTTCTAGAAAAAAAACAAAAAAGTGACACCGGTGTCCGAGTAAATGGTCCGTTGCTCTAACTTGCTCGGACTGGTTTTCGATCACCATGGGGAAAATTGAAGCCATCAACATCCCGCAATGGAGTGGAAAACCATGACTGAAAATGATCAAACAGCGCCCACTTGGCGCGAAGGTGGAAACATCGCGATTGCCGGCTCAAAATACTCCATCGGAAAATCCCTGTTTGATTTTCTACAAGAGGGCTCCACAGACGCACATCAAGAGGGAATGAATTTTCAAGCGCTGATGCAAACCCAAAAGCACTGCCTGTATCTTATTGATAATAAAATCTTGGATGCAGTGTTTACTCAACGTGAAGCAGAAATTGAATTGGATTTGCGAAAGTTTAGCATTTCGTCTCCAGCATTCGAAACATTAGCACGGGGACTTTGGGCAATGCTTCCAATCGCCTTGGGAATAAAGATATCGGATATTATTTACAGGCAAGGCTTAAAGGTTATAGAAAAACATGGCCGAGCATTTGCGCGATACGATTTCAATGCAAAATATTTTGAAAATGTTCATACCGAAGAATTCAACAGGAAGGCTTCAATGTGCATCGAATTGCTAAAAAACAAAAGCCTTTGGAAAAATGAGCGAATGAAAGATAATTCTGCACATGAAATTCCAGGCCTGCTAGAAATTGCCCGGCAGGTTCGGCATCAAATTGGCACCCGTGAGTTACCAAATACTTGCACTTTTTCAGGCGCAGCTTTGGTGAATTCAATAGAATTTGAGAAAAGTTTTGGCGCTCCCAAACCAGTTGTTGAGGAAAATGTTTCTATCAAAAAAATAGGGGAAGTTAAAGGATTCCACGGGGAGTTTCGTCAGATGCATTTCGTGTATGGTCGACATCGAAATGTCATTGATATAGGATATGATGAAGCTCTTTTTAAAGAGCAGATTATGAGCTACGCCACTACTGCAAAAATTATGGTAGAAGCTGAGTGGGTGGAGCGCCGCCAAAATGGCGTGATGAAATCTGCAAAGTTGATCAACCTGAAGGTGGTGCAGGAAAATTTGTTTAACTCTTAATTATTGGGAATACTGACATGTCAGGTCAACTGCAACGACAAATGCCAGACAATCCAAAGAGTAAGCAATTCATGGGTGGATACTATTTTCCCGTTCTTTGCAGGAATCACTACAATTCTATCCGGCCAGTTTTGAACGGGGTCGCCATTCTTTGCAACATCAAGCTGAAAGGTTTTACTCACATCTGATTTCGAACGTAAAAATGCTTCCAAATTAGCATCCTGAGAAGATGGTTGATTATACTGTCCGGCTTCTATTTCAGATCTTTGTCTTGCGTTTTCAATTATTTGTTTACGCCTATCATTTTCAAAGTTTAATTCATTTGCCTGAGCACCCAAAAGATTATTTTGAGCACCAAAATGCTGCCCTTGCATTCCTCTTAATGCCATCTCAGAATTTATATTAGGACCATAAAATCTAGCTTGCTGAGCAACATAATCAGCATAAGCATTCTTTGAGCGATTTTGCGCTTCTGAATTTTCTGGATAGTATTTATTTTTAAGCAACTGCTCTTCAAGTTGTGCCTGCAATGTATTAGGCAAATATCTATTCTTTATGCCTTCTTGCATTGCCCTCATTTGATCTCCTATACGTATAGGAGCATACCAGCTTGGAAACATAGTTATTTACCTCTATTCATATAAGAACTTAATCCGCCTACACCAGCACCTATTAGCGCACCCCAAGGACCAAACATTGAACCACTAGCAGCTCCACTACCAGCTCCTTTCATAATTCCACCAAAACCACCTTGTTGATTACCACCTTGTTGATTCCCACCAAACATACCACCAATACTAGAAAGCATATTTTGCTGATTTGCATTTTGATTACCTGCATTAGCATATGAAAGCATTGCTTGGGATTTTAGCATATCACTTAAATTACCACTAGCAGATCCAGCAGCACCATAACCTTGATTGCTCATGCCTTGCAATCCACTTAAACCTTGGCTATATAGATTACCCATACCCTGCAAACCCATACCATACATATTACTCATACCATTTAAGCCAGTATCATATAGATGACCCATTCCTTGCAAGCCTTGGCTATGTAAGCCCATGGCATTATTTAGATATTGATTATAGTCCTGACTAGCCATACCGCTAATTTCTTTAGCCATCTGAGCTTGTTGCTGAGGACTACCAACAAATCC
>CAIVXG010000239.1 GCA_903909815.1 uncultured beta proteobacterium | reverse complement strand
TCTGTGTGCCAGCGTTGCCAGGAGATTTTGCGTACGGGTAAAGCGCAGGCGATGCTCTATTCATGGCATGTGGGTCAAATTGAGCCGAGTACTAAAATCAGGAATCTCAATTTCATAGGAAACGCCCATCATGTCCACTTACCGCAATGTCAAAGCGCAAATTGCCAAACTGGAAAAGCAAGCCGCGGATCTCTTGAAGAAAGAAGTCGCCGTGGTGAGTGCCAAAGTGCGAGGCCTGATCGAAGAATACGGTCTGACCGCGGCGGATCTGGGGTTGACGGGCAAGGTGAGTAAGGCCGTGAAGGTGCTGCGCAAGGGCAAGGCAGCGGCAAAGCCCGCTGGAATTCCGATATACGCCGATCCTGTTTCCGCCAAGACCTGGACCGGCAAGGGCAAACAACCTAACTGGATTGTGGAAGGTCTCAAGAAGGGTAAATCCAAGGCCGACTTCTTGATTGCCAAGGCAGCACCCGCACCCGCGACGCCCGCGAAAGTCTCCAAGCCAGCAAAGGCCGCCAAGGTCCCGAAGAAATCGGCGGCTGTATCCAAGCCTGCACCGAAAGTGGCACGTAAGACGTCAGCGAAGAAGGTTTCGGCTAAAGCCGCCGCCGCCAAGGCTGAAGTTGCAAAGGACTGAAGCCGGGTTTGTGTCGCTGGCGGCCTTGGACGAAAGTGCAATGTGAGCGCCAAGTCGCGCGGGCCACACACTCATGCCGAGTCCATCGCAGGTTTCTGGTTGACGCCTGCCTCCAGAGGCGTGTGGGCATCACGTCGGTGCTATCACGCCTCGATGCAGGTCGTTATGCACGTGGGTCAGCATGAACATATCAGCGGCAATGACTCGTTCGCGATCAACGTACCAAGGCGGTGGCGCTTGACCCTGGCATTCGGGGATGCTCGGCTTACGTCGCAAGCCGGCTCATGGAGGCTGGTCACTGCCAGCGAGATATAGGGTAATATCAAAGTCATTGTTTAATAATGCTTGGTATGTACCGACGAATTTGCTCCGATCGCCTTGCAAACTTGGCCCGTCAGTTTCCGGCGGTGCTGATTCTCGGTGCCCGCCAGGTCGGCAAGACGACACTGGCTCGGCAGGTTTTTGCAGACTATTCCTACTTGGATTTGGAGGATACCGCGACCCATGCCCTGTTTGCGGAAGATCCTCGTTTTCAGTTGGATGCCCGCTCGGGCCAAGGGCTGATCCTGGATGAAGCGCAGCGATTGCCCGCCCTGTTTGATGCCCTACGCGGTGCGATTGATGCCGACCGACAGCGCACGGGCCGCTTCGTGATCCTGGGGTCTTCCCAGCCCAGTCTGGTGCGCCAAGTGGCCGAGAGCCTGGCCGGGCGTGTTGGCATCCTTGAACTCCCACCCTTGACCGTGCAGGAGACCACGTCCGGGGACGCGCCCATTGCCGATTATCAGCACGTGTGGCTGTGCGGAGGCTATCCGGACGCGCTGGGCGCAGCAAGTCGTGGTGGGAACTTTCGGGACTGGTGGGAGGCGTATTTGCGCACCTACGTGGAACGGGATCTTCCCGCCTTGGGCGTGAGCGCCGATCCGATGGTGATGCGAAAACTGCTGACCATGCTGGCACATGCGCAAGGCGGCCTGGCCAACCTGAACCAGTTTGCCGCCGCCTTGGGCAAGTCGCAGCCAACCGTTGCGCGGTACGTGGACATTTTGGAGCAAAGTTTTTTGCTGCGACGTCTGCCACCCTACTTTCGCAACATCGGCAAACGCATGGTCAAAGCGCCCAAGTTGTACCTGCGCGACACGGGGCTGCTTCATCACTTGCTCAACATCGACTCACTGGACGTTCTGGGTAGTCATCCGATCCGGGGTGCGAGCTGGGAAACCTTCGTGCTGGAAGACCTATTGCGTCGCGAGGCCGTTGCGTACCCGCACAGCGTAGCGCACTTTTGGCGAACGGCAGGCGGGGCCGAGGTCGATCTGCTGCTGGAGCGCAGTGGGCAGTTGCATGCCATTGAAATCAAGACCGCTCGCGCCAATTCCCCGTACTTGGCACGGGGCCTGCGCGCCATCATGGAAGACACCGGCGCCATCAGTGCCACGATCATCGACCAGGGAACGGGGACCGATCCGCTGGCAAGCGGCGTCTCACGCCGCGGCTTTGTTGAGTCGACCACCTGGTTACCGGGCGGTCCATGATGGCCCCAGGGGAGGGGAAAGTCAGCAGCAACACCGGGGATTTCCGTTCAAGGCCCAAAAAAGCGGTTACAGATGGGAGGCAGCCGTCGCTGGCTCCTAAGGGCTGAAAGCCGACCGTCACTGGAACCGCATGAAAACCGATGAAATGTCGAAAGCTGACTTTGAATTTTGCGAGAACCTGCCCTTCGAGGCCCTGTGTTCCAGAAGTGGCTCGATAATTGTTCGATGTTGAAATCAAAGTTGATCATATTTGTAGCGGCGTTGGTGAGTTTCCAGTCCTCTGCCGAGGAAGCTGAGAAAGCACCACCTCCGACGGAAGTCGCACTGCAGCAGGTGACAGTGACGGGAAGTCCGTTGCAGCCTTTCAAACCCTACCGTGCCATGTTTCCCGGGCTCAAGGCTTATGCGCGGCTGCAGGCTACGCTTGGGCCGCAGTCGCAACTGCGCTTTCGCATATCCAAGAAAGACGAGGCAGACTCATCTTTCCCGCCATCTTCGAGCGTGAAAGTGAGCCTACGCGGCCCGGAAACGTCAACCGTAGTGGCGCTCGATGCGGATAGCAGGTTTGAACTGCCACTCAGCCAATCACTCTATGATGAAGATTTTGATATTATTTTGAATCAGCAAACGCAAGCCTACGGATGGATGCCGGATGTTCGCAGCCCAAACGTTCCGCAGAATGCCCGTCGATTGGGGGACATCAGACTTGAATGCTCGGTGTTTACGGAAGTTCTGAAGGTCGACATGGGCTTTGCTGCGCGTACCGCCATCAATGTGTTGACTCTGGGCGGCGATATATGTGCAGTGAAGGTGGGGAGTTTTACCTTCACGGCTCCTCAAAAGCTCGCCAGTGCTCGCATTGTCGACGGAGAAAAGACGAAGGCATTGAAGACCTGGGGGACTTCGTTTGAAGTGCCGGTAGCTGATAAGTCATGGTCGAACGAAGCCTTGATCGAATTTGAGTTTGCTACCCCATAAGGCATGCCGCTTTTGCAACCATTGCGGGATTCTGTTCCAGGATTGAGGTGGAACCGAGCGCTGCTTGTTTTGCTGGTCGTGGC
>CAIVXG010000238.1 GCA_903909815.1 uncultured beta proteobacterium | reverse complement strand
GCGCATGGACGAGGCCATGCACCCGCTGACGCTGCTCAGCTTTGGCATGTACGGCGAAGTGCTGCCCAATCAGAATGGCGCGCCGGTGCGTCTGGTCGTGCCCTGGAAATACGGCTTCAAAAGTGCCAAGACTCTGGTGAATATCCGCTTCACCGAACGCCAGCCGCTGACCGCCTGGAATCACGCCGCCGCCAGTGAATATGGCTTTTATTCGAACGTGAATCCCGAGGTCGATCACCCGCGCTGGAGCCAGGCCACGGAGCGTCGCATTGGCGAGGACGGTCTGTTTGCGAAAAAGCGCAAGACCCTGATGTTCAACGGCTACGAGGCACAGGTGGGTCAGCTGTACGCAGGTATGGACCTGAAGAAGCTGTTCTGATGCAGCCGCTGCGCTCACTGCTGCTGCACCGGTTTGCCAAGCCCTGGCTGTGGCTGCTGTGTCTGCTGCCCCTGGCCTGGTTGATCAGCCGCACCGCGCTCAACCAGCTCGGTGCGAATCCGGCCGAGGCCCTGATTCGCGCGACCGGCGACTGGACGCTGCGCAGCCTATGCCTGGTGCTGACCGTGACGCCGCTGCGCGTGCTGAGCCGCACCCCGGCGCTGGCGCGATTTCGCCGCATGCTGGGCCTGTTTGTGTTCTTCTATGCTCTGCTGCACGCGCTGTCGTACAGCGGTTTCGACATGGGTTTTGACCTGGATGACATCGTTCGCGACATCGCCAAGCGCCCCTTCATTCTGGTCGGGTTCAGTGCCCTCGTGGCCCTGAGTTTGCTGGCCTTGACTTCATTCAACCGCGCCATCCAGTGGCTGGGCGCGTGGCGCTGGAAGCTGCTGCACAAACTGGTCTACGTCATTGCCGCTCTGGGGCTGCTGCACTTCTTTTGGATGCGCGCAGGCAAGAACAACTTCGCCGAGGTCTGGGTGTACACCGCCATCGTCGCAATTCTGCTGGGATGGCGTGGCTGGCACGCGCTTCGCGCTCGTGCCAGCGTCAGGCGCAAAGTGGCGTTTTCCTGATCAGGCCGGGATGTTGATGCGCTGTTTGGGAAGCTGATAGTCACGTTCGTCGAAGAGGTCGATGCCGCAGGCTAAACCGTCGATCCAGTCAAAGAAATCGTTGATGGCGCGCTTGCCGGAAATGGGTGCGCCGTGCTGCGGCACCAGCATCTCGAGATCGAGACGCCGCGCCATCTTGACCCAGAGCTTGAGGATCTTGTTGGACGCCATGTAGCGTCGATGGAAACCCTCCATCAGCGGGATATGAGGCGCCAAGTCGGTGATCGGGGTTTGCGCCTGCTTGCCCGACATCATGGAGACGCCCAGATCGCCCGTGAACAGGATGCGGCTGATGGGATCGTAGAAATGGAAGTTTCCTTCCGCGTGCATGAAATGCGCAGGAACCAGCCACAACTCGCTCTCCCCCAGTGGCAACCGAGCGCCCGCATCCGGCACGCCAATGACCCTGCCCGTGGTCTTGCCGACCTTGGTGAAATGCGGCGCAAAGCGTTCCCAGATGCGGGAGATCACCAGCATGGCGGGTGTGGATGTGAGCCAGCGGTCCAGCGCGGCAATGATGTCCGGGTCGGCATGCGAGGCGCAAAGGTAGGACAGCTTTTGCGGCGGGAAGAACTTCGACATGGTCATCAGCAGTTCATTGAACGCGAGGTTGCCACCCGGGTCGATGATGGCGCCGGTGCCGTGGTCCACGATCAGAAACTGGTTGGACTGGACGGCCTGCTGGTCCTCGTCCACCAGATCGGTAAACATGAGGCAGGCGTGATGTGCGTCGCGGTAAAGTTCAATGGACATAAGTATTCCCGGCGGATTCTGGGCCTTGAGTCAGACCAAGGTCCAACCAGGGGCAGATGCTAACAGGTGGAATCGGCTTGTGCTTGATCGGGCAGGAGTTCAAGCGCAAAGCAGTGTTGCGCGCTTTCCCTTTGCCGGATGACAAACGAGGCCGCATGATCCACCAGCACTTCAGCCGCGCGACCCCGGGTGTTGTAATTACTGGCCATGCTCATGCAGTAGGCACCTGCGGACAACACAGCGAGCAGATCTCCTTGCGCCACGGCCAGTTCACGATCGTGGCCGATCCAGTCCCCGCTTTCGCACACGGGTCCGACCACTTCCCAAGGCAAAGACGGCACTGCTTGATCCGCCAGCGACAGCGGCACGATCTTGTGGAATGCCTGATACATCGCAGGGCGCGGCAGATCGTTCATGGCGGCGTCGATGATGCAAAAATTTTTGACCTCTCCTGGCTTCAGGTACAGCACCTGCGTCAGGCAGACGCCCGCATTGCCCACGAGCGATCGGCCCGGCTCGATCATGAGCTGGCGCTCGCCAAAGCCGCGTGCGTCGAGCTTGGCCAACAGGTGCTTCCACAGCGCGTCGGCCGCCGGTGGCTGTTCGCCGTTGTAGTCAATACCCAGGCCGCCGCCGAAATCCAGGTGCTGCAACGCAATGCCTGCAGCTTCAATTTCCTGTACCAGATCGAGCATACGGTCCACGGCGTCCAGGTAGGGCAGTTCCTGGGTGATCTGCGAGCCGATGTGGCAATCGATCCCGACCACGCGCAAGCCCTTGAGCTTGGCTGCGCGTTGATAGGTGGCGACGGTGCGTTCGTGCGCGACGCCGAACTTGCTGCCCTTGAGCCCGGTGGAAATGTAGGGGTGGGTTTGCGGATCGACATTGGGGTTGACGCGAATGCTCACCGGCGCCTGCTTCCCCAGGCTCAATGCGACTTCGTTCAGGACTTCCAGTTCGGCTTCGCTCTCGACGTTGAAGCAGGCGATGCCGGCTTCCAGCGCCTGCCGCATTTCCATGCGGGTCTTGCCCACGCCCGAAAAAATGACTTTCTTGATATCGCCACCAGCGGCCAGCACGCGCTCCAGCTCGCCGCCTGAAACAATGTCAAAACCGCATCCGGCCTGGGCGAATACCTGCAGCACGGCCAGCGATGAGTTCGCCTTCATGGCGTAGCAGACCAGTGCCTTGCGGCCCTGGAAGCCGCTTTGATAGGCTGCCAGCGCGGCCAGCATCGCGGTCTTGGAGTAGACAAACAAGGGCGTGCCATGCGTCTGCGCCAGGTCGGCCAGCCGAACTTGTTCCAGCCAGAGTTCGTGGTGCCTATAGGCGAGCTGAGGTTGTCCTGGGAGATGGATTGGGGTCATTGTGCGGGGAGGGTAGTGGGTGCGATCAGCGCACCCGATGGCGCTCTTTGCGCGGAGGAAGCGGATGCGGCGAGCACGGGTGTGGCGGTGAGTGCGGGCGCCGCTTGGGTGGGTAAGTACAGCGGGCCTTTTTGTCCGCAAGCACTCAATGCCGCCCCAAGCGCGCCAAGGGCAATCATCCTGACTAGAATTTGCGTATGGAACATCCCCAAATTGTAATGACCGACACTCAGTTTCTTGACCAGGCAGAACTTCTGCTCCAAACGGTGGAGCAAGCCTGTGACCGCTTGAACGATGCGACCGAAGCGGACATCGACAATCAGCGCGTCGGCGCCATGGTCACGCTGAGCTTTCCCAACGCGAGTCAGATCGTCGTGAATATGCAAAAACCACTGCATGAAATCTGGCTGGCGGCTCGCAGCGGTGGCTATCACTTCCGCTTTGACGGTGGCAAATGGCAAGACACGAAAGGACAGGGCGAGTTCTTCCTGAATCTGGACCGCTGCGCCAGCGAACAGGCCGGGGTGCCGCTGAGTTTTGCCAAAGCCCTCAGTTCTTGAACAGGTCCAGGATATTCTTCTTTTCGTCGGCGGCGGGCAGCGCCTCCGGGCGTGCACTCACGCTCGCGCCCGAGCCCGCATTCGCTTTCCCGTTCAGTCCCAGGCTGACGACCCCGGCATTGCGCACGTACTCGTCGTAGAACCATTCCCCCCCTGAATTGACGACGCCTTCGGGCGCCACCAGTTCTTCCACTGGAACGCCCTTGAGGGCTGTTTCCATGAAGCCGATCCAGACCGGCAGGCTTAAGCCCCCGCCGGTTTCTCCGGAGCCGAGCTTGCGCGGCGTGTCGTAGCCAATCCAGGTCGCGGCCACGATGCTGGGCTGAAAGCCCACGAACCACGCATCCATGGAATCGTTGGTGGTACCGGTCTTGCCGTACAGATCCGCACGTTTGAGGGTTGCTTGGGCGCGGGCTGCCGTGCCGATGCTGGTCACGCTGTTGAGCAGACTGTTCATCATGAAGGCGTTGCGCGGCTCGATCGCGCGCATGGATTCGTTCAGGGCAACGGCTTGGGTCTCCACCAGAAGCTTGCCTTTTTGCTCGGTGACTCTGGCGATCAACCATGGGTTCACGCGGTAACCGCCATTGGCAAAAACGGCGTAGGCCGTGGCCATCTGCATGGGCGTGACCGAACCCGCACCCAGCGCCATGGTCAAATAGGCCGGGTGTTTATCCGCTTCGAAACCGAAGCGCGTGATCCACTCCTGGGCGTAGGGCGCGCCGATGGCGTTCAGCACCCGGATGGAAATCATGTTCTTGGATTTGGCCAGACCCGTGCGCAGCGTCATCGGACCTTCGTATTTCTGGTCGTAATTCTTGGGCTCCCAGGGTTGGCCACCGGTCACGCCAGCATCAAAAAACAATTCCGCGTCGTTGATGACGGTGGCGGGAGTAAAGCCCTTTTCCAGCGCCGCGGAATAAATGAATGGCTTGAAGCTGGAGCCCGGCTGACGCCAGGCTTGGGTCACGTGATTGAACTTGTTTTTGTCAAAATCAAATCCACCCACCATGGCTTTGATCGAGCCGTCTCGCGGATCCAGTGCCACGAAGGCGCCCTCGACTTCTGGCAGTTGGGTGATTTCCCAGGTGTTCCTGGGTGTCTTCATCACCCGTATGACGGCGCCGCGACGGATCTTGATGTTGGGCGCGGCCTTGTCTGACAGGCCTGACTGTGCCGGCTTGAGTCCCTCGCCCACGATCTCCAGATTTTCACCGTTTTGTCGCACCGCGACGATCTTCTTGGGCGTGGCCTCCAGCACCACGGCGGCCAGGACGTCGCCGTTGTTGGCGTGGTCGCTGAGGGCCTCATCGACGGCGTCGTCGATTTCGTCAGGATCCTGGGGCAGGGTCACAAACTGCTCCGGCCCACGGTAGATCTGCTTGCGCTCGAAATCCATGATGCCGCGGCGCAGCGATTTGTAGGCAGCCTCCTGGTCAGCTGCATTGAGCGTGGTGTAAACGTTCAAGCCGCGGGTATAGGTTTCGTCGCCATATTGCGCGTATATCAATTGACGCACGGTCTCAGCAACGTATTCGGCATGAACGCTGCTGTCGTCGGCGTCGCCCTTGAGTTTCAGGACTTCGGCCTTCGCTGCCACAGTCTGCGGCCCAGTGATGAAGCCATTTTCCTGCATGCGCTCGATGATGTGGATCTGGCGTGCCCGGGCCCGTTTTGGATTGCTGATGGGATTGAATGCGGATGGCGCTTGTGGCAGGCCCGCCAACATGGCCGCCTCGGCAATCGTGATGTCCTTGAGCGGTTTGCCAAAATACGCCTCCGAGGCTGCGGCGAAACCATAGGCTCGATTGCCCAGGAAGATCTGATTCATGTAGATCTCTAGAATCTGGTCCTTGTTCAGCATGTGTTCGAGCTTGAATGTGAGCAGAATCTCGTAAATCTTGCGCGAAAAGGTCTTTTCCTTGGACAGGTAGACATTGCGTGCCACCTGCATCGTGATCGTGGAGGCGCCCTGGCTCTTGATCCGCCCCAGATTGGCCAGCGCGGCCCGCACCATGCCCTTGTAGTCGACGCCACCATGCAAGTAGAAGCGCGAATCCTCGATCGCCAGCACGGCATCTTTCATCACCTGTGGGATGTCCTGAATGCGCGTGAAGTGACGCCGCTCCTCGCCGAATTCACCTATCAGTTGACCATTGGTGGCAAATACGCGCAACGGAAGCTTGGGACGGTAGTCGGATAAATCTGAAATGTCGGGCAAATTGGGGTAGGCCACGGCCAAAGCGAGTCCCACCAGGATCAACAGTGACAAGAGGCCTGCCGCAGCCACGCCAAGCACCCACAAGGCCAAGCGCGCGGGCCAGGCCAGGGAATGGCGATCTTTGTCAGGATGTTCGGGGCTGGCTGCGGTGGATGGGGGCGCGTCGTGCATGGGATGTGATATTGCGAATCCGACACATTATAGGAATCGCTTGTCGCTAGAATCACCGACGCCCCTCGCCCGCAGGCTGGCGCCGGGCCATGTGGTAAACCCGGATGCGTAGGCTTTTGGCAACATTTAATTTGATGACAAATGGTAATAACCTTTACTGAACAAAGAGCTTGCTGCTACTATTAAAGTAGATTCTTAAGTTTGGGCTGCCGTACTTCGGCATTTTTTAGGGGACATCCTTGATTTCTGTGGGGTCGTTTTTTCATCGCCAGCCCGCGTCCATGATTGGCTTGGACGTGAGCGCCTCCAGCGCCAAATTGGTTGAATTGGGGCGCAACGCCGAGGGAGGCTGGGTACTTGAGCGCTGCGCGATCGAGTTGCTCGATCGCGGCTGGGTAACGGACGGCAATATTGAAAAATTCGATGAGGTCGCCGAAGCCATTCGCCGCCTCGTCAAGCGCAGTGGGACGCGCAGCAAGAACGTGGCACTGGCCCTGCCGCCGTCAGCCGTGATCACCAAAAAAATCATGCTGCCTGGGGGCCTGTCCGAGGCAGAGTTGGAAATTCAGGTTGAATCTGAGGCGAACCAATACATTCCGTTTTCGCTGGAGGAGGTGAGCCTCGACTTTTACGTGGTCGGCCCCAGCACCAGGTCCGAAGGGGATGTGGAGGTGTTGATTGCAGCTTCTCGCAAGGAGAAGGTGCAGGACCGCCAAGGCTTGGCGGAGGCTGCCGGACTCAATGCCCTGGTGGTGGACATTGATTCCTTTGCCTCCCGGCTTGCGACCGAGCGACTGGTCGAAATGTTGCCCAACAAGGGCGTGGATACCCTGGTTGCGCTGTTCGAGATCGGTGCCTTCACCACGAGTTTGCAGGTGCTGCGCAATGACGAGGTGTTGTACGAGCGTGACCAGGCTTTTGGTGGCGCTCAATTGACGCAATTGATCGTGCGACAGTATGGTTTTTCTTCAGAAGAGGCCGAAGTCAAGAAGCGCAGCGGTGACTTGCCAGAAGATTACGAGGTGAGTGTGCTGCGGCCGTTTGTGGAAAGCATGGCCCAGGAAGCGACGCGTGCGCTGCAATTCTTCTTCAATACGACACCGCATAGCAAGGTCGGGCACATTTTTCTCGCGGGCGGAGCCGCTGCCATGCCGGGCTTGGCTGAAACTGTCACAAAACAAGTGGGGTGCCGTTGCAGCGTTGTGAATCCATTTGAAGGTATGGACATTGGCCCGGCGGTCAGGGCCAACAAGCTCAGTATCGAGGCTTCATCCTATCTGACCGCATGCGGCCTGGCGATGCGGAGGTTCCTGCTGTGATTCTGATCAATCTGCTACCCCATCGGGAAGCGGCGCGCAAGCGGCGGCGTGAGTCGTTCAATTTGTGGATGGGAGTCGCGGTTTTGCTGGGCGGCCTGTTTGCCGGGGCAATTTATCTGTGGTACCAGGCAAACATATCGGATCAGTTGGAAAAAGTGTCCCTGCTTCAGGTGGAAATCAAGAAGCTGGATTCGCAAATCAAGGATATCCTGGGTCTGCGATCGGAGATCACGGCATTGCGTGCCCGCCAGCAGGCGGTGGAAGATCTTCAGTCGGATCGAAACCTTCCGGTGCATATGCTGAACGAACTGGTGAAGCAGTTGCCGGATGGGGTCTTCCTCAAGTCGTTGCGGCAGGAAAACCAGAGTGTGACCCTGCAAGGCATTGCGCAGTCCAATGAACTGATTTCAGAACTGCTGCACAACCTGACCAATAACACCCCTTGGTTGTCACGCCCGGACCTGGTTGAGATCGTATCCGACACAGTGACTGTGGCACCCAAAGACCAGCGTCGGGTTTCCAAGTTCACCCTTCGCGTGCGGTTGGTGCGCTCCAGCGAAGCTCCGAAGGGTGGCGCGTCAGACTCGGGTTTTGGCGCTGCCAAGATTCCCGCATCCAAAGCTGTGGCCGCTTCGGCAACGGCGAAACCGTAGCGGTACCGCCATGGACTCCATCATGCCCACGAAAATTGAGTTTGCAGCCGTGCGCGAGCAGGTGCAGGATCAGTTTCGAAATCTCAACCCCAAAGATCCGGCCACTTGGCCCGCGCTCCCGCGTTATGCGCTGTTCGTGGGGGTGGTAGCCGCGGTGCTGGTCGCACTCTGGTTTGCATGGCTCAACGGCTACGATTCGGACTTGGAGGCGGCGCGCACCCAGGAGCAGACACTGAGGGACGATTACACGAAAAAGCTCGCACAAGCTGTCAATCTGGAAGCCTTGAAGAAGCAGCGCGAGCAGGTGCAGCAGTTTGTGACGCAGTTGGAGAAGCAATTACCCAGCAAGGCCGAGATTGATGCGCTGTTGTCCGACATCAATCAGGCGGGCTTGGGGCGCAGCCTTCAATTTGACCTGTTTCGTCCGGGGCAGGTAGTGGTGAGGGACTACTATGCCGAGCTGCCAATCTCGCTGAAAGTCACCGGTCGCTATCACGACATCGGAGCTTTCGCATCCGACATTGCCAATCTTTCACGCATCGTCACGCTGAACAATCTGGCGATTACGCCAGTGAAGGATGGCGGCATTCTGTCGATGGAAGCGACCGCCAAGACCTTTAGATACCTGGATGCGAGCGAAGTCATCTCGCAACGCAAGGGGCCGGCTTCTGCGCCAGCTGGAGACAGCAAGAAATGAACCGCCACCCTAACCCCTTAGTCTGGCCGGTGTTGGCGCTTGTGGCACTGTCCATGGTCGGTTGCGGAGCGTCTGGGCAGAGCGATTTGCGGCAATGGATGACGGAGCAGCGCAGCCAGACCAAGGCGGGAGTTGAGCCGATCTCGGAGCCCAAAAAGTTTGTGCCTCAGCTCTACACCCAAGGTGCGGCCGTTGACCCGTTCAGCATTCAAAGGCTGGCGCAATCGATGAAGCGTGAATCGAGTCGGCTCGCCGACAATGCGGCGTTGTTGGCGCCAGAACTGAGTCGACGCAAGGAATCCCTGGAAGCTTTTTCGATGGATGGCATCGCCATGGTGGGCAGCCTGATCAAGGAGGGGCATCCGGTCGCCTTGTTGCGTGTCGACAACCTCCTGTATCAAGCGCGCGAAGGCAATTATTTGGGGCAAAACTACGGTCGCATCACCAAGATCAGCGAAACCGAAATGCGTGTGCGCGAGATTGTGCAGGACGCGTCCGGCGAGTGGGTTGAAAGACCCGTCACAGTGCAGCTGATAGAGAGCTCAAAAAAATGAATATGCCAAACTACCTCCCGTTGAAATTGTTGTGCCGTGGGGCCTTGGCTGCGCTAGGCATGGTCCTGACGTTAGCGGCGCAGGCGCAAAGCGTGATTGAGTCAGTGAGCGGAAGCATTCAAGGTGGCTCCGAGGTGGTTCGCATAGAACTCTCGCAAGCCTTGACAAATGCGCCCGCCGGGTTTTCGATACAGGCTCCAGCGCGTATTGCGCTGGATTTTCCGGGATACACCAGCAGCCTGGGCCGATCCTTGGTCGAGATCAATCAGGGTAACCTCAGATCGGTGAACGTGGCGCAGGCGGGGGATCGCGCGCGCGTGGTGCTGAATTTGAAAGTGGCAACCACCTACAAGACCCAGATCCAGGGCAAGACCCTGCTGGTGTTTTTGGACCCGGTGGTGATGGCTGCACCCGTGAGTTCGACCACACCTGTGTTTGCCGAAAGTCGAAATCGCGAAGCCTTGCCGTTGAAAGACCTGGATTTCAGGCGCGGTACGGACAGCTCTGGCAAGGTCGTTGTGGCGCTTGGCAACAGCCAGGTCGGCGTGGACATTCGCCAACAGGGGCAAACCTTGGTGGTCGAGTTCATGAAATCTACCTTGCCCGAGGGTTTGCGCAGGCGTCTTGATGTCTCCGATTTTGGCACTCCGGTGCAGACCGTGACCACATTCCAGGTGGGAGACCGTGTGCGCATGGTGATCGAACCCAAGGGCGCGTGGGAGCACAGTGCCTACCAGACTGACACACAATTCGTGGTGGAGGTGCGACCACAGAAGGTGGATGCCAGCAAGCTCACCCAGGGCCCGACTTTCACCGGTGAAAAGTTGTCGCTGAATTTCCAGAACATTGAGGTGCGCTCGCTACTGCAGGTGATCGCCGACTTCACCAATTTCAACATCATCACATCGGATTCGGTTTCGGGTTCGGTCACCCTGCGCTTGAAGGACGTGCCCTGGGATCAGGCATTTCAGATCATCATGGATGCCAAGAATCTGGGCATGCGCAAGACCGGCAATGTGCTGTTGATAGCGCCCAAGGACGAGCTCGACGCCAAAACCAAAAAGGACCTGGAAGCGGCTCAGTCAATTCAGAATCTGGAACCCCTGAAAACGCAATCATTCCAGCTGAACTACGCCAAGGCGGCCGACATTGCTGCCCAGATCAACGGGGGTGGAGCGGGCGGAGCTGGGGCCTCGGGTAGTGCGGGCGCGGCGGGGCGGGTCTTGAGTGTACGCGGCAGTGCGACGGCAGCGCCGCGCACCAACCAGTTGTTTGTGACCGATATCCCCACCAAGCTGGAGCAGGTGCAGCAACTGATTGCCAAGCTGGACATTGCCGTAAGACAGGTGCTGATCGAGGCCCGCATGGTGGAAGCTTCGGATACCTTTGGCCAGTCACTGGGCGTCAGGCTCGGAGGCACTGACCAGCGTGCGCAAAATGGCGGCACGGGCGGTTATCAAATGGGTGGGGGCAATGCCGTCGGCTTTGGGACCAACTACGGTAACGTGGTGGCGACCAGCGGCGCCGGTGGAACCGTGGATACCAGCAGCAATTTCATCAATCTGCCTGCCATCGGCCAGAACGGCTTCAGCCCGGCCTCGGTCGCAGTGTCGATTTTCAACGCCACGGCCAATCGCTTTTTGAACCTGGAAATCTCGGCGCTGGAAGCCGATGGCAAGGGCAAGATCGTGTCCAGCCCGCGCGTCGTCACCGCAGACCAGACCAAGGCGTTGATCGAGCAGGGAACCGAGTTGCCCTACCAGGTGGCGACTTCCAGCGGCGCCACCTCGATCGCATTTCAAAAGGCAAATTTGAAGCTCGAGGTGACACCGCAAATCACGCCTGAAGGGAGCATCGTGCTCGACGTCGACGTGACCAACGACAGTCTTGGCGTGTTGACGTCGGCCGGCTACGCCATCAATACCAAGCACATCAAGACCCAGGTCTTGGTCGAGAATGGCGGCACCGTGGTGATTGGCGGCATCTTCACGCTGAACGAAAGCGAGAGTTTGACCCAAGTCCCGGTGTTGGGCGACATCCCCATTCTCGGCAATCTGTTCAAGACCAAGAGCAAATCAAGCAATAAGAACGAAATGCTGGTGTTCATCACGCCCAAGGTCATTTCAGAACGATCGATCGTACGATAACCTGAATGGCCGCCGGCGACAATCGGCCGTGGCCAGTCACCCATAATGCTCAAAACTGGACCTGCAGGAAATTAAGATGAAACACATGAATCGACTCACATTCGGAAGCACGGCAGTCAGGTGGATGGCGACAATGATGTGCGCATTCGTGCTGGCTGCCTGTGGCGGTGGCGGTGGCAACCCGGGCTCAAGCAACGGATCAAGCGGTGGCACGGGCAGTAAGGTCGCGTTGTATATCACCGCGGCTCCCACGGTGGTCATCGGGACCGGAGCACAGGAGATCTACGCCATCAATGGCGGCACGGCACCGTACACGGTCAGCAGCGCAAATACCGGCGTTGCTACCGTGACTGTGAGCGGAGCGGCATTCACCATTCAGGGCATCACCCCAGGGACTGTGGTGATTTCGGTGTTTGATTCGATCGGAATAAAGGTGACGACGAGCGTCACAGTGGGGCAAGCTGCGTCAACCACCACGTTGTATACGACCGCGTCCACGGCGGTCACTATCCCGGTGGGCGGCAATGGCATTTACCAAATCGGTGGTGGCTCCAGTGGCTATACCGCGAAATCCGCAAATGAAAGTGTAGCCATCGCAAGCACCAGCGGCAATACATTGACCATCATCGGCGTGGCAGCGGGAACGGCGAATGTGAGTGTGTTCGATTCGACCGGCGCCAACGTGGGCGTGACCGTGACTGTCGGCACCGGGGCGGCGTCGCCCCTGTACATCATCGCACCGGGAACCATCACTTTACCGCCTGGCGTTGCAAATACCAAGTACACCATCGGCGGGGGCACGGCACCCTTTGTTGCCACCAGCGGCAATACCAGCGTGGCGACGGTGTCCGTCAGCGGCGCCACGCTGAGCATCAGCACCGTGGCTACCGGAACGGCACAGGTACTGGTGTTTGATGCGACCGGAAAATCAGTGAGTGTCGGTGTCACCGTGGGCGGCAGTGCAGCGGCAACGTCGTTGTTTGTGATTGGCCCAAGCGCAGTCACACTGCCCATCAGTGTGACGCCGACTCAGTACATCATCGGTGGCGGTATCGCACCCTACTACACGAGCAGCAACAACACGGGTGTGGCGGGGGTTACCTCGCCGGTGACTTTGAACGGCAGCACGACCTTCACCGTGTTCGGCACGGCGGCAGGTTTTGCCAAGGTCAATGTTTACGATTCGACCGGTGCCACGGTGGGCATCACGGTGACGGTTGGAGCTGGGGTTGCCTCGTCGCCCTACATTGCCGCTCCCGCGTCCCTCATCATGACCTCGGGCCAGGCTTCTACTTACGCCATCGGAGGCGGTACGGCTCCTTATTCGGTTCAGACCAGCAACCAGGGCGTGGCGACGGTGGGTGTGGGCACGGGAGTCAATGCAAACACCATGACCATTACCGGCGTGGCCGCAGGTTCGGCGCAGATCGCGGTTTTCGACGCAAACGGTGCTACTGCGTCGATCGCGGTTGCGGTGGGGTCGGGAACGGCGACGGCGCTGTACGTGACAGCTCCCAGCAGTGTCACGATCGCGGCAGGATCCACCTCGCCCTACGCCATCAGCGGCGGAAGTGGGGTTTACAGCGCCACCAGCAGCAATACCAGCGTTGCGACTGCGAGTATCAGCGGCAAGACGCTCAATATTGCCGGTGTCGCCTCGGGCAGCGCGCAGGTTCAGGTGAATGACTCGGCCGGGGCCTCGGTCTTGATTGCCGTGACCGTGGGCACCGGCTCAGTGCCGCCCTTATTTACCACCGCACCCAGTTCCATGACCATCGCGGTCAGTAATACGCCCTTGACCTACAGCATCACCGGCGGAACTGCTCCCTACACCGCGGTCAGCGCCAATCTGGCGGTTGTTACCGCGACAACCAGCGGCACGAATGGAGCCAGTCTGAATATCAGCGGTGTTGCCAACGGCACAGGAACCGTGGTCGTAAGCGATGCCGCACATTCGACACTGACCTTGACGGTCAACGTGGGCGGGTCGGCAACCGCGCTATTCACGAATGCTCCAGCCACACTGACGATCGCGACCGGCGCGGCGCCGGCGCCCTTCGTCATCGGCGGTGGCGTTCCTCCCTACACGGTCAGCAACAGCAACGTGGCCGTTGCCACGGGTTCACTGAGTGGAAGCAATGGGCTGAGCATCGCTGCCGTTGCTGCAGGCGGAGCGCAAATTTACGCCTTTGACTCGGCCGGAAAATCGGTTGTTGTCAACGTCACCGTGGTAGCGGCGAGCGTCTCCACGCCGCTGTACATCGCGGCGCCCGTCAACGGCGTGACCCTTTCCTTAGGGGCTGCGGCTACCTCTTACAGCGTTGGCGGAGGCAGTGGCACGTACAGCTCGGCTATCAGCAGCAACGCCGGTGTCGTCACCAGTCTCTTGTCGGGTGGCGGTTCAACGTTGTCGCTGACCCCGGTGGCTGCAGGCAGCGCGACCGTGGTTGTGCGTGACTCGGCCAACAACACGGCCTCGTTGAGCGTGACGGTGGGCTCGGCCAACGCCCTGGCGCTGTTCAGCACCGCTCCTGCGACCCTGACCGTGGGTGTCGGTGCGGGGTCGGCCCAGACCTTTAACATCGGCGGCGGCAGCGCCCCCTATGTCAGCAGCAGCAGTAACACCACCATCGCAACCGGGGTTGTCAGCGGCACGAGCCTGATCATCACGGGCGTCGCAACCGGCGGGCCAGCGAACATTGGCGTCATTGATGCCGCCGGAAACGCGATCAAGATCACGGTGACGGTCGGCTCCGGCAGTATCGGCACCTTGTTCACGACTGCACCCAGCGCCATCACGGTTCCCACTGTTGCCACCGCCTCGACTTACACCATCAGTGGCGGCACGGCGCCTTACACCGCCAGCAGTGCCAATTCGGCATTTGTGACTGCCAGCGCCAGCGCTGCGACCTTGAGCATCACCGGTGTTGGCGCAGGCACGGCCAACGTGGTCGTCACCGATGCTGCCGGCCTCACGGTCACCATCGCTGTCACAGTGACGCCGGTGGCGACCACGGCCTTGAACGTGCTACCGGCCGGCCCGAGCAGCAGCCCGGTGACCGCCAACGTGGGC
>CAIVXG010000237.1 GCA_903909815.1 uncultured beta proteobacterium | reverse complement strand
TGGTCGCGCTGGTCGAAGAGCGACTGCTGCCATGGGTGCAGACCAGCCGGCGGAGGCGATCAACGGATGGTGTTCTTCAATAATATGCGAGCCGCAGCACGACGTTGCATGATGGTCGGAGCTACTATAGGCCTCATGAGCAAGCAGATTTTCGAGCGGCTTCAGATACTGCTGGCAGAAGTTGCCCGAGCTATTTTTGTCGCCTGCATCTGCAGCAGCCTTTCGACGGTGGCACTCGCACAAGATGTCAGCGCGCCTGTGACCGTCGACAAGCCAGCTGAAAACCCACACGCCGGACACACAGCCATCATCCGGCTGCACAGGTTGCGCCACTTCGACGCGAAGCTAACCACGGACGCCGAGCAGTTGAAAGCGCAGTGCCGCTACGAGTCTGAAATCTCAACGGTACCGCCACGAAAGATTCTTGCCCTGACTTTTGACGATGGTCCGGAGCCAGTGCAGACCGAGTTCATCCTGAGCGTGCTTGCGCAGCGGCATCTCAAGGCGACGTTTTTCATGATCGGGGAGCAGGTCAAGAAGCGTCCAGACCTGGCGGCGAAAGTGGTGGCCCAAGGGCACAACTTAGTTGGCAATCACTCTTGGGACCACCCGAATTTCCACAGCATCGACGCCGCCGAACAGATACAAGAGGTTGAAAAGACCGAGCAGGAACTAGCCGGCATCATGACCCAGAAGCTGTTTCGCTATCCGTACGGAAACTCAACATGCGCGACCAACGACCTGCTGCACAAACAGGGCTACAAAATCGTGGGCTGGCACATAGACTCTTGCGACTGGGCCTTTGAGAAAAATGGCAGCGTCGATCCCAAGGAAGCGGCCACATGCGGAGTTCTACCTCAGTTCCATCACAACTACGTGGGACACGTGCTGTCGATGATCCGGGCCCACAATGGCGGCATCGTTCTCATGCACGAGATCCATCCAAACACCCTGAAGAAGCTTGATGAGATCATCGACCTGGCGCTGGCAGCCGGGTACACCTTTGACTCGATCGATGCAGCTGAATTTGCCGGCGACATGCGATGACAGGAGGACCTGCAAAATGACAATCCACGGAAACGGCATGTCCGACGACGAACGCAAGGCGCGCGATTTGGTGCTCAATGGCTATGAGGTGAGAGCGACTGCAGCGCAGGCCAAGGCAGCACAGTCTTTCGGGCGGCTGTTGCACCTGGCCGAGACGGTTCAGTCTGGACAGTGCAGGACGATCGCTCGTTTTCTCGCGTCGACGTACAACAGCGAGGCGTTTCCCTGGGATCCGTTCGATCTGCGAGGCCTTGACGTTGACATCAGCGACCACATGCTCGCCTGCCTGGACGCGCTGCGATGGGCAAAGTTGGACCTCTACAAATTGGTGCCCAATGGTGATAATCGCGTTGAAGCAGTGATTGAGCTATGGGGCATGAAATGGCCAGAGTAAAGATCCATGCTTGCAAGTGACTGGTGCTGCAGCTGCAAATTTGATTCCGACCCGATGGCACGTCTCGTACCTTAGCCCAAATGCCTATAACATCCGCAGCCATCACCCACTATCTCATGACCGGAGAGTCCGATACTGGCCTCAGTATTTGGAACGGCCGAGACTTTCTCGAATCCGCTCGCAAAGCCGATGCTGCCTTGCGTGAGGCTTTGATCGCTGCGGTTCTTTCCAGGTCCATAAAGCTGGATGACAAACACGGCGCGCAGATTTCCGACTTGGCCGCCCTCACTCGCGCCAAAGTGGAGCCGATGGTGACAGGACTGTTTCCGGCTGTTGAGCGCCCGTTCATCATGTCAACGCTTGATCGTTCAGTGATCTTCCTGCTTCCCGAAAACATCGAATCGATCCTGCGTTCAATGACCTGGCTGGGAACGGCATGGACGCTGGCCAACATGTATTTATTGAGTTTCGATGCCGAGCCAACATCCGAGGAAGCCCGAGACATACTTGGACTCAGTCATGAAACCACGTGCTTCCTGACTGTCGACTATCTCGTTCGAGATGATGAGCGCCCATTGGATGATTACCTAGTGCACGAGGCAGCCCACGTCTTTCATAACTGTCGGCGAACAACGGTAGGGCTGCCTGAAACGAGAACTCGCCAGCACCTGCTGAACATCAAATTCAGGAAGCGGGAGACTTTTGCATATAGCTGCGAAGCGTATTCCAGGATTCTCGCCACATGCAGGTCACCAGCAGATCGATTGGCGGCAGTCGAGGCTCATTCAACATGGGTGCCGCCAGACGATTCCGTGGATCCGGCTGAGTACCATGACATCCTGCGGGAGGCGATCGGTGCTAGAAACGGATGGAAGCGGATTTTGCAGCGATGCGCTCCGGATTGACCGGGTGCGGATCGAGAATATCGTCTGGGGATCGGATTTCCTCGGCCGGTACTGCTGCCCAGCAACTTTAAACAGAAAGCAGGACTTCGAATTCATGACTGATGCCTTCACCCATCTTTCCGAAGTTGAACTGGAAGAACTCGACAACTTCCTGCTTTACGAAGTTGACTGCGACGAGTCCATGACGCTGGACGCCCTGGACGGGTACCTGCATGCGATTGCGATTGGTCCAAAGACGTTGATGCCGAAGCAGTGGATGCCGCCGATTTGGGGAGGTGGCGACAGCATGATGCCGCCAACAGAAAGTATCGAAAAGCTCAATCACATCCTTGGCCTGATCATGCGACTGTTCAACGGAATCATCGACGGTCTCGAAGACGAACCAAGTGAGATTTACCCGCAATGGTGTGTGCGGACCTTTGAAGGTCGAGAGTACGACGATGCAGAGGGTTGGGCAAACGGATTTACCGATGGCGTGAAATTGACCAAGAGCGACTGGAATCAACTGCTGGAAACAACACAGGGCCAGGCGTGGTACCGGCCGCTCGGGTTGTTAGGCGAAGATTATTTTTCAGCTGATCAGGACGAACTGACGAAAACGGTTGAGCAGCGAGCTGAGTTGGCTTTACAGATTCCCGAGGCGGTTGTTGGGATGTACAAGCACTGGCTGCCTCTGAGGAAAGCAGTATACGAGCGCGAGGTCGCGAAAAAGATGCAGAAAAAGGTTGGACGTAATGAGCCTTGTCCATGT
This sequence comes from uncultured beta proteobacterium, assembly GCA_903909815.1. Lineage (GTDB taxonomy): Bacteria > Pseudomonadota > Gammaproteobacteria > Burkholderiales > Burkholderiaceae_C > CAIKVZ01. The sequence continues at coordinate 511 of CAIVXG010000237.1, read as the reverse complement.
GGCAGCGGGAAGAAATTCAAAAAGTGCTGCGGGGCTGCGGCTGACCTGCACTGACCCAAAGTGGCCGATCGTAGAGCATGGTTTAAGTTAAACCATAAATAAAATCGAGGACTTACGGAAAAGTCAGGAATTTTGAGAGTAAATATTCGGTCAACCCGTATCGCTATTTGCAGAGGATTTTGGCGAAGTTTTTGCGAAGCGGGTAATGCCAGATATCTTTGGCAGGGATGAGGATCATATTTACGTTTCAGTGCTTGGAGCACAAACCTCGGATTGATCGGATTTGTCGGCGACTTTCGGCGCTTTGCATGACGGTTCGCAGATCGCCTGCGGTTTGCCTAGAAATTTGCGTGTGGACATGGTCGATCTAATCTTGTGCTTGCCGCAAAGGAAGCAGGACATAGTTGCCCGCGCGAGATGCGACTCCTGGAGGAATGGTGACCCGCCCGCCTTGGCGGTGTACCTCAGTCCGTCAGCTTCAATCTTCGTTTTCGTCACTTTCGCCATGCGT
>CAIVXG010000236.1 GCA_903909815.1 uncultured beta proteobacterium | reverse complement strand
CCTCCCGGTATTTTTCTCGGTTCCCGCTTTTGCACCTGACCTCGCGAAAATCATGCGCAAATACCGCCGCCATGACCCGCCACCTGATACCGAGCGCATGGCAGCATGAACGCTACGGGAGAACTGGGCACTGTCCAGTTCCTTAAACCCATCCAAAAAATGAGCCCAAATCAAGCCGAAGATCGCCTGGACTATGAGCGCCGGGTACACGCCGAAATGCTGGACAGCTTTGACGAAGAGCTGGAGATGGAGATCGACGACCAGCGCCTGGACGACCTCGTTGACGGCGCCAGCAAGACCCGCAGCCAGGCCGACCTGGACCGGCGCTTCTATTTCAAGGAGCTGTTTCGCCTGCAGGCGGAACTGGTCAAGCTGCAGGACTGGGTGGTGGCGCACAAGCTCAAGGTGGTGGTGCTGTTCGAAGGTCGAGATGCGGCGGGCAAGGGAGGCGTCATCAAACGCATCACGCAGCGCCTGAATCCGCGCGTATGCCGCGTGGCGGCGCTGCCGGCACCGAGCGAGCGCGAACGCAGTCAGTGGTATTTCCAGCGCTACATATCCCACCTGCCGGCCGGCGGCGAGATCGTGCTGTTCGACCGCAGCTGGTACAACCGTTCAGGCGTGGAAAAGGTCATGGGTTTTTGCAGCGATGACGATGTCGAGGAGTTCTTTCGCACCGTTCCCGAGTTTGAGAAGATGCTCACCCGCTCGGGCATCATCCTGATCAAATACTGGTTTTCCATCACCGACCAGGAGCAGCACCTGCGCTTCATGATGCGCATCCACGACCCGCTCAAGCAATGGAAGTTGAGCCCCATGGACATGGAATCGCGCCGCCTGTGGGAGCTCTACACCAAGGCCAAGGAAGTCATGCTGGAACGCACCCACATTCCCGAAGCGCCGTGGTGGGTGATCGAGGCCGTGGACAAGAAGAAGGCCCGACTGAACTGCATTCATCACCTGTTGGCCCAGGTTCCGTACGCCGAGATCGAGCACGAGCCGGTGACGCTGCCCAAGCGCGTGCACCACCCGGACTACGAGCGCAATCCTGTTCCCAAGGAAATGATCGTTCCCACGGTGTGCTAAAGCCATGACCCCGACCGCACCCGCCCAGGCCACGGGTCCGTCCTACGGCTCGGATCCGTCTGGCCTCATCTGCGGCTACCTTTTCACCCCCGGCGCCATGGCTTGCGGCCTGGATTGCGCAGCGGCACTGGAGTGGCTGCGGACTGAGCGCGCGCCCGACAGCCCGGACTTCATCTGGCTGCACTTCAACCTGAGCAATCTGCAGTCGCAAAAATGGCTGGCTGACAGACTGACCCTGCCCGAAGAATACTTTGACACCCTGGGCGAGGGGTCGGGATCAATGCGGGTGGAGCACGCCGACGACAGCCTGATTGCGGTGATGAACGACGTCACTTACGACTTCTCCTACGACGTCTCTGAAATTGCCACGCTCAGCATGTGTGTGCAACGCAATTGCGTCGTGAGCGCGCGCCGGCACGCGCTGCGCAGCGTCGACCGATTGCGCATGGCAGTCAAGAACGGAGAACACTTCGAGTCGCCCATGGCACTGCTGGTGCATTTGCTGCGCGACCAGGCCGACGTTTTGCAGCGCATCCAGCGCGACGCGGCGCTGCGCGTTGACGCGATCGAAGACACCCTGTTGTCGGGCCGCATGGCCGTCAAGCGCAGCACATTGGGCGCGCTGCGTCGCGTCTTCGTGCGCCTGCGCCGCCTGCTGGCACCCGAACCCGGCACGCTGTTTCGCCTGCTGAACCGTCCGCCCGAATGGTTCGAAGACGACGATGTGCAGGAACTGCGCGCTGCCACCGAAGAATTCTCCGCCGTGCTCAATGATCTGGCCGCGCTACAGGAACGCACGAAATTGCTGCAGGAAGAAATCGTGGCCCACACCACCGAGCAAACCAACCGCAGTGTGTTCCTGCTGACCATCGCCACCGTCGTGGCCCTGCCCATCAACATCATCGCCGGTCTTCTCGGCATGAACGTCGGCGGCATCCCGCTGGCGCAAGAGCCCAACGGGTTCTGGATCATTCTGACGATCGTGGCGATATTCACGGTGATCGCCGGCTGGTTTTCCTTCTTCAAACAACGCGACTAAGCCATAGCGTGGCCGTTGCCTGTTCAGACGGCCAGGCAAGCTTTTTGTCCGCGCCGGAATCGGGCGTTTGGCGCGGGCGACCTTGTGACCGCCATCCCGCTGCTTGACGCCAAGTGCCAGTAGAACTTCTTCACGGACTTTCGCGCCCGTGGCACGCAACATCACATTCGCTCGGATGCAGTCCCATTCAACAGGGCGGCAATTCGCGCCTGCGTTTGCGCAAACCTCGGCAGGGTCTTGTGATTGGTGCCTGCGACCCAACTCATGTGCTGCAGATTTCCTAAAGCAGACGCCAGCCGCGCGCTGTGGCTGTGCGGCACACGCTGATCCTTGGCGGCCAGCAGAATGGCCGTCGGTGCCTTGACCTGATGTGCATCGTCAATGCAGTCGAAGTTTTGATTGAGCAGCCAGCACACCGAGTTCAATGGCGCGCGCTGGCGAAGCAAAGACCGCACACTGTCAAACGGTGACAGCAGCACCAGTTGCGTGATTTCGCGCTGAGCTGCGACGCAGATCGCCATGGCCGTTCCCAGGCTTCGCCCCATCACGACGGGGGCGAGCGCAGCGTCGCCTTCCAGTCGCCGGACCTCATCCAGAACCTGCAGCGCATCTGATTTGGCGTCGAACTCGCACGGATTCCCCCCCGACCCACCAAAGCCCCGGTAGTTGAACGCATAGACCGACCAGGGACCCAGGTAGCTGGTCATCGCGCCAGCCCATCCGACATGCTCGTTGCGTCCCCCAAAGTAGAGCAGAACCTTGTCTGCGCGGCCGTTCTGGGGCCGCGCCACCCATCCCTCCAGGCGCACACCCGGGGCAACGTCAAGCCATAAGGCCTTGACCTCGTGCTGGTCAGCCAAAGGGCCTGGTGCGAGCGGTCTGACGTTGGTTGTTCGCCCGAAAATGAGCCGTCCTTGCGCTGCCCAGAACAGAGCACACAGCACCGCGTAGCCTGTAGCCGCCGTCAGCGCAAGAACGCCAATTGCCGTGGGGATCATCGGGTGTCGCAGCGTGAGCTAATTCGCCGTCTGCATTTCACCCAGGTTCTTCACTATCCGGATCGGCACGAACTCTGCCACAAAGTAGCTCGGGCAGGCGTAGCGTTCAATGTCATGCTGATTGAGCGGAAACGAACCACAGTTGGAGAATCGACGAAAAGGCGAGTGATAGATACCGCACTCGAATTCGTTTTTGGCGGTCTGCTCCAGAAACAGGCAACGCCGGTCCATGCAGCAGTTGCCACATTTTGCGCAGTAGCCCTGAATTTCAACCGGAACCGCACTCACGTTTCCCATCACGTCGCCAAAGTAGTGCCTGACCGGCCCCTCGCGCAGCGCGCGGATGTGAACCAGGGATTTTTTCACGGTGCCGACGTAGTCAAGCAGGTATTTCTTGCGCAGGAACACCACGCTTGCCAGCAACGGCATCAGCGGCAGAATGAGATATAGGCCAGCGACGTAGGCGCTTGACACCCATTTGACAAAATACTCGCGCAACAAAGTTCTCCCTGCAGTGGCAAACGAATGGTCGGCACGGCAAGCGCCGGACTCAGGCCCGAGTGCTTGCACGCTAGACCCTGCCCTGGTGCGCCGAAGACTCCATCGGGTCCAGTCTCTGCCCGCGCAGCAATGCCAACGGCGAGCGCCAGTAGATGTCGACGTTATGAAACGGATCGGACAGGATTTTGTAGGCCCATGCCAGACCACACAGCGGGCCACGCAGCATGGACAGGTGCACGGTGCGCAGCGCGACACCGCCAACGCCCAGGGCCAGCCACATCAGACCGGTATCGTGCACAAAGCCTTCGATGCCGGGGCTTGGCGCCATCAGGCCCAGCAGGCGCGTGCTCACGAACAGCAACACCGGCAGCGCAAGCCAGATGCCGATCAGGATCGCCTTGCGACGCATGTTGTAGCCCGCCTTGATCGACTCCTTGTATTCGTCGCTCGCCTGATTCACGTGGTCATAGGTACGCGGCTCGAAAAAGATGTGCCCTGACTGGCGCGCCACCATGCCAACGAGCCAGCCCACGATGCCGGCTGCTGCCGGATCAATGAATAGCAGGCCATAGGCCACCAGAAAACTGACCGCGCTGATCAGATGCAGCGTCTGGTTGATGCGGCTTTGATGGTAATAACGGTGGTCGTCCCAGCGCAGGACTTCGACTTGCTTGAAAAATTCAGACATTGGCATTCTCCCTGTGTCCCCCAATGTAGAAATTTCCGATGACGAACTGATGACGCCGCTCATGACGCGCCGGTGAAATTCCGGCAACGCCCTTACCTCACCCCTGCCCCCAGCAGTTGCGGCAGACCCGTGGCAAGCAGCGGCAGCCAGGAAATGGCCATGGTGCCAAGGAAGATCGCGAACAGGGCGGGCAGCACCGAGGCCGCCACGTAGCGCACGGGTTTGCCGAACATGGCGGAGGCAAAATACAGATTCATGCCGGCCGGCGGGCACAGGAAACCCATTTCCATGTTCGCGAGGAAGATGATGCCAAAGTGCACCGGGTCTATGCCATAGCTCAACGCCACCGGCAGCAGCAACGGTACCAGCACCACGATGGCGGCGAAGATTTCCATCAGAGCGCCGGCCGCGAGCAGGAACAGGTTGAGGACCAACAGGAATACAAACCGGTTGGGAATCACACCCTGCACCCATTCGATGGCCGCGTTCGGGATTCCAGCATCGACCAGGTAGTTGGTCAGGCCCAAGGCCATGCCCAGGATCAGCATCACGCCGCCGATCACCTGCGCCGCATCGCTCAGACACTTTAGCATCAGGCGCAGACTCAGTTCCCGGTGCGCCACAGCCTGAGTCAGCACCGCATAGGCGGCGGTCAGCGCGGCACTTTCGGTGGGTGTGGCCAGGCCGCTGACGAGGGAGCCGACGGCCACGACAGGGGCCATGATTTCCCACTTGGCGGCCCAGGCAGCCGCTGCTGCACGCGGCTTGGCTACCAGCGGTGCCGGCACCGCAGCAGCAGCAGCCGCGCCGCCACGCTTCAGGTAGCCGCCAAACACCAGCAGAAAAGCCACCATCACGACCGCGGGCACCAGCCCGGCAAGGAACATGGTGGTGATCGGAACGCGGGCGATGATGGCATACATCAGCAGCGGCACGGAAGGCGCCAGCAGCACGCCCAAGGCGCTGGCGCTGGTCACAAGGCTGATGCCGCGCCGCTGCTCAAAACCGGCATCACGCAGCAGCGGTAGCAGCAGCCCGCCCAGGGCCAGGATGGTGACACCGCTGCCACCGGTGAATGCCGTGAAGAAGGAACAGAGCACGGCGGCGGCAATCACCACGCCGCTGACCCCGCCGCCAAACAAGGCCATGAAGACGGTGCCCAATCGCTGCGCGGCACCGGTGCGGGCAAAGATCAAGCCGGCAAGGGTGAAAAGCGGCAGAGCCGGCAAGGAGGCGTTGACGGTGATCTGGTAGTGCGACAGTGCCACCGACGCCAGCGGCAGTCCATCCTGCCAAAACAAGGCGAGTGCCAGGCCCCCGAGCGCGGCGAAGATAGGCGCGCCGGCCAGCAACACTGCGAGCAACCACAGCGCGAGCGGCCACAGCGGCACGGCAGCGCCGTTCCAGGCAGAGCCCAGCGCCAGGCCCAGCGCCGGGAACAAGACGGCGCACGCAAGTCGCAGCCATGGGACGACGCCACAGCGCGCACCCAGCCGCCAGCCGAGCAGCAGGAAGCAGGCTGGCATGGCGCACTGCGCCCACCACACCGGCAGCCCGTACGCCAGCGTGTGCGCCGCCGACATTTCGCTCTGCACGAAGCGCCAACTCGCCCATGCCAGCAGGCCGCATATCAGCGCCGCACTGGCGCGAGCGAAGACCTGCACGGTCCGCTGGAGGCGTTCCCCGCCAGCACTTCCCAGGCCCGTTCCCAGCGTCGTCAAATGGCCGTGGCGCTCGGCGGCCGCGGCGCCAAACATGGCCAACACCAGGCCCAGGTGCTGCACCAGCACCGGCGCGTTTTCCACGCCCCGGCCCAGCAACGGGCGCAGCAGCATCTCGATCAGCGGAATCAGCGTCATCAGCGCCAACGCCGCCGAGGCTGTGGCTTCATCCAAGCGCCCGAAACGGCGCCACACGCTAGCCACGCGAGCCACGACTACTTGGCCTTGCCAGCGCGGTAGGTTTTGAGCAGAGCAAAGACTTCGTCAAAGGTCTCGGCCGGCACCAGCGTGCCACGGATGCGCGGATAGAGTTTTTCGGCAAGCTCGTTCCATTCGCGCATTTGTTCCGGCGTGGGGCGGTTCACCACCAGGCCCCGCAGCTTCATGGCATCGACCGCGTCGGTGACCTCCTGGCGCGCCTTGCTGCGCAGCTGCACACCGGCCTTTTCGCCGGCGGCGCGCAGGCTCTCCTGCGCCGCTGGCGACATCTCGTCCCAGGCCTTGCGCGTGAGCACCAGCGCCCCGACGATGGGCGCCCAGTTGATCTCCAGCATCTGCGGCGCGCTGCTGTAGATCTGGCTGGCCAGCGCGAAGTACGGGGTTGAGGGCACCACGTTGATCATGCCGGTCTGAATGGCGGGCAAGATGTCGGCCGTTTCCAGCGGGACCGGGGTGTAGCCCAGGCTCTTCATGATCTCCTGCTGTTCGACCTCCGAACCCCAGGCAAAGAACTTCATCTTCTTGTAGTCGCTGGGACGCACGGCGGGCTCTTTCGAGAAGAACCGGACCCAGCCCGCATCGCCCCAGGCCAGCACGATGAAGCCCTTGTCAAAGAACTTCTTCTCGATCGCGGGCCGCATCTTTTCCCGCACGTAGTCCACTTCCTCCCAGCTCTTGAACAGCAGCGGCATGTTCTGCAGCGCGGCAATGGAAGGTTCGATCTCGCGCAGTCCCACCACCGAAAGCAAAGCACCCTGCAATTGGCCGATGCGCATGCGCCGCGCCAGCTCCGCTTCACCGCCTTGACTGCCGTCGGGGTAGACCAGGTATTTCGCATTGCCCCCTTGCGCGCTGCGCCAGACTTCGCCCAGTTCCATCAGTTGGCGGTGATAGAGCGAGTTCTTCGGCGCCAGCGTGCCGATGCGCAACTGCTTGTCGGGCGCCGATGCGCCTTGAACGGGAAAAATGAGTGCCAGGCAGGCAAGGCCGGCGCTGAGGAGCTTTCGCATCGAATTCTTTCTTGTCATGGTTGTTGTCGCTATCACCTCAGAACAGGTCGTCCGCGCCGTCCAGCAGCCATTGCGCGCGCGCGCGCATGACCTCGTTGGCCAAATCGCTTTGTGCCGCGCCGGCGACCAGGGCCTGATGCAGCAACGACTCGAACGCCGCACGGTCACCCGAGGGCAGGGCAAGGCCCTCGGCCTTGGAGACAAAGGCGCCGGCGTTCCTGCCCCCGCCCAGGGCGATGGCCTGGTCAAAGTAGGCCTGCGCTTTGGTGCTTGAACCGCCCGGGCGCGCCGCCTCGAAGCTGCCCATCAGACTGGCCAGCGTGCCGTCGCCGAAGTCAGGTCTGCGCGCCCACGCCAGGCCAGCCAGGCGCACCGCCAGCGGCAGGTCGGCCACGGTATTCGGATCGTCCTTGGAGAGCGAGATTAGGCCGCCCCAGGATGCGGCGGCCCAGTAGGCAACACCGATCTGATCGTCACTCAGGCGCGGCCAATGCGCGGGATTGGGATCGGCCAGGGCCTTGGCAAAGCCCGGCGTCTGTTGTTCCAGCGCGGTCATGGCATGACGCTGTGCACGCAAATAGAGTCGGGCCGCGCGTACGCGCAGTGCCTGCGCAGCCCTGGCGTCCTTGGCCTCGATGCGTTCCGCCTCGAAAGCGACGAAGGCATAGGCGTACTGCGTGAAGCCCGCGGCCACGGCCTCGGCCAGTGGCAGGTGCCCCGGGGTCTGGCGCAGCACCGAATCGGACAGCTTGAGATAAAAGGCGCTGGCCTCGCGGGCCAGCACCAAATCATCCTCCGCGGCCTGCCCCTGGCCAGCCAATTCGTTGGCCGCGCCTTGCACCAGCCATTGCCGCGTCGAGCAGGCGCACAGCAGCAAGGCCATGGCCACGAGAAAAAGCACCTTCAGTTTGGATTTCACAGGCGCAGTATCGCCACGTCATGTGGCGGTACTGTGACGATCCCCGCGGTGGCGGCGAAGCGGGCCGATGGCGTTCGCGCCTGTCGCAGTACTGTCACGAAAACGACGCACCATCGCCGCTTCGAGCTCAGCCGCAATGGCGCCACCTTGCGTGGCCAAGCCAGCCATTGACTGGGCAAATGCAAACGTGCATTGCACTGCGGTCACCCAGGAGTCCAGACTATGAACATCACCATCATCGGAACCGGTTACGTTGGCCTGGTCACCGGCGCCTGCCTGGCCGACCTGGGCCACCATGTGTTCTGCCTGGATCTGGATCAAACCAAGATCGACCTGCTCAATCAGGGCGGCGTGCCGATCCACGAGGCCGGATTGAAGGACTTGATAGCGCGCAACGTGCAATCGGGACATCTCACCTTTTCCACCGATGCCGCGGCCAGCGTGGCGCACGGCAGCGTGCAGTTCATCGCCGTGGGCACGCCCTCGGATGAAGACGGAAGCGCCGATCTGCAATACGTTCTGGCCGCGGCGCGCAACATTGGCCAGCACATGACAGACTTCAAGGTGGTGGTGAACAAGTCCACCGTACCCGTAGGCACAGCCGACCGGGTCAGCGCTGCCATCCAGACCGAACTGGTGGCACGCCGCGCCTGCGCCACGGCCGTGGCGCCGGACCCCACCAGCGCGGTCGGCACCACACCCATGTTCAGCGTGGTGTCGAACCCGGAGTTTCTCAAGGAAGGCGCCGCAGTGGAGGATTTTTCGCGGCCGGACCGTATCGTCCTGGGCGTGGGGAACGAGCCTGCCGATCAGCTCGCGCTGGCCACCATGCGCCTGCTCTACGCCTCCTTCAATCGCAATCATGACCGCACCCTGGTGATGGACGTGAAGAGCGCAGAGTTCACCAAATACGCCGCCAACGCCATGTTGGCCACGCGCATCAGTTTCATGAACGACCTGGCCACGCTGGCCGATCGGGTCGGCGTGGATATCGAGCACGTGCGCCAGGGCATGGGGTCGGACCCGCGCATCGGCTACAGCTTTCTGTATGCGGGAGCGGGCTACGGCGGCAGCTGCTTCCCCAAGGATCTGCGCGGCCTGATCTCCACGGCGCAGGAGCACGGCCACAGTTTGCGCCTGCTGGGCGCGGTGGAGGCGGTGAACAACGACCAGAAGTTTGTCCTGGTGAGCAAGATTCTGGGCCGATTCGCGGGACAGCTGGCGGGTAAAACCCTTGCCGTGTGGGGGCTGGCGTTCAAGCCCAATACCGACGACATGCGCGAGGCCCCCAGCCGGGTGATCGTGGCCGAGTTGCTGCGCGCCGGAGCGACTGTGGTGGCCCACGACCCGGTGGCGATATTGCAGGCGCGCCAGGTGCTGGCGCAGGACCTGGCGCAAACTCCGCATCTGCTGGAACAGTTGCGCTTCGTGGAGCGCCCCATGGACGCGGCGGAGGGTGCGGACGCGCTCGTGATCGTGACCGAGTGGAAAGCCTATCGCAGCCCCGACTGGGCGGGTTTGAAAGCGGCGATGCGCACGCCCATCGTATTCGATGGTCGCAACCTGTATGAGCCCAAACAGCTGGAACAGGAAGGATTCGAGCTGATCGGCATCGGGCGTGGCAACGTGCGCGCCAGCGCCGGCGCCGCTCAGCCAACTGCGGCGTTGCCGCAACTGCAACCATCGCCTTCCCTCACCGAATCGTAGGAGCGCATGCCACGCTCTTTTTATCTGGTGATATGGGTCCAGTTCATTGCCGCGATCGCGGACAACGCCTTGCTCATCGTGGCGATCGCACGCCTGATGGAGATCGGCGCTGCGCTGTGGATCATTCCCCTGCTCAAGCTCGGCTTCACGCTGAGCTACGTGTTTCTGGCTCCGCTGGTGGGCCCGCTTGCCGACGCTTGGCCCAAGGGCCGCGTCATGTTCCTGGCCAACAGCCTCAAGGCCTGCGCCGTGCTGACGCTGCTGACCGGGGCCGACCCGGTGCTGGTGATGGCGATCGCGGGCTTGGGTGCTGCCATCTACGGACCTGCAAAATATGGGCTCATCACGGAGCTACTGCCCGCGCAACTGTTGGTGCGTGCCAATGGCTTCATCGAAGCCAGCACGGTGTGCGCAGTGATATTCGGTACGGTGGCCGGTGGCGTGTTGATCAGCCCCGCCCTGCGCCACGGCGCCTGGGCGCAAGGCGGGAGCGCTTTCACCGGCCTGAGCACCACCCTGGTGCCGGGCATGCTGGTGCTGCTGGCGCTGTACGCGCTGGCGGCCCTGCTCAACACCGCGATTCCCGACAGCGGAGCACGCTACGCCCGGCACAGCGCGCGCATCAAACCCATGGTGCTGCGCTTTTTCCAGGATAACCGCTTGCTTTGGCGTGACCCGCTGGGCCGCGTGTCCATGGCAGTGACCACGCTGCTTTGGGGCATGGGCGCGACGCTGCAGCTGATCGTGTTGCGCTGGGCCCAGCAGTGCCTGGGGCTGACGCTGGAACTGGCGGCGTATTTGCAGGGCGTGACGGCGCTGGGCGTGATTGCCGGTGCGGTTCTGGCCAGCCGCCACGTCAGCCTGTCCACGGCGACGCGGGTGCTGCCCCTGGGCATTTTCATGGGGCTGCTCGTGCCCTGCATGGTGTGGGTGCAGTCGCCGCTGCTTGCAGGCTTGCTGCTGATGATTTTCGGCGCGCTCGCAGGCTTCTTTGTGGTTCCCATGAACGCGCTGTTGCAGCATCGAGGACAGCAGTTGCTCAGCGCTGGACGCTCCATCGCGGTGCAGGGCTTCAACGAAAACGCCGGCATGCTGCTGATGCTGGCGCTCTATGCCGGCGCCACAGCCCTGGAGCTGTCGTTGGGGCTGCTGCTGTGGTGCTTCGGTCTGGCAGTGGCTGGCGCCATGGCCGCCATCCTGTGGCGCCAGCGCGCACAAAGCCAAGTCACCGTGCCAGGGCGCGCCTGATATCCAGGACTGTCTCACAACTGTCACCAAACCATCATCATTTTGCTATTTTCCATGGCTATTCTGAACACTGTGAAAAACACCCAAGACATCATGGTCGAATCGTTTTCAGCCCCGGCCCATAACCTGCGTGTGGCGCTGGTGACGGAAACCTTTGCGCCCGAAGTCAACGGCGTGGCGATGACGCTGGGTCGCGTCGTAGGCGGCCTGCTGCAGCGCGGCCATGAAGTCCAGGTGGTGCGCCCCAAGCAGTCACGCGAGGCTGGCAACGCACCGCAGCCAGGTCTGGACGAGGTGCTTTCCAAGGGCGTTCCGATTCCAAATTATCCGGACCTTCATTTCGGGCTTCCCTTTGGCAACCGTCTGCTCAAGCTGTGGCAGCAACGGCGACCCGACATCGTGCACGTCGCCACCGAGGGACCCCTGGGATGGTCCGCCGTGACGGCAGCACGCAAACTGCGCCTGCCGGTGACCAGTTCGTTTCACACCAACTTCGACAATTACGCTCAGCACTACGGCATCGGCCTGATCCGGGCGCCGATCGAAGCCTATCTGCGCAAATTGCACAACCGCACGCGCGCCACCATGGTGCCAACCCAGGCGCTGATGCAGCAGCTCCAGGCCCGTGGTTATCGCAACCTCACCCTGATGTCGCGGGGCGTGGCGATCGAGCAATTCCGCCCGCTCGCGCGCTCCGAGGCGCTGCGCGAGCGCTGGGGCGTGGCGCCGCACGACGTGGTGTTGCTGTATGTGGGCCGTCTGGCCAAGGAAAAGAACCTGGGCACGGTGCTGGCCACCTGCAGCGCGGTGCAGGCGCGCCTGCCGCGTGCAAAAATGGTCTTCGTGGGCGACGGACCGATGCGCAAGGCCTTGCAGGAAGCCTGTCCCCAGGCCGTCTTTTGTGGCCTGCAGGCGGGCGAGGATCTGGCGGCCCATTACGCATCAGGCGATCTGTTCCTGTTTCCCAGCGTCACCGAGACCTACGGCAACGTCGTGCCCGAGGCCCTGGCAAGCGGACTGGCTGTTCTGTCCTACGCGCACGCGGCCGCGGCCAACCTGATCCGGGACGGCCGCAACGGCGCCCTGGTGCCGCTCGGCGACGAGTTGGCTTTTGTGCATGCCGGCGTCGCACTTGCCAGCGACCCGCACCAGTTGCAGGCGCTGCGCAGCCACGCTGCAGCCAGTGTGGCGCACATGGGCTGGGACACGGTGTTCGACAATTTCATCCTGACCCTGCGCACCGCAATCGCGGGCCACGAGGAAGACCTATCCGGCAGGCGCGGCGATGACAAGGCCGCGCAGTTCAACCCAACCAGCGCATGAGCGGTCGCCCCATGCGTATGCCGGCGCCCTCGCGCACCTGCGGGCACAACTCGAAGCCCTTGGGCGCGAGCACGATGATGGTGGAACCATGCTGAAACCATCCCATCTCCTGGCCCTTGGCAAAGGGTGCATCGCAATCGATGACTTTGGGGCCACGGTATTGCAGATGCAGCAGCACGTCCAGGAAGTGCAGCCGGATGCTGGCCACCAGGATGGCGGCCACCGGCACGATCGCGATGTGCTGGCCGCTGCAGCGGCTGGAACCCGTCAGGCGCGTCTTGATGAACGCCCTCTCGTTCTTGCAGAAGAGCTTTTCCACTCGGCGCAATGCCACCGGGTTCACGTTCCAGGTGTCGCCCGAGAAGTAGCGCAGTTGTTCCACGGCGCAATCGTGTAGCGCATGAAAGCGGTGGTACATGGCCGAGGTCAGGCGCAGGGTCACGAACTGGCCGTCGCGCCAATGCTGCAGGCAAGCCTCGTCGCCGAGCAGGTCTTCCAGCGTGTAGGGAAAGCCCTTGGCCTGAAACACCCGCGTGCCCTCGATCCGGCCGCTGGCGCCCACGATCGCGTCGCAGGGGCTCACCAGCACCTCGGGTTCCAGGTCCAGAGGTCGCGCGCCTTCTTTCAATTCGCGCGTGAAGCAGTCGTGCATGCTGGTGAATCGCTCCTTGCGCGCCTCGCTCAGGTCCAGGTTGGAGAAGAATTTCCACAGCCCGATCGAAGCGTCACGCACCAGCGGCTGCTCGACCTTGCTGAACCGGGCCATGAACTGGGTCAGCCAGCGGCGCGGCAAACGGTTGGTCAAAAGAAAGTTCAAGTCTTCCTGGCGCAGCAGTTGCTGCAGGGAATCGCGAATGCCCATGGTGTTCGATCCTGTCTCGGTTTTCAAATGAAAGGAATGCGCTTGTGAATCAACCGCTCAATACGTTGGCGCTTTACGCGCTCGGCAGTGCCGCCGCCCTTTACGCTGCTGTGCGGCTCAAGGCCAGACTGCAACTGTCGCTGGCCAAACATCGCTCGCTGGCAGGCCATCCGCGCATGGCGCGGCGTGTCGCCGCCCGGCTTCCTGCCTACACCTACAGCGAACAGCAAGCCTTCGGCATCGATGGCGCGCCAGAGCCGGTGGTGGCGCAACGCAAGGCGGCATTCGCGCGCCTGAGCGGGCAGTACCGTTCGCGCTTCGCCAAAAGCCTGCAGCAGACCCGGGAGGTTGAGACCGGACTTTCCGATCTGCAATTCATCAGCGCCTACCGCGTTCCGTTCCAGTTCCGCGAACTGGCGAGCGCCGCGCTCAAGACCGGCTCCTTTATGGCGAGCAGCTCCGGCGTGACGCTGACCGATCTGGACGGCAACGTCTTCTACGACCTCACCGGCTCGTATGGCGTGAACGTCCTGGGCAACGACTTCTACAAGGAGTGCATCACCCGCGGCAGCGCCATGGTGAGCGAACTCGGCCCGGTCTTGGGCTCCTACCATCCGATCGTGGCCGACAATGTGGCGCGCCTGAAGCAGGTCTCGGGCCTGGATGAAGTGTCGTTTCACATGTCCGGCACCGAAGCCGTGATGCAGGCCGTGCGCCTGGCGCGCTATCACAGCAAAAAAACCCATCTGCTGCGATTTTGCGGTGCCTATCACGGCTGGTGGGGCGATGTGCAGCCGGGCATCGGCAACCCGCAGACGGCGCGCGACACCTACACGCTCAAGGAGATGGACGCGGGCACGCTGCGCGTGCTGCGCGAGCGCCGCGACATCGCCTGCGTGCTGGTAAATCCACTGCAGGCCCTGCACCCCAACGTCGGCGCGCCAGGTGATGCGTCGCTGCTGGACAGCTCGCGCAAGGCGCATTTCGACCGCGTTGCCTACACGCTGTGGTTGCAGGAATTGCGAAAGATTTGCACCGAAAAGAACATCGCCCTCATTTTTGACGAGGTCTTCGTCGGCTTTCGGCTGGCGCCCGGTGGCGCTCAGGCCTATTTCGGCGTCCAGGCCGACATGGTCACCTACGGCAAGACGCTCGGCGGCGGCCTGCCCGTGGGGGTCGTGTGCGGCAAACAGGATTGGATGAAGCGCTTTCGTGACGACGCACCAGCCGACATCTGCTTCGCCCGCGGCACCTTCAACGCCCACCCCTACGTCATGGGCTGCATGAACGTGTTCCTGCAGCATCTGGACAAGACTGCGACAAAGGCTCTCTACCAGGATCTGGACGAGCGTTGGAACCGGCGCGCGCTGGCCCTCAACCTGCGCCTGCAACAGGCCGGCCTGCCGGTGCAGGTGGCCAACCTGTCGTCGATATGGACCGTTTTCTACACCCAGCCCGCCTGCTTCAACTGGCTGTTTCAGCACTACCTTCGGCTCGAGGGCGTGGCATTGAGCTGGGTCGGCACCGGGCGCCTGGTATTCAGCCTGAACTATTCGGAACAAGACTTTGAAGCGGTGGCCGATGGCTTCGTTCGCGCAGGTCTGGCCATGCAGGCCGATGCCTGGTGGTGGAGCACGCCCGCATTGACCAACAAGGCGATCAAGCGCAGGCTGCTGCGCGAGATGCTGACGCACCTGTTCTGAGCGCGCCCGCGCTTCGGGGGCCCTCACACAGGGCTTTTGCCGTGCGCGGGTTCGATCAGCTCACCGCGAACGAGAGCCAGCGGCGCCTTGTGGTACAGGGCAATGTCATGAAAGGGATCGGTCAGGATCTTGGTCATCCATACCAGGCCTGACTGCACGTCACGCAGGAAAAACAGGTGCACCGTGCGAAACAGCAGACCCCCGCCACCCACGGCCAGCCACAGCATGCCGGTATGGTGCCAGTAGCCGGCAAAGTCATGCGCCGGCTCGAACAGGCCCAGCAGGCTCGGGTCGACCAGCAGCCACAGCGGCGAGCACACCCAGACCGCCATCAGCACGATCTTGCGGCGCAGGTTGTAGCCCACCTTGATATCTTCCTTGTGCTCGTGCGTCGCCTGGTTTGGCACGTCGTAGCCCTTGGGTTCGAAGAAGAAATGCCCGGCCTGGCGTGTCGACATCGAAATCAGCCAGGCGATCAGGGCGGCGCTGGCCGGGTCCTTGAACAGCAGCACATAGGCGCAAAGAAAACTGATGGCACTGATCAGATGCAGCGACTGATTGATGCGGCTGTGGTGATAGTAGCGATGGTCGTCCCAACGCTGGACCCTGAGTTGCTCGAAGAATTCAGACATGTGTAGTTTCCCTTTTGCCCGGGAATGTAGCGATGCGCGATGACGAAATGGTGACAGTTTGGGTGACGACAGGGTGAAAACTTTCCCTACTGCGTCACGAAAATGAAATCCTCCGCGCGGAGAATTTCAACCATTCCATCCAAGCGGGAACTGAATGCAAAAATACGAATACACGGTCGTCTCCGACACCGGATTGCGCTACACGACCAAGGAGGGAGGCTCACCCTTTCAGGGCATGGGGGGAACCGGGGAAACGCTGAGCTGCATCAAGTGTGGTCAGCATCGACCCCGACGCAGCGGGGTCTTCAAGCGCTATTTCAGCAGCCTGATGTTTCTCTGCCTAGACTGCAAGCCAGTGAAGCTGCAGCAGCACTCCATCGACCTGTAGTGACATCTGTTCGTCACATTGCCGGGCTAAGGTCCGCGCAACGAACAGGAGTCAGCATGATCCCAGCCATCCACATCCAGGCACTGAACAAAACCTTCCCCGGGGGCCGCCGCGCCCTGAATGAGATCCATCTGGACATCCGCGCGGGCGAGATGGTGGCACTGATTGGCGCCTCAGGCTCAGGAAAATCCACGCTGTTGCGCCACATGGCAGGTCTCATGGCCGGTGACAAGGCCTCCGCCGGCCTGGTGCAGATCCATGGCCAAAGCGTGCAGAGCGGCGGCCGCATCGACGCCGACATCCGCCGCACGCGCTCGGGCGTGGGCTTTGTGTTCCAGCAGTTCAACCTGGTGGACCGTCTGCCGGTGATTGTCAATGTGCTGGCCGGAACGCTGCACCGCGTGCCACTTTGGCGCAGCCTGATGCGCTGGTTCACGCGCGCTGAAATGGCCTGCGGCATCGACGCCCTGCGCCGCGTGGGCATCGCCGACTGCTGGGCGCAACGCGCCGGTACGCTGTCTGGTGGCCAACAGCAACGCGCCGCCATCGCGCGCGCCCTTGTACAAGGTGCCAAGGTGATCCTGGCAGACGAGCCCATCGCCTCGCTCGACCCGGAGTCTTCGCGCAACGTCATGGACATCTTGGCGCGCGTGAATCGCGAGGACGGCTGCACCGTCGTGGTCTCGCTGCACCAGGTGAACGTCGCCATGAAGTACTGCCCCCGCACCATCGCCCTGCACCAGGGCCGGGTCGTGTACGACGGCGCGTCCAATGCGCTGACCCCGGCCTTGCTGCGTGAACTCTACGGCGCCGAAGCCGACGACATCTTGTCGCTGGGGGATCACATCACCTCCTTGCAGGATGCGCCACGCCAGCCGCGCGTGGCGCCCTGGCGCAGCGCGATGGCGCAAGCCGCCTGAGCGCTGGCCCCCATTTTTTCAACCCATCATCAACCCCAAACCCTAGAGGAAACCCCCATGAAAAAGATACTTTTCGGCTTGATCGCCAGCCTGGCTTTAAGCGTCATGCCCGCCGGCGCAGAGGAACTCAAGGAAATCAGTTTCGGCATCATCGCCACTGATTCATCGAGTTCGCTGAAGAAGAATTGGGAAGCGTTTCTGGGCGACATGGAGAAGTCCGTGGGCGTCAAGATCAAACCGTTTTTCTCCACGGATTACGCCGGTGTCATCGAAGCCATGCGCTTCAACAAGGTCCAGGTGGCCTATTACGGCAACAAGTCGGCGATGGAAGCCGTAGACCGCTCCGAAGGTGAAATCTTCGCCAAGGTCATTGGCGTTGACGGCTCCGAAGGCTACAACTCGCTGCTCATCACGCACAAAGACTCGGCTTACAAGACCGTAGACGACCTGGTCAAGCACAGCAAGGAGATCAACTTCGGCATTGGCGACCCCAACTCGACCTCCGGCTTCCTGGTGCCAGGTTACTACGTGTTTGCCAAGAACAACATCAACCCCAAGACCGATTTCAAGAGCATCCGCGGCGCCAGCCACGGTGCCAATTTCATGGCTGCCGCGAACAAGCAGGTCGATGTGGCCACCTTCAATACCGCAGACTACGAAAAGATGGAGCAGACGCAGCCCGCTTTGGTCAAGGAAATCCGCATCATCTGGAAGTCGCCACTGATTGCGGCCGATCCCTTCGTCTGGCGCAAGGATTTGTCGGCCGGCCTGAAAGCCAAGATCAAGGGCTTCATGATTGGCTACGGTAAGGGTGCCAACGCGGCGGAAGAAAAGGAAAAGATCCGTCTGTTGCCCGCCGGTGGTTTTGCTGCCGCGAACGACAACCAGTTGATCCCGATCCGCCAGCTGGCGCTGTTTTCGGCCCGCATCAAGTTGGAAAGCGATGAGCACATGGACGCAGCCGAGAAGAAGACGAAGCTCGCTGACATCGACCACAAGCTGGACGCCTTGAATCAGAAGCTGGCGCAGCTCAAGTAAGCCCTGCGACCCATTCCCGCCCACAGGAAAGCCAGCGTGACCACCTCAACCCCGCTCCACCCTGACGTGACCGCACTCGCCAGCGACGTGGCGTCAAAGCACCCGCTGCTGCAGCGAACCTCGCTGGGTGCGCTCGCGCTGTGGGGTCTGCTGTTGCTCGCCCTGGTCGGCTCCTGGAAGGGAGCTGACCTCAGGCCCTTCGATCTGCTGCGCGACTCGGGAAACATGGCCACCTACGCCGCCAGTTTCTTCCCGCCCAACTTCACCGACTGGCGCATCTACTTGCAGGAAATGCTGGTGACGCTGCAGATTGCGCTTTGGGGGACGGCGCTGGCGGTGATCTGCGCCGTGCCGTTGGGCCTGCTGTCCTCGGCCAATATCGCACCGGCCTGGATCTATCAACCGGTGCGTCGGGTGATGGACGCGGCGCGCGCCATCAACGAGATGCTGTTTGCCATGCTCTTCATCGTGGCCGTGGGCCTGGGCCCCTTCGCCGGCGTACTGGCCTTGTGGGTGCACACCACGGGCGTGCTGGCCAAGCTCTTTTCCGAGGCCGTGGAAGCTATCGATCCGCAGCCGGTCGAAGGCATACGCGCCACCGGTGCCCATGCCCTGGAGGAGATTGTCTACGGCATCATTCCGCAGGTGCTGCCGCTGTGGATTTCCTACTCGCTGTACCGCTTTGAATCCAACGTGCGCTCGGCCTCGGTCGTGGGCATGGTGGGCGCCGGTGGCATCGGCGTGATTCTGTGGGAAATCATTCGCGGCTTTCAATACGCGGAGACCTGCGCCGTGATGATCATCATCATCGTCGCTGTGACGGTGATCGACGTGATTTCAGCGCGCGTGCGCAAGTCCTTGATCTGACGGCCTGACTTTCACGCCAACGGGTTGCACCCGACCGCACTCAAACTGGCGGGTGCGACGTGGCGCAACTCACCAGGTAGTCCGACAGGGTTTGACCTGCGGACGCCAGAGTCGATTCGTTGACGATCGTGCAATGCGCCCGCAACTCGGGGAAAAGGGCGTTGCGTTCCAGCCTGCGTGCCACATCCGGCGCCGCTTCACGTCCGCGCTGCGCCAGGCGCTCGGCCAGTTGCCCGGCTTCGGCCAGAACCTGAACCACGCGCACCTGTGGCTGCGCATGCAGACCCAGCGCGTGCGCACGCGATCCATTCACCACCACCACGCGCCCGGCGGCCACTTGCGCGGCATAGTGCGCGGCAATGCCGTAGTGCAGACCGTTGGCCTCCCAGCACCAGATCAGTCCCCCAGAGCCCAGCAGTTGCGCCATTTTCGGGCGGCTCACTTCCTCGTGCTCGGACCCGGGAAAAGAGGGGCGCGTCACCATGCGGCGGGAAAAAACAACGTCGCTGCGCTGCACCAGATGTTGTGCAGCCCAGCTGATCAGGCTGTCCTTGCCCGCGCCCGAGGGCCCGCACACAAAGACCCAGCGGCCGGTCATGGCGCGGCCCTGTGTCCCATGGCGCGCGCGGTTGCGCCGTACTGGAGCAGCACGTCGGCGATGCGAAAGAAGGCCTGGCCCGGCCCGGCCTCGACAAACAGGCACAGGCGGTCCAGCAGCAGCGGGTTGGCCGCGTTTAGCTGCGCCAAAGGCTTCTCCCAGGCCGCCACGACGCGTTGCACGGTGGCGCCATCCACCACGCCGCTCAGGCTCATGTGCAGGCGAAAACGCTCCAGCACATGCGGGTAGCCGTAGCGCTGCAGCAGCTCCACACCACGGGTGTCCAGCGACTCGATGTCGCGTCGGGCCAGATCCTGCGCTGACAGGGGCGCACGCAAGTCGTCCAGCTCGGTCACACACCGCGATGCCAGCGCTTCCAATTCCTGCGAGGGAGCACTCGGGACGAGCGCCGCAAAATTTCCCAGCGCCACGGCCCGCATCGGCCCCAGCGCAAGCTGTTGCAGCGTATCTGCCAGGTCTTGCAGACGGCGCAGCAAGTCCCGCTCCAGAACGCCCTCACGCAAGCGAAAAGGTGCTTTGAGCGTGGCATGAAAGCCGTAGCGCCGAGGCGCCGCAGTCAGGGCGCGCCAATCGTCAACACTGAACTTTTGCCATGCGCCGGGATGCAAAGGCAGATCGGAACATTCGTCACGCCCCAACCAATGCGCGCCAGCGTCCCACCAGGCAGAGTGCGGTGCGGGCGAAAAGTAAACAGCGTAACGCGCGCTCATGGCGCGCGGCTCCCGTCCACCAGCAATTGCACGCGATCGCCACAAAATACGGTTTCTCCGTACTTGATGGGCATCCCCAGCAGATCGACATCGAGGCTCTCCACGCACAACATGGGGCGCGTGGCCGGTTGTTTGAGCAGCCGCGCCGTCACTTCGCTGGGCATCTGCGTGGTGATGCGGCTGTAGGCGCGCAAATAGTCCTGCACCCCAAAGTGACACAGGATCTCGGTGGTGTTGGTGCCTTGCTGCAGCAGTTCCAGCAGGCCAAAAAAACGCGCCGCCGGGTAATAGGCGGTGGCCAGACCGATCGGCTCACCATCGGCCTCGTCCAGCGTCTGCACCCACAGCAGCGGGGCGCCGATGTCCAGTTGCAGTTCCCGGGCGGCACGCTCGCCCGCCGGCAGTTGGCACGCCGTAAGCAGTTGCTTGCTTGGCAGCAGTCCCTGCCTTTGCAGGTTTTCACTGAAGCGCGTGCGCCGCGAGATCGCATAGTCCAACAGTTCGTGCTGCACGAAGCTGCCGCGCCCTGGCTCCACGCGCACCAAACCTTCGCTTTGGAGCGCCGCCACCGCCTGACGCAGCGTGTGCCGGGCGACACCAAAGCGCGCCGACAACTCCGTCTCCGAGGGCAGGCGCCCGCTGTCCGAGTAGCGGCGGTCGCGAATCTCGGCGGCCAGGGTATCGGCCACCTGGCGCCAGGCCCCGGCCGCGCTGCGTCCCTTGCTCGCACCCGCTGCGGCGCGACTCGTCGCGGGCGGGGAGGCATTGAGGGTTGGCGGCCAAAACGCGCCCGTCTGCGTGAATGTCATAAATCGGTCATGTTGTGCGGTTGAACTAGGGACTCGCACCGGGGAATTCAAGCACTTTTTCCCACCGGTCTTTGACGACTTTAGCGACCGAGTTAGACAACTGTATGACAAGTCAAGGCAAGATGTTCACGAACCAGGAGCGCCGCGACTGGCTGGCCGTGTTGGCGCGGGCCACACTGGCGCAACTGCAAGCACTGGCGCCTGAGCCCTTGCCCGCGCCGCAATACGTGCGCGCCGCCGAGATCGGCATGGTGATGCTGCGCGCCCGTGCCGGCGGCACGGGAGACGCATTCAATCTGGGCGAAGCCAGCGTCACGCGCTGTGCCCTGCGCCTGGAGGGTGGCCCGCTGGGCGTGGGCTACACCTTGGGGCGCGAGCGTCGCAAGGCCGAGCTGATTGCGCTCTTTGACGCGCTGTTGCAAGACCCGATGCGCCACGCCGAACTGTTTGTTGCGGTAATCGAACCGCTGGCCGCCGCCCAGTCCCTGCAGCGCGATGCCGAGCGCCACGCTGCCGCCCAGTCCCGGGTCGAATTCTTTACTTTTGTGCGAGGTAACGCATGACAGCGAGCACCCTCAAGCCCGGCTTTGGTGATCCGGTGCACGAGTCCCAGCGGGCCTTTCGCGCCGCACTGGAGGCGCTGTCGCGCCCGGGGCAGATCGTGCCGCTGGGCGCGGCGGTCGAGGGCGTGGCCTTGCACGGGGCGATGGCGCATCTGCTGCTGAGCCTGTGCGACGAGGAAACCCCGGTCTGGTGGCAACAGGACACTCCCGAGCAGTTGCAGACCCTGCAGTGGCTGCGCTTTCACACTGGCGCGCCGCTGGCGCCCACGCTGGCGGGCGCGGCCTTCGCCGTGCTCTCAGCGGCCCTGCAGCTGCCGCCGCTGGAGAGCTTTTGCAGCGGCACGCCCGAGTCGCCGGAGCAGTCCGCCACGCTGCTGATCGAAGTGCCGTCGCTGGAATCGGGGCCACCCGCACAGTGGAGCGGCCCGGGCCTGCGTGACACCAAGGCAGTGTGCATAGCCGGCTTGCCGGCAGGCTTTTGGGCCCAGTGGCAAACCAATCACGCGCTCTTCCCCCAAGGGGTGGACATCATTTTTTGCTGCGCAGACCGGGCCATCGGCCTGCCCCGCAGCACCCGCGTGCAAACGCAAAAAGGGGTCTGACATGTACGTCGCCGTCAAGGGCGGTGCTGCCGCCATCGAGAGCTCCTGGCAACTTCTGGCCGCACAGCGGCGCGGCGACCCGGCCGTGCCCGAGCTCAACGTGGCGCAGATTCAACAGCAATTGTCACTGGCGGTGGATCGCGTCATGACCGAGGGCTCGCTGTACGACCGTGAACTCGCCGCGCTGGCGATCAAGCAGTCCAGCGGGGACCTGATGGAAGCCATCTTCTTGCTGCGCGCCTACCGCACCACCCTGCCCCGCTTCGCCTACAGCGAACCGCTGGACACGTCAAAGATGCGCCTGAGCCGACGCATTTCCGCCACCTTCAAGGATGTGCCTGGCGGCCAGCTGCTGGGTGCGACGCACGATTACACCCAGCGCCTACTGGACTTTTCCCTGCTGGCCAACGCCGGCGCGCCCGGCGCCGCGCCCCAGTCGGTGCGTCCAGTAGCCGACCGCTCCGAGCCGATGCCGCGCGTGAGCGAACTCATGGCGCGCGAAGGCCTGATGGAGTCGCAGCTGGCTCAGACCATGGAAGAACCCGGCGACCTGACGCGCGAACCGATGATGTTCCCGGCCAAGCGTGCGCTGCGCCTGCAGGCACTGGCGCGTGGCGACGAGGGCTGGCTGCTGGCGCTGGGCTACTCGACCCAGCGTGGCTACGCCAGCGCGCATCCTTTTGCCGGCGAAATCCGGCGCGGCCAACTGGCCGTGGAGATTGTCCCGGACGAACTCGGCTTTGCCATCGACCTGGGCGAGGTCGAAGTCACAGAGTGCCAAATGGTGAACCAGTTCGCTGGCAGCCGCGAAGTGCCGCCGCAATTCACTCAGGGCTACGGCCTGGCCTTTGGTGGGTCTGAGCGCAAGAGCATGGCCATGGCGCTGGTGGACCGGGCGCTGCGCTCACGCGAACTCGGCGAACCCCTGGTGGCGCCGGCGCAGGACGAAGAATTCGTGCTGGCGCATGCCGACAGCCTGGAGTCCTCGGGCTTTGTGCAGCACCTGAAGCTGCCGCATTACGTGGACTTCCAATCCGAGCTGGAACTGGTGCGCAGCCTGCGCGCCGCCCATGCGCGCGCGCGCGCGCCGTCAGAACCGAGCGACAACAACTTCGAGCAGAAAGAGGCCGACTGATGGAGTCCCACTACAACTTCGCCTTCCTGGACGAAGGTACGAAAAAAATGATCCGCCGCGCCCTGCTCAAGGCCGTGGCCGTGCCCGGCTACCAGGTGCCGTTTGGCTCGCGCGAAATGCCCTTTGCCTATGGCTGGGGCACCGGTGGGGTGCAGGTCACGGCCAGCATCATCGGCCAAAGCGACGTGCTCAAGGTCATCGACCAGGGTTCGGACGACACCACCAACGCGGTCAACATCCGGCGCTTCTTTGCGCGTACCACGGGCGTTGCGACGACGGAGAAAACGACCGAAGCCACGATCGTGCAATCGCGCCACCGCATCCCCGAGGCCGCACTCTCGGAGGCGCAGATCATTGTGTTCCAGGTGCCCATGCCCGAGCCGCTGTTTCGCCTGGAGCCGCGGCGGCGCGAGACCATCACCATGCATGCGCTGGCGGAATACGGCCTCATGAACGTGAAGCTGTACGAAGACATTGCGCAACTCGGCGCGGTCTCGCGCACCTACGACTATCCCGTGTTGGTGAACGAGCGCTACCTCACATCGCCCTCGCCGATTCCAAAATTCGACAACCCCAAGATGCATATGAACCCGGCCTTGCAGCTCTTTGGCGCGGGCCGGGAAAAGCGCCTGTACGCGATCCCGCCCTGGACCTCGGTGCGCAGCCTGGACTTTGAAGACCACCCCTTCACCGTGCAGCGCTGGGACCACGCCTGCGCCCTGTGTGGCGCGGGCGACAGCTTCCTGGACGAAATGATCGTGGACGATGCGGGCAGCCGCCTCTTCGTCTGTTCTGACTCCGACTATTGCAGCACGCGCCGCGACAGCGGCCATGTCGGCACGCAGCAGGCCGTGCTCATGGCCGATGTGCTCGCGCCGACGACCGAGGTGAGCGCATGAACGGCGAACTGCTGATGTCGGTGCGCTCCGCGGGCAAGCAATTCATGCGCGGCAGCCGCGCCCATTGGGCCTGCCGCGACGTGAGTTTTGACCTCTATCCGGGCGAAGTCATGGCCGTGGTGGGTGAATCGGGCTCGGGCAAATCCACCTTGCTGCGCCTGCTGGCCGCCCGACTGGCCTGCGACGAGGGCGCCGTGCACTACCGGCTGCGCGACGAAGCCGGTGGCACCGCCGACCCGGCGCAGCATGACGCTGCACCTCAAGCCCTGGTGAACCTGGCGGACCTGTCCGAGGCGAGGCTGCGCTGGCTGGCACGCACCGACTGGGGATTTGTGGAACAGCACGCGCGCGACGGCTTGCGCATGAACGTCTCGGGCGGGGCCAACGTGGGCGAACGTCTGATGGCGCTGGGCTCGCGCCATTACGGCCGGCTGCGCAGCGAAGCCCTGTCCTGGATGCAGCGCGTGGAGCTGGACACCGCGCGCATCGACGATCTGCCAGGCACGTACTCCGGCGGCATGCAGCAACGCCTGCAGATCGCGCGCAACCTGGTAACGCACCCGCGCCTGGTGTTCATGGACGAACCCACCACGGGTCTGGATGTGTCAGTGCAGGCACGCCTGCTGGATCTGTTGCGCCAGCTCGTGGACGAGCTACGACTGGCCGCCGTGGTCGTCACCCACGATCTGGCGGTGGCGCGTTTGCTGGCGCACCGCATGCTGGTGATGAAGGACGGCGTGGTGGTGGAACAGGGTCTGACCGACCGCGTTTTGGACGACCCGCAACACCCCTACACCCAGTTGCTGGTGTCTTCTGTGTTGACACCTTGATCCAAGCGGACCACCCCATGACTGCCCTTCTCGAAACCCTCTGCCTGTCCAAAACCTTCACGCTGCACGCACGCGGCGGCCTGGAGTTGCCGGTGTTTGCCGGTATTGACCTGAGTGTGCATCCGGGCGAGTGCCTGGCGCTGACCGGGCACTCGGGCAGCGGCAAGAGCTCGCTGCTGCGCTGCCTCTACGGCAACTATGGCGCAACCAGCGGCTCGGTGCGCATCCGCCATCAGGGGCAATGGCTCAGCCTGTCGCACGCCGAGCCGCGCGAAGTGGCCGACGTGCGCCGCCACACGCTGGGCTACGTGTCGCAGTTCCTGCGCGTGATCCCGCGCGTGGGCACGCTCGACATCGTGGCCGAACCGCTGCGCCGTCTGGGCGTTCCTGCGGACTTGGCGCGCTCCCGGGCGGCGCAGTGGCTGGGTCGGCTGAACCTGCACGAGCGCCTGTGGCAACTGCCGCCGGCCACCTTCTCCGGCGGCGAGCAGCAGCGCGTGAACATCGCCCACGGACTGATTGCGCAGCACCCGGTGCTGCTGCTGGACGAACCCACGGCCTCGCTGGATGCCGACAACCGCGCCGTGGTGGTGCAGCTGATCCGCGAAGCGCGCGCGCGCGGCGCCGCCGTGGTCGGAATTTTTCACGACGACGAAGTACGCGAGGCGGTCGCCACGCGCTGCCTGGACGTCGAACAGTACCGCCAGCCCATTTGATTTCTCAAGGACACATTCATGCCCCAGCACATCATTCGAAACGCCCGTATCGTCAGCGCCAACGAGGAGTTCAGCGGTACCGTGGTACTGCAGGACGGGCTCATCTGCAGCGTGGACCGCAGCGACACTGCCGTCCACGAGGCCCTGGACTGGGACGGTGACTGGCTGCTCCCTGGCCTGGTGGAACTGCACACCGACAACCTGGAAAAGCATTTGTCGCCACGTCCTGGGGTGTTGTGGAACGCGCACTCGGCAATGACGGTGCACGACGCGCAGTGCGCCGCCGCGGGCATCACCACCGTGCTCGACTCGGTGGTGATCGGCGACCTGGATCAGGGCGGTCCGCGCTGCCAGACCCAGCACACCTCCATCGCCGCCTTGCACCAGTGCCGCGACGAAGGCCTGATGCGCATCGAACACCTGCTGCACCTGCGCTGCGAACTCTCCGCCCCCGACATGCTGGAAGTCTTTCACCAGTACGCCGGCGACCCGTTGCTCAAGCTGGTGAGCATGATGGATCACACACCGGGTCAGCGCCAATGGCGCAACCTGAAAAGCTATCGCCGTTACGCCGAGCGCCACGGCGCCTACAGTGACGCCGAATTCGACGCCATACTGGCCCAGCGCAAGGCCGACCAGCAGGCCTATGCGCTGCCGCATCGCGGGGTGATCGTGCAGGCCTGTCAGGAGCGCTCCCTGACCTTGGCGACGCACGACGACACGCTGCTGGCCGATATCGCGCAGGCCGTGCACGAAGGCGTGGGTCTGTCGGAATTCCCCACCACCTTGGCGGCCGCGCAGGCCGCACGCGACGCCGGTATGGCCATCATCATGGGTGGGCCCAACATGGTCAAGGGCGGATCGCACTCGGGCAATGTCTCGGCCGCAGAACTGGCGCAGGCGGATCTGCTGGATATCTTCTCCTCCGATTACGTCCCCAGCAGCTTGCTGCTCTCGGCCTTCATGCTGAGCGCACTGGATGGCTGGTCACTGCCCAAGGCGATGCGCACCGTGAGCTGCAATCCGGCGCGCGCCATTGGCCTGAACGACCGCGGCGAGGTGGCCCCTGGCCAGCGCGCCGACCTGCTGCGAGTGCGCATGAACCGCGCCGGCATGCCCACCGTGCGCGAAACCTGGTTCAACGGCGAAAGGGCTTACTGAGAACTTGCGGGACAGACCAAGGTCTACACGCAGTGAGACTTGCTCTGTCCTCAACCGATCAGGAATTGCGGGACAGACCAAGGTCTACACGCAGTGAGACTTGCTCTGTCCTCAACCGATCAGGAATTGCGGGACAGACCAAGAGTTAACCGCAGCGAACTTTGCTCTGTCCTCAACTGATTATTGAGAGTTCCAGAATACGTGACAGACACTTCCGTCATTGCGAGGAGTTCCAGCGACGCGGCAATCCACGAGCACCACCGTTATGCGAGCATGGATTACCGCGCTGCGCTCGCAATGACAGAATCTTTGCCAGGTCGATGTCTTGAATTCCGGAAAGATTATTAATATGCATAACTACACCCACATCGCCGCTTACAACCTGCCCGACGCGGTGCGCCTGGGCGACGCGCCGACGCTGGCCGCCAGTGCCGTGGTCAAGGACTGCCGCTTCGGGCGCTACACGCAGGTAGGCGAACGCTCGCGCATGCAAGACTGCGTGCTGGGCGATTATTCCTATCTGGAGAAGGACTGCGATCTAATGTCGAGTGACATCGGCAAGTTTTCCAACATCGCCGCCAGCGTGCGCATCAATCCGGGCTTTCATCCGGTGGAGTGGCCCACGCTGCACCACTTCACCTACCGGCGCACCTACTTCGGTCTGGACGAACACGACGATGACGACTTCTTTGCCTGGCGCAAACGCCAGCGCGTGTCGATCGGCCACGACACCTGGATCGGCCACGGCGTGGTCATCATGCCGGGCGTGCGCATCGGCAATGGTGCGGTGGTCGGCAGCAACGCGGTCGTGACCAAGGACGTGGCGCCCTACAGCATCGTTGGCGGCGTGGCCGCCAAGGTCCTGCGTCAGCGCTTTCCGCGTGCCATCGCGCAAGCGCTGGAAGCGACCAACTGGTGGGATTGGGACCATGCCACGCTGCGCGAGCGCATGGCAGATTTTCGCGATTTGCGCACTTTCCTGGCCAAGTACGCCCCCTGAGGCCGCGGCCCGGGATGCGTGGGCGGCGGTGGGCTAGAGGCTGGGATCGCTCGGGACCACGCTGCGGATGAACAGGCCCGCCCCTGCCATCTTGGCATCGTGCTTGGCCAATGCGGCCAGGGAAGCCACCTGTTCGGCGCTGAAGAACTCGTTGGGTCGAATCACCACCGCTCCGATCGAGAGCGTGGTGCATGGAAAGAATCGCGTCACGCCGTGACGGTCTTCTGCCGTGATGCCACCGGCGGCAAGCGCCTTGTCATCAAACAGTTCGCGCGCCCGGCCGGCAAAGGTACGCACCAGGCTCTCGCATTGCATTTTCCAGTTGGCGCTCTGGTACAGCAGGATGAAATCGTCACCGCCCACGTGGCCCACGAAATCACACAACGGGTCGCAGTGCGTCAGCGCCAGCTTGGCCAACAGGCGGATCATCTCGTCGCCGCGCCAGTAGCCGTATTGGTCGTTGAAGGGCTTGAAGTTGTTCAGATCCGCATAGCAGGCAACAAACTCGGCGCCGCTGTCGAGCAGGCGTTCAATATGCTGGCTGATGGGGATGTTTCCCGGCAGGAAGGTCAGGGGATTGGCGTGGCGCGCGGCCTCGATGCGCACCTCCGTCACCGAGCGCACCAGCTGGTCCCCGGTGCCCAGCCCGATATAGCGGCCGTTGTCCACGACGATGAAGCCCTCGGTCAGGTAACGCTGATCCTCCGACGTCAAGATCCCCACCAGTTCGTCCACGTTGTGGTCGCGCTCGACCAAGCGGGGTTGGTCATTGGCGGTTTTCATGCAAGATTTCCTGCCCCAGATTTCGCGGTAGTAGGGCTTGGCGTATTCATTCAGAAAACCGGTGCGACTGATGATGGCCACAGGGCGTTGGCCATCCACCACCGCCAGCGCATGCAGCTCGGGTCTGGCGTGAAACAGCGCTGCCGCATCGTCGTTGCTGTTGCCTTGGCTCAGCGTGGGCGCGCTGACGACGGAGACCCCGCGCAGGAAGCCCGCTTGCACGGCGCGCCCGCTTTGAGGCATCACGGCCACCCGCCGGTCCCGCATGACCTCCAGCGCCTGCGCCAAGGGCTCCTCGCGCGGCTCGGGTTCGGGACGCCCAAGGAAATAGCCCTGCCCATAGGGGATTCCCAGATCGCGCAGCACGCGCAGGTCCTCGGCTGTCTCTATGCCTTCGGCCACGAGTGCGGTGTTGAAAATGGAGGCGATCTGTTGCAGCGCCTGGACGGTCTTGAGCTTGTCGGCGTGCTGACTCAGATCGCGAGTGAAGTACTTGTCGATCTTGACGATGTCCGGCCTGATCTGCGACCACAGCCGCAGGCTGGAGCGACCATCGCCAAAGTCGTCCAGCGCCAATGAAACGCCGGCCAGATGCACTTCATCTGCCACCCTTGCCAGTTCATCCATGTCGTCCACGCGTTCATGCTCGGTGATCTCCAGCACCAGCATGCGCGGCGCCACGCCAAAGCCGTGCACCATTTCGCTCAGGGCCTCGCGCCCGCAACGTCGAAAGAGTCGCACCAGCACCGCGGCGCTGAGGTTGACAAACACCCGCCCAGGATCACGCAAACCACCCCAGCATTGCAGCGCCGCAGCCGCAGCCGCGGTCTCGAACTCAAAGCCAAGCTCTTCGGCCGCAGCCGCTCGCAGCAAGACGTCGGGGAATTCGAACGACGTCCCCTTGGGCCCACGTATCAGGGCTTCATGCGCGAAAATGCCTCCGCCCTGGAGCGCCACGATGGGCTGATACACCGGGGTCAGGGCATGACGACTCAGCAGCGTGGCCAGGGGGCCGCCACCGCCCTGAATCAGGGCTGGAACGAGCGAACGCACGCGCGCCCTGCCATTCCATGAATCCACAGCTTTGAGCTGCGCCGACAAGACGGTGAACATGAACATTCCTTGTTTTAGCGCTTCAATTTACGACTGCAATATGTCAGTAATATGACGCTTTTATGGGGATGAAAACGGTATAAACTGTATGCACCGTTTATTTGAAAGGAAACACCATGAACGCCACCTCCAGCAAACCCGTCGTTGCGCCCAAACCGGTCGTTGCGCCGATGCCTGCCGTTGTGCCCGCCAAGGCTGCGGTCAAAGCGGTCGCCAAACCGGTCGCCAAGGCCGTGCTCAAACCGCTGGCCAAGGCCCTGGCCAAGCCGGTCAAAAAGGCGCTGGCTGCGCCGGCCAAGGCCGCGCCTGCCGCTGCACCCAAGCCGATGGCAAAACCGGCTCCCAAAGCCGTCGTCGCCAAGGCCGAGAAAGTCAAGAAGCCCAAGCTCGTGCGCGACAGCTTCACCATTCCGAAACTGGAATACCTGGTGGTGGATGCGCTCAAGATACGCGCCGCCAAATTGGCGCAGCCGGTGAAAAAAAGCGAGCTGTTGCGCGCCGGCATCAAGGCTCTGGCCGCCATGACCGACGCTGCGCTCAAGGCGGCGCTGCAGGCAGTTCCGGCCATCAAGACCGGGCGCCCAAATAACTGAGCGAGCGGGGACTCCTAAACTGAGTCGGGGTTTTGCACTGTGACGATCACGGTCTGGGGCTGGTCGTCACGGCTGCGCGTGCGCAGCCACCAGACTGCGCCTTTCTTGATGGCGCAGTCGCTTTCCTTCAGTCCGATCAACTGCGCCACGATCTGACCCAGCACGGGTTGATGCCCCACCACCAGTACCGAGGCCTTGCTCTGCGGCCACTGCACCAGTTCCAGCACCTGTGCCGCTGATCCATCCGGCCCCAGTTCGGCCCTGACCTTGTATTTTCGCCCCAGCGCCAGCGCCGTCTGTTCGGTGCGGCGTGACGGGCTGGCCAGGATGCGCGTGCTTTCGGGCAAGTGGCGGTCGAGCCAGGCCGCCATCTTGACGGCCTGCTTGTGGCCGCGCGCCGTGAGGTCGCGGTCCAGGTCAGTGCCGCCTTCTTCGGCGTCGTGCGCCTCGGCGTGGCGCCACAAAATCAGGTCCATGACTTCTTCCCTTTGGCGGATTTCGGATGCGCACTGTAGCGCGCCATGAGCGCATCCTGCGCTCCCACCTTGATCGCTGCCGCGGCCGTGTCCACGCGCACATAGTGGCCATCCGGCGCCATGTCCCAGGCATCCACGCCATCGTGCAGATAGGACACCAGGCACTCGTCGATGATGCGCTGGCGCAGCGCAGGATCGGTCACGGGCCAAGCCAGTTCGATGCGGCGCAGCATGTTGCGGTTCATCCAGTCGGCGCTGGACAACAACAGCTGTTCCTCGCCCTCCAGCGAGAAATAGAACACCCTGGAATGCTCCAAAAAGCGGCCGATGATGGAGCGCACGCGAATGTTGTCGCAAAGGCCCGGCACCTGCGCTGGCAGCATGCAGGCGCCGCGCACGATCAGGTCGATCTTGACGCCGCACTGTCCGGCGTGAACCAGTGCGCGCATCAGCGCCTCGTCGGTGAGCGCATTCATCTTGAGGACGATGCGCGCTTGCTGGCCGTGGCTTGCGCCATGGGCCAGCGCGTCGATCTTGGCGATCAGGCGGCGCTGCAGGTGAAACGGCGCCAACCACAGGCGCTTGAGTCGCGGCAGCGCGCTCAGGCCTGCGATGTGCACAAACACCTGCTCGATATCCGAGGTCAGGGCGGGGTCAGCCGTGAGACAGCTCACATCGGTGTAGAGCCTGGCCGTGCTGGGGTTGTAGTTGCCGGTCGAGAGGTGGGCATAACGACGCATCTGTTTGCCCTCGCGCCGCGTCACCAGCAGCATCTTGGCATGGGTCTTGAGGCCCACCACGCCGTACACCACCTGCGCGCCAATGGACTCCAGCATCTCGGCCCAGTTGATGTTGGCTTCCTCGTCAAAGCGGGCCTTGAGTTCCACCACGACCGTGACCTCCTTACCCCGGCGCACGGCCTCGCGCAACAGGTCCATCAAGGTCGAGTCTGAGCCGGTGCGGTAGATCGTCTGCTTGATCGCCAGCACCTGCGGATCCAGCACCGCTTCGCGCAAAAATTCCAACACCGCATCAAAGCGCTCAAACGGTTGATGCAACATCACGTCGCCCTTTTTCAGGCGCTCGAAAAACGATTGGCCGGGCGTGAGTTGCACCGGCCAGCAACCCTTGAAGGGTTTAAAGCGCAGCCGCGGTTCATCCACCAGATCGATCAACTGCGTCAACCGTGCCATGTTCACCGGACCCTGCACCCGGTACAGCGAGAGCTCGGTCAGATCAAACTGCTTGAGCAAATAGCCCGCCAGATGCTCCGAGCAGCCGGCCGCCACTTCGAGCCGCACCGCCTGCCCGTAGTGGCGCTGCTCCAGTTCCTGGCGCAGCGCCGTGCGCAGGTTTTGCACATCGTCCTCGTCCACCGCCAGGTCGGAATGCCGGGTCACGCGGAACTGCGAAAACTGTCCCACCTCGCGCCCGGAAAACAGGTCCTGCAGATGCGAGCGGATGACGCTGGAGAGCGAGACAAAGAGAATGCGCTTGTCGGAGATCTTTTCCGGCAGGCGTATCAGGCGCGGCAAGACGCGCGGTATCTTGACGATGGAGATGTCGTTCTCGCGTCCGAAAGCATCGCGCCCGGTGAGACGCACGATGAAGTTCAGCGACTTGTTGGCCACCTGCGGAAACGGGTGCGACGGGTCCAGGCCGATGGGTATCAGCAGCGGGCGCACTTCACGTTCAAAGTAGTCCTTGACCCAGCGCCTTTGCTCGGCGTCGCGCTCCGAGTGTGAAACAATTTCTATGCCCTGGCGTTTGAGCGCCGGCAACACGGCCGCGTTATAGAGGTGGTACTGCTGTTCCACCAGCCGGTGGGTCGAATGGGACAAAGTGGCGAAGGACTGCGCGGTGTCAAGCCCCTTGTGGTCGCGACTGCGTGCCGCGCTCAGGTGTGCGTCCGCACGGACCTCGAAGAACTCGTCCAGATTGGAGGACACGATGCACAGGTAGCGCAGACGTTCCAGCAGCGGCACCTCGCTGCGATGCGCCCAATCCAGCACGCGCTGGTTGAACGCCAGTATGGCGTGATCGCGATCCAGAAAGGGTATCGGAAGCGCCGGATCGGATCGGCTCGGCTGCACGCGCGCATTGGCATGGGAGTTGGGCATGACTTCTCTCTGACCTGGACGACCCAAGTTTTGCGCCAGTATGTGTCTGATTTATGTCAAACGTGTGACGGAATTCAGTGTGGCGTCCATGGGTTGCGGTATTGTGCCTTGGCGCGCTGGCACCAGGTAGCCCAGAAAAGCGGCCGTCGCCTGCGGCCAACTGAAAGTGAGAGCCCGGGCGCGCGCTTCGCTGCGGGGCGTCTTCAACGCCGCGTGGAACGCGAGTTGAAGGTCTGCATGCATGGCGCCGCCGCTGGCGCCGCCCATCGTGTCGGGGTTGTCCTGACCAAGTACTTCGCGTGGCCCATCCACCGGAAAGGCGGCCGCGGGCGTCCCGCAAGCCATGGCTTCGAGCAACACCAGACCGAAGGTATCGGCGTGGCTGGGAAAGACAAAGACATCGGCCGCGGCATAGACCTTTGCCAGTTCATCGCGCGCCAGAATGCCGAGCCAGCGCACGGCGGGATAGCGTGCCTTGAGGCTTTGCTCCAGCGGTCCCACGCCGCACACGATCTTGGTGCCAGGCACGTCGAGCTTGAGAAAGGCCTCGATGTTCTTTTCGTAAGACACGCGCCCCACGAACAGCGACACCGGGCGCACCAACTCACCCGCAGGCGGATAAAGGCGTGCGTTGTCGCGAAACTCAAACATCTGCGTGTCCACGCCATGCGTCCAGGCGCGCAGGTTCTTGAAGCCCCGACCCTGCAGCATCCGCAGCACGCCTTCGGTCGGCACCATCACGCCCGAGGAGGGCTTGTGAAAATGCCGGAACAGAGCGTAGCCCCAGGACAGCGGAATCCTCACCGCAGCATTCAGGATTTCGGGAAATTTGGTGTGAAAAGCGGTGGTGAACGCCAGCCCGTGTTTAAGGCAATAGCTGCGCGCGGCCCAGCCCAATGGCCCCTCGGTCGCGATATGGACAACTTCGGGCTGCAGCGCGTCCAGCATCGCCCACAAGGCGCGTTTGGGGCGTATCGCCAGATCGATGCCGGCATAGCCTGGACAGGGCCGGGTCTTGAACTGCGCCGGGTGGATGACATCGACCTGATGCCCCTGCAGGGTCAATGCCCGCTGCAGTTCCAGCAAGGTCGTCACCACGCCATTCACCTGGGGCAACCAGGCATCGGTAATGAGTGCCATTTTCATGCTGTTTCCTTCGCTATTTCATGGGGCCCCAGCGCCCGATGCCCGCGGCCGCCCGCTGCCTGCGACGACTCCCATTGCACCAGTTCCAGGCGGCCGTCGAAATGCTCCACCAACGCGGTGCGGCTCTCCACCCAATCGCCGTCGTTGCAATAGAGGATGCCATTGATGTCACGCATTTCAGCGCGGTGAATGTGGCCGCAGACGACGCCCTGATGGCCGCGGCGCCGTGCCTCCGCTGCCACTGCCTCCTCAAAGTCGGTGACGTAGGCCAGGGCCTTTTTGACCTTGTGCTTGAGGTAGGCGGACAGGGACCAATAGGGCAGACCCATACGCGCGCGCGCGCTGTTAAGGTGGCGGTTCAACCTGAGCGTGAACTCATACAGGTTGTCGCCCAGATAGGCGAGCCATTTGGCGCACTGGATCACGCCGTCAAAATAGTCGCCGTGCACAACCCAGAGCTGCCGCCCATCGGCCGTGACGTGCACCGTTTCTTCCATCACTTCAATGCCGCCAAAGTGGTGCCCCACAAAGCCGCGGGCGAACTCGTCGTGGTTGCCTGGGACGAAGATCACGCGCGAGCCCTTGCGCGAGCGCCGCAGCAGCTTTTGCACCACATCGTTGTGCGACTGCGGCCAATACCAGCGCCTGCGCAATTGCCAGCCGTCAATAATGTCGCCCACCAGATAGAGCGTGTCGCTGGGGTGGGTTTTCAAAAAATCCAGCAGTGCCGGCGCCTGGCAACCGGGTGTTCCCAGGTGCAAGTCGGAGATGAAGATGGCGCGATAGCGCTGGCGACCCGGCGCATCGTCCGGATCGTCCGCGAGATCTGCAGGCACGTGCCAGACTCCGCCGGAATCCAGGGCGGCTCGCATCAGCGGCCCAAAAAGTGCTTGCGATAGCGCGTCGGAAGGTCTTCGATGCGCATCATCATGGGCAGGTCGGCGCTGTTGAAGTCCGGGTCCCAGGCAGGAGCGCCCAATATCTTGGCGCCCAGGCGCAGATAGCCCTTGATCAGCGCTGGCGGCTCCACCTGCAAGCTGCTGTCCATCTGCTCCACGGGCAAGGGCAGGCGCGGGCGGACCTGGTACTCGACCGGCGCCAGATGCGTGGCTTTCAATTGTTGCCAGATGCTTGCCGCCACGTCGCCGCTGACGACGCCGTTGTGCCACATCGGGATGCTGGCGCAACCGATCATGATGTCGAGCTGATTGCGTTGCATGAACTCTGCCAGCGCACCCCACAGCGCCATGATGACGCCGCCGTGTCGGTGCTCGGGATGCACACAGCTGCGCCCCAACTCGACCATGCGCTCACGCAGCGAGCGCAAGCGGGTCAGATCAAATTCGGTATCGCTGTAAGTGCTGCCCACGCGTTTGGCCTGCGCTGGCGTGAGCACGCGATAGGTGCCGATGACTTCTCCGCTGGCGCTGTCGCGCACCAGCAGGTGCTCGCAAAAATCGTCAAACAGATCGATGTCGTGACCGGCCACCTTGTTTTGCAGGCGGGCGCCCATTTCGTCGGCAAACACCTGGTAGCGCAGGCGCTGCGCCTGGCGCACTTCGTCCTGATGCCTGGCCCAGGAAACCTCAATGCCACCGGGCAGT
>CAIVXG010000235.1 GCA_903909815.1 uncultured beta proteobacterium | reverse complement strand
TTCGTAGGGGCTGCTGGCGGTTGCACT
Organism: uncultured beta proteobacterium; assembly: GCA_903909815.1. Taxonomy (GTDB): domain Bacteria; phylum Pseudomonadota; class Gammaproteobacteria; order Burkholderiales; family Burkholderiaceae_C; genus CAIKVZ01. Next base: position 16,754 of record CAIVXG010000235.1, on the reverse strand, counting down.
TGGCGGCCACTGTCCGACGATGCACCGAAGAAACTGATGGACGCCAGCGGTATGCGATCCGCGCCAGTGCTCGACGGATACTGGCGCATGACCATGGTTCCGGGCGAATTGGCGCAACTCACATGTTAGGTAATTCGTCACGTGCGATGGCTGCGCCGCGGCAATTGGCACATGCCGACTCCGGAGGAACTCAATAAAGTGCCCTGCGACGGCGAGATAGCGCTTGGTCGCGGTCGCGCTGTACCGTGCCGTTGCGAGATGCTCTTCGAACTGTGCAATCAGCGCGCTGCGCTGAGGTATGGGGTCTGACATCACGTTTCTCCTTGGCGGGTGGATTCCCGGCCAAGGGTTGTACGCGTCAAATTATGTGAAGGAAACCCTCGCATAAAGAGTAGCTTCCCTGCGAGGGCGCCGAACATGGTCCTTCACATTATTCGGTCCTGCTGATTACCTGAACTGGTCGTCCCCGACAATCCCAAGGCCCTGATCGCCAACCCGGACCGGTACGAACCCAGAGCCAACGACACGGTGCTGGAATTCGCGCGGCACTACAACACCTCTGTGCTTCCAGCGCGGCCACGTCGGCCCCAAGATAAAGCCAAGGCCGAATCGGCCGTACAGGTCGTTGAGCGCTGGATCATGATGCGTCTTCGTCACCAACGGTTTGAGACCGTCGATGAGGTCAACGAAGCCATTGCTCCGCTACTGCAACAGCTCAACACCAAGCCGTTCCAGAAGCTCCCAGGAAGCCGCGCCAGCGTCTTCGCCGAGGTCGACGCACCGGCCCTGCGAGCCCTGCCAATGCAGGCCTGGGAGTTGGCCGAATTCAAGACGGTAAAGGCACACATCGATTCTCACATCCAGTTCGATGAGCACTACTACAGCGTGCCGCATTCGCTGATCGGGCAGTCGATGGAGGTACGCGCCACGCAGCGTTGCGTAGAGGTGCTGCACCGCGGTCAACGGGTGGCGAGCCACGCGCGTAGCGCCCACCAAGGCAAGTTCACCACCTTGCCCGAGCACCTACCGGAATCCTACCGCGCACACATGCAATGGAGCCCTGAGCGCCTGATCCACTGGGGCCTGGACATTGGCGTGGCCACGGGTAGCCTGGTCAAGCGGATGTTGGAGGCGCGCCAACATCCAGAGCATGCCTACCGGGCCTGTCTGGCGCTGCTGTCGTTGGCCAAACGCTATGGCAAGCAACGACTGGAGGGCGCCTGTGTGATCGCTCTGGCGCTGGGCACCACCAAGGCCAGCCACGTGCGCGACATCCTGGCCAATGGACGTGATCTGGTGGAGCCCAGCACCCCGGCGCAGTGGGTCAGTCCGGCGCACGCCAATGTGCGCGGTGCAGCCTACTACCAATGATGGCAGTGCGCCCGCGCGGGCGCGCACAGCAACGACAACAAAAGACCAAACACCAAGGACTACACCATGATGATGAACACGACACTGGAACAATTGCGCGACCTCAAACTCGCCGGCATGGCCACGGGCCTGCAGGAGCAACTCACCCAGCCGGGTATGACGGCCATGAGCTTTGAGGAGAGGTTCAGCCTGCTGGTGGACCGCGAGGTCCACTGGCGCAGTGACAAACGCCGGGCACGCTTGCTCAAGGAGGCAAACCTGAAGTTCCCCCAGGCATGCATTGAAGATATTGACGCCCGCGCCGGGCGCGGCCTGGAACGTAGCGCCGTGATGAGTCTGGCGTTGGGCAACTGGATCAAGAATGGCCACAGTGTGCTCATCAGCGGGCTCACTGGTACGGGCAAGACCTGGTTGGCCTGTGCCTTGGCCCAGTACGCCTGCAGGCGCGGGCACACCGCGTTGTACCAGCGTGTGCCACGCCTGGGTGAGGATCTACGCATTCGCCACGGCAACGGGACGTTTGGCAAGTGGCTGATCGCTTTGGCCAAGATCGACGTGCTGCTGCTCGATGATTGGGGAATGGCGGGCATCGATAGCCAGACACGGGCCGACCTCATGGAAATCATCGATGACCGGGCTGCCAATAAGGCCACCATCATTACCAGCCAGTTGCCCATTGAGCACTGGCATGCATGGATCGGAGACCCCACTATCGCGGACGCAATTCTGGACCGGATTATGCAAAAGCATCATCGATTCAACCTCGCCGGAGACTCATTGCGGCCGAATTCAAAACCGACTGATTGAGGAGAATCGCCCGCCCGCCGTGGATAACTGATCTGTCCACAGGACGAGCCTGTGGACAGCCGGTGCTGCGCACCGGTGCATCAGTTGTCCACCGCTCCCCGGCAGTACGCCTTCGGCCTGACGCGCTCACGCTTGCCCGGTGCAGCGTCCTGCCCCGCCCCTACGGGCTTGCGCCCGGTGGCCCCACCCCCAGACCCTTTGACCCCAAAAGCAGGCAAGCCAAAACAGCCTGAACGTCCACGATTTGGAGCCGTGCGCAACACCGACCATACAATCTGCGCAGCGCAACTCTTGCACGCTGCGCAACCGGTCACGATCGACCGGAATGGGCGGTCACGATCGCCGGAATACGCATAAATGACGAATCGTGTGAAAGTAGAGTAACGCTCTCACGAAAAGGCGCATGCTTTCGCGTAGCACAGCGCCATCTTTAGACACGAAAGGTGTCATTGCTTGCGAAGCTGCACGGCAACATCAATGGTCACACGGGCCACCTCAAGTATCTCTTCAATTGGAATTGCGGGAATTCCCGTTTCGACAGCGCGCAGGAATGCAGCCGTACAGGCGTTTTGCCCCTTGTCCTGCCTCCACAGGTTGAGCTTGCTAAAGCCGGGCCAGCCGTAGCCCTTAAGCTTGCGAAAGTTGTCCAACTGCAGCACGCGACCGGCGGCAAAGACTTCAACTCGTTCTTTGGGAAAACTGGATGCACCGTTTGCCAAGTACAAAATGGTGCCGAATGAACCGTCTTCAAAACCCAGAGTTATGGATGCCTTGCCTTCGGTAATCTGCACACCCGGCGCATCACCCATACGACGCGCCTGGATAGATACGATGGGGGCATGACGCCCAGGTTCCGTTCACGCGATAGCAAACGCACGCGTGGGTCTCTGCGGGCGAACTCTTCACAGATTGCGGCGGTGCCGTCTGGACTGCAATCGTCGCCGATCACCAGTTCGATGGGGAAATCGACGTCCTGCGACAGGATGCTTTCGATGGCCTGCCGGATGTATACCTCATGGTTGTAGGCAATCATGCAGACGCTGACACGGGGCTTCATGGGTTGCCTTTCGAGGGTACCGTGGGGTCCGACAAGTCGGCAATGAGTTGTTCGAAAATTGGTTTGAGCATCCTGCTTCCGGTGAGAGTCAAGTGTCCTGCGTCGAAATAGAGCGGCTGACCTGCGGCGGACTGCAGTTTGCATGTCACTTTGCAGAAGGTATCCACCGTTGAGTAGACCTTAAGATTCCCATGTTGCGCCGTGGCGAGACCGAGTATCAAATCCCGGTTCGATTCGTTGTATCCGTTGGGCATAGTTGTCAGCGGTCTGCCACTCTTCAGCCCCTCCAGAAGCATCAACGGAACCGGCCGATCCCACACGGGAACCGGCATGACGAGCGATACGTGCATGGAGTGCTGCGCCGCCAGTGCGGCCACTCGCTGGACCATGGGAAAGCTGAACGAGTCCGGTGAGTAGTGAAGAACAATTGCATCGATGCGGAGTGCTGCCGCCTCACGCATCAGGGACTCCGGTGTCGTGGCCCCGCCCGGCATCAACGGCCTGTTTTCAACCAGGAAGAATACCGATGCATTGGCGGCTTGGGCCGCTTCCGCGAAAGCTGCTTTGATCGCGTCGGCGTGACTATTCCCAACCAGCATCACTCGATGCGATGGATCGGCAATCGGTTTGGTGATTGCGCATGCTGCAGCCGTTGGATGAATGATGCGAATGAGTTTTCCGCATCGATAGTCGGCACGATCGTACCAAGCCTGGTATATCAACATTTCCCGTTCCGGGATCAGCAGCTTCTGGACGGCCATGCCCGTGGCGCCCAAAACAATCACCGATGCGGCAGCACCGAAAAGCCAACGGGCTTGAACCGAACGAGCCTTGCGCAGAGGTTGTTCGACAACATGGAACAAAAGCAGGGACCCCAGCAATATCGACAGCGCCAGCGGCACTGTCTCGCCGGCATATGTCGCTTTGAGTACCCGCCTCCACTGCCTCAGGACGTTCGGTCGTACTGCGCATCACCAGCACGGGTTTTCCCAGCGAAGGTGCTTCTTCCTGAATGCCGCCCGAGTCGGTCAGGATGACGAAGGCGCGATTCATGAGGTAAACGAACGGCAAGTAGTCCAACGGCTCGATCAGGTGGACATTGGGGATTCCGGCCAGCAGGCGGTTCACGGGCTCGCGCACGTTGGGATTCAAGTGCACGGGATAGACGATGTCGACATCGGGGAACGTCCTGGCGGTCTCGGCCAAGGCCTGACAAATGCGCTCAAACCCGTCGCCAAAGCTTTCGCGGCGGTGCCCGGTCACCAGCACAATGCGCCTATCCTGGGGCAAGAATGAAAATTGCGCTGCGAAGCGTTGCTGCAGATCCGAGTCATGCTTGAGCTTGTCGACCACAACGAGCAATGCGTCAATGACGGTGTTGCCGGTAACGACGATGTTGCTTGCCTGCACTCCCTCGTTCTTCAGGTTCTGACTTGAGGTCTCCGTTGGCGCAAAGTGCAAGGCCGCCAGGGCCCCGGTGAGTTTGCGGTTGGCCTCTTCAGGCCATGGGGAATAGAGGTTGCCCGTGCGCAGACCTGCCTCGACATGCGCGACTGGGATCTGCTGGTAGTACGCGGCCAAGCTGGTGGCGAAGGTCGTTGCAGTGTCGCCGTGGACCAAAACGAGGTCGGGCTTGAAGTGCGAAAAAACGCCCTTCATGCCCTGCAAAATGCCAGTCGTGACATCGGTCAGGTCCTGCCCCGGCTTCATGATATTGAGGTCAAAGTCGGGCCGGATAGCAAACAGATCCAAGACTTGATCGAGCATCTCTCGGTGCTGACCCGTAACACAGACCTTCGCGTCAAAGCGTGAGTCGGCAGCCAGCGCTAAAACCAGCGGCGCCATTTTGATGGCTTCCGGGCGAGTGCCGAAGACGGTGAGAATTTTCAACTTCATGGCAAATTATTTAGCAGACATGACTATTTTTGAATACAAGATCGCGATGCTCGTCAGTTGAATCAGTCAATGGACGCAAAGGGATAACCATAATCCTCAATCCTTGGTCCCGAATGAGTAAATGTTCCTTCTGAAACGTAGGGTCCCAGACCATCGGCCAAAATAACTGCATTCTTACTCCACACTCACAGATATCTCGTAGCCATGCTGCTTGAGCAGTGCGTGTTGCTTTGCATGAGCCAGGTCGTTGGCAACCATCTCGACACACATTTCCTGCGCGGTGATTTCAGGCACCCAGCCGAGTTTTTCTTTGGCTTTGCTGGGGTCGCCGAGCAGGGTTTCGACCTCAGTGGGGCGGAAGTAGCGGGGATCGATTTTGACGATGGGGACTTCCGGGGGGCATGGATTGCCGCGCTGCGCTCGCAATGACGAATCCAGAGAGGTGGATTGCCGCGCTTCGCTCGCGATGACGGGATTGGAGTCATGGATTGCCGCACTGCGCTCGATATGATTATTCACCCAGTAACCTACTTCGTTGACGCCTGTGCCCTCCCAGCGCAGTTGCATGCCCAGGGCGGCGGCGGTCCATTCTATGAATTGGCGCACGCTGTATTGCTTGCCCGTGGCGATGACGAAGTCTTCGGCTTGCTCTTGTTGCAACATCATCCATTGCATGCGCACATAGTCTTTGGCGTGGCCCCAGTCGCGCAGGGCATCGATGTTGCCCATGTAGAGGCAGTCTTCCAGGCCCAGGCTGATGTTGGCCAGGCCGCGGGTGATCTTGCGTGTGACGAAGGTCTCGCCACGGCGTGGGCTTTCGTGGTTGAACAGGATGCCGTTGCAGGCATAGATGCCGTAGGCCTCGCGGTAGTTCACCGTGATCCAATAGGCATACATCTTGGCTACGGCGTAGGGGCTGCGCGGGTAGAAAGGCGTTGTTTCTCTCTGTGGCGTTTCTTGCACCAGGCCGTAAAGCTCACTGGTGCTGGCTTGGTAGAAACGGGTCTTTTTTTCCAGTCCCAGGATGCGAATGGCTTCGAGGATGCGCAGCGTGCCCATGCCATCCACGTCGGCGGTGTATTCCGGGCTTTCAAAGCTCACAGCCACATGGCTTTGCGCACCGAGGTTATAGATCTCATCCGGCTGCGTTTCTTGAATGATGCGCACCAGATTGCTGGTATCAGTGAGGTCGCCGTAGTGCAGCTTGAAGCGTGCGTTGTCCACATGCGGATCTTGGTAGATGTGGTCAACGCGCTGGGTGTTGAACGAACTGGCCCGCCGTTTGATACCGTGCACTATATAGCCCTTTTCAAGCAGGAACTCGGCCAGATAGGAGCCGTCTTGGCCGGTGATGCCGGTGATGAGTGCGGTTTTTTGTTGGATGGTCATGGTGTTCCTTTGTGGGGATCGATTGCCGCGCTACGCTCGCAATGACGAATCTAGAAAATCTTGGTAGGCGGTTGCCAGGCCATCTGCCAAATTAACCTTGGCGTGCCAGCCCAGCGCATTCAGGCGGTGGCTGTCCATCAGTTTGCGGGGGGAGCCGTCGGGCTTGCTGGGGTCGAAGGCTATGCTGCCGCTGTAGCCCAGGGCCCTGCCAACCGCTTGCGCCAGCTCGTGGATGGTGATGTCCTCACCGAAGCCGACGTTGATGAGACTTTGCATGGGCTGGGTGTGGGCGTCATAAGTGGTCTTGTCCAAATTCATTACGTGCACGCTGGCAGCGGCCATGTCATCCACGTAGAGAAACTCGCGGCGCGGCGTGCCCGAACCCCAGATGGTGACGATGGGCGCGTTGATCACTTTGGCTTCATGAAAACGGCGAATCAGCGCGGGAATGACGTGGCTATTTTCCGGGTGGTAGTTGTCACCGGGGCCATAGAGGTTGGTGGGCATGACGCTGCGATAGTCGACGCCATGGCTGGCGCCGTATTGGCGGTTATAGCTCTCGCACAGCTTGATGCCGGCGATTTTGGCAATGGCATAGGGCTCGTTGGTGGGTTCCAGCGTGCCGGTGAGCAGGGCATCTTCACGCATGGGCTGCAGTGCCAGCTTGGGGTAGATGCAGCTTGAGCCCAGGAACAACAGCTTTTGCACGCCATTGAGCCAGGCGCTGTGGATGACGTTGGCCTGCACCATCAGGTTCTGGTAGATGAACTCTGCCGGGTAGGTGTTGTTGGCGTGGATGCCGCCCACTTTGGCCGCGGCCAAGTACACCTGGTGCGGCTTTTCTGATTTGAAAAACTCTTGCACCGCGGCTTGATTGGTGAGATCCAGCTCAGCATGGGTGCGCGTCACGATGTTCGTCTGGCCTTGCTGCTGCAGGGTGCGGACTATTGCCGAGCCCACCATGCCGCGATGGCCGGCGACATAAATTTTTGGTTGAGTAGTCATGGATTGCCGCGCTTTGCGCTCCATGAACCGACCCAAAAATCGACAAAAAAGCCAGCCGTCATTGCGAGCGCAGCGCGGCAATCCATGCTGGCATATCCGTGGTATTCGTGGATTGCCGCGTCGCTCACGCTCCTCGCAATGACGAATCCTGGCTCATGGCCCGTTTCCTGTTTCGGCTGCCCGAAACAGGAAACTCGCAATGACGGGGTGAGTAGATAGTTCATGATTGATGTATGGCTCTAATCACGAAGCCTGCGTTCGGCCATAGGTATCTTCAAATCGCACAATATCATCTTCCCCCAGATAGCTGCCCGACTGCACTTCGATGATTTCCAGCGGAATGGTGCCGGGGTTGGCAAGCCGGTGCACTTGGCCCAAGGGGATATAGGTGGACTGGTTCTCGGTGAGCAGCGTGACCTTGTCGCCGCAGGTCACTTCAGCCGTGCCCTTGACCACGATCCAGTGCTCAGCCCGATGATGGTGCATTTGCAGACTGAGGGTGGCGCCGGGTTTGACCTGGATGCGCTTGACCTTGAAACGTTCCGACTCGTCGATGCTGTCGTACCAACCCCAGGGTCGGTGCACCTTGCGATGCAGGCTGAGCTCTTCGCGTTGCAGCTTCTCCATCTGGATGACGATCTTCTTCACGTGCTGGCTCTGGCTGCGATCGGCCACGAGCACGGCGTCGGCGGTTTCGATGATCACCAGATTGCTCACGCCCACCGTGCCCACCAGTCGGCTGCTGGAATGGATGAGCGTATTGGTGGTGTCGGCCACCAGCGCGTCGCCCTGCACCACGTTGCCATGCCCGTCTTGCGCGCCTACCTGCCACACGGCGTCCCATGCGCCCAGATCGTTCCAGCCGGCGTCCAGCGCGACCATGTTGATCGGGTACTCCGAGCCCGGGCATTTTTCCATGACGGCGTAGTCAACGGACTCGCTGGGCACCTTGGCGAACAGGGCTTTGTCGGGCCGCACGAACGATGCGCTGCTGGCAGCGTCCACCGAACTGTGCGTCCAGGCGGCTTCGGTTCCGGTGGCGATGTCGGGGCGCAAGTGCTTCAAGGCTTTGAGCCAGGTGCTGGCCCTGAGCACGAACATGCCGCTGTTCCAGGTGTAGCCGCCACTGGCCAGATATTGCTCAGCGGTTTCTTGATTGGGCTTTTCTGCGAATTGGGCTACCGTGTATTCGCCATTCGGGCCCGCACTACCGCTTTGCAAGATGTAGCCATAGCCCGTTTCAGGCTTGTCGGGCGTGATGCCCAGGATCACGATGTTGCCGCTTGCCGCAGCGCGCACGGCTTGCTGCAGTGCGGAGGTAAAGGCTTCGCTGTTCTTGACAGTCTGATCAGCGGGCGTGACGACCAGGATGGGGTCCTCGCCCTTGGCTGTGGCCTGGAGAGCTGCCAGCGTCAGTGCGGGTGCGGTGTTGCGGCCCATGGGTTCGAGCAGCAGTGTGGCCGCCACACCTTTGAGTTCGCGCAACTGGTCCAGCACCAAAAAGCGATGATTTTCGTTGGTGACCACCAGCGTCTCGCCCACCACGATATCCGCCGCAGCCAGGGCGTTGACTCTTACGACGGCCTGCTGAAACAGGCTGGTGCTGCCCGACAGCACCAAAAACTGCTTGGGGAAACCGGCGCGCGACAACGGCCAAAGGCGCGTGCCGGAGCCGCCGCAGAGGATGACCGGGGTGATGGGGGTTTTCATTTGATTGTTTCGGGTTGGTTCGCCGGCGCGGCAAGCGCTACATCCTTTTGCAGCGCCTCGATCTCAGCCTTGAGATTCTCATACTCCTGCATCTTGCGCTTTAAAAACCGGCCTGTGAGCGCTGTCTTTTCTGCAATGCCCACTGGCGTCAGCAGGTAGGCATAGCCGAGCTTGTTGTGGCTTTTGCTGAAGTTTTGCATCTTGAGCCAGCCCTTTTCCACCAGCGCCTGCAGACAGTAGTTGGCGCCGCCCAGGCTCATGCCCAGTTCTTTCGCCAAGGCGCGCTGGGTCATTCCGGGGTTGTCTTGCATCAGCTTGAGCACCCAGAAGTGGGTGTCGTCCTTGATGGTTTCACGGCGGGTGGTCATTTGGAAGGCTTGCTCAGTATTGTTCGATAACTGAACGAGTGTAACCGCCCATTGATGTTTTTGAAACCTCAATCTGAAACGACGGCCCGGCGAGCCGAACGCCTGGACCGCAGGGCGCTCGGCACTCCTCATCGAAACTCAGGCCTTTGCGCCCTTGGCAGACGCACGCAGCGCCGCCAGCTTGACCGCAGTCTCGGGATTGGCAGACGCGTTGCGCCAGGCCTGCCGAATGAAGATGAAGAGCAGCAGCGCGAAGCCGGCGGCCAGTGTGGTCATGAGGGCGATGTTGGCTTTTTTGGGCTTGGACTTTCTTTCGGGCGGCTGCGCCACATCCACCACCTGGATCACGGCCCCTTCGCGGCTTTCGTCGACGCGGGCCATTTCATACTGCTTGGCGAAGAGCTCAAACAGGGTCTCATGGTATTTGAAGTCGCGGTACTTGGCGATGTAGTCGCTGTCTGCGCCCTTGGCCCCAGCGGCGGGCTCCTCCTGCTCGGCGCGCGCCATCTGGGACCGCATCGCGAACAGTTCGGTCTGTGCCTGCTTGAAGTCGGGCGCGGACTCGGCCAGGTAGCCGCGCATGGACGCCAGCTTGACCTCTTGCGCCGTGATAGCGGCCTTGAGTTTGGCCAGGCCTTCCACAGCGGCAATGGGACTGGCCTTGAGCGCGCTGCTGTTGACGCCGCTGGCCTTCAAAGCCTGCTCCGATTTCACCAAATTGTCTTTGGCGCTGCCGAGTTGCTTTTCAAAGAACAGGCGGCGCTGCTGGGCTTCAGTGACGGCCAGGCGATTGAGCAAATGGCCAAGCTCTTCCACATAGGCGTTGGCGATTTGTGCTGCAACCTGCGGATCGACGTCGTCGACGTCGATGGTGATGAGGCCATCCTTGCCACTGGCGATGATGGAGTTCTTCTCCAACTCCTTGCGCGCGTCTTCGCGAAACTTGGATTCGTAGCGATCCATGAGTTTGAATCGATCCACCATCACGTCCAGCACGCTGCGGCTTTTCATGAAAGCCACATACTGGTCTGCAGGGTTCTTGATGCCCGTGGCCGCTCCCGCCAAACCGCCCAGGGCGCCCAGGCTGGAGAGCATTGCCGCAGCGCCGCTTTGCTGCTGCTGCGGCGGCATGAACTTGGTTGTGGCGGTGAAGGTGGGCGCGATGGCAAAGGTGATTGCCAGCGCCAACACGCCGGCGGCCAGAGGCCCAAGAATCAGCAACCGCAGGTTTTCCGCCACCACCTGCAACAGGTCCAGCAGGCTGATTTCCTCGTCATCAGGAGGCGCGTGAGCCACGCCTGCTTGGGTTGCATCGCTCATAGCACCCCGACCGATTTGAAGGCGGCAATGCCCAGACCAAGGTTCGACAGAACCTGGGTCCAGTCCTTGAAGGCGCGGGTGACAAAGCTGTAGCGGCTCTCGCGATCGAGTTGTGCGGGCACGACCAGCGTGTCTCCGGGCATGACCGGAAGCGACTCGAAGCTGCCGCCAAACAAACCGCCGCGATCGCGCTTGGCGACGATGCTGCCGTCTGCTCGCAGCACAAAGGCCTGATCGATTTCAGCCTCTTCGGTCAGGCCGGCGGTCCTGATGACGTCGCCCACGGTCTTCCCGGCCTTGTAGATCAGGGCATTCTCGTTGTTGACCGAGCCGTATGCGGCCACGAAGCCTGGTGTCGAAGGAATCAGGATGCGGTCGCCATCTTCCAGCGGCAGATCAGGCAAAGAGGCCAGGGTTGCGGCTTGAGGGTCCAACTCCAGCGCCAGGCGGCCGGTGCTCTTGAGCGTCTTGAGGCGGTCAATCTGGCCGCGCATTTGTGCCTGCTGTTGCTGCAACAAGGCGGGCGCTTGGGCCGCACGCTCTGCGCTCAGGCTGGACGTGACGGCGCTGGACTGCGCTTGCGATTGCGCCTCCAGCCGACGCACCAAGGTGTCCAGGTTTTCCTGTTGCCGCACACGCACCGACTCGCGCGTGAACTCGGTGCCGAACACATAGGCCTGGGGCGTGAGGCCGCCGATGCGCTGCAACAGTCGCACCACGGTTTCGCCAGGCTGCGTCTGGTACACGCCGGGGGCGGCCACCTCGCCCTCGACACGCACGAGTCGCGTCTGGCGGTCTTGCGGCAGGCGCAGGTCGCGCTGGCTCATGATGGTGACGACGTCACCCGCCTGCAGTTCGAGGTTCTGCGCGGGGTCACGCTGCAGCACGGCCTTGCCCAGGTTGAATGGGATGAGTTGGGTTGCCAGCTTGTTGCGATCCAGGCGTTCGACCACGGCATATTCCCAATTGATCTGGTCTGCCATGCCCTGCACGCGCTCTGCCACCTTGCTTCCCGCCTCCTTGGCGCTGCTTCCCGTGGCGCTCGTGTTGCGGTCAAGCTCGTTCTCGTTTCGGTCTGGGCCGTTGCCGATCGCCCCTGCCCCCTTCTTGCGATCGTCGTGTTGCACCAGCAGATTCATGCGTTTGTAGTAATCACCCGTGATCAAGGCCTCGCGATTGGGGATCAGGTCCAGAATCTTCATGCCTTCGAACCAGCGGTAGCGCAGCGGTTCGGCCACCACGCCTTGCAGCGTCACGGCATTGGCAAAAGCCGGGCTGATGCTCAGCAGCGTGAGCACGTCGCCATCATGCAGGGCTTGCTTCAGACCTTGCTCGTTGAGCACGATTTCCTGCACCTGGCGCGGCGGGTTGCTGTCGTTGGTGATGCGCTCCAGCAGCGCCTTCTTGGTCTTGGCCAGGGCTGGAACCCCACCCCCCAGAGCCAGGATGTCGCCCACGCTGGTGGCGCCCGTCTTGAGCTCGAAAATCGCTGCCTGATCAAAGGCGCCCGTGACGGCCACGCGCGGCCCCACGGGCGGGATGACAATCACGTCGCCGGCCAGCAACGGCAGGTCGTGCGACTTGTCGCCACGGGCGATGAAGTCATACAGATCCAGCGTGCTGATGGTCTTGCCGTCACGCTTGAGTTCGATGTTGCGCAGCGAGCCGGTGGCATTGGGCCCGCCGCTGGCAAAGAGCGCATTCACGAGCGTACTGAGGCTGGACAAGTGAAAGCTGCCTGGCTGCAGGGCTTGACCGACCACGTAGACCTGGATGCCACGCAACCGACCCAGGCTGGCGCTGGCGCTGAAGTTGGTGAAGACCCGGCTCAACTGGGCCCGCAAGGTTTTGTCCAGATCGCGCACGGCCACGCCGGCGAGCCTGACGACGCCCACCTTGGGCACGTTCACCTGACCATTGCGGTCCAAGGTGAGGCTGATGCTGAAGTCCACCGGGCCCCACACCTGCAACTTCACTTCGTCGCCGGCGCCAAGCAGATAGTTGTCGGGTGCGGGCAAAGCCGCGTCGGCCGCGTAGGCCTGGGGCGAGTCAAACAGCTCGCTGCCGTAAATCGGCAACAGCCGACCCGTGCTCTCCTGCACAAAGCGCTGGAATTGACTGGGTTGAACCACCTGCTTCGGCGGCCGCGGCCGCATGCGCTCACCGCTTCTGGCGCCATCGCCAGTTTCTGCGGCCTTGGCGCCTTCTGTCGCCTTAGGGGTTTGCATCTGCTGCTGCAGGGTCTGCTGCGGCAAAAGGCCGCGCCCTGCCATGCCGTTGGCCGGCGCCGCGTCGGTGCTGTCGCTGCTGGGCGCGGCGCCGCCGCCAGCTGCCGTGACGGTGCTCTGCGCGTGCAACCCAAAGCTGAGCAGCGCGGCCGTCGCACACAGCGCGGCGCGCAAACCGAAGGATCTGGACGTGAACGAAGCTGAGATTTGCATGGGTGACATTCAGGTCTTGAGATTCGAGAGGGGGGCGAGCGGGGCCGAGCTGCCGAAGCGGCGCTCACGTAAACCATACCAGGCCAGCGCTTCATCCAGCACATCACCTGAAAATGCAGGCCACAACACGTCGGTAAAGAACATCTCGGTGTAGGCCAGTTGCCACAACAAGAAGTTGCTGATGCGCGACTCGCCACCGGTGCGGATCAGCAGGTCCGGATCGGGCGCATAGGACATACCCAGATGCGCGCTCAAGGCTGCCTCGTCAAGCGTCTCTGCCGATACGCCCGGATGCATCGCCTGCCACGACCGTACCGCCTGCACCAGGTCCTTGCGGCCACCGTAGTTGGCAGCGATGGTGAGGGTGATGGCGTCGTTGTGCGCCGTGTCTTCCTGCGCGCGGCGAATGAGGTCTTGGATGCGCGCATCAAAGGCGGAGATGTCGCCGATGATGCGCAGGCGCACCCCCTTCTTGTTCATGTTCTTGACTTCTTTTTGCAAGTACAGCCCCAGCAGCCACAGCAGACTGGAGACTTCGTCGGGCGGGCGCTGCCAGTTCTCGGTGCTGAACGCAAACAGCGTCAGAAAGCGCACGCCACGGTCTTTGCACGCCTCGACCACACGTCTGACGCGCCGCGCCCCGGCCGCGTGACCCAGCGTCCGCGGCAATCCACGCTGCTTGGCCCAGCGCCGGTTGCCGTCCATGATGATGGCGATGTGCTGCGGTGCAGGGTTAAGCGTTGGAATATCGACGACGGACATGAGGGTGAAAATTTCGGACAGGCATGTTGTTTGTAACGGGCGATGCTAACCGACCCCGGATATGGAAACAATTGCACCCGTGCAACTTTCCCATTGAGCGAGCATTCTATTGCACCGCAACAATATTCGACTCAATGTCCACGGGTGCCGGCATTCAATGGAAGCACCGCATAAAATCCAGGGCTGCGAAAAGGAACATCATGGGACGCACCCTCTACGACAAAATCTGGGACGAACACGTCGTCCACTCCGAAGAAGACGGCACGGCCATCCTCTACATCGACCGGCACCTGGTGCACGAAGTCACAAGCCCGCAGGCGTTTGAAGGGCTGCGCCAGGCCGCGCGCAAGGTCTGGCGCATCAGTTCGATCGTGGCCACGGCCGACCACAACACGCCCACCACAGGTTGGGAGCGCGGCTACGACGGCATCACCGACCTCACCAGCAAGGAGCAGGTGACGACGCTGGACGCCAATATCGCCGAATACGGCGCGGCGGCGTATTTTCCGTTCCTGTCCAAACGCCAGGGCATCGTGCACGTGATCGGACCGGAAAGCGGCGCCACTCTGCCTGGCATGACCGTGGTCTGCGGCGACTCCCACACGTCCACCCATGGCGCCTTTGGCGCGCTCGCGCACGGCATCGGCACGAGCGAAGTGGAACATGTGCTGGCCACGCAAACCTTGATCGCGAAAAAAGCCAAGAACATGCTGATCCGCGTCGAGGGCGTGCTCAGTGTCGGCTGCACCGCCAAGGACATGGTGCTGGCCATCATCGGCAAAATCGGCACTGCGGGCGGCACCGGTTACACCATCGAGTTTGCCGGTTCCGCCGTGCGCGCCTTGAGCATGGAAGGCCGCATGACGGTGTGCAACATGGCGATCGAGGCTGGCGCGCGCGCCGGCCTGGTGGCCGTGGACGACAAGACGATCCAGTACGTCAAGGGCCGTTTGCTCTCGCCGGGGACGGACGCGCAGGGGCGCTTTGTCGGAGGCGCCGAATGGGACCACGCCGCAGCCTACTGGAGCACGCTGCGCAGCGACGCTGACGCGCAGTTCGACGCGGTGGTGGAGATGAACGCCGCGTTGATCGTGCCGCAGGTCACCTGGGGCACCTCGCCCGAAATGGTGCTCGGCATCGACGCCATCGTGCCCGACCCCGATCGCGAACGCGACCCGAACAAGCGCAATGCCATGGAGCGCGCGCTGAGCTACATGGGCCTGCAACCCGGCAAGCCGCTGAACGACATCTTCGTGGACAAGGTCTTCATCGGCTCCTGTACCAACAGCCGCATCGAGGACATGCGCGAAGCCGCTGCGCTGGTGAAGAAGCTGGGGCGCCGCGTGGCGTCCAACGTCAAGCTGGCGATGGTGGTGCCGGGCTCGGGCCTGGTGAAAGAGCAGGCCGAGCGCGAAGGTCTGGACCAGATCTTCAAGGCGGCGGGTTTCGAATGGCGCGAGCCAGGTTGCTCCATGTGCCTGGCCATGAACGCCGACCAACTGGAGCCACAGGAGCGCTGTGCGTCCACCAGCAACCGCAATTTCGAGGGGCGCCAGGGCGCGCAGGGGCGCACGCACCTGGTGAGCCCGGCCATGGCGGCCGCGGCGGCAGTGCACGGCCACTTTGTCGACGTGCGCAAGTTTGTATAACGCAAGAGATTGCAGAGAAAACCATATGCAAAAGTTCAATCGTCATCAGGGTCTGGTGGCCCCCATGGACCGGGAGAACGTGGACACTGACGCGATCATCCCCAAGCAATTCCTCAAGTCGATCCGCAAGACTGGCTTTGGCGTGAACCTGTTTGACGAGTGGCGCTACCTGGACGCGGGCTACCCCGGCCAGGACGCCGCCAAGCGCCGTCCCAACCCCGACTTTGTGCTGAACCAGGCACGTTACCAAGGTGCATCGATCCTGCTGGCACGCAAGAATTTTGGCTGCGGCTCCTCGCGCGAACACGCGCCCTGGGCGCTGGACCAGTACGGCTTTCGCGCCATCATCGCGCCCAGCTTCGCCGACATCTTTTACAACAACTGCTTCAAGAATGGCCTCTTGCCGATCGTTCTGAGCGAGGCCGCGGTGGGTCAGCTGTTCGACGAAGCACTGGCCTTTCCGGGCTACCAGTTGAGCGTCGACCTGGAGCGCCAGCTCGTGCTCCGACCCAGCGGTGACGCCCTGCCTTTTGAAGTTCAGGCTTTTCGCAAATACTGCCTGCTCAATGGCTTTGACGACATCGCGCTGACGCTGCGCCAGCGCGACAAGATCGCCGCCTTCGAAGCCCAGCGCCTGCTGGAAAAGCCCTGGCTGGCGCACACACTTTAACTCCCATGGATTGCCGCGCTTCGCTCGCAATGACGCAGCCACATCCAATGCCCTCGTCACTGCGAGGCCGCAGGCCGTGGCAGTCCATGGTGGCTAACCAACGATATGGATCGCCGTGCTACGCTCGCGATGACGTATGGATCGCCGCGCTATGCTCGCGATGACGAATACCCGGTTCAAGGTCCGAGTGCGGTATCGAGCCGGATTCGGGGGCTCGCAATGACCAAGCCACATCCAATGCCCTCGTCACTGCGAGGCCGCAGGCCGTGGCAGTCCATGGTGGCTAACCAACGATATGGATCGCCGCGC
>CAIVXG010000234.1 GCA_903909815.1 uncultured beta proteobacterium | reverse complement strand
CATCGAAAAGCAAAGAAGTTGCTGAAAGCCTGGGAGGACGAAACCGAAAAGCTGTTCGACGCACAAGCTCCGCGCAAACCATAGCCGGTGCGTTCACGTGAAATTCGGTTTATATGCGTTCAGCGACCTGCGGAAAGTAAGATGAGATGTCAGACCATTGGCACGAAAAATACCTCCAATCGGCCATCTTGATGCTCGCGTTCGGTGCGAACCCCCATCTGTCTTTTGATGACGGTCCAACTGCGTTAGAGAACCTCAAGGAATGTGAAGAACGTGATTCGTCCCCCCTGCGTCAGTCCTTCATCGACATTATTGAAGTCGGAAATTTTGAAGTGAAGTACAAGCCATTTGATGATACTTTTAAGCTTAATCCCGCCCTCCTTTAACTGATACAACTCCAGAAGTTTCAACGGCTAGGGGTAAATCATTGCCTGGTCTGCATCGCCATCGCAACACTCTGACCATCGTATGCAGCCACCCATTCCTTGTGTGCGGCCATGGCCACGTTTTCCTGTGCCAATCCAAGCATGTAAGACGCCATCCGGTCCGCATCCTTCGCCGCTGAAAAAATCACCATCGGATCATTGCCAATAACCTTGACCCAACTGTTCAGGTAACTTGCATGCCGACCGATGTGATCGGCATCCTGGCTCATGGGAACCCCAGTCTCCGCCGCCAAAATTGCAGAGCATATTTCCGCGCGCAATTCTTCGAGGCTATAGGCCGCGTCACCCCATCTTTTACCCAATGCTTCCTTGCGATCAAGGCGCTTCTCCGCAAGGGTGCTGTGGCCACACTCATGCATGGCGGTTGCGTAATAGTCATAGACAGAATGAAAGTCACGCTTGTGCGGTAGCCGCACCTCATCGACCGCAGGGACATAGCAAGCGCTATTCCCACCGTGCATGACCAACAGGCCGGTCTTTTCTTTCAGGGCCTTGATCACGTTTTCGGCACGTTCAATGGGATCGAACTCAGGTTGCACAGTCCCCTCCGGCATTGGAGGCATGCCCTCGACTTGCTGGGCGTTGAACACAAAATACCGCTTCAAGGCAACGCGATTTCTTGAATCGCGTTGCCCGCCTTCCGGAGCGTGTTCCCCACGTCCATTGGAATCGCTGCCGCCCGCCCCGCTTGAAGTACCCTGCTCACCAGCCCGCCCCGATCGGGTTGGGTCCTGGAGATCGACGACCTTCACAATCATCTGACCCTTTTCGCCTGTCCTGACCATCCAGCCGTTGGCAGCAGCCTGTTGAAATGTGACCCACCTTGAATCTGACCAGGCTTGGCCGGCCAGGCCAAGCAAGACCCGATTTATTCCACGGTATTCATTGTCTGTGACGCCATTTCTGGGCTTCATCGCGCTTGCGCTCCAGGGCTTTTGCCAGGGTGTATTGCCCTGTTGCATGGCCTCAATGATTTTTTGCGCCACCTCATGCTTGGCGGACATGCGGGGTGTGGCTTCACTGCGAGTGGACCTGCTTTCTTGTTCTTTGTTTTCCATGGCGCCCTCAACTGTCGCGGTTCATTCGTGATGTTGGTTTGGCACCGGTCTATGCCGATGCCATACTTTCTTGAAGCCTCAGAACAGATTTTTTTCAGCGGGCATGGGTGACGTTTGCTCGTCGTCCCCGAGGTCGCCGATGTCTTCCAGCTCCTCTTGGGTCAGGACATCAACGTCGTCGGTTGTTTGAAATACCGGGATTGACGGCTCCAGGCCACTGAATACCCTGGCGTCACGCCAGACGCGTTGTTCCATGTCCTGCCAAAGTTGGCGGGCCTGGGTGTCATAGTGGTCGCGCCATTGCTGGCTCCAGCGGTGATCCATGGTTGTCCCCCAGTCGGTCCATCCTGCATTCGGCGGCCTACTGAAGGTTTACCACGCTGGGTGCTGTCACATCCAGGCATTTCGTCATGCACCTCGTGTTCGCTGACCAGTGGTGCAGGTCTTTTTAGCGGTGGGCTTTGCCGGAAGTTCGGGCCTTTGGCAGAACCCGCTGCTTTGGACCGGGCTTGGATCTGAGCGTTTCCAGGGCTTGTAGCGCAAGATGCGCCGCCGTCTCCGCCGGGTCGTGGGAAGTTGCCATTTCAGATACGGCCTCGACGGCATCGAAGCCTTCTTCACCGTTGGATGAATTGGCACTGCCTGTATCAGTCGGTGTGCTGGCGATGGTCACAACGTCCACAGCGACTGCGCCTTCATGGGGTGCAGCAATCTGGCCGGACGGGAGCAACCGATCCGTAGCGTCGCCCTTCTGCGATGGCTGGGTTCCATTGGAAGGTTGCCCCGATAGCTCTGGGATTGCTCTTCCACCATGTCCCGCACCAGTGACCGCGCTCTTGGGTTTTCCTTGTCCGGAATCTGCATTGCCCGCCGTTGCGGCTGGGTTGGCAAGAGGATGCGCACCCAAGGTCCATGGGGCCGCCACGTGGGCCTTGCGCACCTTGGGCATGGTGAAGTAAGGCCACAGGATTTCATGGCTCGTTGGGGGAATCTGTGGGTAGTTTTTGGCGGTTTTCTATCCAACGCTCATGTTTTTCGGCCGATCAGATATCGCGCCCGCCGTGGACAAGGCACCTGCGCACAGGACAAGCCTGTGGGCAGCCGCTGCGCGGTG
>CAIVXG010000233.1 GCA_903909815.1 uncultured beta proteobacterium | reverse complement strand
GTGTTCGACGCTGAAGCCGGCATGGCGCTGGACGGCACCTTCGTCAAGGTCGTGGCCTGGTACGACAACGAATGGGGCTACTCGAGCAAGGTGCTGGAGATGGTGCGCGTCGTCTCGAAATAGCCTGCGTCATTGCGAGGAACGCAGCGACGCGGCAATCCACGAATGCTTTGGTGTTCCGACATGGATTGCCGCGGCGCTCGCAATGACGAGCACAGCTTCGTCAACTGAGTCAACGTAGTTCGGGTTAATGCAGCGTAACCCGAACTACCCCTTGGTTACGCCCGGATGCGCGCGGCGGCCAGATCGATTTGCGCGCGCAGCGCCGCGTATTCGGTTTCCACCGGGAACTGTGGGAACTCATGGATGACGTTTTGCGGCGCCCGAAACAGGATGCCCGCGTGCGCCTCCATGAGCATGGCGGTATCGTTGTACGAGTCACCTGCGGCGATCACCTGAAAGTTGATTTCCTTGAAGCGCTGCACCGCCTCGCGCTTCTGGTTCGCCATGCGCAGGTGATAGTTCACCAGAAAACCTTGTGCGTCGGCCTCGAGCTTGTGGCAAAACAGCGTGGGCATGCCGAGCTGTGCCATGAGCGGCATGGCAAATTCGTAGAAGGTGTCGGACAGGATGATGACCTGGTAGGTCTGGCGCAGGCTGTCCAGAAATTCCCTCGCTCCGGGTTCGGGCCCCATCTCGGTGATGACCTTCTGAATGTCGGGCAGCCCTAGCTTGTGCTGCTTCAACAGATCGAGCCGAAACTTCATCAGTTTGTCGTAGTCGGGCTCGTCACGCGTGGTGCGGCGCAGTTCGGGGATGCCGGTGCGCTCGGCGAATTCAATCCAAATTTCAGGGACCAAGACACCTTCAAGATCAAGACAAACGAGCTGCAAAAAATTCCCCTGATGGCCTGCCAAAATGGCCGGCAAATTTTATCATTCGAGCCTGGCTACCCTGTCCCCCAAGGTATCAGGAAAGATGTTTGCCGACGATCCCGGCGAGCTCAAACATCGTCACCTGGGGCTTGCCGAACACGGCCAGCAGCGGCCCATCTGCATTGATGGCGCGCTTGTTGGTGGCGTCCTGCAGGCCGTGCGCCTTGATGTAGTCCCACAGCTTCTTGATCACCTGCGTGCGCGCCACGGCCTCAAAGCCGATCACCGCGGCCAGTGCGGCGCTGGGCTGCTTGCCGGCGCTGGCGGTGCTGGTATTGCGCGGCGCTTTCTTCGCGGCCGTGGCGGCCTTCTTGGCAGGTGTCTTTGCCGCTGCCTTCTTCGCGGCCACGGTCTTGGCGGGCGCTGCTGCGCGTGCCGGGGCGGCGGTCTTGGCCGCTGTCTTGCGCGGCGGGAACTTGCTCGGTGCGAACTCGAAGTTCACCTTGCCCGCTTCCTTGTCCCACACCAGATGCGCCTTGAAGGCGCGGCGTGTGCGCATGGAGACGAACTTGTCGAGCAGCTCGGTTTTGCCCGTCTGCAGCAACTTGCTCATCTGCTCGCGCACCACAGGCTGCTGCAGGATGATCTGCCCGCTTTTGAAGTCGCAACTGGGCGTGACCTGGGCCAGTGTGGGCACCGATTTTTCGCAAACATAGCTCTTGCCATGCTCGAACACCGCTGCGCCGCACTTGGGGCAGGCACCCAGCGATGTTTGCGCCGAGAAGTCGATCAACTCGCCCGATTCTTCGCCCTTCTTGTCGTCGCCAAAGTCAAACTCCAACTTGTAATTTTTGCTCTCTTCATCGAACTTGATCACCATCTCGGCCGTGAACGGCCAGCCCGCCTTGGAGCGGAAGCCCTCCAGCGGGCCGATCTTTTTGTCGCGCAGAAACTGCTCCACCTCGGCCACCTCGAAGGTGCGACCCGCCGGTGTCTTGCCAAAGGAAAAGCCACAGCCTTCCGAGTTGCCATCGGCGCCGGTGCAGGTGTAGCGGCGATAGTTCTCCTTCACCACGCCGCCGCAATTGGGGCAGGGACTGGTGAGTGTGGCGTAGTCGCCGGGGATGGTGTCACGGTCGTATTCCTTGGCCTTCTTCACCATGCGCTCGGTCATGGCGGCAATGCCGGCCATGAAGGTGTCGCGCTTGAGCTTGCCGTGCTCCATCTGCGCGAGCTGGTATTCCCAGTCGCCGGTGAGTTCGGCCTTGGTCAACTCCTCCACGCCCAGGCCACGCAGCAGCGTCATGAGCTGGAATGCCTTGGCCGTGGGTATCAGCTCGCGACCCTCGCGCAGCATGTATTTCTCGGCGATCAAGCCTTCGATGATGGTGGCGCGCGTGGCTGGCGTTCCAAGTCCCTTGTCCTGCATGGCTTCGCGCAACTCATCGTCTTCCACGGTCTTGCCGGCACCCTCCATCGCGCCCAGCAGCGTGGCTTCGGAGTAGCGCGCCGGAGGCTTGGTCTTCAAGCCTTTGGCCTCCACAGACTCGGTGCGCACGGTCTCGCCGGGCTTGACCGGCACCAGGCTTTGACCCTTGTCGCCGTCCTTGGCATCGGCCACTTCGTCGGCGGCTTCCTTGCCGTAGATCGCCAGCCAGCCCGGGCGCACCAGCACCTTGCCTTCGGTCTTGAAGCTGTGCCCCATGGACTGAGAGATTCGAGTCGTTACGGTGTACTCGGCGCTGGGGAAGAACACCGCCATGAAGCGGCGCACCACCAGGTCGTAGAGCTTTTGCTCGGCCTCGCTCAGGCCGCTGGGGGCCTGCAGCGTCGGGATGATGGCAAAGTGGTCGCTCACCTTGGCATTGTCAAAGATGCGCTTGCTGGGCTTGATGTAGTTACCCTTGAGCGCCGTCTTGGCGTGCGGACTCAAGTGCGCCATGCCGCTGGCGGCCAGCATCTCGAAGGTGTCGCGCACGACAGGAACATAGTCCTCGGGCAGGGCGCGCGAATCGGTACGCGGATAGGTCAGTGCCTTGTGGCGCTCGTACAAGCTTTGCGCGATCGAGAGCGTGGTTTTGGCGGAGAAGCCAAACTTGCCGTTGGCCTCGCGCTGCAACGAGGTCAGGTCAAACAGCAGCGGACTGGCCTGGGTCGTGGGGCGCGACTCTTCGGTGACGCTGGCGGCCTTGCCGCGCACGGCAGCGGCGATCTCCAGCGCTTCGCGTTGGCTCCAGACGCGGTCTGCCTTGGCTTCGGCGTCGTCGCTCTTCTTGTGCTGCGGGTTGAACCATTTGGCAGGGTACGCGCCGGCCTCGGCCAGGAAGCTGGCGTGGATTTCCCAGTAGTCGCGGCTGATGAACTTGCGGATCTGCTCTTCGCGTTCCACCACCACCGACAGCGTGGGCGTCTGCACCCGACCCACCGTGGTCAGGAAAAAGCCGCCATCGCGCGAGTTGAAGGCGGTCATGGCGCGCGTGCCGTTGATGCCCACCAGCCAGTCGGCCTCGGAGCGGCAGCGCGCGGCGTCGGCCAGGCCCTGCATCTGCTCGTTGGACCTGAGTGAGGAGAAACCGTCACGGATCGCTTGCGGCGTCATCGACTGCAGCCACAGCCGCTGCACCGGTTTGCCCAGCGGCTTGGTGCTGCCGGCATACTGCTCGATCAAGCGAAA
The DNA here is from genome assembly GCA_903909815.1 of uncultured beta proteobacterium. Classification (GTDB taxonomy): domain Bacteria; phylum Pseudomonadota; class Gammaproteobacteria; order Burkholderiales; family Burkholderiaceae_C; genus CAIKVZ01. The sequence continues at coordinate 6,624 of CAIVXG010000233.1, read as the reverse complement.
GATCAGTTCGCCCTCGCGCCCGGCGTCACAGGCGTTGATGAGGGCGCCCACATCCTTGCGTTTGGCCAACTTGACCACCGCGTTCAGCCGCGTCTTGGTCTTGTCCACGGGCTTCAGGTCGAAGTAGGGCGGGATCACCGGCAGGTGCGCAAAGCTCCATTTGCCGCGCTTCACGTCGAACTCTTCCGGCGCCTGGATCTCGACCAGATGGCCCACGGCGCTGGTGACCAGGTACTTTTCGTTCTCGAAATGTTCGTCTGCCTTGTCGAACTTTCCCGCCAGCGGCGTGAGAGCGCGCACGATGTCTTGGGCCACGGAAGGCTTCTCGGCAATGATCAGTGTCTTCATCAATTTACAATCCCGGTTTCTCGCGCGCGCCATCGCGCGCCTACACACACGGGGGCACGCATATGCGCACGCCCACATGAGTTCACCATACCAAATTTTTTGCCGTGTCCAAAAAACCATCGATTTCAGCTCCCAGCCCATCTGGCCGCCGCATCCAGGTGCGCCGCTCCGGCGTGCATGGCAAGGGCGTGTTTGCCGTGACCGATATCGCCGAGGGCGAGGCCATCATCGAGTATGTGGGCGAGATCATCAGCTGGGAGGAGGCGCAGGCCAAGCACCCGCACGACCCGAGCGACCCGAACCACACCTTCTACTTCCACATCGACGAACAGCGCGTGATCGACGCCAAGCTGGGGGGCAACTCCTCGCGCTGGATCAACCACGCCTGCGACCCAAACTGCGAAGCCGACGAAGTCGACGGGCGCATTTTCATCAAGGCGCTGCGCAACATCCCTGCGGGCGAGGAATTGCACTACGACTACGGCCTCATCATCGATGAGCGCTATACGCCCAAGCTCAAGGCCGAATACCCGTGCTGGTGCGGCTCCCCGAAGTGCCGCGGAACCTTGCTGGCGCCCAAGCGTCGGCGCTGAAACCCCGCAATCCCCATGCAAGACTGGCCCTGCGCGTCCTGGGTCGAGCAACTCGCCCCCGAGCTGCCAGGCTTGCACGCGCAGGTGTTGCCCGAGGTCGATTCCAGCAACAGTGAGCTCATGCGCCGCGCACGCAATGGCGACCTGCGGCCGCAACTGCTGGTGGCACTGGCGCAAAGTGCGGGCCGCGGCCGCATGGGCCGCAGCTGGGTGAGTCAGCCAGGCGACGCCCTCACCTTCTCGCTGGGCTTGCCGCTGCACTTGAGCGACTGGTCGGGACTGTCGCTGGCCGTGGGCTTGAGCGTGGCGCAAAGCCTGCATCCCGCCATCCAGCTGAAGTGGCCCAACGATCTTTGGTGGTGCCAGCGCAAGCTGGCCGGCATCCTGATCGAAACCGCGAATGTGGGCACGCAGCGCTATGCCGTGATCGGCGTCGGCATCAACCTCAAGGAGCGCGACGCGCAGGGCCTGTCCACGCCCCCGGCTTGGCTGCAGGAGGCGCGGCACGGCATCGACGGCCCCCAAGCCCTCGGCCTTGTGCTGGCGCCGCTGGTGCGCACGCTGCAGCGCTTCGAGCGCGAAGGCTTTGCCGCTTTTCGGGATGGGTTCAGCGCACGTGATGGCCTGCGCGATCGCGCCGTGAGTCTGAGTGACGGCACCCGGGGCACAGCCTGCGGCGTGACCGAATCGGGCGCCTTGCTGGTGCATACTGCGGCTGGCGTTCAAACCGTTGCCAGTTCTGAAGTGAGTGTCCGTCCCCAACCCTGACCCTATGTTGCGATTCTTTGTGCTTCTGCTGCTGTTGGCCAATGGCCTGTATTTCGCGTGGACTCAAGGGTGGTTGCGCGAACTCGGCGTGGGGCCGGCAGTGCAGACCGAGCCGCTGCGCCTAGGCCAGCAAATCAATCCCGAGGCGCTGCGCATCCTGAGCCCCGAGGAAGTGCGCCGCGTGGATGCCCTGGCCATTGCGCCCAAAGCGAGCCCGCCGGAATGCCTGGAGGCCGGGCTGTTCGACAACAAACAGAGTGCGGCCCTGCGGCAGACCTTGGAGACGCACTTGCCGGTGGGAAGTTGGACGCTGCAGCCCGGCGTGCAAGCGCCACGCTGGATCGTGTACATGGGCAAGTTCGCCAATGCCGATGCCGCCAGCAAGAAGAAGCTGGAGCTCAAGGGCCGCGGCGTGGCGTTTGAGTCGCTGCGTAATCCCACGCTGGAGCCCGGCATTGCCCTGGGCGGCTACGAGACCCAGGCTGCAGCCAATCAGGCGCTGAAGGACCTGACGCAAAAGGGCGTTCGCACCGCCAAGGTGGTGCAGGAAAAGCCCGAACTGCGCGGCGACACACTGCGCCTGCCGGGGGTCGACGAGAAACTGCGCCCCATGCTGGAGGGCATCAATGAAGCGCTGGGAGGTAAGGCGCTGAAGAGTTGTGGGAAATAGCACTCTCCACGCCCCTCGCATAGCCATGGAGCACGGCGCGAGCCTTGCGGAGACGAGACCGTTGATGCAACTAAAGCTGAAGAGATGATCAAGAAGATTGGTACCACCGAGATCAAGCGAAAGCATCGCGCTTCGTGTCACTGCGGGGCAGTGGTTCTGGAGCTTGATTTGCCTGATGGAGTCGTCGACCCCCGCCGATGCAATTGTTCGATGTGCCGACGCAGGGGCGCGATTGTTGCCTTTGTCGCGCTCGCTGGCATCACCATTATTCAGGGCGAAGAGACCCTGCGGCAATACCAGTTCAATACGAAGACCGCGACGCACTACTTCTGCTCTCAGTGCGGGATCTATACCCACCACCAAAGGCGCTCAAACCCGACGCAATATGGCTACAACGTGGGCTGTCTGGAGGGGGTGAATCCGTTCGACCTGGGGTCCGTGACAACGAGTGACGGAGTCCATCACGCGGCAGACCGTGCGGCATGATGCCTGGCCCCTGTTGCGTGCGCCTTGTGGCCCACAGGCCGAGCCATCAGTCCATGGGCCCATGGCGAAACTAATAGCGTGGATTCGCAGCGAAAGCCGCCGTTCAACTTCACTTTTCATTGCGCCAGACTGCGGCAGTTCATTCAATCACGAACTACCTGTTGCGGGAGACCACCTTGGCTACTTTCGTCAGCGGCTCCTTTTTTGGGGCAATTGCGTTCTCTCTCGCCTTCAATGTGGCCAAGGTTACCGGAGGAATTCGCTGGCGCTTCGTAGTCGACGATGGTGGTTCGCGCGATTGCGAATAAAAAGTCCGGGCCAGTTTGCCGGAACCCTATCTTTTGAAGATCACGCGGCGCGGGGAAATTGATGCCACTGTGGAACACCACTGCACGGTCCGCATTGGGGTAGCTATGACGATGAACCATGAAGCCAGCCAGGACGACATTGTCAAATGGGCAGACGCTGCCATGTATCAAGCCAAGGACGCAGGGCGACACCGTCATAATGGGCGTCAGGTCTGGCGTGGAGCGTACTACAGCAAGGCTGCATGCGGGCACAGGCGACCGCCTGCTTACTTGGAGTCCAAACGTATCCAGTGGCTGCTCTGTAGAGCTTCAGAAATCGAGCCGGTGATCAAATACGTTCTAATGCGGTGATAAAGCGACAGAGGTGAACCGCATGCGATGCGTTCTTGCATTCCTGATTTTCGTATTGGTGCACACTGGCTTGGTGAGCGCGCAGACGCGGGTCCAGTTTCCCTCACTGGACGGCCCACCGGCCACGATGCTCGATGCCTATCTCTTCAAGGTGCAAGGGGAGACGAAAACCCCGGCCGTCGTCTTCCTTCATGGCTGTGGCGGGCTTTTTAGCCAAGGTGGCTTGATTACGTCGCGCGAGCGGCAATGGGCTGCGCGCCTCAATTCTGAAGGCATTGCGGTGCTGATGGTGGACAGTTTCGGTCCGCGCCACCACGGCGACATGTGTTCGCCTGCGCACTTTGACGCAGCGATCTACAGAGCCCGGCCATTTGACGCTTATGCCGCGCTAAGCCATCTTCAGTCCTTGGATTTTGTTCTACCCGGTCGGATCGCGCTGATGGGCTGGTCCGAGGGCGGCGGCGCGTTGCTCAATACGATTCGAGGTACCAGCCCGGCCCGTGCGATAGTTCAGCCAAAGATTGACTTTCGAGCAGCCGTTGCGTTCTACCCGGCGAGCTGTAACCTTCGCGCGCAAGGTGCGCACTGGGCTAGTCCGATTCCCTTGCTCGTGCTGGTTGGCGAAAACGATGTGTGGACCCCGGCGGCACCCTGCCGCGCACTGATCGAATCTGCCGAGTTTGGCTCGGAGGCAGCAATCAAGGTGTACCCAGGCGCCTATCACGACTTTGATTGGCCGGGGATGCCGGTTCACGAGGTTCCGGCTTTCAAGACGAGGGCCGGGGTTATCCCGATTGAGGGCAACGACGTCAATTCACAGACGGACGCGCTCCAGCGCGTCACTGCATTTCTCAAGGTCCAACTTCTTTCGCCATAGCCGTGCCGATTCTCAGTGATTCCGACTGATGTCCGGCCATGGACGAAACCGCTCGCATCCCGCACAGCCGTGGCTATTCGCATGAATTCCAAAAACCTTAACCCGGGGAATCCGCCGCGTGTTGCGCCACGTAGCCGTCAAAATGGATGTCAGGTCTGGAGCGAAAGGTACAGCGGCAGCGCAGCGTAACCGGTCTTACGAGCACACATCCCAGTTTGATACCATGCTGGCCATGAATCTAGCCGAACCCTCATCGGGGAAGACACCATGAAGGTCCAAGTAAAGTTGCTTGTTGTGCTGGCAGCGGTCATCGCGACGGCACTTCTGTTTGAAATTCTCTTTGTTGCGATACCGGCTGCGGTTTCCTTGTTCTCAGCATCTGTCGCGCAACCGTGGTTCGATTCCCTGACGCCGGCGGACTCAATGAAGGTAAATCTCATCGGGAAATTTATGGCTTATGCAGTGCCTGCGATGGTTCCCGGCCTCGCTGCTGTTCTGATTGCCCGTAGACGCGCCAAGCAAGCGAATGCGAAAGCCCCTGACGGTCTGCGGGACCAAAGCAGAACGAGGACCCGGATTGCAACCGGAGCAGCCGTTCAGGTCGACAGCCTGCAAGCTTAATAATGGAGCGTACGGAGGACTCAATGTTTTCGCATATATTCACAAGCGTGACTAACTTTGAAAGCGGCTACGCCTTCTAAAGTGCGCTCATGCGGACCCTTGGAAATGAGCTGCTATGAAGACTTCTCTCGCACACACAACCCTGGTCGTACTACTGTCGTTGAGCGGCCCGACCCATGCCAATGATGTTGCGCCTGTGTCGCCAACACTGCGAGCATCCATCCCGGATGCGTCGGACGCGCAACCACGAGCAACGGCGGCCCGGGCCGTCACACCCAAAGCGACTTCAGACGAGCCAAGACTTCCCGAACTCTTTCATGCCTATGTCTCGGTCGCGCAGGAACTCACTCCCGTGCTGGGAATCGATGACGTCAAATCCAGGATCCAAAAGCTTGTGCGCTTTGAGTTCTCGGACGAAACCCAAAAGAAACTTATCGCATTGTTCGCAAACGCCCACCCGCTGCATCTGACAACCAAGACCCTGACCCGTGGCGATGCACAGGTATCCTTTGCGGTGGATGCCCTTGAGCACAAGAACGCCACCACCGGCACTACCCTGCGCACACCAACGCTGAGTGGAACGGCGGTTTACAGCCAGCACTACACCAAGGAGCACACCGCAACCCGGCTGCCATGGATGATCTTCGGCCGACAGTCAAACGCTCGTGGCTGCCCGGGACTTTAGCTACATCACCGACCGAAGACTTGGGGCTGGCGGTTTGTGGCTTGGAACGGGCGTAGCCAAGTTGGACCAACTCACTATCGATGCCGCCAAGTCGCTTCATTTGAAATTCGATGCCCTGTCGTCCAAGGCGGAAATAACGTCCCACGGCAAGCTGGTCGACCTGTACTCTGACAGCGCCGTCCAATCGATCAATTGGGGCAGTGATGGCCTAGGCCCGCTGCACTTGACGTATCGCGTAACTAACATTGACGCCAAGGCGCTGGCGGACCTTGCCGCAAAAGTGAAGGCTATGAATATTTCCGACCCGAGCGATGCGCAAAACCGTGCCGCCGTGGTCGGCACGTTCAAGGCATTCGGCCTGGCCACGCTCACCCACGGCGCCGTCATCGACATCCAGGACGCCTCGCTTCAGTATCACGGGATGACCGCCGGTTTGAACGGGCGCATCACTTTCGACAACATTCAAGAGAGCGACTTTGAAACGCCCAAGCTCGTTATCGACAAGATCAAGGCCCACTTTGAGGTGCACGTTCCCGTGGCTTTGGTCGGAGACGTTTCACGGGCGTTTGCACGAAGTTCGCTGCAGACCAAGCATAAAGGTGGTGCGCCCGTCACGGAAAGCGACGTCGACTCACTGGCCAAGCCGATGGTTGACAAGTTGATCGATAAGGCATTAAAGGAAAAATGGATTCGGATCGAAAACAACACGATTCTCTCCACCATCGAATTCGGTATGGGAAAACTTTCCGTCAATGGGAAAACCCTTGCCCTGCCCGGTGTGACACCTCAACCATGAGGGGCTAGTGCAACATCCTTTCTGTAATTTCCCCGAGCAGTGAAACCGACGAGTTGGACGGTTTCTGGTTTTGGGATTTTTAAAATCAGGCCCCTGCCAGGCCGCCGGAGGCATCCCCCGG
>CAIVXG010000232.1 GCA_903909815.1 uncultured beta proteobacterium | reverse complement strand
TCACGGTAAACCGGAATCGGTGGTCACGATAAACCAGAATGCCTGGTCACGATCGGTCGGAATGAGCGGTCACGATCCACCAGAATCGCCGGTCACGATAAACCGGAACGGGTGGTCACGATCGACCGGAATACCCACCAGGTCTCATACGAGACGTGCCCCGCGCTTTCTGCTTGAGCTACAAATTGGTCAATATTGGCTCGTTCGGTCGGAACGAATACCTCGTGGACATCAAGTCCAACGATCTCTTCAGTGCGTCGGCCGGCGATGCGTGCAAATGCCCGATTACAGGCGATGAATCGATTCGTGATCGAATCCGCAATCACCATGCCGTGGGCTCCAAATTCGAAGGCATTGGCCCACTTTTGAAGTGTGAGCTCCTTTTCTTGTTGGTCTTTCTGCACTGCGACATTCTTTCGATGTTCCAGATTAAGCTCACGGCTTCTGAAAAATGCCCAAAAATACACTGCTGAGAGCGCAGCCGTGAAAATAATTGTTATCGCATGGGACTGCCACAAGGAGAGCTTGTCACCGAAAACAAATTGCTTTGCAAGTTCATATCCGGTCAAGACAAGCAGCGTGATGGAAAACACCCAAAGGGTCTTCCAATTGGCTGAGTCCATGAGGTTGTTTGGCATCATTGTTTTCGATTCTCGGTCGAGAGTCCGCCGGTCCAATGCGCCCGCCCGCCTTGTAGCCAGGGTATGGCAGCGCGAAGCGTAGTCGTGTGAACTAAGTTCCCCTCAAATGAATAGTGGAAGCCGGACAAAGCGGTCGTGGAAGTCAAGGAAAATTTTCACCCGCGGCAAGTCTCTTGGTGACTGTGGTTCAGCAAACGATGCTGATCTCATACGTAACAAAACGTAACTATATCTGAGTTTGGAGTGCTGCCGTGACAATTTGCCGGTGAGCAACGAAGCTAGGCAAAATTAGCGCGCCGCAGGCAAACGCGCGACTTGCGCTCATTGGCAACGAAAAGAAAATGCGCTGCGCGCGTTTCTGCAAACTTACTGCGCAGTCGGACGCACGTCCGGACCAACCTCGGCTGCCGGTACGAACCCCGGCAAACCGCCCAAGTCGGCGCAAGGCCCGACGCTCAGGGATAGCGTCGCACCAGCGACTCGGCCACGCACACCGGCTTGGCAGCTCCGTCACACTCCACCGTGACTTCCCAGCTCATCTGCACGCCGTCATTGGCGATGGCCTCGGATGAAAGCAGCTTCATGCGCGCACGCAGGCGGCTGCCCACGCGCACCGGCGACATGAAGCGCACCTTGTTCAGTCCATAGTTCACGCCCATTCCCGAATCCCGGAAATCGAGCGCACTTTCGAAGAACTTGGGCAACAGCGAAAGCGTCAAGAAACCATGCGCGATGGTGCCGCCAAACGGCCCCTCACTCGCTCTGGTCACGTCCACGTGAATCCATTGGTGGTCGCCTGTGGCCTGAGCAAAAAGGTTCACCTGTTCCTGTGTCACCGTGAGCCAGTCGCTCACCGCGACCTCCTGGCCCACATGCTGGGACACCTCGCAGAGCAGCAGCGTCTTCATCATGAACCCAGCCATTCGCAGATCGCCTGCCACTGTTCCAGATCCTTTTCCACTCGGCTGGGGGCCACGTCGAACAGGGTCAGGCCCTGCGCTGCCAGGTGAATGTAGTTTTGTGTGTCGCGCAAATAGCCCAGCACCGGCAGGTTCAGGCTGTCGACGAACTCGCGCAGTTTGTCCGCAGCGATGGTGCGGGCGTCCACGCGCATGCCGACGACGCCGACTTGCGCCTGGCCGCCATGGCGGTTGGCCGCCATTTGATCCAGAAAATCGCGTGTCGCAAATATATCGAACACGCTGGGCTGCAGCGGCACGATGATCTTGTCGGCCATGCGCAGCACGTCGTTGAAGCGCCAGCCATGCAGCCCTGCGGGCGTGTCCAGCACCACATGCGTGGTTCCCTTGGGCGGCTTGGCGATCAGGTCGGCGCTGATGTCCCAGGTTCCGATGGTGCGCGCAGCTTCGGGTCGAAGCCCCAGCCACAGGCGCGAGGACTGCTGTCGGTCCGCATCCCCCAGTATCACCGCGTGGCCCTGGCGGGCGAAGTGGCCGGCGATATTGGTGGCGAGCGTGGACTTGCCCACACCCCCTTTGGGATTGGCGACTACGACCACGGTCATGACATTCTCCAAGGCGTTGCAATCATGCAATGGTAAACGCAGTGAGGGCCATTGCGCTCTGCCCCGTCAGCAGCCACTTCGCCCCCATCCCTCTGCAGCCTGTCGCACGCCACTGGCGAAAACCCCTCGCCTCGCCTATTCTTGCATCCTCTAAACCATCCACCCGCACATTGGAGTACCACATGACATTGGCCGAAGAACTCACAAAACTGGAAGAAATGCATCGGCGCGGTGGGCTCACCGACAGCGAATTCGCACAGGCCAAGGCGCGCCTGCTGCAATCGACCATGGCTCCCACGTCCAAGTTGACCGCGCTTAACGGCCTGTGCCGATCGACCTCAGACCGATGGATCGGCGGGGTATGTGGCGGACTGGCCGCATTCACGGGCATGGACAGCTGGCTCTGGCGCCTGCTGTTTGCCCTGACCCTGATGGCGGGCGGCATCGGCTTCGTGATCTATGTGCTGCTGTGGATCTTTGTGCCGCCGGATACCGACTTGCACACGTTGCCATAGCAGTGGCATGGTGGAGCGGCCCATCCGGGTCACTTATTTTGCCGCGGCTTAAGCGAGCGCAGCATGATGTCGAACTCCCGATGGAAGGCAGCGGTGATGGCTTCGGGATCGGGCACGAGCCGCGCGTCGGCGATCACCGCCAATGTGGCCTGACCACGGTAGCTCATGATGCTGATGCCCATGCCCAGTTGCCGTCCCGGATGCGGCACCCAAAACAGCATGCGGTCGATGGCCACACCGGCCAGATAGAGCGTGTTGCGCGGGCCCGCGACATTGGTCATGACCAGGCTGGTCTTGCTGCCAAAGACCAGGTTCGCCACATCCTCAACCGCCTTGGGCGTGCGCCCGAAAATATCCAGTAGCACGCGCATGGCCATGGGCTCGGTCGAGCGCTTGAGGGCGTCCATGCGCTCCTTGGTCAACGCCAGACGCTGCGACCAACGCGACTTCGTCACCGCCAGCTCCAGAATCACCAAACCGAACTCGTTGCCCATCTGACCCTGGCGTTCGGGTGGACGCAGGTCCACCGGAACCATGGCACGGGTGGTGGTGTGGTTCACATCGATGCCGCGCGCTTTCAGGTAAGTGCGCAAGGCGCCGGTCATGGCTGCCACGAGCACGTCGTTCACCTTGGCGCCGTGCTGCGCTCCGATCAACTTGACGTCCTTGATCGCCACCGGCTTCGACCAGGCGACATGCTTGCGCATGCCGAACTCGCCTTTCAAAGGCGACTGCGGATCAGGCCATTTCAGCACCTCGGCGATCAGCATGCCAGCGCCGCTGACGGCCAAAGCAGCCCTTTCGCGCCAACCCAGCGCCGCCGTGGCTTGCTTGAGCACCGGCGCCGTGCTCGGTCGCGCGCCGGGGGCCGGATCAAACAGTTTGTGCATCACGCTCAGCATCGCGGTGCCGTCTGCAATACAGTGGTGAAAGCGCATGACCAGCGCGCTTCCAGCCTCGACCTTGTCCACCACATGCACTTGCCAAAGCGGCTGCTCGCGGTCCAGCGGCGCGCTGGCGATGTCGGTGATCAGCGCCTGCAGCGCAGCCTGATCGTGGGGTGCGGGCAGCGCAACATGGTGCAGGTGCTGGTCCATGTCGAAATGCACAACGTCCTCCCAATGCGGCGTGGGCAGTGGGAACCCGATTTCGATCACGCGCTGGTGAAAGCGGTCGAACCCGGCGAGACGCTCGCGGTAAACCGCGCGCACCCGCTCGAAGTTCAGCGGCTTCTTCGTCAGCAGAACGCCCGTCACCATCGCCAGATTTTCTGGACCGTCCATGTGGTACCAGGCTGCATCCACCGGACTCATTGCGTAGTTTGCCATTGCCAACCTTTCGCTGCCGAACTGCGCCGCCAAGGGGTGGCTCAGTCGACAGTGTTCATGCTAAAAGCAGCTTTGGCATGGGCCATTGATCGGTGTCAACGCCCGGCACGTTCGACACCCCGCGCACTCCCTCCAGCTCGGGAACAGGGCTGGGGCGAGGGGAAAAATAAGTCAGCCGTTCGCGCGCGTCGCCAGGATCTCGAACGCGGGCAGGGTCTTGCCTTCGAGCACTTCCAGGAAAGCGCCGCCGCCGGTGGAGATGTAGCCCACCGGCTTTTCGATGCCGTACTTGGCGATGGCAGCCAGCGTGTCGCCGCCGCCAGCGATGCTGAAGGCGCTGGATTGGGCGATGGCGTGGGCTATGGTTTTAGTGCCGCCTTCGAACGCCGGGAACTCGAACACGCCCACCGGGCCGTTCCAGACGATGGTGCCAGCGGCCTTGAGCTGCGATGCCAGCAGCGCCGCGGTTTCGGGGCCGATGTCCAGAATCAGGTCGTCGTCCTCGACTGCGGTGGCAGCTTTGACCGTCGCATTAGCCGTGGCGGAAAAGGATTTGGCCGTGACCACGTCGGTGGGAATCGGCACGGCCGCGCCGCGCGCCGTCATGGCTTCCATGACGGCCCTGGCTTCGTCCAGCAGTTCGCGCTCGGCCAGGCTCTTGCCGATGTTCAGCCCACAAGCCAGCATGAAGGTGTTGGCAATGCCGCCGCCTACGATGAGCTGGTCCACATTCGCCGCCAGGCTCTTCAAAATGGTGAGTTTGGTCGACACCTTGGAGCCCGCCACAATCGCCACCAGGGGGCGTTTTGGAGCCTTCAAGGCTTTGGTGATGGCATCCATCTCGGCCGCGAGCAAAGGACCGGCGCAGGCGATTTTTGCGAAGCGCGCGATGCCGTAGGTGGAAGCTTCTGCCCGGTGCGCCGTGCCAAAAGCGTCGTGCACGAAGATGTCGCACAGTGCGGCCATCTTTTTCGAGAGTTCCTCGTTGTTCTTCTTCTCGCCCTTGTTCACGCGGCAGTTCTCCAGTAGCACCAGTTGTCCCGGCGCCACCGTAACGCCGTCAACCCAGTTCGCCACCACCGGAATCTCGCGGTGCATGAGTTCGCCCATGCGCGCGGCCACCGGTGCGAGCGAATCCGCAGGCTTGAACTCCCCTTCCGATGGGCGTCCCAGATGGGATGTGACCATCACTGCGGCGCCGGCGTCCAGCGCCATCTGGATGCAGGGGATGGAGGCGCGGATGCGCGTGTCCTCGGTGATGTGGCCCGCGTCGTCCTGCGGCACGTTCAGGTCGGCGCGGATGAAGACGCGTTGCCCTTTGACAAGCCCCTGGGCACAAAGGTCGGAAAAACGGATGAATTGCATAAAAAATCCTACTCAGTTGACGAAGCTGTGTTCGTCATTGCGAGCGCAGCGCGGCAATCCATGTCGGAACACCAAAGCATTCGTGGATTGCCGCGTCGCTGCGCTCCTCGCAATGACGCAGGCTATTTCGAGACGACGCGCACCATCTCCAGCACCTTGCTCGAGTAGCCCCATTCGTTGTCGTACCAGGCCACGACCTTGACGAAGGTGCCGTCCAGCGCCATGCCGGCTTCAGCGTCGAACAC
>CAIVXG010000231.1 GCA_903909815.1 uncultured beta proteobacterium | reverse complement strand
GCGCTTCGGCTCAAGCGCACAAAACTGGCGGCCTGAGCCACGCCATTGAATTGGACACCCAGCAAGCTGACCTTGGTGGATACCCGGTTACGCTGCTTATGGAAATATTTTCATAAGCAGCGATGGACTAACCCGCTGACGCGTGAAGTGGTTCGCTAGCCCCGCGGGCTACCTCGAACTTTTCAGCGATCTCCTTTTGCAGGACGATGAACTTGCTGCTTGCAGCACTTCATCCCTTCAATCCGCAAAGGAGTATTGCCATGACACCGCTACGCCAGCGGATGCTCGAAGACATGGGCATCCGCAACCTCTCCGCGAACACACAACTGTCGTACCTGCAGCAGGTCTCGTCCTATGCCAAACATTTCCACAGATCGCCCGAGGGTCTGGGACCGCAGGAGGTTCGCGCCTATCAAGTGTTTCTGACAGCCGAGCGCAAGCTGTCAGCCGCCAGCATTGGAATTGCAACGTCTGCGCTGCGCTTCCTCTACAAGGTCACGCTCAAGCAGAACTGGGCGCCGGACGAGATACCGATGCCAAAGAAGCCGTTCAAACTTCCGGTGGTTTTGAGCCCCGAGGAGGTCATGCACTTCCTGGACTGCATTGACAGCATCAAGCACAAGACCATTTTGATGACTGCGTATGCGGCTGGGCTGCGCGTGTCCGAGGTCACACACTTGAAGGTGACAGACATCGACAGCCAACGCATGGTGCTTCGTATCGACCAGGGTAAGGGAAACCGTGACCGCTACGTGATGCTTTCCCCTCGGCTGCTCGATGTGCTGCGCTCGTACTGGAAGCTCGAACGCCCAGATTTCTGGCTGTTTCCGGGCAACATCCCCGGCCAACCGATCAGCAAGAACGCCGTCGAGTTGGCTTGCCAGAAAGCGCATCGCGCCACTGGCATCACCAAACCGATTACCCCTCATTCCTTGCGGCACGCCTTTGCGACGCATCTGTTGGAGTCCGGCACCGATGTGCGCCGCATCCAGTTGCTGCTGGGACATCGCAGCCTGGCCACCACCTCGCGCTATTTGAAGATCGCCACCAGCACCGTGTGTGCTACGGTGAGTCCCTTCGATTTGCTGCCCAAGACAGATTCTCTGCAACCGACAGTCAGTCCGCAGGTTCATTTCTGAGGGCCACCAGTGCGCCCTGTCGGGCTCGAGGTGGCGGATATCTTTCGCCAAGTCGGCCCGTCCTACCGTGAAGACCACGCGTCTGCCCTGAGCCAGGGGCAGCGCCGCGTCATGAGCGCCATCGAGCAATGTCGCACAGCGGCTCTGGGTGGCCATGTCGAGCAGTGTGACGCCTGTGGGCACCAGCGGATCGCCTTCAACAGTTGCCGCAATCGCCACTGCCCAAAGTGTCAGTCGCTGGTGCGTGCACAGTGGCTTGAAGACCGGCAGACTGAACTGCTGCCGGTCGAGTATTTCCATGTCGTCTTCACCGTGCCGCAGGAGATTGCCGCGATCGCATACCAGAACAAGGCTGTGGTGTACGACATTCTGTTTCGAACCACCGCCGAGACGCTGCGCACCATTGCAGGCGACCCCAAACATCTGGGCGCCGAGATCGGATTCATCGCCATCTTGCATACCTGGGGTCAGAATCTGATGCATCACCCGCATCTGCACTGCGTGGTGCCCGGCGGAGGAATAGCGCCCAACGGTGAGCGCTGGGTCTCGTGCCGCCCAGGCTTCTTTCTGCCGGTTCGGGTTCTCTCCAGATTGTTTCGCCGCCTGTTCATCACTCAGTTGCAACTGGCCTTCGACCACGGAGAGCTGCAATTCTTCAACAGCCTTGAGGCGTTACGCAATCGCGTTGCATTCGCAAAACACCTGGCACCGGCAACGCGTGCCGAGTGGGTGGTCTACGCCAAGCCGCCTTTCGGTGGCCCCAAGCAGGTACTGGAATATCTTGGCCGCTACACCCATCGCGTGGCGATCTCCAACAACCGCCTGCGCGAGTTCATCGATGGGGCAGTGACGTTCGCCTGGAAAGACTACCGCCACGAGTCGCGCAACAAGACCATGACCCTGGACGCACAAGAGTTCATTCGCCGCTTCTTGCTGCATGTTCTGCCATCGGGATTCCAACGAATCCGCCACTACGGTCTGCTGGCCAATCGCTATCGGGAGGTCAGGCTGAACCAGTGTCGGAACTTGCTGGCGGCACCAGCGCCGGTGGTGGTGGATGAGCTCGAAAACGAGGACTACCGCGACCGCTACCAGCGACTCACCGGTGTGTCGCTGCGTGACTGCCCGCATTGTGGGCGTGGCCAGATGGTGCGCATCGAAACCTTCCTGCCGGGAACCTTGCCGCGCGGACCGCCGCCCACGTCAACATGAACCCAGACTTGGCCACAATCATCATCGTTTCTCGATCGGCATCTCGAAGCGATTGCCCCAGCTTTGTCTGCTCTCTGCGCATTTTGAAAATAGCGCGGTGCCACCCGGGAACCACATCCCCGCCGAGCATGCCGAAGTCACTCGATCTATGGCTGCAGGCCCGCCTTGCGCAACTCAATTGCCATAACCTTCGGCTGCATGCGTGGAAATTGGATGGGCTGCTGATTCAATACCCATAGCGCGCCACCGCCTCGTGTGGCGGCTCAGTCCAACGGGATCTTTAGCCTACCGTTCGCGGAACGGCCGACCCAGCTTTGATTCAGCTCTTCAGCCCGCGACCGCCAGGCTAAAGACTCTCTGCATTATGGATAGCTATTCATAAGTGCCCTAATCGGTCACTGACGGGATCACGGACCGGACGTTCGCCGTCGCGGTTAGGAAGGTCAAACCGGCCATTCGTCAAGGCAGATTTACTCCCCTACCGCGCCGTTCGCAAGACGCCGCGTCGGCCACGAGGTCAGCTTGCCAGTCAGCGTGTCAGAGCAATCATCTGGCACCAGTCGTTAAACAATCGCAATCCCAAGCTAGTGGACGTTGGTCAGTTTCGTCTTTCCGCTGCAATTTCCATGAAAAATGTCACAGATCTAAGCGTCAATGATCAAGTCAACATCGACATTCTGGCGAAATCGGGCAGTGCTGCGCTTGCAAAGCCGATGCACGCGAGCGAGCGAAGCTCAATTTGCCCCCGGCGAATTTTGAGTCGAACGGCGCCGTGGGATTGTTCATACACATCCGCGTGGGCATGCAGGAAACTCTGCTGCTCTGCCTCGGGTAACGCCGCCATGCCGTTGACATAGTGATGACCATTGCGCTCGACGTGCGTGATGCCCAGAAGATTGACCAAGGCGAGGTCTTGCTGCACGGATAAACCGGCCTGCGTGGTCAGGTCTTCCGCCGACATGAAGAAAGCCGTGGCCGGCTTTTCAGCATTCCAGAGCGCACAACGTGCGGCATTGAGTATCGATTTGTAGAGACCCTTGCAAGTCTTTGACGAAACGCCGACATAGCCGCGCGCACGTGCCCGCAAGAAGGTATCGAGTTCACCATCGGATTCGTCGATGATCACCGGCTTGCCGATTGGCACCTGGCGCAGGTCGACGTCGAGCGCGAGTTTGCGTGCGATCGGTTGCTCAACAAAAAGGATGGCAGCGTAGAGTCTGGCGAGTGCCGGCGTGGCGCGCATGCCGGCCATTAGTTCAGCAACACCCAACGCATCGGTGTACTGTTCGTTGCCGTCCAGCGATACATGAAATGGCTCGCTCAGGCGCTCCAGCACGGCGGCGACCGAGCTCAGCCGCGCCAGGTCGGCCACCAGATTGCCCGAGACTTTCAGCTTGAAGTAGCGGTGCCCATAGACTGAGACCACTTCTTCCAGGGTTTCCGGCAGGCCATCGTTCACCCGCTGTGTCATGTCCCCGGCCGTGATGGCGTCGAGCAGGCCCACCGTATGGCGCGCTGCGATGGTCGACGCCGGCGCCAGCGAGTTAAGGAAGCGATTGAAATCGATGCCCTCGAACGCATGACAAGAGGGTCCAACACCTGGCAAATTGGCTTGCATGGCTGCGTAGAAAGAAACCTGCCGGGCCCGGCACAGCGCATCGAGCACGGCGCGATCCAGCAGCGCCGGCCCATAACTGGCCAGCAGAGGGTTGTAAGCACGCTGCTCGCAATGCAGCTGGTGCGCGGCATGGTGCCGCGCAAAATGAGCAAATGCGGTAGCGGGCTTGGCATCGCTCAGGTAAGCGTCTCGGGCCAGTTTGAGCACGTCGCGCAACTGGTCAAAATTGTCTTCGTTGCTCAGCGCCAGGTTCTTGTCAAACCATTTTGGCGCCATCAACTCCGCCGCTGCACCCCAGGCGCTGCTGCCGTCGGCCAGTTCAATGTGTACCCGTGCAAAGGCCTGTGGGCACTCAGTGAGTGTGACCACGCCAAACCGAAACGGCAACCGCAGCACCACCGGGCGTTCATACAACTCGATTTCGGCAATCTGAAATTGCACTGGCATGTCAGTTAACCCCTTCCTGCAAAGCGCGCAAATAACCGATGCAGAAGGCCGCGGTTGCCGGGCCGTCGGGCTGGTAGTCAAAAGGTTCAACACCGATGGCGCCGGCATAAGCGTGGCGATGCAGCGCCGCCAGGATCGGCGCAAACTTCATCTCGCCCTGACCCGGCCCGCGCCGGTTCGGATCATTGAACTGAATATGGCCAATCAGGCCGGTAGGCAACCAGCAGTCGATCAGTTCAGCCACCGATTGCGTTTCAGTCAATCCGGCAGCACTGCAGTCGATCATGGTGCGCAGATTGGGGTGGTTGATGCTGCGCACCAGGGTGGCGGCCTGGGCTACCGTATTGATCAGTTGGGTTTCATTTTTCGACAAGGGTTCGATGCAATAGAGCACGTCATGGGACGCCGCCGCCAGCGCCACTTGCGCCAGGCTGTCTTGCAATCGCGTCAACGCAATGGCATGGCTCTCACCACTGGGTATCTGGCGCTGTTTCGGCGAGCCGTGTACCAGCACCGCGCCGCCGAGTTCGGCACACAGACCCGTCAATCGCGTCATAACTTCCAGTGTGCGTGCACGCAGTGCGGGGTCCGGGTCGGTCAGCGACAGGCCGTCCGGTTTGACCAGCAGCCAGTGCAGACCGGTGACGACCAGGCCAAACGATTCGACCGTGGCACGGATGCTGGCTGCCTGCCCGGACGAGATCTTTTGCGGCTCCTCGCTCAGCGTGAAGGGTGCGATCTCCAAACCGTCGTAGCCCAGCCGTGCCGCAAATTCGCATTGCTGCGCCAGCGGCATACCGGCAAGCACTTCGTTGCACAGTGAAATTCGCATGATGCTGTTTCCAGGTTTCATCTGCGCCGCGCCAGCACGGACTTGAGCATCGAACTGATGGCGCCGGTTACGCCCTGCACCAGCGACTTGAAGGCCGGCACATACAGCAGAATGGTAAATATCGTGACCGTGGCAAAGGCGATGCAGATCGGACGGGTGAAGAACGGCGTCAGACTGCCGTCAGACAACACCAGCCCGCGGCGCAGACTCTTGTCCAGTAGGGGGCCAAGCACCAGACCAAGCACCAGGGGCGCCATTTCGTAGCCACGGCGACGCAGAAAGAATGCGCCGGTGCCGATTGCCAGCATCGCGTAGACGTCAAACAGGCGCGACGCGGTCGCGAACGCGCCCACCGTGCACAGCACGAAAACTATCGGCATCAATACCGCCCGCGGTACGCGCAGAACATGCAGCAGCGGGCGCACGCCGAACAAACCAAATAGCAAAATCGTGATCGAGGCCAACGTCGTCATGGCCACCACTTCGTAGATGAAATGGGGATGCGTGATCATCAGCATCGGCCCAGGCTGAACTCCGTGGATGATCATGGCCGCCATCAGCACCGCCGACGGCGCCGAGCCTGGGATGCCGAGCGCCAGACAGGGAATGATGTGGCCCGGTATAGAGGCCATGTCACCGGTCTCGGCCGCCATCAGGCCGTCAATTGAACCCTTGCCGAACTGGTCCTTCTCCTTGCTGACGGCCTTGGCTGCGGCATAGGACATCCAGGCGCCGGCGTCCTCGCCTACACCCGGCAGCAATCCGGTCAGTACGCCGATCACACCCGAGCGCAGCACGGTGCGCCAATACTGCGCCACTTCGCGAAAGCGCGGCAGCACCGAGTCTTTCATGTCGATAATTTTTCGCTCAATCGGGTCTGCCAGCGTCGTCAACACCTCAGCCAGACCGAAGGCACCCACCAGCGCCGGGATCAGCCCGAAGCCACCCGAGAGTTCGTCCCAGCCAAAGGTGAAGCGGTCATGCGCGTACAAACCCTCCTGGCCCACCTGCGCCAGGAACAGGCCCAGTATCCCCATCAACCAGCCCTTGAGCGGATCATTGCCAACGATGCTGCCCGACATCGTGACGCCAAACAGGGCCAGCCAGAAGAATTCGAAAGCGCCAAAAGAGAGTGCCACCTCGGCCAGGGCCGGTGTGAAGGTCGCCAGGCACAACACGCCAAACAAGGTGCTGACGAAAGCGCCCGAGGTCGCGATGCCGATGGCACGCCCGGCCTGTCCCTTCATGGCCAGCGCATAGCCGTCAGCGCACGAGGCCGCGTTGGCTGCAGTGCCAGGAATGTTGAGCAAGATGGCGGTGCGCGAGCCGCCGTACAACGCGCCAACATAGGAACAGATAAGAACCAGGATCGCGTCATTGGTCTGCAGTTTGATGGTCAGCGTGGTCAGCAATGCGATCGCGAGCGTGGCAGACAGGCCGGGCAGGATGCCCATGACGATGCCGACGAAAGCGCCGCCCAGGCCATAGGCCAGCGTCATGGGATTCATGAAGCTGAGCCAGGCGTTCCCCAAATCGTTGAGTCCTTGAAACATGACGTGTGACCTCAAGGCATTCGCACCAGGAACAGTTCCTGGAATACGAGGTGTGTGATGAGCGACGAGGAAAACCCGATGGTCAGCGCGATAGCCCAGGCTCTGGGTGTCTGGCGCCGCACGACCGGGTCGCGGCTCATGCGCTGCAGGATCAGGATCGAAGCCGTGACATAAATCGTTGAAGACAACCAGAACGGCAAGCCGTGACCGATCAGCACAACGCAATAGCCCATGCACAGACCCGTGACAACCCAGATGCGGCGCCAACGTTCCCTCTCATGAGCGTCGGTCTGGGCCGGGGGAACGATGAGCGCGCCGCGCCTCAGACTGCGCAGCGCCAGGATGCCACCCAGCGCCATCATCGCAATGCCCAGCAGTCCCGGCAACAAACCGGGCACCGTGTAGGGATTGACGCCCTGACGCTCCAGACGGTCCATCGTGAAGGAGCCGATCAGCACCGCGACGCCCAGCACGATCCAGAAGGCGGCGTCCGCCAGGTCAGAGCGCGGGCCGGGCGTTTTGTCGATTTGTGCTTCGTCTTCAGCCGGTGGCGGCGGCGCGTCGAGTGATGTCATTTTTTCGCCGGGATATCAAGGTTTGGGAATGCCAACCGTGTCGGGTGACACCTTGGCCTTGCCGCCATCGAACAGCAGCCAGGCATTGGCCTGGATCGCCGGGAACACCGCCTTTTGCGCCGCGTCGCCGGACTGTGGTGCAAAAAGTGCGCCGCGGCTGACGGCGTATTTCTTCAAGACTTCGCTCTTGGCGATGTTGTCAGCCCAGATCTTTTCCACTGTCTTGACGACCTCGTCGGGCACGCCCTTGGGAATGAAGATGCCAAAGTAGTTGGCCGGCGCCGTGAAGCCGGGCAAGGTCTGCGACAGCGGCGGGATCACGCCGTAGCCCTCAATCTCCAAGGGCTTGTCGCTCACCGTGGCCAGGGGGCGCAGCCGCTTGCCGCGAATCATGTCGGCCTGCTCCACTGCCAACTGCGTTGTGACGTCGGCTTCGCCGGCAACCGTGGCCACCACGGCGGGGTTGCCACCATCGTAAGTAACGTGGCGATACTTGACGTTGGTGACCTTGGAGATCAACTCCATGGCGTTGTGACCGGCCGAGGTAACGCCGGCCGTGGCGACGCTGATCTGGCCCGGCTTGGCCTTCATCGCGTCGAGCAGTTCCTTGGCATTGTTGTACGGCGCCTTCGGGTTGACGCCGATGACCTGGATGTTGGCGACGTTGAGAAACAAATGCCAGTCGGTGATGCGGGTCTTGAGCGAACCCAGTGTTTCGTAGGTACCCAGATCCTGCGCCGCGCCCGCAGTCCAGGTATAGCCGTCGCGCGGCGCGTCAAAGGCGCTCTTGGTGCCGATAGCGCCCGAGGCACCGGGCTGGTTGACGATGACGATGGTCTGCCCCAGCGCCTTCTCCATTTCGGAGGCAGCCAGGCGCGTGACCTGGTCGGTTGAACCGCCGGCCGCCCACGGCACGATCAGATTGATCGGTCGGACCGGTTTCCATTGCTGCGCGGCCGCCGGCAGGGCAATCGTCAGCGCCAGTGCCGACAGCGATAGACCTTTGAGAAAATAACGCTTCTTCATGATGTCTCCTTCAGTGGGTTGAACGGGGTGGATACAGTGGAACGAATATACACAGTGAGCTAAGGGTTCAGCCAGCGCGTCAAGTTAGCGCTGACAAAGGCGTCGTCGATCAATTCGGGATAGGCGGCTCGCACGCGACTCAGTTCTGCCGCCTGCCCCGGGCTCAAGCCCTCTTCGGGGTCGAGGCACCAGACGCCTTCGAGCAGGCCCTGGCGACGCAATACTTCATGGCAGCCAGCGATGCAGCCGCGAAAATCATTGGCAACGTCAAACAGGGCGCTATTGCAGTCGGTGACCTGCGAGTCCAGCGCCAAAAGATCGGCTGAAATCTGACCGCTGTCCACCGCGCTGTGCATTTGGCCCAGCAATTGCACGGCGCGCGCAGTCCACACGCTCCAGTGCCCGAGCAAGCCGCCCTTGATGCGCAAAGTCACAGGCTGGCCGTCACGCTGGACGACAAAAGGCGTGAGCAAATCAAGCACGATGTGATCGTCATTGCCGGTGTAGAGCGTGACGCGTTGCTCTGCTTTTGCCGCCACCACACCGCGCATCACATCCAGGGTGCGGTAACGGTTGAAGGGTGCCATCTTGATGCCCACCACGTTGTCGATGGCAGCAAAACGTTCCCAGAAGCTGGCCGACAGCGTGATGCCACCGACGGCGGTTTGCAAATAAAACCCGACCACCGGCATCAGCTCCGCGATCTGCTGGCAATGCGCAATCAGTGCATCTTCATCGGCGCCTTTCATGGCGGCCAGACTGAGCAGGCCGGCGTGATAGCCCATCGCACGCGCGGTGGCAGCCTCGCGCTGCGCCTGTGCCGTCTTGCCAGCGATGCCGGCGATCATGAACAGCGGGCGCGCGCCACCCAGCGGTGTCCAATCGCGCGCGGTCTGCATGGCGAGTTCAAGCACCGGTTCATACAGGCCAACATCGCGAATCGCGAACTGCGTTGAATGCACACCGACCGCCACGCCGCCAGCGCCAGCGTCGAGGTAGTAGCGCGTCATGGCGCGCTGGCGCAGCGGATCGAGTTGCCGCTTGGCGTCAAGCGCCAGCAGGTGGGCCGGAATGACCGAACCTTTTCGAAAAACAGCCAGCGAGTCCGCCGGAATATCGCGCCAATGCATCTGAGTCTTCTTTAGTACTTGCCGTCACGCGTTTCGTAATGCGTCGGCTTGCCCAGCGTCGCCATGCCGCGCTGCGCCCAGTCTGCCGTCCAGTCGAGCATGCAATCAAGGCTGACTTGTGACGCACCAAACAGTGCGGTTGCCCGCGCACAATCCACCAGCCACGCGCTATCGGCCTCAACCCCGGTCAGGACCGGTGCCACGCCCAGGCGTTCACCCAGCGAGAGCGCGGTGGCACGAATGCTGATTTTGGGACCGCTCAGGTTCAGCGCCGCGGTCGGTGTTTCGCAATGCGCCAGCGCCTGCAGCGCCCAATCATTGGCCTCACCCTGCCAGATGATGTTGGCATAGCCCATCGTCAAGTCAATCGGCTCACGCGCGAGAATCTTTTTTGCCAGATCCAGCAGCACACCGTAGCGCATGTCTATGGCGTAGGACAAACGCAGCAGCCGACCGGCTGTACCGTGCTGGTGTGAAAAGTACTCGAACAGGCGTTCGCGGGCCACGCAGGAGTTGGCGTATTCACCCGAAGGCGCTGTGGGTGGCAAATCTTCGGTCGCGCCAGCGCCGGCAACGCTGACAAATGGGTAAACACAGGCGGTGGAGAACGCCACCAGGCGCGCGTTGCGATAGCGCTGCGCCACCAGCGCAGGAACGTGGGCATTCATGGCCCAGGTCAGCCATTCGCTACCGGAAGAACCAAACTTGCGGCCCGCCATGTAGACAATGTTTTCAACTTCGGGCAACGCTGCCAGCGCTTCGGCACAGAGCAGATCCGCCTCAATGCATTCAACGCCCTGCTGGTGCAGGCGTTGGCGCAAACCCGCTTCGGAAAAACGGGCGACACCAATGACGCGCTTGCCCGGCGCAGCGCGTTTGGCCATGCGGGCCAGCGTGGGCCCCATCTTGCCCCCGACACCGAGCACCATGATGTCACCGTGCAGGCGCGCCAAGACATCGACCAGCGCTTGCGAGGGCGTCGACATCACCTGTTCCAGGTGTTCAATGTCTTCAAATCGACTGGGCAAATTCATCGCTAGGCTTAGTAAAAAGTTGCTGCACTAGACGACTCGACAGTGGCGCTCGATACAGGTATCGAGGACTTCTTCGCCGGGTCTGCGCCACCAGTTTGTTTCCGAAAAAATCTCTACCTCGCTATACCCTCTATAACCGGCCTGCTCCATCCAAGCGCGGATTTTCTTGAGTTCGACCACACCGTCACCCATCATGCCGCGGTCATTGAGCAGATCACGCGTCGGGGTCAGCCAGTCACAAACATGGTAGGCCAATAGCCGGTTCTTTTTCGGATTATTGCCGGCGCGTGAAATCTGCTGCGCCAACTTGGGATCCCACCACACATGGTAAATATCAAGCGCCACACCGAGATCACAACTCTGTTCATGCGCCGTCGCAGCGCCCTCGCCGGGCGCCGGCGGGTCAAGTTCATCGCACAGATCGAGCGCCTGTTCCAGTGTGTTGATGCAGGCACGCTCAGCCGCCTGCATCGGATGCAAAGGCTCGATTGCCAATGGCATGTTCACTTGCCGCGCGTACTCCAGCGTGGCGGCAATGCCGTCATGGACCTCGGCGCGGGCCCGGCTTATGTCGGTGTAATGCGGCTGGCCACTGAGTGCACCCGGTAAGGAACCCACCACCAGCACCAGACAGGGCGCGTTCAGTGTCTTGGCTTCGTCAATGGCGCGGCGATTGTCCAACAGTGCTTCCTGTCGACCGGCGGCGTCAGCAGCGGGGA
The DNA here is from genome assembly GCA_903909815.1 of uncultured beta proteobacterium. Classification (GTDB taxonomy): domain Bacteria; phylum Pseudomonadota; class Gammaproteobacteria; order Burkholderiales; family Burkholderiaceae_C; genus CAIKVZ01. The sequence goes on along the minus strand of CAIVXG010000231.1, from coordinate 3,559 downwards.
AAAAGCCGCCACGGCAATAGCCCGAGAGTGCGATGCCGGTGTCGCGCAGTTGCCTGGCGATTGACTCCAAACCGACCGCCGCTACCTGGTCGCGCCACGGGCTGATGGCGCGGATGCCACGCCGGGCGCATTCATCAATGATGCGGTCCAGTGACCACTGCTTGCGCACCGTGGCCGTATTGAGCGACAGCCAATGGTGATCTTGCGAGAAGTCGCGCATGCTTCAATTCCCGACACCATGCATTTCACACAGTACCTTCATGCGATGCGCGGCCTGCTCGGGCTGCTGCAACACACCGGCAGCGTCGGCCAGTCGGAACAACTCACTCAGGTGCAGCAGCGAGCGCGTGCTTTGCTGGCCACCGACCATGGTGAAGTGACGCTGATGGCCATTGAGCCACGCCATGAAAACCACGCCGGTCTTGTAGTAGCGCGTCGGCGCAGAAAATATGTGGCGCGACAGCGGCACGGTGGGCTCCAGGATGGCGCGAAAGTTCTCGACATGACCCAGCGCCAATTCGGCCAGCGCGGCGCTGGCGCAAGGTGCAATGGCGTCAAAGATGCCGAGCAAGGCATCACTGTGTCCGTGCACGCTGGCGTTACCAAAACCGTCGCCGGCGATCAGTTCAGGAAAATTGAAATCATCGCCGGTGTACATGCGCACACCTTTGCCGTCGGTGCCGCCCGTGCTGGGCAACTGACGACGCATGGCGATTTCCTTGTCTTTGCTGAGCAGAGAAATTTTTATGCCGTCAACTTTATTGGGGTTCGCGTTGATGATGCCGATAGCCGTGCTCATTGCCGCCTCGGTATTCTCCGATCCCCAGTAGCCTTTCAAGGCCGGGTCGAACATGTCGCCGAGCCAATGCAATATGACGGGCTGTCGCGCCTGGCGCAAGATGCGGCTGTAGACGTGTTCATAATCTGCCGGGCTCTTGGCCACGCGCGCCAGCGCCCGGCTGGCCATGACGATGAGCGTGCCGCCAAGCTTCTCAATCGCCTCCATCTGTTCCTCATAACCGGCAATGACCTGGTCGATGCTCCTGACATCTTCGAGCACCAGATGATCCGTGCCACAACCCGATGCCAGCAAGGCGCCCGGCACATCTTTGGCGGCGTCCAATGAGCGGCGAATCAGTTCCAGCGAAGTCGGCCAGTCCAGACCCATTCCGCGCTGCGCGGTGTCCATGGCCTCGGCGACGCCCATGCCCAGCGACCACAAATGCTGCCGGTAAGCGATCGTTTGATCCCAATCCACCGCGCACTGCAACCAGGGGTCGATGGCGGCATAAGGATTGGCCACCACATGGGCCGCCGAATAGACAATCCGGTTGAAAGGCACATTGCGCGCTGGTAATTTCGCCGGCGCACTGTTGCGCAGCGTGTAGCGCGCAAGTTCGCCATTGGCATTGGGCAGTTGTAAGTTCAAGGTCATGGCGAATTCTTCCGAAGCTTCTAATCGATGCGCAAATCGGGAACGTCGATCCAGCGGCGTTCCTTCCAACTCTGCAGCGCGGCCTCGACCAGTTGCAATCCCTTGGCACCCTCGGCCAGCGTCCAGCGCCAGGGCTCATCCTCGACCACGTGACGAATGAAATGCTCCCACTGGATCTTGAAACCGTTGTCATAAACCTGACTGTCCGGCACCTCGGCCCATTGTTCGAAAAAAGGCATCGTTTGTTTCTCGTCCGGGTTCCAGACCGGGCGCGGCGTGTTAACACGCGACTGGGTACGGCAACTCGTCAGACCGGCCACCGCCGAGCCATGTGTGCCGTCAACATGAAAAGTGACCAGATCATCGCGTCGCACGCGCGTGGTCCAGGAGCTGTTGATCTGGGCGATAACTTTCTCGCCTTGATGGCCCTTGAGTTCAATGGTCGCGTAAGCCGCGTCGTCAGCCGTGCAGTCATAGGCTTGACCCGCTTCGTCCCAGCGCGTGGGGATATGGGTGGCACCCAGACACGAGACCGACTGCACTTGCCCAAACAGGTTGTCCAGCACATAACGCCAGTGGCAGAGCATGTCCAGGATGATGCCACCACCGTCCTCTGCACGGTAGTTCCAACTCGGGCGCTGGATCGATTGCAGGTCACCTTCAAATACCCAATAGCCAAACTCAGTTCGCACGCTGAGCAATTTGCCAAAGAAATTGGCCCGGCGCAGCATGTCGAGCTTGCGCAGCCCAGGAAGAAAAAGCTTGTCCTGCACAACGCCATGCTTCAGGCCCGATTGCTGCGCCAAACGGGCAATCTCCACAGCTTCATTGAGGTTGGTCGCAATCGGCTTTTCGCAGTAGACATGCTTGCCTGCGCGAATCGCATCGGCCAGCAGCGTCGGGCGCATCTGCGTCGTGCCAGAGTCGAAGAAAACCGTGTCTTCCTGGTTGGCCAGCGCTGCGTCGAGGTCGGTGCTCCAGCGCTCGATGCCGTGGGTTCTTGCCAGCGCTTCCAGCTTCGCGGCGTCGCGTCCAACCAGAATCGGGTCTGGCATGACAAACGTGCCGTTCGACAATGCAACACCACCTTGCTTGCGCAGGGCGACGATGGAGCGGATCAAATGCTGATTCGTTCCCATGCGTCCGGTGACGCCGTGCATGATGATTCCGAGTCTTTGGGTGGCCATGACGTCTCCTGATGCGATCGCGTTCCGGCGAACAAGCTGAAACCCGACTTTAATTCACCAACAAGTGAATTGTAAAAATGCAACCCAAATCCGTCAATTCACAAAACACCTCGATCTATCAGTACATACCCTAGGATTACATCGCACATGTGGGTCAGGCGTTCGTCAAGCGCTTCAGCCGTCATCAGATTGCGCCCGAAAATGGCCGACAAGGTGTGGTTGTTGGAGAGGTAAAAATAGGCCAGACCCGCGATTGAGACGTAGAGTTGCAGCGGATCGACGCCGCCGCGCATGACGCCATCCGCGTGGCCGCGCGCCAGAATCTCGCCCAGCGTCTGGATCAGGGGCGAGTTCATGTCACGAATGCAATCGGACTTCATCAGGTGCTCGGCCTGGTGCAGATTTGCGGTGTTGAGCAAGGAAATGAATTCCGCGTGAGCAAGGTAATAGTCCCAGGTGAAAGCGATGAGGCGCCTGATCGCCTGCGCCGGCGCCAGGTCGGTCAGATGCAGTTGTTCTTCGGCTTCACGAATATCGGCGTAAGTCCGTTCCAGCACGGCCAAAAAGAGATCATCTTTGCTGGCAAAGTAATAGTAGATCAAGCGCTTGTTGAGCTTGACGCGCTGTGCAATTCGATCCACCCGCGCGCCGCCCAAACCGTGCTGCGCAAATTCATCACGCGCCGCAACCAGAATCGCCTGTTGCGATCGATCTGCATCCCTTACGCGGAGCTTCGAGAATTGATCTTTGCTCATGGCGGTGAATATAACCGCGACGATAACCTTCTATCAATTGCCATCAGTAGTGTCCCAACGTTTCCACATCAGGACGTCGTAAGTTGATGATTTACATGTTGAATTTGGTGTTTGAGTCTGGTCTCGATTTGAACGTCGAAGGTCAGACTTGGGGTTTTTCGCGGATTTCCGCCCAAAACCAT
>CAIVXG010000230.1 GCA_903909815.1 uncultured beta proteobacterium | reverse complement strand
CTCTTCCGATCTCGTCGGAGACGGTCTGCACAGGACGCGGACCACCCGTGCGAAACAGATGTGTCATGTCGGTGCAAAGCCCCGCCTTGTCTGCGAGGCAGAGCCGCAGATGGGCCAAGAACTCGGCTCCTGGTAGGGCACAGTGCCGCAAAAAGCAGCGCAGCAACTTCCCTGGGGCTGGGCCACTGCGCCAGGTTCGCAATGCTTCACGGCGTAGGGGCACCGTAAGCGGCTAGGCATCCCATCTTGAAGTGACTTGTCGCTAACCGGATGATGTCCATTTACAAACCAAATGGACATTAGCATGGGTGCAACAAAGGGCGGGACGAGGCGTAAACACAGTAATGAGTTCAGAGCAGAGGTGCTGGCGCAATGTCGCCAGCCTGGCAAGTCGATAGCGGGTGTGGCGTTAAAGCATGGTCTCAACGCAAACATGGTTCGCATCTGGCTGCGCAAATCGGAGTTGTCCCCAGTCTGCCAGTCGCTCGTTGATCCACCAGCTTCACCGACAGCCCTGGAGCCACAGCAGTTTGTGGCGGTACGCATGGACGTGCCGCCAGTGTCCGAGGGCAAGTGTGCCGAGCGCTCAGCGGCCATTCAACTTGAATTGCGCCGTGGCAACTCGACTGCAATCGTTATCTGGCCGAGCGAACTGGTGGGCGATTGCGGCGCCTGGTTGCGTGAGTGGCTTCGATGATCCGCATCGACGCGCTGTGGTTGGCAACAGCCCCGATAGACATGCGCATGGGAACGGAACGTTTGTTGGCTCGGGTGGTGCAGGTGTTCGGAGCAGCCATGGCCCATCACGGGTACCTGTTTGCCAACGCGCGGGGTAATCGCATGAAGCTGCTGTTGCATGACGGCTTTGGCATGTGGTGTGCGGCCAGACGGCTCAATCAAGGCGGGTTTGAATGGCCGCGTGGTGGCGCGGACATGGCCACCTCAATCACGCTGACGAAGCAGCAATTCGATGCCTTGGTGCTGGGGTTGCCATGGAGCCGGCTGGAACAAATGCAGTCCATTACGCGGGTGTAGGAACTGTCCTTTAATGCTGTAAAAAACTTTGCTCTTTTAACTGAAGGTGAGTCCTGGGTAGTGATAGGTGACAAAATCGCATGTATTTACGAACGTAGCTACAATTGACGCATGAAACTTGAATGGGATGCCGGAAAGGCCGCGCTCAACCTGAAGAACCATGGTGTTGCCTTCGAAGATGCGGCACTCGTTTTCTACGACTATGGACGCATCGAGGCATACGACGGACGTGAGGACTACGGTGAAGACCGCTGGGTCACGATTGGACTTGTCGCCTTGGCGGTGTTGTTCGTTGTTTACACCGTTCGGGAAGAGGAAACCATTCGCATTATTTCCGCAAGAAAGGCGGTCCAAGATGAGCAAAAGCGATACCGTGAAGCTAACCATTGATCTACAAAGTCCGCCGGTTCTGTCCGCTGAACAGAAGGCACGTCTGTCTGCTCTATCTGCGTTGCCAGACGATCAAATCGACACCAGAGACGCACCGGTTCTCCCCGACGCTGTTTGGGTAAAGGCTGTTGACTTCCCGCACGCAAAAAAACTGATCTCACTTCGCCTCGATGAGGATGTGATTGAATTTTTCAAGCACGACGGGACTCGCTACCAAACGCGCATTAATGCGGTTCTACGCTCTTATGTGCGCGCACACAAGCAACACGCCAAGTGAGTCCGGTTGTTGGGTATGGGCTTTGTATGCACCTTCACACCACTGCCGAACTCACCAGGCGGCTGACGTTGCCAAACAGTCGTGCACGAGACAAGAATCGTGTGGAGTAGTTTGAAAAATATTTGACGATCAGAAAAATCGGGCGCCGAATTTAGCTGTGACCGGGAGCTGATCTCGGTGAAGGAGCCCAGCAGATGACCAAGGACCTCACACACGCTCACTATTGAACGACGGGTTG
>CAIVXG010000229.1 GCA_903909815.1 uncultured beta proteobacterium | reverse complement strand
TGTAGCCTGCGCATACCCTTGCTGCCTTTTGTCAGTGCGAGGCCGTAGGCCGTGGCGATCCATCTCGGTGCGCCTCGAAGTAACATGGATTGCCGCGCTGCGCTCGCAATGACAAATCCGGCTTCATGGCCCGCATGCAGTGTCGCCGTCATCCCGAGGCACGCACACTCGCTCGTCATCCCGAGGCCCGCACACTCGCTCGTCATCCCGAGGCCCACACACTCGCTCGTCATCGCGAAGCCCGCACACTCGCTCGTCATCGCGAAGCCCACACACTCGCTCGTCATCGCGAGGCCCACACACTCGCTCGTCATCGCGAGGCCGCAGGCCGTGGCGATCCATCTTGGCGCGCCACGAATTAACATGGATTGCCGCGCTGCGCTCGCAATGACGATAGTCCTGGAGGTCGGGTTATCTGCGCTCGCAATGACGAATTACGCCAGCCACTTCTGCATAAACTGGGCTTGCCCCAAAGCAGGATCGAGTTGGTAGCCGGCGAAACCCACGCGTTCGTACAAGCGGCGGGCGCTCTGATTGCCCTGCAACACTTCGAGCGTGAGTTTGCACGCACCGCGCTCCCGCGCGATCGCTTCCGCCAGCGCCAGCATCTGTTCGGCCACGCGCTGGCCACGGTGACTGGCCAACACGGCAACGTCGTGCACGTTCACTAGCGGGCGACATTGGAAGGTGGAAAAACCTTCAATGCAGTTGACCAATCCCACGGGCGTCGAGCCGTCAAAAGCCAGTACGCTGAAGGCCTGGGGTCGGGAGGCGAGCTCGCGCACCACATGGGTCTTGGTGTACTCGCTCAATGCCGCTCCACCGCCCGCCGGGTCCTGCGCATAGGCGTTTAGCACTGACACCAGGGCGTCGGCGTGGCCGGGGTTAGCGTAATCGGCGCGCAGCACGTGCAGCCGGGACAGCGCAGCGACGCTCATGCCAATTCGAGTGTCTTGGCGATGCGTTGGGCGCTGCTCAAGGCCACGTCCGCGTCGCGCGCTTCCACCATCACACGCAGCAAGGGTTCGGTGCCACTGGCACGGATCAGCACACGCCCGGTGTCACCCAGTTCGGTCTCGACCGTCTGCGTGGCGTTGCAAAATTGAGCGTCATTCTTCCAATCCTGCCCGGGATGCAGGCGCACGTTGATCAAGGTCTGCGGAAAAAGTGTCACTCCGGCCAGCAACTGCACCAGGGTCTGGCCGCTGCGCACGCAGGCCTGCAGCACTTGCAGCGCCGAGATCAGGCCATCGCCCGTGCTGTGTTTGTCCAACGCCAGCAAGTGGCCCGAGCCCTCGCCGCCGAGCAGCCAACCGCGACGGTCCAGTTCTTCCAGCACATAGCGGTCGCCGACCTTGGCACGCACAAACTCCACTCCCAGCGTCTGCAACGCCAATTCCACGGCCATGTTGGTCATGAGCGTGCCCACGGCGCCCGGCACGGCTTCGCCACGGTCCAGCCGTTCCTTGACCATCAGGTACAAAACCTCGTCGCCATTGAACAAGCGGCCATCGGAGTCGACCAGTTGCAATCGGTCGGCATCACCATCGAGCGCGATGCCATAGTCGGCCTGATGCGCCTTCACCGCCGCGATCAGCGCCTGCGGGTGCGTGGCACCCACGTTGTGGTTGATGTTCAAACCATCGGGCGTGCAGCCGATGGCGACGACTTCGGCGCCGAGCTCATGGAACACCTTGGGTGCTATGTGATACGCGGCGCCATTGGCCGCATCGACCACGATCTTGAGCCCCTTGAGCGTGAGGTCGTTGGCAAAAGTGCTCTTGCAAAATTCGATGTAACGCCCCGCGGCGTCATCCAGCCGACGCGTTCGGCCCAATGCGGCTGAATCGGCCCAGACCGGTGGTTCCTCCAGCGTGGCTTCCACGGATTGCTCCCAGGCATCGGACAACTTGGCGCCCTGGGCGCTGAAGAACTTGATGCCATTGTCGGGGAAAGGGTTGTGGCTGGCGCTGATGACGACGCCGAGCGAAGCGCGCTGAGTGCGCGTCAGGTAGGCCACGCCGGGCGTGGGCAGGGGGCCGAGCAAAACCACGTCCACGCCGGCAGAATTGAAGCCGCTCTCCAGGGCGCTTTCCAGCATATAGCCTGAAATACGCGTGTCCTTGCCAATCAGCACGGTCGGGCGGGACTCGGATTTTTTCAGCTCGCGTCCAACCGCGTGCGCCAGTCGCATCACGAAGTCGGGGGTGATGGGCGCTTGCCCCACGGTGCCACGAATGCCATCTGTTCCAAAATATTTTCTTGTCATTCTCAATCCTTTTCGCCGATTGTCGCAGCAGCCTCCACCGCTTGCAGCAGCTTCAACGCGGCCACGGTCGCTTGCACGTCATGCACGCGCACTACGGCGGCGCCCCTTTGCACCGACAGAAGGGCCGCGCTGACGCTGGGCACCAGGCGCTCGCGTACGTCCAACCCGGTGACAGCACCCAGGGTCGACTTGCGCGACCAGCCCACCAACACAGGGTAGCCCAGCGCCAGCAGTTCAGGCTGTCGCGCCAGCAGTTGCAGGTTCTGCTCAACGCTTTTGCCAAATCCAATGCCGGGGTCAAGCATCAGGCGCTGGCGCTGCACACCGGCGGCCTCCAGGTCAAGCGCCCTGTCCCGAAGAAACACCCCCACTTGCCTCACGGCGTCGCCCTGCATGGTCTGCAACTGCATGGTCTTGGGATCTCGGTGCATGTGCATCAGACAGACACCACAGGCGCCGTGCCGCACCACGACGCCCTGCGCGCCGGGTTGGCGCAAGGCCCAGATGTCGTTGATGATGTCTGCGCCCAGATCCAGGGCGGCCTGCATCACCTCGGACTTGTAGCTGTCGATCGAAATCGGCACGCCGAGTTTCACGGCTTCGCGCAGCACCGGCAACAACCGTTCCAATTCCTGTTGCACCGGAAGCGGCGCCGCACCCGGACGCGATGACTCGGCCCCGAGATCCAAAATGTGAGCGCCTTCGCGCAACAACTGCTCGCACTGGCGCAGCACCGCGGCGGTGTCAGCGTGTTGGCCACCGTCCGAAAACGAATCCGGTGTGACATTCACGATGCCCATGACCTTGGGGTGGTGCAGATCGATCGCGTAGCGTGTGCATTGCCAGATCGAGTCGTTCGCCATAAGGGAGTTCAGATCAGTCCTGATCGATGGGCCGCGTGCAGCGGCGCAGCGGTGAAGACGGTTAATGCCATGTACCGACTATAAATGAAGCACCGCGAATAAGGGGTTGTGCGCAGCACCACATAGTGAGTAGACTCGGCCTATGGTGGTGCAATAAACTAAAACCAATGAAATACCGGGACTGTTATGTTTGATCAACCCCTCAAGAAAATCATGCAGCAGGAGAAGTTTCTCACGACTGCGCCCGAGACCAGCGTGAGCGATGCATCCAGACTGATGGCTGAAAGGAATGCGGGGGCCATTCTGGTGGTGGCAGATCAGGCGATGATCGGGATTTTCACAGAGCGAGACGTCGTGTTTCGCGTGATCGCGAAGGGGCTCGATCCTCGCTTGACGCCGTTGCGCGATGTCATGACCCCGTCGCCCAAGATGCTTGCACCCAACGCATCCTATGGCCATGCCCTGTTGCTGATGCACGAAAACGGTTTCCGTCACATCCCCGTGGTTGAGAGCGGGCGTCCGGTTGGCATCGTCTCTTCGCGCAACGCCATGGACCCCGACCTGGAAGAATTTGTTTCCGAAGCGCGGCGACGCGAATACCATCGGTGAGCGTCGGGCCGCAACTGGCGCTGCCCGATGGACCGACCCGCCGTGCTTTTTCGCACTGGACGGGGTTATCAGATGTCTTTTGAAACTCCGACGAAGAACCCGCGCCGCGGACCGAATTGGGGGGCGCCCACGCCAACGCCCGTGCCGTTGCGGATTTCATAGATCCGGTCGAGCGCGTTCATCACGTCAAAGCGCAGCGTGAACGCACCCCAACGCTCCGAGTCGACATCATGGCTGGCACCCAGATTGACCTGCGTGTAGTACGGCAAGCGTGTTCCGTTCGGGACATCGCTGCCATTGGCGAGCACCTGATCCGAGCGCAGCCCCGAACCCAGGATCACATTCGCGCCGTAGCGCGTTCCCTGCCAGAGATAGGACGCGCCAGCCGAGGCTGTGATCCTTTGCTCGTGATCCAGATTGATGGCGTGGCTGGCGATGTAGGCCAGGTCGGCTGCCGTGAAGTTGAATTCGGACGAGTTGATTTGCTGCCCCCTGGCGCTTTGAAACGACAGATTGGCGTAGGCCGACAGGTGGCGATCGGCATAGTTGAGTTTGAACTCGGCCCCGTATTGGATGCCGCGCGCATAGTTGAATGGCGTGAGGATGATAGGAGCGCCAAACTGCCCTTCGTCGATCAGATTGTGGGATCGTTTGTAGTAGGTATCGGCGCCGGCCGTGAGACCGGGCGTCAGGGTCTGATCGACCCCTAGATCCAGGTAGTTTGCGCGCTCCGCCTGTGGCGTTCTGGCCAGTGTCACGGCTGCTGCCGCGCTGGTGTTGGCGAACTTGGACAGCGTTTGCGCGCCCACCAGTTCAAACGGCGGCGGCGAGAAATAGCGTGAGTAGCCGGCATGCACCGTCGTGGCGGGCGCGGCCTTCCACACCATGTTCAGACGTGGACTGAGTTGATGTCCGCTGCTGTAGGCACGGTAATTGTCGATTCGCGCGCCGTAGTTGATCGTCAGGTCCGGATGCAGGCGCCACTCGTCCTGCACGTACAGGCTGCGCGTCCATTCCACTGATGTGCTGCTGTCGGCGATGATGACTGGAACATCGCTGGCATGGACACCCGTAGGCAGCACCTGCGAAACGGTCTGACTCACCGAATCGTCGCGCTGCACGAACACGCCGGCGCGCAGCGTATGGCTCGCATTGAGCTTGTAGGCAGCATCGGACTGCAAGGCCACGGCGACGTTGCGTTTGCTGGCGGATTGGGCGATGCCGTTGAACAGCAGGTCACCCACCGGGTCGGGCCAGAAACTCAAGGCTGAGTATCGCCCCACCAGCGAGGTTTGCCAGTCCAGCGGCCCCGTCGCGTGCTGAAAGCTCAGAAACCCGAACTGCGTGATCTCGCGCTGGCGCTCGTTCAGGTTCGCGCTGAGGAAAGTGGTTAGTCCGTTGACGTTCCAACCCAGCGTGGGCTGCTGTCCCGCCCGGTTCGGAATCTGAAATGCGCCGACCGAGCTGCCCAGAGCAGCTCCAATGCGGTTGTTCACGTCCAGCACATCTTCGACGTAGCCAAAGGCGTGGGTCTGCTGGGTTCGATCGTGCAGTGCACTGGAACCGCCGTCCGGCATTTCGATGCCGAGCTGGTTGCGCAGCGCGTCCGCGGAGACAAAATAATGGATATCTCCGGACTCGCCAGCGTAATGAATGCTGGGTTGACGCGTGCCATGGCTGCCGCCGTAAAGTCCGATCGAGCCACCGGGCTCGATCGCGCCGCTTTGGGTCTGGACTTCGATGACGCCGGCCGTGCGCAGCCCGTATTCCGCCGGCAGGGCGCCTGTGACAAGGGTCACGGACGAGATCAGGCGCGGATCCAGCGACTGGCCAAAGACGTTGATGCCCTCGGGCAGGATCACACCGTCGAGGCGGTACTGCAGCCCATTGTGTTCGCCGCGCACGTGAAACTGCCCGAACGAATCCTGCGCCACCTCAGGCGCCTGCAGCAGCACCTGACTCAGCGGCACATTCTCGCCACCGGGCATGGCCGCGATCGCGGCCGAATCGAACATGTAGGTGGACGCGCCGGTTTGTGTTTGTATGCCCGTGCGCGCTTCGTTCAGGCGCAGCGCCTTGACCGTGATCTGCACCGGTTTGAGCGCCACGCTGGCAGCGGCTGGGGGCGACACGGGTGGCGGTGTGCTGGCGGCCGCGTCTACATCGGAAGGCGTCGCGGCAGCGATCGCGGCTGAAGGATTTTCGGCAGCGAGCGCTAGCCAGGGATGCAGCGCGGCGCCGGCGCCGGCGGTGGCGGCGGCAGCGGCAGCGAAATAACGAAATAGCGGTTTCATGGCAGGAACTCTCTCGAACGGAATCATGGCGGCAAGCACTACCCTGGGCGATCCCGGGGTCCACTTGAAGGAAGCGATGTTCAGCGCCGACAAGCTGCCGCAATCAACCCACCGGCGCCGTGACGCCGCGGATTGAGCACTGCAAATTCAGCGCAGGAAGAGAGGTGGTGCGCGGCTGTGGTAGACGCTCGCCGGCGCGGACCAGACGATGTCATGCAGCGCCAGCAGGGCGGCCTCGTGCCGCGCTGCAAAGGACGGCAACTGCGGTGTTGCCGCCACCGGCGCACCGGCGAGCAGGGTCGCAGCCGTGGCGCACAGATCACAGTGGTCTACATGCAGGCCCTGTGTGCCTTCGTCACCGTCGGCCTGGCCGCAATGCACGTGCGACAGCAGGTGAACCGAGGCCGCCATCTGACCCAGCGGCAGCAGTAACGCGAGCCACAGCAGCAACGCCAGGCGGCGCCGTGAGAACTGGGACTGCGGCAGGGTCATCATGGCCGGCGATGGTAGCGCAAACGCGAAATGAGCGCCGCGGCGCAAGCGCCATTTACCCTGATACATGCTCGTTATGCACTTTTTTCATAGTTATTCAAAGCCAAAAAAGTGATCTTCGCGCCTAGAATCCGCCACATCCACAAGATAAAAACGGAGGCTACATGAACACTCCCGCGCTTGCCGCGCTACGCTCCTACACCCAGGAACACGCAGGCTCCACCGCCCATAGCCTCGCCGATTTCGTATCAGCGTATTTCGAGAATGCCGATCCCGACGAGATCCAGACCCGAGGGCCAGCCACCTTGCTGGCGATGGCCAACGCGCACTGGCGCCTGCTGGCATCACACCGTACGCCACAAAGCGCGAAGATCCGGGTCTTCAACCCCACGTTGGCTGAAGACGGCTTTGTGAGCGAGCACAGCGTGATTCAGATCGTGCACGACGACATGCCGTTTCTGGTCGATTCCGTCACCATGGCGGTGAACCGCAGCGGCCGCACGGCGCATTGGATCGTGCATCCGCTGCTGCTGGTGCAGCGCGATGCCGATGGCAAGGTGGTGAAGACGGCGGTGCTCACGCCCGGCATGGAGAGATCCAGCGCGGTCGAGTCGCTCATCCTGGTGGAGTGCGACCGCATCGTGGGTGAGGCGGACCGCACCGTCTTGGCCGGCGAACTCGCGCGCGTGCTGGGCGATGTGCGTGCCGCGGTGCAGGATTGGCATCCCATGCTGCAGCGTCTGCAAGCCGTGGGCGCTGCGTCCGCCCGTTCCACGCTCACGTCGGTGCATCAGCAGGAAGGCATTGAATTGTTGCGCTGGCTAGAAGACCAGCACTTCACTTTTCTGGGGGCGCGAGACTACGACCTGCAGCGCCAGGGGGAGGTGGTGAGCCTGGTGGCCGTACCCGAATCGGGCCTGGGCGTGCTGCGCGGTGCGGCGGTTACGCCCGCCAGCGTGCTGCCTGGGGCGGCTGTGGCACTGCTGGATTCCGATCAACTTGTGCTCGTGACCAAGGCCATGACGCGCGCGACCGTGCACCGTCCGGCCTGGCTCGACTACATTGCCGTGAAGCGCTTTGACGAAGCCGGTCAAGTTGTGGGTGAAGCGCGCTTTCTTGGCCTCTATACCTCCACTGCCTACTCTGCCAGGGTGAGCGACATTCCTCAGGTGCGCCTGCGCGTGGCTCAGGTGATTGCGGCCGCGGGCGTGCTGCCGGAAAGCCACGCTGCCAAGTCGCTGCAGGCCATTTTGGATGCGTATCCGCGCGACGAGCTGTTCCAGATAGACGCCGCCACGCTGACCGAGCACGCCATTGGGATACTGCGCCTGCAGGAACGCCAGCGCACGCGCGTGTTCTTGCGTCGCGACCCTTTTGGACGATTCACATCGGCGCAGGTGTTTGTGCCGCGTGAGCGCTTCAACACGGAGCTGCGCATCAAGATCGGCCATGAACTGTCTCAGGCTCTGGACGGTCAATCGCTGGAATTCTCGCCCACGCTCACCGACAACCCGCAGGCCCGCATCCACTACCTGGTGCGCGCCAAGGATCAGGCGCCGCACAGCGTCGATCTGGTCGGACTGGAGGCACGCATTGCCCGACTGGCACAGCGCTGGCAAGACGACTGCACGCAGGAACTGTTGCAGGTCCACGGCGAGGGCGCCGGTTTGACGCTGGCGCATCGTTTTGCCGATGCCTTTCCCAGTGCCTACCGCGAAGACTTCTCGGCCCCAGCGGCGGCCGAGGACGCCCAGATGCTGGCTGCGCTCACGACCGATTCACCTTTGGCCGTGAAACTGTATCGCCCGCTGGATGCCGGCGCAGGACAGCTGCGCCTGAAGATCTACAACAAGGCCAAGGTGGCCTTGTCGGACTCGCTTCCGGTGCTGGAGCGCATGGGCGCCCGCGTGCTCGATGAGCATCCTTACCGCGTGGGCAATGGCAATGCCAGTGAAGAGTTCTGGATCCACGACCTGGGCCTGCAGTTGCCCATCAGCACCGAATTGGCAGCCATCAAGTCGCGTTTCGAAGCGCTGTTCGTGCTGGCCTGGAGGGGTGAGGTCGAAAGCGACGATCTGAACAAGCTGGTCCTGAGCACCCGCCTGGAGGGGCGCGCAATTGCCGTGCTGCGCGCTTACACGCGCTACTTCAAGCAAATCGGCTTTGCCTTCAGCCAAAGTTACATTGAAGCCGCGCTCAACAAGAACCCCTTGATTGCGCAGCAAATCAGCGCGCTGTTCGAGGCCCGGTTTGATCCGGCGCGGGACGCGCAGCGCACGCAGGCGCAGCAGCAGGTGGCGCAGGACATAGAAGCCCAGCTTGCCGCCGTGGCCAGTCTGGACGAGGACCGCATCCTGCGCCAGTTCTATGCCAGCGTGCTCGCCAGCACGCGCTCTAACGCCTGGCAATCCACCGCCACTGGCGCCCACAAGCCCTACCTCAGCTTCAAGTTCGATCCGCGCGCCCTGCCCGGCGTGCCCGAACCCAAACCGATGTTTGAAATCTGGGTCTATTCGCCGCGCGTGGAGGGCGTGCACCTGCGCAATGGCAAGGTGGCACGCGGCGGCCTGCGCTGGTCGGATCGACGCGAAGACTTCCGCACTGAGATTCTGGGTCTGGTCAAAGCCCAGCAGGTGAAAAACACCGTCATCGTCCCGGTGGGATCCAAAGGCGGTTTCGTGCTCAAGAACGCACCGCCGGCAAGCGATCGCGACGCCTTCATGGCCGAAGGCATTGCCTGCTACAAACTCTTCCTCAGCGGCCTGCTCGATTTGACTGACAACCTGGTGCATGGCGCGGTCGTGCCGCCGCGCCAAGTTGTGCGCCACGATGCAGATGACCCCTATCTGGTGGTGGCAGCGGACAAGGGCACAGCGACCTTTTCGGACACCGCCAACAGCGTCTCGGCCGACTACGGCTTCTGGCTGGGCGACGCCTTTGCCTCGGGCGGTTCCGTAGGCTATGACCACAAGAAGATGGGCATCACCGCGCGTGGAGCCTGGGAGTCGGTGAAGCGTCATTTCCGCTCGCTGGGCGTGGACACGCAGAGCACGCCGTTCACAGTGGTGGGCATCGGCGACATGTCCGGCGACGTTTTCGGCAACGGCATGCTGCTGTCCGAGCAGATCCAGTTGGTGGTGGCTTTTGATCATCGCCACATCTTCATCGACCCTGCGCCCGATGTGCCTCGTTCACTGGCCGAACGGCAACGCCTGTTCGCGCTGCCCCGCTCCAGTTGGGACGATTTTGACAAAAGCCTGATCTCCGAGGGCGGTGGCGTTTATCCGCGCAGCGCCAAGTCGATCAAGCTGTCGGCCAGAGCGCGCGCCGTGATCGGCGTCGAGGTCGAAGAATGGGCACCGGTGGACCTGCTGCGCGCGATTCTGCAGGCACCCGTGGACCTGCTCTACAACGGCGGCATCGGCACCTACGTCAAGGCCTCGTACGAGAGCCATGCGCAGGTAGGCGACAAGGCCGGCGACGCCTATCGCGTCAATGGCAACGAGCTGCGCTGCAAGGTGCTGGCCGAGGGCGGAAACCTGGGCTGTACCCAAAACGGCCGGATCGAGTTCGCGCAACAAGGCGGCCTGATCTACACCGACGCCATCGACAACTCGGCCGGTGTGGACTGCTCCGACCACGAGGTCAATATCAAGATCCTGCTCGACCGCGTGGTGGAAGCAGGCGACCTCACGCTCAAGCAGCGCAACGATCTGCTGGCCTCGATGACCGACGAAGTGGGTCATCTGGTACTGGCCGACAACTACTACCAGACGCAGGCATTGGACATCGCCAGCCATCGACCGCTCTATGTGCTGGACGGCCAGCAGCGCCTGATGCAATGGCTTGAAGGTGCAGGTCGGCTGCATCGGGCCATCGAATTTCTGCCCAGCGACGAAGAGATCGCGCGGCGGCGCGTGCGCAAGCAGGGGTTGACCGCGCCCGAAGGCGCCGTGCTGCTGGCCTACGCCAAGATGTCGGTTTTTGACGACCTGGTGGCCAGCAACCTGCCCGACGATCCCTACTTCAGCCGCGCACTCCAGGCCTATTTTCCCAAGGCCCTGTGCGAGAAGTTCGGCGACGCCGTCCAGGCCCATCCGCTCAAGCGCGAGATCATCGCCACCTTCGTCGCCAACACGGTGGTGAACCGCACGGGAGCCACGTTCGTGAACTTCCTGGCAGCGGAGGCGGCCTCCTCCGCTGCCGATGTGGTGCGCGCCTACACACTGGCACGCGAGGTGTTCGCGCTGGAGCCGCTGTGGGACAAGATCGACGCCCTCGACGACCGCGTCACCACCGAATTGCAGCTCGACCTGCTGAGCAAGCTGATCGCCATCGCACAGCGTGCCTCGCGCTGGATGCTGCGTCTTCGCAGCAAGGGAGGAGACCTGCCTACGTTGATTCAGCGCTACCAGCCTGGCGCGCGCGAGCTTCGCCGTCAGCTTGAGGCCTGGATTCCGGCGCGGGCCCGCGCAAACTGGACCGACGCCACCCAGGCGTTGGTGCTGGCCGGCGTGGAGCAGGCGCTGGCGCAAGACCTCAGCGCACTGGAATTCATCTTCCCGGTGCTCGATCTGGTGGACCTGGCGCAGAGCGCCAACACCGGCCTGGAGCAGGCCGCCCGCGCGTACTTTGACGTGGATGACGAACTGGGACTGAGCGCCTGGCGCAAGGAAATCAATCGACTCCCCACGGATACCCTGTGGCAGACCCAGGCCCGAGGCAGTGCGCGCGACGACGTGTATTCGATCGCTGGCCAGATCACGCGCGGTTTGCTTTCGCGTTCCGAGAGCGTGGCCGACTGGTCTGGCAACCATCGGTCAGCGATAGATCGCCTGTGCCAACTGCGGCAAAGCATTGCTGCGCAAAGTCCGGACCTGGCGCCGATCTCGGTGGCACTGCGCGAGCTGCGGCATCTGAGCTAACTGAACTATTGATCTTTCCAGAATTCAAGACATCGGTTTAGCAAAGGTTACGTCATTGCAATTGCCGCGTCGCTTTCGCTCCTCGCAATGACGAAAGTGGCTGTCACGTATTCTGTAACCCTCAATCAGCGGCGCCACCGAGCAGGCGCTCCGCGAGGCGCAGGTCGTCCAGCGTGTCGATGTCGGTGACGCAGCCAAGGTCGTTCACCCGCAGTTCCACCGCTTCGTGGCGTCGAGCGACACTGGCGGCGCCCTGGTCGCCGCGCAGCTTCTGAAGCTCGGCACCGCAAACCGCAGAGAAGCCCACGGGGTGTCCGCGCCATTCCTGATACACCGGCACAACCACCTCGTGCTCTCCTAAGGCTCGCGCGACCGAGCGCAGCGTGCGGCTTTGAATCAAGGGCAGGTCAGCCGGCAGGATCAACCAACCCGGGGACTGCGCCGTGGCGCGCACGGCAGCCGCAATCGAGTCGCCCATGCCGGGCTCACCGCTCTGCTCCAGGTACCACGGAAGACCGCTGGCGATGACGCAGTCCAGTGTGTGCTGCAGAACCGACTTGCCCGCCAACAGTGTCTGCAGCTTGTGCGTGCCGCCGCCGCTGGCGCTAAAGCGCGTGCCGCGACCGGAGGCCAGAACGATGACTGTGGGAAAATTCACCGCAGCAGCTTAACAGTCGTCCCTGGCGTCGACGCATCCATGAAAATATTTGACTCCCGTATTTTGATCACCCTTTGCTGCACCCTGGCCTTGAGCGCCTGTAGCGGCGAGCCCGACGATACGAGGCCAGGTCAGCCTGTGGCCCACCGTCGGCAGTTGTTCAAGCAGTTCACCCGCACGCTGGAGCCCATGGGCATGGTGGCGCGCGAGCGCAAGGACTTCAACCGCAGCGAGTTCCTGGCCAGCGCCCAGGAGCTGCAGCAACTGGCACGCCAGCCATGGCCGTACTTCACGCCCGACAGCAACTACCCGCCAACGCATGCCAAGGCCGATGTCTGGCTCAAGGTCGGCGATTTCCAGCAGGCTCAGGAATCTTTTCAAGCGAAGACCAACGAACTCGCAACCATGGCACAAAGCGGTAATGCGGAGCAACTTCGCGCTGCCGTGAACAACGTGGAACGCAGCTGCAAGTCCTGTCACAAGCAATTCCGCAATGACAGCTGACACCGGTGGTTTCGCGTCGGTTTCAAGCCTTGGATGGGTCCGTCACAAAGTCGATGAAACCGCGCTCCACGTTGGTGGAAATCAGTTTGACGCGAAGCTTTTCTCCGACCTTGAGGGTGGCAGCGCCGTTCGCCAGCTTGCCTTCGGCCGGGGGCGCGAACACCCGCACCCAGACCCCGTCGCTGCCGCTGCCGGTAACCAGCGCATCAAAGCTCTGACCAACGCGCGACTCCAGCAGCAGCGCTGCCTCGGACTTGCGCATCTTGCGCTCCACCTTCTGCGCCGCATCCTCCTGGCGCGTGCAGTGCGCCGCCAGCTTGACCAGTTCGTCGATGGAATACGGCGGCGCCTGTTCGGCCAGCGCCGCCTTGAGCATGCGCTCGGTGATCAGGTCAGGATAGCGACGATTCGGCGCGGTGGAATGGGTGTAGTCGCGCACGGCCAGGCCGAAATGACCGATCGGCGCCGCACCGGGCAGCTCCAGCACGTACTCGCCACGGCCCATGAGCTTCACGATCACCAGCGACAGGTCGGGAAAGCGCAGCGGATCCGCCTTGTGTCGTTTGGCCAGAAATGCTTCCAGTGCCTTGGAATCGGGCTCTGCGGGAAGTGACTCGCCATAGTCCTTGGCGACGGCCACGATGCGCAGCCAGCGTTCGGGCGAGCGCACCACGCGCCGCAGCGAGGCGCCGTTGCGCGCCGCCAGAAAACGCGCCGTGCAGCCATTGGTGGCGATCATCACCTCCTCGATCAACTGGCGCGCGCGGTTTTGCTCCTGCTGGCGGATATCGATCACCTGCTCACCCTCGAACACGGCGCGCGGCTGAGAGGTTTCGAGTTCGAGCGAGCCTTGCGTATGGCGGCGCGCACGCAGTTGCTGTGCCACGCCATCTTGCGCGCGCAGTTGCGCCTCCATTCCCGGCACAGCCGCGGCCGCGGCGGGCAGCGCGCCCTCGCCTTCGATCCAGGCGCTGACGGTGTCGTAGGCCAGCTTGGCGCGATTGCGCACCCGCGCCCGGTACAAGGACGAACTCAGGAGTGCGCCATCGGCCTGGAAAACCATTTCGGTCACCAGGGACAGCCGATCTTCGTTGGCGCTGAGCGAGGTCAGGTCCGTGCTCAGGCGCTCGGGCAACATCGGAAAGATGCGCGCCGAGGTATAGACCGAAGTGGTGTTGATGCGCGCATGCTCGTCGATGGCGCTGCCCTTCTTCACCAGTGCGTCCACGTCGGCGATGGCCACCAGCAGCTTGACCGCGCCGTGCTCCAGCACCTCGCATACGGTGAGCTGATCCAGGTCGCGCGAGTCGTCGTTGTCGATCGAGCACCAAAGCAGATCGGTGAGATCGTGAATCGCCGCACCGGTCTCAGCAGCGACTGCGCTGATGGCCGCCAGTTGCTGTTCCACCCCGACCCCAAACTCGGGTTGCAGGCCGCGCTCGGACATGGCGCTGATGGCGAGTCGAACAAGGTCGGAGCGGTGATGGGGGTGACGGGTTTGCATCGTTCGATATATACCCGAAAAAACACGAGAGTCAGCAAGCCCCGTCGCCAAAGTATGATGCCGAGCACACCCAGTCAATCCCGCACCCCCAATGTTGCATAAACGGTCGTCGCCCCAGTCTTCCCGCGTCTCCCTTGCGGCAACGGCAGATGCGCCTGACCTGCATCGTTCGAATTTGATTTATCAAGTGCTGGGCCTGGTGCTTGTGCTGTGGGCGGCATTGGCATGGCTGGGTTCTGGCTATTACAGCGCCAACATGGCCGACCAGGCGTACCGTGAAGGCGACGCACAGGCGCACCAGCAACTCGACGGGATCACCGGGGAAATCGACGGCGCGTTGCGGATTCTGCGCAACGTGCCGCGCATACTTGCCGGCGAAGACGCAGTGCAGGAACATCTGAGCCAGTTTGGGCCTCAGGCCGGTCCATCCCGACGGGAATATGAAGACCGCAAGCGCCTGTGGACCGCAAATGGGGAGCGGTCCGGGTTGCACAACTTCCTGCTCACCGCGGCCGCAGGCCTGGACGCCGAGGTGATCTGGGTCGTAAATGCGGCGGGTGACTGCATCGCGTCCAGCAATGCCGACAAGCCGGCAAGTTTTGTCGGCACAAACTACGGAGAACGCGAATATTTTCGGCAGTCGCGCAATGGCCAGGCGGGTCAGCAATACGCCGTTGGCAAGGTCACTGGCGTGCCCGGCTTGTTCTACTCGTACCCGGTCTTGAACGACAAGAAACAGTTCATCGGCGCCGTGGTGGTTAAGCGCGACATCTCCGACTTCCTGCGCTGGACCCGGCCCAACAATGCGTTCATCGCGGACGCTAACGGCGTCGTCGTTCTGACCGAAGACAAAGCCCTTGCCTACCGTGTCATGCCTGGCGGCTCGCTGGATTCCGTTCCGGCGGCAATCAAGCTGGCGCGCTATAAGACGCAGTCGATTGCCACTGTCGATATTCAGCAATGGAATGACGCACGCTACCCTGGGGTTGTCAGTTTCGGTCACACGTCTTCGCCGGTGGTGTTGACGTCCAAAAGCGTTGCCGACGGCAACATCAAGGTGTACGTCCCGCGACCGTTGCCTGAACTCACGCGTATTGAAACCGAACGCTGGTGGATTTTTGTTTTGATCACGCTTGCAGGCACCATGGTCATCGTCGCCGGCATGACACTGGTGCTGTACCTGCGCGCCAATCGTCAGGCCCGGGACTCTGCCGAGAGTGCCAGTCGTGCCAAGTCACTGTTCCTGGCCAACATGTCGCACGAGATTCGCACCCCGCTGAACGGAGTCATCGGTATGGCGCGCCTGCTGCTGGAAACCCGGCTCGACCCGGAGCAGTGCGGGTTCGCACGCGACATCGCCTTTTCGGGCGAATCGCTGTTGGCCATCATCAACGATATCCTGGACCTGTCCAAGATCGAATCGGGTCACATGGAGTTCGAGCAGGAGCCGTTCGCGGTGTTGGCACTGACCGAGGCCATCACGTCGCTGCTCAGGCTAAAGGCGAAGGAGAAAGGCATTGGATTCGAGGTCGATGTCTCCCCCGATGCCCGCGCTGAATTTCTGGGGGACAGCCTGCGTATCCGGCAGGTTTTACTCAACCTGGTGGCCAATGCGGTCAAATTCACCGAGCGCGGCGAGGTTCGCGTCAAGGTGTTGCGTCAGCACGCCGGACTGCGCTTCGAAGTTCATGACACCGGCATCGGCATTCCCGATCAGGCTCGCGATCGACTCTTTTCCAACTTCAGCCAGGTCGACGCTTCGACCTCGCGCAAGTTCGGCGGCACCGGTCTGGGACTGGTGATCAGTAAACGCTTGGTCGAGGGCATGGGTGGCCGCATCGGTATCGACAGTGTCGATGGCAAGGGCAGCTGCTTCTGGTTTGATTTGCCACTTCGCGCTGCAACGCTGGAAACACGGGAGCGCGCGGATTCAACTGCGCAGCCAACGCCGCCTGCCAACGATGTCGCGCTGGCTGACCCGGTGATCCAGCCTGATGCGATCTTGAGCGCCGAGCCGGGGCAACCGACTCTGGCGCGCATCCTGCTGGTGGAGGACAACAAGATCAACCAAAAGCTCGCGCTGACCATGCTCACGCGTCTGGGGGAGCGCGTCGATCTGGCCGAAAACGGTCTCGAAGCGGTGGCCGCGGCGAGCAGGCAGCGCTACGCCCTGATCCTGATGGACATCCAGATGCCGGAGATGGATGGGCTCGAGGCGACCCGCCAGATTCGCGCTCACGCCGGACCCAACCAAGACAGTCCGATCGTGGCGCTCACCGCGAACGCGATGCAGTCCGATCGGCACGCCTGCCGCGACGCTGGCATGAACGACTTTTTGACTAAGCCGTTCAGCCGTGACACCCTCACTTCGTGTCTTGAACGCTGGATTGAGACCCCACCCAGCGTGCCTTCAGACACAGGCGACAGGCACGCGACGTGAGAAACTCGGCTCATGACAGATCCCACTTCACCCGCCATTCAGCCTCGAAATCCATTGCACGGCCTGACGCTGGAAGTCCTGCTCACCGCGCTGGTCGGGTACTACGGCTGGCCCGGCCTGGCCGAGCGCATTCCCGTGCGCTGCTTCGAAAGTGACCCCAGTATCTCGTCCAGCCTGAAATTTTTGCGCAAGACGCCGTGGGCGCGTGACAAGGTTGAAAGCTTGTACCTGTTCATGCTGCGCGAGCTGCGCCGCAGCGGCGAGCGTTCGACCTCGTCCGGACGTTAAACCAGCTGCATGCGCTGGCGTCGCGCCGCTTCTTCGGCCCGCGTATCGTCGATTTCGCGCAGCACGCCACCCAGGTCCACCGCGCCTTTCTTGCTTTCGAAACGGCCCGTCAGAAGCTGATCGTTTTGCAGCAGGCCGCGCTGATACAGGTCCCAAATTTCCGCACCGAATTCGGTCTTCAGCAGCTCCGGTGCGAACTGCCCGAAGAAGCCGCGCAGATTGGCTACGTCGCGCAGCAACATGCGGCTGGCGTGGTTGTTGCCGGCGGCGTCCACTGCCTGCGGCAGGTCGATGATCACGGGGCCGTCTGACCCCAGCAGGATGTTGAATTCGGACAGATCGCCGTGCACGACCCCTGCGCACAGCATGCGCACCACCTCCTGCAGCAGCGCAGCGTGATGCAAGCGCGCCTGCTCGGGCGTGAACTGCACGTCGTTCAGGCGCGGCGCGGCGTCGCCGCTGTCGTCCGTCACCAACTCCATCAGCAGCACGCCATCGTGAAAATTGTAGGGTTTGGGCACGCGCACGCCGGCAGCGGCCAAGCGATAGAGCGCATCCACCTCGGCGTTTTGCCAGGCCGCCTCCTGCGCCTGGCGACCAAAGCGCGTGCCCTTGGCCATGGCGCGTGCCTGGCGCGTGTTCTTGACCTTGCGGTTTTCGGTGTAGTCCACCGCCTGGCGAAAGCTGCGCTGCGTCGCCTCCTTGTAGATCTTGGCGCAACGCGTGTCTTCGCCGCATCTCACCACGTACACCTGCGCCTCCTTGCCGCTCATGAGCTGACGCACGACGCTGTCGATCAGCCCTTCCTCGATCAACGACTCCAGTCGCGCCGGCGCCTTCATGCGACTACTTGACCAAGCCTTCGGCGCGTAACGCTTCCTGCACTGCAGGGCGCGCGCCGACACGCTCGCTGAACGCCGCCAGATGGGTCAGAGCGGAGACGTCGACGCCAACGTGCTTGCACCAGTTGGTCACAGTGAACAGATAGCCGTCGGCCACGCTGAAGCTGTCGCCCAACAGATAGGGGGACTTGCCCAGTTCGCCATCGAGCCACTGCAGGCGCGAAATCAGGCGCGCCTTGGCGACGGCCTTGCCCTCTTGCGGCATGGCGGGATTGAACAGCGGCGAAAAACCCTTGTGCAATTCGGTGCCGATGAAGTTCAACCACTCCTGCAGCTTGTAGCGCTCGAACGTGCCATTGGCAGGCGCGAGCTTTTTCTCGGGCACCTGGTCGGCGATGTACTGCACGATGGCTGGGCCTTCGCGCAATTGGCGGCCGTCGTCCAGCACCAGCAGCGGCACGTAGCCCAGCGGATTGATAGCGTAATAGTCGCTGCCATCGGGCAGCTTGTGCGTCTTGGTGGGGGCAGCAATGGCCTCAAAAGCCAGGCCCGATTCCTTCAGTGCAATGTGAGGGGACAGGGAACAGGCGCCGGGCGAGTAATAGAGCTTCATGAATTTCCTGATGGGGTTGAATGAACGTGGCGCGAGGATAGCGCAAGCGCAGTCGCCTGTCCCCGGCACGGAAATCAGGCGGCTCGCGTACACTGCGCCGCGGGCAATCCCGGCCCGCGCAGAATTTCAAGCAGATACACGCATGAAGAATAATTGGATCCTCTCAGGGCTGGCCCTGCTGGCCCTGTTCCTGCACCTGAGCGTGCAGGCCCAGCCGCTGGTGGTCGAGCGCATCGAGCCGCCCCACTGGTGGGTGGGAATGAAGGTTGAGCAACTGCAGTTGATGGTGCATGGCGCGGGCATCGCCCACAGTACGCCCGAACTCAGCTATCAGGGGGTCAGTATTGAATCGGTGCAGCACACGCCCAGCGCCAACTACCTTTTCATCAATCTACGCATTCGAACCGATGCGCCACGCGGCACGCTCAGTCTGCGGTTTCGCCGTGGCGCAGAGCTGTTGGCGCTGCCCTATGAATTGCGCGCACGGCAAAGCGGCTCGGCCCAGCGCCAGGGCTTCAGCAACGCGGATGTGGTCCTGAATTTGATGCCGGACCGCTTCGCCCAGGGCCAGCCGGTGCCGGCCGCGCCGCCAGGCTTTGCGGACGCTGTCGATCGCAACAACCCGGCGGCGCGCCACGGCGGCAACCTCCAGGGCATCGTCGAACATCTGGACTACATCGCTGCCATGGGCTACACCGCCATCTGGCCCACGCCCGTGGTCGAGAACAATCAGGTGCGCTACTCCTATCACGGCTACTCCGCCACCGACGGCTACCGCATCGACCCGCGCCTGGGCAGCAACGACGACTACCGCCGACTAGTGGCGCTGGCACACGACAAAGGCATCGGCGTGATCCAGGACGTGGTGCTGAACCACATCGGCTCCAACCACTGGTGGATGCGCGATATGCCGGCCCCCGACTGGCTCAGTTTCGACGGCCGTTTTGTCCCAACCTACCATGCCCGAACCGCCGTCAGCGACCCCTACGCGTCTGAAGTGGATAAACGCAATTTCACCGATGGCTGGTTCATTCAAGACATGCCTGACATGAACCAGCGTAATCCCCTGCTGGCAACCTACCAGATCCAGAACACGATCTGGTGGATCGAGTACGCCGGGCTGGCGGGAATCCGCGCCGATACCTACGGCTACTCTGACGCCGCCTTCCTCGCCGACTGGTCGCGCCGCGTCATGCAGGAGTATCCCAGCCTGAACATCGTTGGCGAAGAATGGAGCGGCAATCCGGTCGTTACGTCCTATTGGCTGCGCGGACGAACTCAGTCGGATGGCTACGTGTCGTATCTGCCCAGCGTGATGGATTTCCCGCTGCACTACACATTGTTTCAGGCGCTGCTGGAGCCCGACTCCCTGCACTCGGGGCTGACCGACCTGTACGAGGCGCTGGTGAACGACCGCCTCTATGCCGACCCGAGAAACCTGGTGCTGTTCGAAGGCAACCACGATACGCCCCGCCTGTTCAGCGCGTTGAACGAAGACCCGGTGCTGTACCGCATGGCCCTGGTTTATGTGCTCACGATGCACCGCATCCCGCAGCTTTACTACGGCACCGAGATCCTGATGACCAGTCCCAAGGAGCGCGATGACGGCGCAGTGCGGCGCGATTTCCCCGGCGGTTGGGCGGGAGACACTGTGAACGCGTTCACCGGAATGGGTTTGACCCCGGCGCAGGTGGCAGCGCAAGCCTTTGTGCGCAGGCTGCTGAACTGGCGCAGGACGCAGCCGGTGATCCACCGCGGCGCACTCAAGCACTTCGCGCCGCAGGACGGATGCTACGTCTATTTCCGTTTCGATAAACAGGACAAGGTGATGGTGGTGTTCAACAAGAACAGCACCGAACAGGTCCTGCAAACCGAGCGTTTTCGCGAACTGCTGCCGCCACGGGCTGTCGCCACCGACGTGCTCACCGGCAACCGCTACCAGCTGAACGACACCCTGACCGTGCCCGCACGCTCCGTGCTGGTGCTGCAACTGGAGCGCCCGTGACTGGCGCTCCCTCGGTTTTCTAGTCCTGCTGCAGCACGTAAGCCAGAACCGCTGCGCTGAACAGGCTGGCCAACCAGGGTGCCAACGCCTGAATTGGTACCGGGCGCAAGTCGAGCAAGTTCGCGATGGTGGATGCCAGGTCGTCGGGCCCCGGCCAGTTACTTCCCCAGTGGGCCAGCGCGCAACCCACCATGGCGCCGATGAGCGTGAACCACTCGAAACGCCGATCTTTGCGAGCGCCTATCTGCAGCTGTTCGAGCACCTGCGCTGTCGATGATGCGCCTGGAAGGCGTTGCATCACGCGCGCCGAAAAACCCACATCGGGGATGGCGCCGGGACGCGACGCCAGCAGTACCGACTCCAGCCAATCGGCTTCGTCGTGCCCAAGCAATGAATGATCGAATTCGGTGTTCATGATGTTTTCTCCGGAGCCCAAGCGGCAAGCAGGTCACGCAGCCGGGCCTTGGCGCGCAACACCTGGGACTTGAGTGTGCCCAGCGGCAGGTTCAGTACCTGAGCTGCTTCCTCATGCGACAGGTCCAGATGGTAGCAATGAATCAGCGCCACGCGCTCGGCCAGGGGCAGCCGCGCCAAGGCGGCCTCCACATCCAGCCGCAGCGCACTGTCGTATCCTGGCCCTTGCGCGACCTCTTCGCCCGAATCATCGTCCGCCAGTGACACCGTGCCAGTGTGACTGCGAAGGTACATCAAAAATCGGTTGTAGGCGATACGGTACAACCAGGATGCGAATCGGGCCTGCGCCTTGAATTGCGCCAGTTGGGTCCAGGCTTGAATAAAGGAGTCCTGTGCCAGGTCGTCGGCCAGCGCCACATCGCCGCGCGTGAGTCGACGCAACTGGTTGCGCACTCCGCTTTGGTGCGAGCGCACCAACTCAGCAAAGGCTGATCGGTCCCCCGAGGCTGCCCGGCGGCACAGCACGGCCTCGGACTCTTCAGCGTCTGACATGTACGGTCGATGGCACGCTATGCCTCACTTATCCGCATTCGAATTTTTGGCATCGGGCTTGGGCTGCTCAAGCTTCCAAGCCAATAACTGTGCCAGGCCGACGGCCAAGGGAACGGCGCCTATGCCCCATTCGTCGCCTCCCTGTGCGCCAAACAATACCATCAGGCCCACGCCAAGACCTGTCAACGTCAACGCGCCGAACAGCCGGGATTTCGGGGCACTCTCAGTTGAAAACAATTCATTCGGCAGCGGCAGACCTTTTTCGGCGAAACGTGCGATCGTCTCGTGCAGTTGCCGGTTGCGGCGATGGCGGTACTCCATCACGACCACTACCACACCGATAACAAAGACCATGCCAAACAGCGGCACCAATACACCTGTAAGACTATGAATGACAGCAGGATCCACGAGCAACTCCTCAATGTTCAGGACCGATCCACGAACCCGAACATCGGGCCGCACTCGCATCCATACCCATTTAGATGAAACGACAAAGCCAAACGGATTCAAAAACTAAAAATAGTTTTCACTCGAAGCGGATCAAGCCTTGCATCGAAGCACCCGGCACCAGCAGCCGTTTGAGCAAGACCCGATAGGTATCCAGGTCAAATGCCAGCGCAGAGCGCCCCTGCAACGCCTGTTCCAACTCGGCTTCATCGTGCACCGTAGCCAGGTGGCACCAGTGCTCAAAGACGTGGATGTCGGTGCGATCTGTGCGCGCGTCGTGTTCGCGGATGCCCACCTTCCCGCGGAAAGGCCAGGCCTGCAGCCGCTGCGCCGCCAGTGCGACCTGCAGTCGAAGGTAATGCTGCTCTGGCGTCTCTTGGCCGCAGCACAAGCCTTTGCACTGGCCGATCTGCTGCGCAAAGCAGCGGCCCTTGCCCGATTCCAGCCCCAGGGCTTGCGGACACAGACTTTGCTCGCCCGCCAAGCTGCGCAGGGCGTCCAGCGCCTGGCGTTTGGAACGATACGGGCCGTACAAAGAATCTAATTCGCGCGCATCCAGATCATCGGTACTGACCAGTGTCACGAGCGGACGCCCCCCTGGCTCGGCACCAAGGCGCCAGGCGCACAGGCTGTTCTGACGCCGCAGTTGGCGGTTGTACACGGGCTGCATCTCTTTCACCAGGCGCGCCTCCAGCAGCAAGGCACCCAGTTCGCCCGCGGTCTCGCGCCACTGCACGGTGCGGATTTCCTGCGCGATGCGCATCTCCTTGGCCGCGCTGTGGTCGGACTGGAAGTGTGACATGACACGGCTGCGCAGCTTGACGCTCTTGCCGATATACAGCGGCAGCGGTCCCTCGCCATAGAACAGGTAGACGCCGGGCGTGTCCGGAATGCTCTTGATCGGCGTTTCCAGTTGCGAGGGTAGGCTGGAGGCGCTGCCCAGCAGTTCCTTGGCGGTGGTTTGCAGCCAGGCAACGCCGAACTCCTGCGTCGCCTGCTGCAGCCAGGCCAAAACCATCTCCACGTCACCCAAAGCGCGGTGGCGCTCGGCCGTGTGCAGGCCATGGCGCTGCATGATCGCGTCCAAGCCGTGACTGCGATGTTGCGGATAGAGCTTGCGCGACAGGCGCACGGTGCATAGCGTCTTGACGCGCAGGTCAATCTGCAGCCGATCGAACTCGTTCTTCAAAAACCCGTGGTCAAAGCGCACGTTGTGCGCCACCAGCACCGCGCCATCGAGCAGTTCCAGCAGGTGTGGCGCCGCCTCGTCGAAGCGCGGTGCATCGGCCACCATCGCATTGTTGATGCCGGTGAGGTTCTGGATGAAACTGGGAATGCTGATTCCCGGATTGACCAGCGTGCTCCATCGCGCCACCTCGCGCCCGCCTTCCATGCGCACCGCAGCAATCTCGGTGACGCGGTCATGTACCGGGTTGGCCCCGGTGGTTTCCAGATCGAGGACGACGTAGCAGTCGAGCATGGAGGGATACGGGCGCCGCCCCTCAACCGATCTTCAACACATCCAGCACGTCGGAGCGAAACTCGCGAAAAAACAGGATGAACACCACCAGGGTTGTGGCCAACACAAAGCCGATGGGTGCAAAGAACCAGGCCATGGCGGCAAACGAAAAATAGTAGGCACGAAGCCCGTCGTTGAACGTTTCGGCGGCCAGACCCAGCATGGTGCTGGCACGTTGCGCAAACTGTTCTCTATCGGCCATGCCCGCGGCAAATTCCCTGGCGTCGGGCATAGAGCCGATGACGATCGCGGCAAAGGTGAACTGGCGCATGGACCAGGAAAACCTGAAGAAAGCGTAGACGAAGATGGCTATCAGCACCAGGACCTTGAATTCAAACACCAGCACCGGGGTTTGCTGTGCAAACGGGATTTCGCGCACAAGTTCCACCGCCTTGTCGGTCGTTCCTAGCAGCGCCAGCAGTCCGCCGATGATCAGGATCGTGGTCGAGGCGAAGAAGGACGAACTGGTGGACAGCGACTGCGTGATCACGCCGTCGACCATGCGCACTTCGCGCGCCGTGCTTTGCAGCATCCAGTCGTGGCGATACCGGTTGATGACGGCAATAAGCGAGGGCCGGCGCAAACTCCAGGCGGTGGCAAACCAGGCGTAGCCGACCCAGCCTGCAAAAAAAATCGCCAAGGCGAGCCAGTCGGACCAGGGGAGCATGGCGAATATCTTCATGCCCGCCATCATAGCCAGGGCGCGGGCCGGACTACCGATTCGCCCTCACCCCTGCTCTCGCCTCGCGAGCAGGCGAGTGAGCGGGAAAAACTGAAAAGCCGAATATCGGCTTGGCAAATATTCCGTCATTGCGACTGCCGCGTCGCTTTGCTCCTCGCCGTGACCGCCAGCGCGGCAATCCATGCTCGCATTCCTGAGGTGCTCGTGGATTGCCGCGTCGCTGGAGTTCCTCGCAATGACGCAAGTGCCTATCACATGGCCTGGAACTCTCAAGAATAGTGCAGACGTCCAGCCACGGCGGCCACGCGCTGGCCGAACTGACGCGCCGTCTCCAGGTCGCCGGGCAACATCTCCGCGACCGACGCATCGGAAGGCGTTTGCGCCATCGCGCCCGCGGACGAACCCACAAAATTGAGGTCGTTGCGCTGCGCGGCTTTGCTGTTGTTGGGCATCATGCCGGTGCCCACCCAGATGCCGCTGTGCTGCATCGCGAGCGTGAACAAGTAGTGCAAGGTGGAGTGCTTGTCACCGTTCATGGTGGCGCTGTTGGTGAATCCGGCGAACAGCTTGTCCTTCCAGTCCTGGCTGTACCAGGGCTTGCTGGAGGCGTCGGCAAACTTCTTGAACTGCCAGCTCACCGAGCCCATGTAGGTCGGGCTGCCCATGATGATGGCGTCGGCAGCGCCCAGCGTCTCCCAGCCACCTTCGGGCAGGTTGCCCTCGGCGTCGATCGCGACCAACTGGGCGCCCGCGCCCTGCGCCACCGCCTGCGCCATGCGCAAGGTGTGTCCGTAACCAGAATGAAATACCACAGCGACTTTTGTCATGTGTTTGCTCCTGAAAAAAAGTTAAAAAGAAAATGGTTGCGGTTCAAGGCGCGAGCTCAAACACCAGCACTTCGGCCTCACGTGCGCCGTCCAGCGTCAACTGGGTCTCGCCTTCGATCAGTGCGGCGTCGCCCGCAGCCAAACTCACACCGTTGGCGCGCACCTCGCCGCGCACCAGGTGTACATAGCACTTGCGCTGTGGATTGAGCGTGAGCGCAGCGCTCTCGACGCCATCGAACAGGCCAGCGTAAAGTGATGCGTCGGCATGGATAGTGACCGAGCCGTTGGCGCCGTCGGGGGACGCCACCAAGCGCAGTCGGCCGCGCTTTTCAGCGGTGGCAAAACGCTTTTGTTCGTAGCCGGGTGCGATCGACTTGGCGCCGGGCTCGATCCATATCTGGAAGAAATGCGTTTCCGTCGCAGCGTGGTTGAACTCGCTGTGTTGCACGCCGCTGCCGGCACTCATACGCTGCACGTCGCCGGGCGGAATCACCGTGCTGTTTCCCATCGTGTCCTTGTGCGCCAATTCGCCCGATAGCACATAGCTGATGATCTCCATGTCGCGGTGGCCGTGCGTACCAAAGCCGGTGCCAGTGGCGATTCGGTCCTCGTTGATGACGCGCAGATTACCCCAGCCCATGTGCTTCGGATCGTAGTATTCGGCAAAGGAAAAGCTGTGGCGCGACTTTAGCCAGCCGTGGTCGGCGTAGCCGCGGTCCAGGGATTTTCGAACAGTCAACATGTTGCAGCCTCCGCAAAGATAGAACTTGACTTTAGACATTTGACCACCCCCTTGGTGCCAACGGATTTGATGGCATCATTCAAAGCCATTGAATTAAAATTTCAACATCATGCAAAACCCCCGCAATGTTTTGACACCGGATGCCCTCGCCATGCTGCAGGCGATTGCACGAGCGGGCAGCTTCGCCGCCGCCGCGCGCGATCTGGGTTTGGTGCCCAGTGCCCTGACCTACAGAGTGCGCGTGATCGAGGAAGCGCTGGACGTGCTGCTGTTTGACCGCAGCTCGCGCCAGGCCAAGGCAACGCAGGCAGGGCTGGAGTTGTTGCGCGCGGGCGAACGCCTGCTAGGCGAAATAGACGCCATGGCGAACCGCGTCAAGCGTGTGGCCACGGGATGGGAGCCCCTGCTCACGATTGCCGTGGACAGCATCATCGCCAAGGGCGTGGTGATGGAGTTGTGTGAAGCGTTTTTTGCGTTGGAGGCGCCCACGGGTCCCGCCACCCGCATCAAACTGCGCGACGAAGCGCTCTCCGGCACGCTGGAAGCGCTGGTCACGGGCAAAGCCGATCTGGCACTGGGCGTCACGTTGGAGCCAAATACCACTGCTGACGTGCACAGCCACCCGCTGGGCAGCGTGAGCTTCGTCTACGCCGTGGCGCCGCACCACCCGCTGGCGGCAGCGCCGGAACCGCTGAGCGACACGCTGCTGCAGCGCCACAGGGCCGTCGCCGTGGCCGACACGGCACAGCGCAGCTCGGGCTTGACCTTTGGATTGCTGGGTGGTCAGGATGTGCTGACCGTGGCCTCGATGCAGGCCAAGCTGGACGCGCAGCTGCGTGGTCTTGGCGGCGGCTTCCTGCCCGAGTGCATGGCCCGCAGCTATCTGGAAACCGGGCGTCTCGTCGCCAAAAAAGTGACTCGGCCTGAACGCCTGGTGAGCGTGCGTTACGCCTGGCGTGGTGCTTCGGCTGCGACCCAGGGACGCGCCTTGCAGTGGTGGTTGGCTCAGCTCGAAAGTCCCGCCACCCGCAGCGCTTTGCTGGCGCAGCACCGGGGCGTGTAAAGTCACAGCCTGGACAGACAAAAGAAAGACACCCATGACAAACCCCCAACACATTGCCATCGTCGGCGCCGGCATCGCTGGAATTGCCTGCGCACGCACCCTGGTGCAGGCCGGTCACCAGGTGACTCTGTTCGAAAAATCCGCGACCGTGGGTGGTCGCATGGCAACCCGTGACACACCCTTTGGCAGCTTCGATTACGGCGCGCAGTATTTCACTGCCCGCGATGCCCGCTTTATTCGTGCGCTGCAGACCGCGCCGGGCGTGTGCAAGCCCTGGAGCGCCAACACCGTGCGCGTGCTCGACGCACAAGGGCGTGTCACCGAAAGCGACCTGCCCCCGCAGGAAGCCCATTGGGTTCCTGCCCCGACCATGGATGCGCTGCCACGGCACTGGGCTGCGCCCTTGATCGCCAGCGACAGCGTGGTGTTTGAAACTCAGATCACGCGCATCGAGCGCGATGCCGTCCAGTCAAAGAAATGGCAACTGCGCAGCAACGGGGCGCAGGGTGAGCAACATGTGTTTTCCGGCTTTGATGCCGTGCTGTTGGCACTGACCAGCGGCTCCAGCCTGCGTCTGCTGGAAGCGTCCGCGCTGGAGCCCGCCATGCAAAAGGCCGTGGCCGGGGCCGAAGTCTCGCCCTGCTGGACGCTGATGCTGGCGTTCCCGCAGGCGGCCCAGCCCACCTTGAGCAGCCTGGGCCCGCAGTGGAACGCGGCGCGCAGCACGCACCACCGCATCGCCTGGCTGGCCCGCGAATCGAGCAAACCCAAGCGTCTGAGCGTGGAGCGCTGGACCGTGCAGGCCAGCGTAGCCTGGTCACACGAGCATTTTGAAGACGACGCGCCACGCGTGCAGGCAAAACTGCTCAAGGCCTTCACCGAGGTCACCGGCATTCGCGCCGAACCCAGCCACGCCGAAGTCAAGCTCTGGCCCTATGCGCAAACCATCAAGCCCGTGGGCAAGACCCACCTCTGGGACGCCAGGACACACATTGGCGTGTGCGGCGACTACCTCACCGGCTGCCGCGTGGAAGACGCATTCGTCTCCGGCCTTGAACTGGCGCTTGCTGTATCTTGATTGGTTGAGGACAGAGCTTGTTCGCTGCGCGTAACGGCGGTCTGTCCCGCAAGATTTCAGAATACGTCGGTCGCTTTGCGCCCTCGCCCACAGGACCCCTGCACGCTGGCTCTCTGGTGGCAGCGCTGAGCAGCTGGCTCGACGCACGCGCCTGGGAGCTGAGTCACCCCGGTGCCCGCAGCAGCTGGCTGGTCCGCATGGAAGACGTCGATCAGCCCCGATGTATCCCCGGTGCCGACCGCATCATCCTGCAGCAACTGGCCGATTGCGGCCTGGTCAGCGATGAACCACCGGTGTGGCAATCGCAACGCACCGACCGGTACCAGGCCGCGCTGGAGCGATTGTTGGCGCGTGGGGCGGCCTACCCATGTGCTTGTTCGCGCAAAGACGTGGCGCAGGCGCTGGCAGCTACCCGCGCACCACGGCCGCGCCACGGCGAACTCATTTACCCCGGCACCTGTCGTCACGGATTGAAAGGCAAGTCGGCGCGGTCCTGGCGCTTTGCCACGCCGGCGGCGGCCGTGCTGTGGACCGACCGGCGTCTGGGTGTGCAACAGCAGCACGTGAACGCCGAGGTCGGCGACTTCGTGCTCAAGCGCGCCGATGGCTGCTTCGCCTACCAGCTCGCGGTCGTGGTGGACGACGCCGACCAAGGTGTGACGCATGTGGTGCGCGGCGCGGACCTGGCAGACAACACGCCGCGCCAGCTGCTGTTGCAGCGCGCCTTGAAATTGCCCACGCCGCAGTACCTGCACACGCCGCTGGTGCTGGGCGCTGACGGCGAAAAACTGTCCAAACAGAATGGCGCGAAACCCTTGCACACGCGCGATCCGCTGGCGGCATTGAACGCGGCGGCAGCAACGCTGGGCCTGCCCCCCGCGGTGGGCTCGGTGGGCGAGGCACTGCAGGCCTGGGTCAGGGCCTGGGCCGATTGCTGGCGATAACTGCCAACTCGGCGGACAACGATAATCGGGCACCGCCGACATGGCCTCTCCAGCTTGCGCTACGCCACCCACCATGGGACAAGAACCAATCACATCCTCCGTGCCCCCTGATACGCCGTTCCAGGCGACACCGCGCCCCTCGGGAGTGCCCAGCGCCGTCGCATTCCCAAAGGCGATCCGCAGCTTTGTGCGCCGGGCCGGTCGCACCACCACGGGCCAGGCCAAGGCGGTGCTGGACCTGGGCCCGCGCTATGTTCTTCCCTACACCGGCAGCACGCTGGATCTGCGCTCGGCGTTTGCTGAAACTGCCGGCTCCGAAGAAGCCAATGCCCGACTCAGCGGGCAGCGCGAAACCATCCTGGAGATCGGCTTCGGCATGGGCGAGGCGACGGCCCAGATCGCAGCCTTGTTGCCGCAGAAAGACTTTCTCTGTTGCGAAGTGCACGAGCCCGGTGTGGGAGCGCTGCTCAAGCGCATCGGGGAAACGGACTTGCGCAACATCCGCATCCTGGCGCACGACGCCGTGGAAGTCATCGACCACATGCTTGCCGTCTGGAGCGAGGGCGCGCCCGACCAGGGGCTGGACGGTGCGCACATCTTCTTTCCGGACCCGTGGCACAAGAAGCGGCACACCAAGCGTCGGCTGATTCAGGCGCCGCTGATCGCCAAGCTGGCCGCACGACTCAAGCCCGGCGGCTATCTGCACTGTGCCACCGACTGGCAACCCTACGCCGAGCAGATATTGGAGGTCCTGAGTGCCGAACCGCTGTTGATAAACACCGCTGATGGCTTTGCCCCCAAGCCATCCTACCGCCCTCTCACCAAGTTTGAAAATCGCGGCATCAAGCTGGGCCATGGCGTCTGGGACATCGTGTTCCGCAGAAAATGAACATCCCCCTGGCCACCCGCGACGGGGTCGCACCCAGTTGCGTGTCGCTGCCTCCAGGGAACTGGCCCACGATGCTGGACTTTTTGTTGCAGCGTTTCGGCGGCATCGCGCACCAGGAATGGCTGCGCCGACTGGCAGCGTTCGAAGTGGT
Organism: uncultured beta proteobacterium; assembly: GCA_903909815.1. Classification (GTDB taxonomy): domain Bacteria; phylum Pseudomonadota; class Gammaproteobacteria; order Burkholderiales; family Burkholderiaceae_C; genus CAIKVZ01. The sequence goes on along the minus strand of CAIVXG010000229.1, from coordinate 6,931 downwards.
AGACGAATTCGGCGTAGCCGTCACGCCCGAGCGGGTCTATCGACCCCATGTCCGGCTCTACTATTACCGGAGCCTGGCGCACGAGCCGAGAATTCCCTTCGAAGAAGTGATCCTGTTCCAGGACGAGCAACTGGTGGTGGCGGACAAGCCGCATTTCCTGCCCGTCACCGCCGGTGGCGGCTACGTGCAGGAGGCGTTGCAGGTGCGCCTGAAACGCCGGTTGCAGATCGATGCGCTGCAGCCGATTCACCGCATCGACCGCGAGACCGCGGGCGTGGTGGTCTTTTGCGTGCAACCAGCGCAGCGCGATGCCTACCACGCGCTGTTTCGGCAGCACGCCGTGCAAAAAACCTATCAGGCGCTCGCGCTCTGGCGCGCCGAACTGAACTTTCCGCAAACCCGGCTCAGCCGCATCGTGCGCGGTGAGCCCTTCTTTCGTCAGTGCGAGGCGCCGGGTGCCGCCAACGCGCACACCGAAATCCAGGTGCTGGAAGTTCAGGGCGCGCGTGCGCGTTACCGATTGCTGCCCCATACCGGCCAAAAACACCAGTTGCGGGTGCACATGGCCGCTCTGGGTCTGGCGCTGGAAAACGACCCCTACTACCCGAATGTGCGACGCGCCCAGGACGAGAGCGACGACTGGAACAGGCCGTTGCAGTTGCTGGCCAAATCTATCGCGTTTGTGGACCCGGTCACGGGACAGCCGCGACTCTTCGAGAGCCCGCGGGAACTGCGCTTGTAGTTCCTCCTTTGCGCCGATGATGAAATCGTCATCGGGAGGCACATACATTCCCCCGTCGTCGCGAGGCCGCAGGCCGTGGCGATCCATCTTGGCGCACCACGAAAATACGTGGATTGCCACGCTATGCTCACAATGACGGACTACGTCGCGTTCAGCGGAGTCAGCGCCTTACCCTGGGTCCAGAAGGCGATCAGGTTGTCGGCCGCCAGGTTCGCCATGGCCAGGCGCGTGGGCACGCTGGCACTGGCGATGTGCGGGGTCAGGACCACGTTGCGCAGTGCCAGCAAGTCGGGATGGACCACGGGCTCGCCTTCGAATACGTCCAGGCCGGCGGCTGCGAGTCTGCCAGCGGCCAGTGCCGATGCCAGTGCCACATCGTCTACGATGCCGCCGCGCGCGATGTTCACCAGCGTCGCCGTGGGCTTCATCAAGGCCAGTTCTGCGCCGCCTATGGCGTGATGCGAGGCCGGCGAATAAGGCAGCACCAACACCAGGTGATCGGCGCTCGCGAGCAGTTCTTCCTTGCCCACATAGCGCGCCTGGCATTGGGCCTCGGTGGCAGCGTCCAGGCGCGTGCGGTTGTGATAGATCACCTTCATGCCAAAGCCCAGTGCGCCGCGGCGCGCTATACCCTGACCGATGCGACCCATGCCCAGGATGGCCAGTGTGCTGCCGTGGATATCGGTCCCGGCAAACATGTCGTAGCGCCATTTCTTCCACTGACCGCTGCGCAAGAAGCGCTCGCTCTCGCTGATACGCCGCGCCGTCGCCATCAGCAGCGCAAAGCCGAAATCGGCCGTGGTTTCGGTCAATACGTCGGGCGTGTTGGTGGCCAGCACTCCTGCGGCGCTCATCGCGGCCAGGTCGAAGTTGTTGTAGCCCACGGCCATGTTGGCGCAGATCTTCAGCCCAGGACAGGCCGCGAGCAAGCCGGCGTCGATGCGTTCGCCGGCCATGGTCAGGATGCCCCACTTGCCCTGCAGCCTGGCACTGATTTGCGCTGCATTCCAGCTCTCGTCAAGCTGGTTTGATTCCACCTCGAAATGCTGCGCCAGGCGCGCCAGCACGTCAGGAAATATCTCACGCGCGACCAAAATCTGGGGTTTCATCGGAATCACCTTGGCTAAAAGCTATAAATCGTATGGCGCTGTCGGAACACCGGGGCGCGTCAGCACTCAGTGCAGCAACCGGTACTGGACGACGTAGCAAGCCGCTCCCGCCAGATAGCCGACCAGGGCCAGTCCGCTGATCTTTTTCACGTACCAGAAGAAGTGAATCTTCTCCAGCCCCATCGCTGCCACACCCGCGGCGGAGCCGATGATCAGGATCGAGCCACCGGTGCCCGCGCAGTAGGCCAGAAACTCCCACAGGAAGTGGTCCGCCGGATACTGCGCCAGGCTGTACATCCCCATGGACGCGGCCAGCAGCGGCACGTTGTCCACGACCGCACTCACCAGCCCGATGATGATCACGATGACGTCCTGGCGACCGACGGTGCGGTCCAGCCACTGGGCCAGCGCTGACAGGATGTGCGTGTGCTCCAGTGCTGCCACCGCCAGCAGGATGCCGATGAAGAACACGACCGAGCTCATGTCGATGCGCTTGAGTGCGCGCACCAGCGTCAGATGCTCCTTGGCCTCGTCTTCCTTGCGTCGATGCACCAGATCGCCCACAAGCCAAAGGATTCCCAGTCCGAACAGGATGCCCATGAACGGCGGCAATTGCGTCACGGTCTTGAAGGCCGGCACCGCGACCAGCGTGCCCAACCCGAGGAAGAACATCAGGTTGCGTTCGAACGGCGTTGTCGCAAGGCGCGCATCGACCTCCATACGCGCCGGGGATACCACCTCGCGGCCACGCAGTATGTACGCTGTCATCGCCAAAGGCACCAGCAGATTCACCATGGATGGAATGAAGAGGCTGGTCATGATGGACAGGGTGGTGATCTGGCCACCGATCCAAAGCATGGTGGTGGTTACGTCGCCGATCGGCGTCCAGGCGCCGCCCGCGTTGGCCGCAATCACGATGATGCCGGCAAAGAACAGGCGGTCTTCATGTTGGTCCAGCAACTTCTTCATGAGCGAAACCATGACGATGGCCGTGGTCAGGTTGTCCAGGATGGAGCTGAGGAAAAAGGTGACAAAGCCCACTAGCCACATCAACGACGACAACCGTGTGGTCTTGATGCGCGAGGTGATCACCTCGAAGCCGTTGTGCGCATCCACCACCTCCACAATCGTCATCGCGCCCATCAGGAAGAACACGATCTGCGCCGTGCTCATGAGCGAATCTCCGAGTTGCACCGACACCGCCGCGCCCTGCCCGCCCGCCAGTGCGTACACCGTCCAGAGCAGCCCGGCGCCGACGAGGGCGGTGGCCGACTTGTTCACCTTGAGCGGGTGCTCCAGCGCGATCGCGGCGTAGGCCAAAACAAAGATAACTACCAGGGCGGTCAGCATGGGGATAGTCCTGAATAAGGGAGGAAACGCAAGAGCGGGTGGGTGATTATCCGGGCTGATCGATGTCAAACACCTGGCGCAGATAGGCCAGGTACTTTTCATCCTCGCACATGTTCTTCGATGGCGTGTCGGACAGCTTGGCCACGGGCTGCCCGTTGCAGCGCGTCATCTTGATGACGATTTGCAGCGGCACATGAGCCGGTGGGTCGCCCAGATCATTGGTCAGATTCGTGCCGATGCCAAACGCCAACTGGCAGCGGCCGCGAAACTGCTGATACAGCTCGATTGTGCGTGGCACCGTCAGGCTGTCGCTGAAGATCAGTGTCTTGGTCCTGGGGTCGACGCGGTTTTGGCGGTAGTGCTCGATCAGGCGCTCGCCCCAGGCAAAAGGGTCGCCGCTGTCATGACGTGCGCCGTCAAAGAGCTTGCAGAAGTACATGTCGAAGTCGCGCAGGAACGCGCTCATGCCGTAGACATCGGAGAGCGCGATGCCCAAGTCGCCGCGGTACTCCTTGGCCCAGGACTCGAACGCAAACACCTGGCTGTCGCGCAGCCGCGGGCCCAGCGCCTGGCAGGCTTGCAGGTACTCGTGCGCCATCGTGCCCAATGGCGTCAGGCCCAACTTCCAGGCAAACCAGACGTTGCTGGTGCCAGCAAACTGGCCCGCCGCGTCGTTGCCCGGACTGTGGGTGGTCCCGAGTCGCGTCGCCAGCACGCGCAACACCTCTTCGTGCCAGGCGCGCGAAAAGCGCCTGCGCGTGCCGTAGTCGGCGATCTTGAGTTCGGCCAGCTCAGGGCCACGCAGCAGCGCAATCTTGGTGTCCAGGCGTTCCCGGCCCAAGGCAAAGTCCGGCAGCCTTTGGATGTTGCGAAAGTAGACTTCGTTCACGATCGCCAGCACCGGCACTTCGAAAAGGATGGTGTGCAGCCATGGGCCCTGGATCGTGATGTCAATTTCGCCGCTGGCCCGCGCCGTGACGGTGATGTACTTCTCGTTCAGCCGAAACAGGCCCAGGAAATCAACAAAGTCGCTCTTGATAAAACGCATGGAGCGCAGATAGGCCAGCTCCGATTCCTGAAACTGCAGGCTACACAGGGCGCGGATTTCCTCGCGAATCTCCTGCACGTAGGGCGCCAGTTGCGCCCCCGCATTGCGGCACTTGAAGCGATACTCGACCTGAGCACCCGGAAACTGATGCAGCACCACCTGCATCATGGTGAATTTGTACAGGTCGGTGTCGAGCAGACTGGTGATGATCATGCTGGGTCACTCCAGCCCGTGGGTGTACCCGTCCACTCGTATTCGTCGCGGTATTGCTTGGTCAACTCCAGATCGGCACGGGCCGAGATGCGGCTTCGGCTCGCGCAGTCCACTTCAGAAGTATTCATAGCAAGGGTTCCAATACGGCTTTCAGTTTTTCGGGCAATGCCACCGGGCGGCGACTAACTCGATCCACATAGACGTGGACAAAATGCCCTCGGGCGGCGCAAAGCACCTCGCCATGCGCAAAGAGCGCGACCTCGTAGCGCACGCTGGACAGACCCAGCCGCGCCACGCGTATCCCCGCCTCCACCGTCTGAGGAAAAGCCAGCGGCGAAAAATAGTTGCACTGTGTTTCCACCACCAGACCGATGACTGTGCCCTGTTGCACGTCAAGGGCACCGTGCTCGATCAGATGGGCATTGACCGCCGTGTCAAACCAGCTGTAGTAGACGACGTTGTTGACATGACCATAGGCGTCGTTGTCCATCCAGCGCGTGCTCAGGGTTCGAAAGACCCGGTAGTCGGCGCGTGGTCTCGCCAAGGGCTTGCCGTTTGCGTTTGAAGTCATGGGGGGATTCTGCCAGCCCGGCGCCCACCCCAAGACACAGGCATGACAAATAGGGATTGTTCAGTCTTCTAGAAAAGTTCCTCTAATTTGCTGCATTGCAGCAACAAAGGCTTGCAAGACTCGGTGATTACCCTATACTTCAACCTATGCTGCACTGCACCATATGCCAGGTATGAACCGTGTTTCAGCGCAGATATTTTGTAAACCCCTCTATTGGAGAATTGAATATGTTGACCGCTGAACAAGTCATGGCCTCGCACAAAGCCAACGTTGAAACCCTGTTTGGTCTGACCACCAAGGCCTTCGAAGGCGTGGAAAAGCTGGTTGAACTCAACGTGACCGCATCGCGCGCCGCCCTGGAAGAAGTCTCCAACCACACCAAGTCGGTTCTGAGCGTGAAAGACGCACAAGAGTTGCTCGCCCTGCAAGCCGGCCTGCTCCAGCCCTTGGCTGAAAAGACCGCAGCGTACAGCCGCCACTTGTACGACATCGCCACCGGCACCAGCAGCGAATTCACGAAGGCCTTTGAAGGCCAGGCCGCTGAAGCCCAAGCCAAGTTCATGGGCGCTGTCGACAACGTCGCCAAGAACGCACCCGCCGGCTCTGAAGCTGCCGTGGCTGTGATGAAGGGCGCTGTGGCAGCCGCCAACAACGCTTTTGAATCGGTGCAAAAGGCTGTCAAGCAAGCGTCTGATGTGGCCGAAGCCAACTTCAACGCCGCGGCATCAACCGCCGTGAATGCGGCCAAGACCACAACCGCCAAGAAGCGCTAATTTGATCAGTTGGGGACAGTGCACGCTCAGTGCCTGCCCCGCACACCATTGTCGGTTGAGGACAGAGCACGCTCACTTCGTGCAGCTTTGATCTGTCCCACAACGGCTCATGATTGTCTCCTCGGATCCTTTCGTAACCTCAGGGTTCAGGGATCCCTTAAGGCCTCGCCGCAAGACGAGGCCTTTTTTTTGGGTTATCGTCGCCGCCGTGCGCACTCAAACTATGCAACTGACCAAGCGGCTGGATGGAATCGACGCCCTGCGTGGTGCCGCCATCGTCTGGATGACGCTGTTTCATTTCTGCTTTGACCTCAACCACGCCGGCTTCATCCGACAGGACTTCTATTCCGATCCATTCTGGACCTGGCAGCGCAGTGCCATCGTCAGCCTGTTCCTCTTTTGTGCCGGTCTTGGGCAGTCCGTCGCCGTGGCGCAGGGACAGGGCTGGTCGCACTTTTGGCGGCGCTGGTCCCGAGTCGCTGGCTGCGCCGTGCTGGTGACGCTGGGTTCGCTTTGGATGTTTCCACAAAGTTTCATCTACTTTGGCGTGCTACACGCGATGGCGCTGATGCTGCTGTTGCTGCGCTGGATGTCACCATGGGCCAGGCGCCAGCTGTTGCTCTTGTTTCTTATCGGCGCCGTCCTGATCGCGGCGAAGTTCATCGCCCAGCAGGTGATGGGTTCGGGTGCCTTGAGTGATCTCTTGAATCAACGGGGACTGAACTGGTTGGGCCTGGTGAACCGCAAGCCGAACACCGAAGACTACGTTCCGTTGGTGCCTTGGCTGGGTGTCATGCTGTGGGGCTTCGTTGCCGGCACCTGGGCGCAGCGGCACTACCCGCAAGCGCTTCGCGTGCGTGTGGCCACGGCCTTCGCACCCCTGACATTTCTGGGTCGCTGGAGCCTGAGCTACTACATGCTGCACCAGCCCGTGTTGATCGCCTGCGTGACGCTGGCGGGTTGGGTGTCAGGCTGAGCGTGTCGGTTGGACGAAGCCGCTACGCGGAGTAGTCGCCAGCCGTCACACGATTTATTCTGCACCTTCACTCCCTCAATTCGGAAGGGGTGATTCTGCAACATATCGTGAGGACATCGCAGCATGAAGACCACCATCGCCCCGGCTGA
>CAIVXG010000228.1 GCA_903909815.1 uncultured beta proteobacterium | reverse complement strand
GGCCTCCAGCGTATCGCGAACCCGGTAGTAGTTGGTCAGCGCGCGGGCAACAAGGCGCGTGAATGGGTAGCCGACGATGGGACGCATGGAGGTCACCGGAAAAGGAAGGTCCTTCGCTGCAACGCCACAGGCGAGATCGGCGAGCAATCGCCCAAGAAGGGTTGCCATGCCGACGCCGCGCCCGTTGTAGCCGAGCGCAGCCCACACCCCGCGGTCGAGTTGGTTCAGGTGCGGGATATGGTCCTGCGTCATCGCCACGCGCCCGGCCCAGTGGAACTCGAAGGGCGTGTTGCGCAGTTGGGGGAACAGTCGATTCACGGCCGTGCGCACATGCTGGTCGTCGGCGGCGCCTTGGTTTTCGCGGTAGGGTCCACGCCCCCCCATGATCAGTCGGCCATGGGCGTCGCGACGGAAGTACCACAACAGCCGGCGCGTATCCGATGCAGCCTGCCCTTCTGGCAGGATGCTCTGGCCCAATGCCGCAGCAATCGGCACGGTGGCGGCTTGGTAGCTCATCATCGGCACCACGGTTCTGCGCAGTCCGGGCCAAAGTCCGTCGGTGTAGCCGTTGGTGGCGATCAGCACCTGACTGGCTGCAACCGCGCCATGCGCGCACGCCACTTGCCACTTCGCTCCCTGTTTGCTCAGGCTTAACGCGGGGGAGTCGATATAGATTTCGGCCCCAGCCCGTTGCGCTGCAAAGGCCAGTCCGCGCACATACGACAGTGGTTGCACATGGCCGGCTCGGCGGTCTTCCCATCCGCCAAGGTAATGATCCGTGCCCAGCAGTTGTGCCATTCTCGAACGATCGACTGCGACCACATTGGCGCCACGCCGCTGCCAACTGTCGCACCGCCGCAATGCCAGGTCGAGGGAGCGCGTGGAATAGGCGGGTTGAAGCCAGCCATTGCGCTGGGCGTCGCAGGCAATGGCGTGCCGCTCGATCAGGCCAAACACCTCGTCGCCAACCGCGCCGGCTGCCTGCACCATGCGCGCGCCGAGTTCCGCACCGAACATGGCCTCGAGTTCGTCGGGGTCGTATTTCAGCCCCGGGATCACCTGGCCACCGGTGCGCCCCGAGGCGCCCCAGCCAACGGTCTTGGCTTCCAGAACGGCGACGCGCACGCCGCGCAGCGCCAATGACAGTGCCGCAGCGCAGCCGGTGAAGCCGGCTCCGACAATGAGCACGTCGACCGCCCTGTCTCCCTGCAGCGCCGTGGCTTGCACATCGGGCGCGGCGCTACTCGCCCAAAGGCATGAGCTTGTCATTTTTGGCCTGTTGAAACGGTTTGAAGGGTGTTCATCGCAGCCGCACACCCTGGCGTTGCAGTTCGGCTTGCAGCAGCTCAATGTCCACCGTGGCCGTGGTGCTCTGCTGCCTGATCGATATCGCGGCGGCTACGCCGGCGCCCTGGCCAGTGACGGTACACGCCATCATGTTGCGCATCGCGGCGTGGGACACCTTGTCACCTGCCACACAGCGCCCAGCGACCAACAAATTGTCCACCTCCAGCGGCACCATGCAGCCGTAGGGAACTTCAAAATAGCGACCGCTGGTCGGAAGTATGAGGATGTTGTAGCCATCGATGAACTCGGGAAAGATGCCGATCGAATCCGCAAATCGGGCCTGGTTTCGCACATCTTCGCCAGTCAGGTTGTATTGGCCGATGATTTTTCGTGAATCACGCACACCCAGGGTCATGCCAAAGTTGCGCAGCTTGGCGTTTTCAAATCCGGGTACCACCCCCTTGAGCGCGGTCAAGGCGAACATGGCCTCCTGCCTTCCACGCATTTCAGCCCGCGTCAAATCCATGACGTCGGTGGGGTCCACATTCTTCATGTGGGCGAGGTTGAGGTTGGTCGCCTCCCCGGCCTCGGTGAGGGCCGACCAGGAGCCTCCAATGCCGCCGGAGTCTTCAGGGATGACGCCGAGTTCGCGCGCTTTGACAAACTCCTTGTCAAGGTAGGGACTGCGCAACGCATCCTCCTTGCCAGTGGTCTCCTGGTCCCAGACGCGGCTCCAATCGGCATAGGTTGCGGGCTGCTCCTCGGTGTATTGCAAAAAGCGTTCCTTGTCCACACCAGAACAACTGAAGACTGTGGTCACGCCCATCATCTGGTCCCTGGGGGTTTTGCGATAACTCGCGCCGGCCAGATGGGCAATGTCGGCGTCCCCCGTGCAGTCGATCACGCGCTTGGCGAGAACCACTTGGCGACCCGATTTGCTCTCGGTGATGACGCCCTGGATTTGTCGACTGTCGGGGCTCAACAGGACTTCGACCGCCAGGCAGTGCAAGATCGGTCGCACACCGGATTCACGAATCAGATGATCGGCAACCACCTTGAAGAAGTCCGCATCCAGGCATTCGCTGTCGTTGTACGGCCACTTGATGGTGCCGCCCATCTGTGCTGCCATGCGTTCCATCTCGACGCCGATTCCCTCCGACTCAATGGTCCCCTCGTAGCGGTACCAAGCCAGGGTTTCAATCCCGACGGTGGTGATCACGCCGCCAAAACAGCCAAAGCGTTCGAGCAGGATGGTGTCGGCCCCAGCACGCTTGGCCGCCAGCGCGGCCGACAGCCCAGCCGGGCCGCCACCCACGACCAGCACGTCGCACTCCGCCAACACCGGAATCGGGCGCGGTTGTTCCTGATAGAGAGCATCTGCAGCGTTGAGTTGTCCGGGCAGGCTCGGCGGGCGCCGCAGTGTTTCTTCTGTCACGCCATCCGGGCGAACCACGGTCTGCTTCTGACCCGCCCAGCGGGACAGCATGCGCGCTGTCCGATCCAGATACTTGTCATTTTCCATGGCGTCTTCCCGTCGAATTTGGCTATTCAGTTGGCGATTGCCGTGGGCTCAGTGGTCTTGTTTTGCCCGACGTATTGGGTGAAGACCAGCAACAGCGCGGTCACGGAGACGATCATCGTGGAGATCGCCGCAATGGTTGGATCCACCTGATCGCGCAGCGCGTTGAACATGTTTCGGGTCAGGGTGGAGTTATCCCCACCCGAGACAAACAGCGACACGACAATTTCGTCAAAGGACGTCAGGAAGGCCAGCACGGCACCGCTCACCACGGAAAAGCGAATCTGCGGCAACGTGACCAGCAGAAAAGCCCTGAGTCGCGATGCGCCCAGGCTGCGCGCCACCAATTCCTGGTCCATGTCAAAGGTCTTGAGCGCGGAGCCCACCACCATCATCACGACCGGAATCGCCAGCATGCTGTGGGCCAGAACGAGGCCGATCATGGTGTTGACGAGGGACAGTTTGACGTACGCATAAAAGACACCAATGCCGATCAGGATGACGGGAATCACCATCGGGGTCAGAAGCAGCATCATCATCCAGTTCACGTAGCGAAAGCGTGAAACGTGCAGTCCATAGGCGGCCATGGTGGCCAAGGGGGTTGCGACCAGGGCGGTCATCAGGGCCGCCTTGAGCGACGTGGCCGTGGCCTGCATCCACGACGCCGAATTGAAAAAGTTCTGGTACCAACGCAACGACCATTGGCGCGGTGGAAATTCGAGGTACTGGGCTCCGGAAAAGGACATGGGGATCACCAACAGCGTCGGGACCACGAGGAAGATCATGACCACGACCGCCAGCACGTAGAGCCAGAGCCGGGCCCCACGCGTGACCTGGGTATCCGTGACCGGTTGCGCAAGCCACTTCATGGTGTGCCCTGGCGACCCAACACGCCATTCATGCGGACCATTCGCGTTGCCACCAGGACCACGGCGGCGGTCAATACCAGCAGCACCACACCCAAGGCACTGGCGGCGCCCCAATTGAAGAAGATCTCGATGTCGTTGGCGATGCGACTCGACACCATGATCACCTTGCCACCACCGAGCACGGCCGGCGTCACGTAAAAGCCAAGGCACAGCACAAACACGATCAGCGCGCCGCTCGAAAGCCCGGGCATGGCCAAAGGAAAAAACACCAGCCAGAAGCTGCGCAGCGGACTCGCGCCCAGGTTGGCTGCCGCTCTGAGGTAGCTGCGGTCGATGGCGCGCATGGCTGAATACAGGGGCAGCACGAGGAAGGGCAACATCACGTGAACGGTTCCTATCAGCGTTCCGGTCAGGTTGTGCACCAGTGCCAGCGGCTCATCCCAAAGGCCCAGTTCGATGCCCCAGCCGTTGATCAGTCCGCGGCGTTGCAGCAGCACCAGCCAGGCATAGGTGCGCACCAGCAGGGAAGTCCACAGCGGCAGCAGCACCGCAATCATGCATAGATTGGCGGTCCGCTTGGGCAGTTCGGACAAAAAATACGCCAGCGGATAGCCCAGCAACATGCAGATTCCCGTGGTCAGCAGGCTGACCTCAAAGGTCGTCCAAAACGTCCGTCCATAAGAGGGTTGTTCCCACATGCGCCGGTAGTGTTCCAGGCTGAAGCTGCCGGCATCGGACAAGACGGACAGGTAGAACAGCCAGCCCACCGGCGCCAGCATCGTGACCAGAATCAACAGCAGTGCCGGCAGCACCAGCCCGGCCAGGGAAAGCCGCTCCCACACGGCGCTGAGCCGCAACTCGCGCTGGTTCAGCAAAGGCGTCAAGCGTGCGCTCCTGGCGCGCCCAGCAAAACCGTGTCCTGCACATTCAGACCCAGCCGAACGGTCGCGCCGAGCGGCAAACCGTCATCGGACCGTGCGTTGGACGGGCTGCGCAGGCTGATCAAACCGGCCCCTGGCAGTTCAAGCTGGAGCAAGGAACTGTCGCCCTGGTAAACCCGATTCACCAAGGTGGATTGCAGAATATTCACGCTCGCGCAATCTGGCTCATCCGGCCCCACCATGCGCAGCCGCTCCGGGCGCAGCATCAGCCAATGCTCGCCATCCGCGCGGGCCGGTGTCGCCGTCATGAGCGCTCGCCCCGCCAGCGTGACGCGACCCTGAGACACCCGCACCGAGAGAAAGCTCGACTCACCAATGAACTCGGCGACAAAGCGACTGGTGGGCTTTTCGTAGATGGTGCGTGGCACGTCGAGCTGCATGATGCGTCCGGCGCTGATCACGGCGATCCGGTCGGACATGGTGAGGGCTTCACGCTGGTCGTGCGTCACGTAGACCGTGGTCATGCCCAACTTGTCGTGCAGCTGGCGCAACTCCAACTGCATGTGTTCGCGCAACTGCTTGTCCAGTGCCGACAGCGGTTCATCCATCAACATGATGCGCGGCTCGAACACGATGGCGCGCGCCAGCGCCACGCGTTGGCGCTGGCCGCCGGAAAGTTGATCCACACTGCGCCCGCCGTAACCACCCAAGCGCACCGTTTCCAGCGCCGCATCCACACGCTGCGCCATGTCGGTTGCGCTGACGCCCCGCAGCTTGAGTGGGAAGCCGACGTTGGCGGCCACCGTCATGTGGGGAAACAGTGCGTAGTTCTGAAACACCATGCCCACATCGCGCTTGTGCGGCGGCACACAAATCATTTCGGTGTCGCCAAATTTCAAGCTGCCGCCATCGGGCCGGGTGAATCCGGCCAGCACCGTGAGCAGCGTGGTCTTACCGGACCCCGAAGGACCCAGCAAGGTCAGGAACTCGCCACTGCGGATGTCAAGGTCAACATGATCAAGCGCAAAATTTTTGCCGTAGCTCTTGGTCACTTGCCGAATGGTGATCGGAAGCGACGAGGTGCGCACCATGGTTCGGTCTCCCCGTTGGACGGCGCAGCGCTCATGGGCGACGCCGGATTTGGAACTCAGGCCGATGCCTTGCCGTGGTGCTATTCGGTCAGCATGTTCTGGTACAGCTCGGAGGCACGGGCCTCAAATTTGGTGTACCAGGCCAGATCGATGGGCAATTGCTTGGCCGAATTGTCGGGGTGGGAGGGCAGGGTTTTGGCGTAACCGGCGCTGATCGCCGGCCCATCGTAAGCCTTCTTGTTGGTCGGGCCGTAGGTGATGTATTTGGTGAATTCCGCCTGGTATTGCGGCTTGCTGATCTCATTCAGGAATTTCATCGCCAGCGCCTTGTTGGGCGCCCCTTTGGGCACACCGAAGCAGTCGTAGTCGAGCAGTGCTTGATTGAAGGTGTAGGCGACTTTGGCACCGTCCTTGGCCACCACATCGAAGCGACCGTTCCAACCGGTGATCATGTCGACTTCGCCGTCCTTCATGAGTTGGGCGTGCTGGGCGCCGGAAGACCACCAGACGGCGATATGGGGCTTGAGCTCGTTGATCTTCTTGATCGCGCGCTCGATGCCACCCGGCGCCGAGAGCACCTCATACACTTTGTTGGCAGGCACCCCATCGGCCATGAGTGCGGGCTCGAGTGCGCCGGCAACACCCTTGCGATACGAGCGCTTGCCCGGGAATTTTTTCACGTCCCAAAAATCGGCCCAGTTCTGTGGACCCTTGCTGCCATAGGTCTTGGTATTCCACGCCATTACCGTGGAGAACACATCACCGCCGACGCAGTGCTCCTGCGTCAGGCCGGGTGCAAAACTCGATACGTCAATGGTCTTGTAGTCCAGTGACTCCAGCAAGCCTTCAGAGCCCGCGCGTGCGGCGCTGCCCGAGCCGCTGGCGACAACGTCCCACGTCACGGCCCCGGCCTTGACCTTCAAGCGCAAATCGGCAATGCCCGTATAAGTTTCCTCCTTTACGGTGATGCCCAGCGCCTTGGCCGCGGGCTGGAACAAGGCCTTGCTTTGTCCCTCCTGGTAGGCTCCGCCAAATGAGACCACGGTCAACTGGGCGGCTGCATTGCCGGCAAGACTCCCCGCCACACACACTGTGGCCAGGGCCACGACGCGGTTCAACATCGGCTGATTCAGCATTGCATTGACTCCAATTGGGTTGACCAAAAATTAAACTATACAGATGCAACTCGGTTGTGAACTTGTGGCAAACCCTGACTTGCTCTGGAGCATGATCTGTCTGCGCGCAAGGCGATCGCGGCTTGTTTGACGCGCTATTTTGTGACCAAGCCGCCGGTGACCCTGGTCGCACAATTGGCTTGTGGTGACAGCCGCCAACCCATCATCAAGCAAGCTGCCTGGAGTTCGCCGTGAATGCTTTGATATGCCCAGCAACAACATGAATCAAGACCACCCCCAAGCCGATTGCCGAATCACCCCGTACTGGTGGGACGATGTCCATCGAGAGCCATGGGCCGACCTGACCTTGCCGAGCAAAGTCGATGTGGCCGTCATCGGTGCCGGCTATACGGGCCTGCACGCGGCGCTGCAGACCGCGCGTGCAGGGCGCTCCACGATCGTGCTCGATGCCGAAGAGGCGGGCTGGGGCGCCAGCAGCCGAAATGGCGGTCAGATATCGACCAGCATCAAACCCAGCTATGAACAATTGGCAGCGCGCTATGGCGCGAGCCGAGCGTTTGAAATCGTCAAAGAGGGACAACGCTCACTGGCATGGATCGGCGAGTTCGTGCGCAGCGAGGGCATCGATTGTGATTTCGCGCAGGTCGGGCACTTTCACGCGGCCCACAATCTGCGGCAGTACGACGACCTGGCGGCAAAGTTGGCCGCCCAGCCCAAAGGACTGAAGGTGGCCGCACACATGGTGCCACGCGCTGAGCAGCACACCGAGCTCGGCTCCGATTCGTATTTCGGCGGCGCAGTGTACGAGCAGCACGCATCCATTCATCCGGCTCGCTACCACGCCGGCTTGCTAAAGACCAGTCTGGCGGCTGGCGCGCTGGTGGCTGCGCGCTGTCCTGTCTCCAGCATCGAACGGGTTGGCGAGTCGTTTCGATTGACGACGCCACGCGGCGACATACTGGCGCGCGATGTGATCATCGCCACCAATGGCTACACCGGCAAGCTCACGCCCTGGCTGCAGCGTCGCGTCATTCCCATTGGCAGCTACATGATCGCGACCGAGCCCTTGCCTGAAGGGACGACAGAGCGCCTGATTCCGAACAACCGCACCGTGACGGACACGCGCAAAGTCATCTATTACTACCGCTGCTCACCGGATCGGCGCCGAGTTCTGTTTGGCGGGCGCGTTTCCTACGGTGAAACCGACCCCCGTGTCAGCGGTCCCAAACTTCAGGCTGAAATGGTCCGCCTCTTCCCGCAGCTTCGCCACACACGCATCAGTCATTCCTGGTGCGGCTTCATCGCCTATACCTTTGATGACCTCATGCACATTGGCCAGCACGACGGGATGCACTACGCCATGGGCTATTGTGGTTCCGGCATTGGCATCTCCAGCTACTTTGGCATGCGCGTCGGCCAACAGTTGCTGGGCCTGGCTGAAGGTCGAACCGCGCTGGATGGTCTGGCGTTCCAAAGCCGACCCCTGTACACCGGAAATCCGTGGTTTCTGGCCCCGTCCATCATGTATTACCGCTGGCGCGACCGGCAGTCTTTTTAGCGGAAAAATCCCTATGTCCATCCTCAAACTTGCCGTCAATTCAAACACCGCCCGCCATAGACTCGACGACTGGGGTACGGTGGGTCTGCCGTTGAGTGAGCCTGCGTGCCAATTGCGCGGCAGCAAGATCATCGCGCCCATCGCTCACGCGCCTGAAATTGGCCTGTGGGAGTGCTCCCCAGGACAATATCGGCGTGAAATTCGCAGCGCTGAAACCATGCATGTGATCAGCGGCGACGCCACGTTTACCCCGGATGGCGGCGAACCGGTCGCTTTGGGTGTGGGCGACGTGTATTTCTTTCCGCCCGACACCAGAGGTGTATGGAACATCAAGAATCCGCTGCGCAAGTTCTACGTGCTATTCGGGGACGCGTGAATTATCCCAGGTGCCATCGGGAGGTGCAGCGCCAAAATCCAGATCGCTGCCGTAGGCCACGATATGCAACTGCGGCATGGATAATGAAACCCATGACACGCTCCACCGCCACACCAACAACACGCTCCACTCAAGCAGCAGGCAGCATCACCCGGGTAGCCGGCATCGAGGTCGGCCACTTCAGCGATGCACGCCGGCCCACGGGCTGCACCGTCATCATCGCGCGCGACGGGGCCGTGGGCGGCGTGGACGTGCGCGGCGCGGCACCGGGAACGCGCGAAACCGATTTACTGGAGCCCGGAAATCTGGTGGACAACGTCCACGCCATCGTGCTCGCAGGCGGCAGCGCCTGGGGGTTGGAGGCGGCAACCGGTGCAGTGCGCTGGTTAGAAGAACAGGGCGTTGGTTATGACGTGGGCGTGGGCCGCCTGCCGCTGGTGCCTGCGGCCGTGCTGTTCGATCTGATGCTGGGCGACGCCAGCATCCGCCCCGATGCCCTAGCCGGTTATCAGGCCTGCGCTGCCGCATCGAACCAACGCCCGGCCGAAGGCAATGTCGGGGCCGGAACGGGCGCTTCGGTGGGCAAGCTGTTCGGCATGGCGCGCGCCATGAAGGGTGGCGTCGGTACGGCGTCCATCACCATCGACGGCGTCACGGTGGGCGCACTCATCGCCTGCAACGCCGTGGGCGATGTGCTTGATCCGAGCAGCGGGCGCATCCTGGCCGGTGCCCGCACCAGCGCGCGCAGTCACACCCTGCTCGACAGCCGCCGTGCCCTGCTGCGCGGCAAGATGGGCACGCCGCTGCTGGCCGGCACCAACACCACCATCGGTGTCATCGCCACCGACGCCGTCATCAGCAAGTCGCATGCGCAGCGCCTGGCATTGATGGGGCACGACGGCCTGGCGCGCGCCATCAATCCGGTGCACACGCAATTGGACGGTGACACACTGTTCGCGTTGGGCACCGGCAAGTCCGCAAAGACCTTGAACATGCTGCTGCTGGGAACGATGGCGGCCGAGGTCACGGCGCGGGCCACGGCGCGCGCCGTGCTGGCGGCGAAGGGCTTGTCGGTCGGTTCGCTCAAGCTGCCCTGCGCCAACGATCTGGTCTGAGCCACCCGCTTCGGGCTGAGATCCAAGTCAAGCCGCCAGCGGCGCCAGCCAGTGCAGCAGTTGTTGCGTCACTTCGGGTCGGCTGAGCAACTCCATGTGGCCGGTGCGGTAAACAATCCGCTGCGAGTCCTTGGCAAAAACCAGGCAGCGCTGCGCCTCGTCGTGCTGACCCAGAGCACTGCGCAGCGGCACCAGTCCGTCGCCGATCAGACGGTCAGCGAGCGCGCTGCGCTTGCCCGCCAGGGTTGCGGCCACGGCGTAGCAGGCCACGCCTTCGGGCAGCGGCACCGGCGCACGTTGGTCGTGCGCCCGTTCGAAGCGGTCGCGCCCATGCCAGTCTTCGTCCAGCACCAAGCCGTAGCGCAGGTCGGTGACGCCGGGGCTGCGCAGCTTGCCTAGCTGCGCCAGGGGCGCGGTATAGGGCGTGCTGCCCAAGAGCGTGTCCAGCCAGTTGCCTGCGCGCTCCAGCGGCGCGCCATGGTGCGGCGTCCCGAGAAAGACAATGTTCTTGAGCTTCCCCGGCCAGCTCAATGCCTGCTGCCGCGCGACGTGGAGCGCGCTGCGGATCAGCAGGCCTCCCATGCTGTGCGCCACCACGCTGATCTCATCGAGCGGCTGCGGCCAGTGTTGGACCAGCTGTTCAAGCTGCTCGGCGAGTTCACGCCCGTTCTGCGACACGTGCCGGCCCGAGTTGTAGCGCAGATAGATGGGCGTGTAGCCCAGTGCCGTAGCCAGGGTCTCGCCATGGTTCACCGCCTGGCCCTGGTGCTGAGCAGTCCATTGCAGGTCGTTCATGCACAGACCGTGCAGCATCAGCAGCAGCTTGGGCTGGAGCCCTGCAGGGTGTGCTTCCCAGTTCAGCGCCGCACCCTGATGGCGCAGCGTCATGGGCGTGGCCAGCGGGTTCTTGCTGGCCACCAGTCGGTCACCCATCACGCCGTTGAGCACGGCCAACGCCGCCTCGCGCTGCGGCGTTGCGGGCTCAGCGCCCTGCTTGGATTCCATTCGGGTCTGCAAGGTGGCCAACAGTGTGTCAGCGCCTTGGCCCAGCAACTGCGTCACGCCCTGCACTGCCTGGTAGACGAAACCCGTGATGCCGCCGGTCTGTCCCGGCGCCCTGCCCGCCACACCCAGCGTGTCCCATACCGATTGGTGCACTCCCTCGGCAATGCGCGCCACACTGGTGGTGGCGTCGGTGGCAAGTTGGGCGATCCCCCGCAGGTCGGAAGGACGCAAGTGCTTAAGGGGATTTTTGGATGGCGGCTTGGTCATGATGAGGCCATAACAGCATCGGCATTGCGAGGCCAAGGGCCGCGGCAATCCATCCCGGCACAGCACGAAAACACATGGATTGCCACGTCGCTACGCTCCTCGCAATGACGATTCTGATGCAGTCACTGGAGCTTACTTCAGCGCCTTGAAGCGCATGCGGTGCGGTCTTGCGCCCTCTTCGCCCAGGCGCTTCTTCTTGTCGGCTTCGTATTCCTGGTAGTTGCCGTTGTAGAAGGTCCACTGGCTGTCGCCTTCGCAGGCCAGGATATGGGTCGCGATGCGGTCCAGGAACCAGCGGTCGTGGCTGATGACCATGATGCAGCCGGCAAATTCCAGCAAAGCGTCTTCCAAAGCGCGCAAGGTTTCCACGTCCAAGTCGTTGGACGGTTCATCCAGCATCAGCACGTTGCCGCCAGCGATCAGCGTCTTGGCCAGGTGCAGACGGCCGCGTTCGCCGCCGGACAAAGTACCGACGCGCTTTTGCTGGTCCGCGCCATTGAAGTTGAAGCGTCCGCAGTAAGCGCGACTGGCCATCTGGAACTTGCCCACATTCAGGATGTCCAGTCCGCCGGACACGTCTTCCCACACGGTCTTTTCGTTGCTCAGGTCGTCGCGATTCTGATCGACGAAGGCCATCTTCACGGTCTGGCCGATCTTCACTTCGCCGGAGTCGGGCTTTTGCTGACCCGAGATCATGCGAAACAGCGTCGATTTGCCGGCGCCGTTGGGGCCAATGATGCCAACGATGGCGCCAGGCGGCACCTTGAAGCTCAGGTTGTCGATCAGCACACGCTCGCCAAAGGACTTGGTGACATTCACGAACTCGATCACTTCCTGGCCCAGGCGCTCGGCCACGGGAATGAAGATTTCGTTGGTCTCGTTGCGCTTCTGGTATTCGAAATCGGACAGTTCTTCAAAGCGCGCCAGGCGGGCCTTGCTCTTGGCCTGACGGGCTTTCGGGTTCTGGCGCGACCACTCCAGTTCCTTCTTCAAGGCCTTGGCACGCGACTCTTCGCCCTTGTTTTCCTGCACCAGGCGTTCCTGCTTCTGCGTCAGCCAGTCGCTGTAATTGCCCTTGTACGGGATGCCATTGCCGCGGTCCAGTTCCAGAATCCATTCGGCCGCGTTGTCCAGGAAGTAGCGATCGTGGGTGATGGCCACCACGGTGCCCGAATAGCGCTGCAGGAACTGCTCCAGCCAGTCCACGGACTCGGCGTCCAAGTGATTGGTAGGCTCGTCCAGCAGCAACATGTCGGGGTGCGAGAGCAGCAAACGACACAGCGCGACGCGGCGCTTTTCGCCACCGGAGAGCACGCCAATGACCGCATCCCAGGGCGGCAGGCGCAGCGCGTCGGCAGCGATCTCCAACTGGTGCTCGGTGTCGGTGCCGGCAGTGGAAATGATGGCTTCAAGCTCGGCCTGTTCCTGTGCCAGCTTGTCGAAGTCGGCATCCTCTTCCCCATAAGCGGTGTACACCTCTTCCAGTCGCGCCTTGGCGGCAAACACGGCTCCCATGCCGGCCTCCACGCTCTCGCGCACGGTCTGGGTCGGATCAAGCTGCGGCTCCTGCGGCAGGTAGCCGATATTCAGACCGGCCATGGGCGTGGCTTCGCCTTCGATTTCGGTGTCCAGACCCGCCATGATCTTGAGCAGCGTGGACTTGCCGGAGCCGTTGGTTCCGAGTACGCCGATCTTGGCGCCGGGGAAGAAGCTGAGCGAGATGTCCTTGAGAATGTGCCGCTTGGGTGGCACGATCTTGCCGACGCGGTTCATAGTGAAAACGTACTGTGCCATGGTTTACCTTGTGATGATTTGAATAACTTAAAAATACTGCCAAAACCGCTTCCTGACCATGAACCGAGCCACGCTTGAATACCCGATCCGTCATTGCGAGCAAAGCGAAGCAATCCAGGATGTTGGTACTCGAACGTGGACTGCCGCGGCCCTTCGGGCCTCGCCGTGACGGGTGCAATCACGTTTTGTGAAATTCTCAACCGATGCGGACAACCCAAGATTATCGACGCTAAAGCACGTGCCTGCAGTTCATGCGACAATGCGATCAGTTGCGGTACTCCAGTGGCCCGCAACGTCAGCACTTCGCTGGGGCCAGGACTTTTACGTCGAGCGCCCATTTTTGTATCCCATCTGCCTTTGACTGGTGTGTTCCCTGCGGGAATGCTACAGGCCGATACCCCCAGCGCTCCGGAACGGGCGCCTTCCTATGAATTTTGATGATCTGAAACTGGCTCCTGCCATTTTGAAAGCCGTGCACGAGCAAGGCTATGAAACCCCCACCCCCATCCAGGCACAGGCCATTCCGGCCGTGCTCGATGGCAAAGACCTGCTCGGCGGCGCCCAGACCGGCACCGGCAAGACAGCAGCATTCATGCTGCCGATCCTGCACAAACTGAGCATGAGCCGAAGCGCGCAGAACAAGTTCGGCGGCAACGGCATTCGCGCCCTGATCCTGACCCCGACGCGCGAACTCGCAGCCCAGGTGGAAGAGTCGGCACGCGAGTATGGCAAGTACCTGCAACTGACCTCCACCGTGGTTTTCGGCGGCGTCGGCATGAACCCGCAGATCGCCAAGGTCAAGAAGGGCGTGGACATCCTGGTGGCGACACCGGGCCGCTTGCTCGATCTGCTGCAACAGGGCGTGCTCGATCTGGGCCAGGTGCAGATACTGGTGTTGGACGAAGCCGACCGCATGCTCGACATGGGCTTCATCCACGACGTGAAGAAGGTGCTGGCGGTGGTGCCCAAGGAAAAGCAGAGCCTGCTGTTCTCGGCCACCTTCAGCGACGAAATCCGCGAACTGGCGCAAAACCTGTTGAAGGACCCCCTGTCCATTCAGGTGACGCCGCGCAACACCACGGTGCAGCGCATCACGCAGCTGATCCACCCGGTGGGCCGCGGCAAGAAGAAGGCACTGCTGGCGCACATCATCCAGGAGCATAACTGGAGCCAGGTGCTGGTGTTCACGCGCACCAAATTCGGTGCCAACTCCGTCGCCGAGTACCTCGAAAAGAACGGCATCAGCGCGATGGCTCTGCACGGCAACAAGAGCCAGACCGCGCGCACCCAGGCGCTGGCTGGCTTCAAGAGCGGCGACGTGCGCGCCCTGGTGGCCACCGACATCGCGGCGCGCGGCATAGACATCGATGACCTGCCGCACGTGGTGAACTACGAAATCCCCAATGTCTGCGAAGACTACGTGCACCGCATCGGCCGTACCGGCCGCGCTGGCGCCGACGGCGCCGCCATCAACCTGGTGTGCCTGGACGAAGAAGGCTTCATGCAGGCGATTGAGCGCTTCACGAAACAGAACATTGAAGTCAAGCTGGTCGAGGGCTTTGGCGCAGAACCCGGCGAAAAGGCCGAGCCTCTGGCCATGGGCCGCCAGACCATCTGGGGCGGATTGGGCAGCCCGCCCAGCCGCGACGTGATGGCAGCCGCTGGCCGTGCCGCTCGCACCGAAATGATGCAGCGCGTAAGCGAAAACCGCGCCGGTGGACGTGGTGGCAATGGCGGCGGTGGCGGCCGCGGTGGCCCAAGGGCTGGGGCGCCGCGCGGCCCGTCCGGCGCTGCCGGACCACGTTCGGCACAGGGACCCCGTCCCCAGGGGGACCGCGCACCCCAGGGTCGCGGACGTTCGGGCGGTGGCGGTGGTGGCGGCGGTTACAGCGACGACCAGCAGCCCGCGCCAGGCGCTCATCTGGGCGGTGTCGGCGGCGGGCAACCTCAGCGCACCGGCCAGGGACAACCGGATCCGATGCGCACCAGCGTCGATATGATGTCGCAGCGCAGCGGCCGTGGTGGCTTTGGCGGAGGAAATCGCAATGGAGGCGGATATGGTGGATCAGGCGGCAGGTCGGGTGGCTTTGGTGGCGGGGGCAACCGGTCTGGTGGGTCGGGAAATTCTCGCGGCCCTTCTGGCCGATAAGCGCTACCGCGCCGTGCATGTGCTGGGTCGCAGAGCGCCGCCCATCACGCACCCCAAGCTGCACGTCCACACGGTGGATTTCGCCCACCTGGGCGAGTTGCCGCAGGTGGACGAGGTCTATATCGGCCTGGGCACCACGATCAAGGTGGCGGGAAGCCAGTCGGCTTTCCGCGCCATAGATTTGAATGCAGTCATCGCGGTGGCGAAGGTCGCGCACAAGGCTGGTGCAATGCGCGTGGGCGTGATCAGCGCCATGGGTGCCAACGCCAAATCATCCGTCTTCTACAACCGAGTCAAGGGCGAAATGGAAGAGGCGTTGGGCCAACTGGGCTACACCACGGTGGTCATAGCGCGGCCATCCTTCATCGAGGGCGACCGTGCGGCGCTGGACCAACCCGGTCGCAGCGGTGAGGGACTGGCCTTGATGGCAATGCGGGCGCTGCGCCCACTGATCCCGTCCAACTACCGGGTCATCGCGGCGCCACAAATCGCACAGGCATTGCTGCAGGCGGTGCAACAAGCCAAGCCGGGAATCCACACCCTGCTCTCGGGTGAAATGCAGTCCGTCTGACGACCGCTTTACCTCAAACTGGGTCGACCACCTCAAAAAACCGCAGGGCGTTGCGCCCAGCCGCCTTGGCCTCGTACATGGCGGTATCGGCCTTCTTGAGCCAAGCCTCGGCGTCTTGCGAGCTGGCACCGATCACTACTGCACCGATGCTGGCACCACTGTGAAACGGCCCCTGTCTCAACTCGTACGGAGCCGCCAGCGCGCACAGCAGCTTTTGCCCAAGCATGGCCGTCTGTTCGGTCGCCAGTTCGATCGTCTCCCCCAGGCCCTGCACCAGCAACACAAACTCATCGCCCCCCACCCGCGCCACCGTATCCACGGCCCTGACGCAGCCGCTCAGACGCCTGGCCACCTGCAGCAACATCTCGTCGCCGGCGTCATGTCCCAGGCTGTCATTGAGCAACTTGAACCGATCCAGATCCAGGAACAACAGCGCCGAAACCGTTTGCTTGCGTTCAGCCGCGCTCAGCGCCTGCTGCAAGCGGTCCATCAGCAGCCGTCGATTCGCCAGTCCCGTGAGCGGATCATGAAACGCCATTCGCCGAATCTCCTCTTCTGCCAATTTGAGTTCCGTAACATCACGCCCCACGCCCCGGTAGCCGGCAAAGGACCCGGATGTATCAAACACCGGCTCGCCGCTGATGTTGTGCCAAGGCCGCTGCCCATTGCTGAGTTCGCGCTGAAATTCGAAGTTATAAAAGGGTTGATGCGAGCGCAGCAGGGCAAAGTGCTCGGCCCACTGCGCTTGCGTCAAACTGGTGGGACTGATCTGCCCTGGCCGCAGGCCCAGAGCCATGTCATAACGCCAGGTCAGCCTCGTGCGCGGCCCCGCTTCCACCCGGGTAAAGTGAAGGTCGGCGTCCATCTCCCAGTACCAGTCCGCTGACATTTCGGTCAAGCTGCGAAAACGGGCCTCGCTCTCGACCAGCTTTTGCTGCGCAAGATGGGCATCGGTGACATCGCGCGCCGTGGTGACCACGCCCTGCACCGCTTCATCCGCCAGGCAATTGTTGGCGAGCAAGGCGAGGTGGCGCCAGCTGCCGTCGGCGTGAAGAAAGCGGTACACCGACTCGGTACCGCTGTTTTCAAATCGCTTGATGCGCTCAATTTCCTGCGCCGCGTCGCCCACATCGTCAGGATGAAACCAATCCAACAGCGAGGTTCCCAGTTTGGCAGCGGGCTCAAATCCCAGCAGCGTCAACGCGGCAGGGCTGACGTAACTCAGCCGCAAGTCGTCCGCGTAGATCAGGGTCAGCAGCTGCGCCTTCTCCGTGAGCGCGCGAAAGCGGCGCTCGCTGGCTTGCAGCGCCATACGGATCCGGTGCTCCTGCGTGATGTCCTGCACCGTGCCTTCGTAGTAGCGCAGCGCGCCGCCGGCATCGCGCACCACATGGGCATGAACCCGCACCCAGATGCGTTCACGCGTCTTGTGTCGAAAGACCTCGGATACAAAATCGACCACGCGTCCGAACTGCGCGAGCTCGGTCTTGAACTGATCGCGACGCTGGGGATCGACGTACCATTCCTGCGCCAGGTCGTGCGTGGCGGCCAGCATTTCGGCCTCGCTCTCGTAGCCATCGAGCCGCACCAAGGCGGGGTTGGCGCGCAGTTGGCGGCCGTCCGGACTGGATCGATAAGCACCGATCGGCAGCAACTCGAACAGCGTGGAAAAGTCATCACTTGTCATAGATTATCGGTAGCTTAACCGACAAAGCCAGCCCCGGGATTCGACCTTTGAGTCTTCATGTCACGGTTCATAAACAGCCACCGAACCCACATCAGCTCTTGGCTGCAAATACCTCAAATTCCTGAATTGGAATTGGCTTACTGAACAGGTAGCCCTGGTAGGAGTGACAGCCCAGTACAGCGAGAAAGTTTCGCTGGGGCACAGTTTCAACGCCCTCGGCAATCACAGTAAGTCCCAGGCTGTTGGCCAGCGCAATCACCATCTTGGCGATGGCCGCGTCATTGGCGTCGGTCAATATGTCCCTGACGAAACTTTGATCGATCTTGAGTTGAT
The DNA here is from genome assembly GCA_903909815.1 of uncultured beta proteobacterium. Taxonomy (GTDB): domain Bacteria; phylum Pseudomonadota; class Gammaproteobacteria; order Burkholderiales; family Burkholderiaceae_C; genus CAIKVZ01. Next base: position 36,514 of record CAIVXG010000228.1, on the reverse strand, counting down.
CCAGCGGCAAGCGCTTCAGATACGACAAAGAGGAATAACCCGTGCCAAAGTCGTCCAGCGAGAATCCCACACCCATGGCCTTGAGCTGGTGCATCTTGGCGATGACGTCTTCGATATGGGTCACCAACAGACTCTCGGTGAGCTCAAGCTTTAGCCGCAGCGGGTTGGCGCCCGTTCTTTCAAGTACCGCCAGAACCTGTTCGACAAAATCGCTCTTGTAAAACTGGCGCGCACTGACATTCACGGCAATACTCAGATGCCTCATCTCGGGTCGCAACGACCATGCACTCAGCTGGGCGCAAGCCGTCTGCAGCACCCACTGCCCGATCGGCACGATCAGGCCGGTGTCTTCAGCCAATGGAATGAACGATGCAGGCGACACCAGTCCACGTTGCGGGTGCCTCCAGCGCAGCAGTGCCTCGACCCCGGTGACGCCCCCATCGCGGTCGACCTGCGCCTGGTAGAAAAGCAGGAACTGGGCACTGTGGACCGCCTCGCGCAAATCGGTCTCCAGCGCAGCACGCGCGGCGACCGCAGCCTGCATTTCGGGCTCGAAAAAGCGCAGCGTATTGCGCCCGGCCTCCTTGGCCTGGTACATCGCCAGATCAGCGCGCTTGAGCAAATCCTCCAGGCCTGCGGGATGGTCGGAAAACAGCGTAACGCCGATGCTGGGGCTACTGTGGCAGGTAAAGCCCGCAAGTTGATAAGGCTGGTTGAGCGTGTCGAGGATCTTTTCACCCACGGCTTCCGCACCCGTAGCGGCGTCCTGCGCGTTCTCACCCAGAGACTCCAGCAAAAGCACGAATTCGTCGCCGCCCAAACGCGCCACCGTGTCACCCTCTCGTACGCAGTTCACCATACGCAGCGCGGTCTGTTGCAGCAGCAGGTCCCCGATGTCGTGACCCAGCGTGTCGTTAAGCGTCTTGAAGTTGTCCAGATCGATGAACAGCACGGCACCGTAGCGACCGCTGCGGGCGCTCGACACAATCGCCTGTTGCAGGCGGTCGAGCAAGAGGCGCCGGTTGGGCAATTCCGTGAGTGGGTCGAAAAATGCCAGGCTGTTGATCCGCTCGTCGGCATTCTTCTTCGCCGTGATGTCCGTCTTCACTGCCACGTAGTGCGTGATACTGCCATCCGGCTGACGGATCGGGGAGAGCACGGCGGCCTCGATGTACTCTGTTCCATCCTTGCGCTGGTTGAAGAACTCGCCGCTCCACGGCCTGCCATGGACCATGGCGTCCCACATAGCCGAGTAGGTTTCCCTGGGAGTCTTGCCCGACTGCAGGACGCGCGGATTCTTCCCCATGGCCTCTTCGCGGCTGAAACCCGTGTTGCGCACAAAGGCCTCGTTCACGTATTCGATCTTGGCGTCGGCGTTGGTGATGACAACGCTATCTGAACTTTGTTCGAGCGCCTGCGACAGCTTGCGCAGTTGCCCCTCGGCGGCTTTGCGTTCCGTGATGTCGCGCGTCACCGACAGCATGCATAGCTGACCGTTGATTGCCATCATGCGAGCCGACAATTGGCCCGTGATCATGCGACCGTCCTTGGCGACAAACTCTGCCTCCAGATTTTCGCAGTACCCGTCGCGCTGCAGCGCCTCCACCAAGCGCTGCCGGTCCTGCGGCTTGTGCCATATGTTCATGTCCAGCGAAGTCCTGCCCACGGCTTCTTCCCTGGTCCACGCCATCGCCTTCGTGAAACCATCGTTCACCTCAAGGTAAAGACCATCGGAGAGTCGATTGATGTTCACCCAGTCCGGGCTGGTCAGAAAGGCGGTGCGGTAGCGTTCTTCGCTTTCGCCCAAAGCCATTTCAGCCCGCTTACGTTCGGTGATGTCACGCGTCACCGACAAAACGCACGTTTGACCCTTGAGCTCCATCACATGCGCGGACATCAGACCCGTCGTTACCCGACCGTCCTTGGCGACAAACCCTGCCTCCAGGTTTTCGCAGCGCCCATCACGCTTAAGCGCATCCACCAACTTTTGCCGGTCCTGGGGATAGCGCCAAATATTCATCTCCAAAGAAGTCCGACCCACCGACTCCTCGCGCGACCATCCCAGCATCTGCACAAAGCCGTCATTCACCTCGATGTACTGGCCGTCCCACAGGCGAGTTATGTTCACCGAGTCCGGGCTGGTCAAAAAGGCCGTGCGGTAGCGTTCCTCGCTTGCGCGCAATTCGACCTCTGCCAATTTGCGCTGCGTGATGTCGATGATCACGCACACCAGGATTCGACCATATTGGACGGAGTCGAAAAACCCCCGGTGCGACAGGTGGCCCCAGAACTCTGCGCCGTCTGCGCGCCAATACAAACGGTCCGTGTCGGCCTCAGTGTTTGACTCGGTCAACAAGGCCCCGACCTTGGCCCGCGCCTCTTCGCGCTGTGACGGATGGACCAGGGTGCCGTACTCGCAGCCGACCAGGGAGTGCTCGCTTCGGCCGAACATTTCGGCCATGCGCTTATTCACACGCTCGATCCGTCCGTTTTCGTCGGCCAAGAAAATCGCCACGCTGGATGTGTCAAGAATCTGGTTAAGCAAGGATTCTCTGCCCTGTGACTCGCTGTAAGCCAACTGGAGTTCGCGTGTGCGGCTGTCGACGACGTTCCCCAGGTTGTCTCTTTGCGACCGGAGCTTCATCAACAGCAGCGCCACATACGCCAACAGCAGGCTGAAGCCAAGTGCCAGCGTCGCTCTGACCGAGATTCCGACCGGGTCGCCCCAGCCTTGCACAGGCGCGGCGCTCAGCGTCCAGTTGCCATAGGGCAGGTCCAACTGCACTTCGACCGGGTCGTGCAATACGGAAGATGAAGACGAAGAAATCACCTGCTTCTCGCCTGTGTCGGGATGTTTTCTCCAAAGCACGTAGCTGAATCCAGAACGTTCCAGCTCGGGCAATTGCGAGCCCGCCAGCGCTTCAGGGAAACGGACTACAACATTCGTGAAACCCCAGAATTCGGGCCCTCTCTGAGCCTCGTCCAGAAACACTGGCAGGCGACCAATGACCGCCACCCCGCCTTGTGCCAGGGTCAATGGGCCTGCGAGCACAAGCTTACCCGTGCTGCGTGCCAAGTTAGCCTCCTTTCTCATCACAGGGTCGGAGAGCAAATCCAGGCCAATGGCTTTTTCGCTTCCTCGCAGCGGCACCACGTTGCGAATGACTCCGCCAGGCGCGAGAATTAACAATGATGCCCCGGGGTAGTAGGGCAACATCTCAGTAGCAACACTATCAAAATAGGGAATGGCACCATGATGGTGACGAACCAATGCGGCCAGGGTGTAGGTCGCCGACAAGGCCCGCTGAATATTCTGCTGAAGAGTTTGACCGGGCACACCCACCTTGATGAGTGCCTCGGCGCGCATGGAGCCCAGCCGGGATTGATCCAGTTCCCAGATCAGAACCGTCGCCAAGGCGGCACTGACCAGGAAGACGAACACAGCCACCAGCAGCCTTGTCTTCGATCGCAATGTGCCAAACTCACGCAACTTGGAATCGGGAGAAAACGTGTTTGCGATCACGGGCTGCGAGCGACTGAGTACCTGCACGTCGGGAGGACTGGAAGGCTAGCCACAGAAATTCTCAATTCGCGGCCTGTGGGCATGCCACGGCGCGACAGCATACGAAGCCCCGATACTCTGGCGAACGGCATCGAAATTGAACACCGACACACCGGCGATCATCCACTGCCTCGTGCTTATGCTGAGTGAGCGCAAAGCAACCATGTTGTCTCCAACGGCTATGCGCCGATCCATGTTGAAATAGTTTTGCCGCGTCCGTCCGTCAGCCGCATGCGGCCCCGCGTGGCGAGTCGCGAATGCTACAGGCATTTACAGGGGTTTCCCCGGTCATAGGGTTTTCCTTTGTCCGTTGGCAGCAGGCGACCTGGGGGCAAAGTCCTTTCCATGTTCATCCCGGTTGGGTCGGCATGGACAGCAGAATTACCGTCCATGCACAATTCGAAATTACTAAAGTGTCGGACTGGTTCCGCTGCTCAAGAGCCCGACGGCTGCGTCAAGCGAAATCTGCTGTCAGCTCACAATTTTCCATTGGTTTTCATGCAGTTCCGACGACGGCAAGCTCCCAGCCACCGCAGGAATCAAAAGGCCTGCCGAACCTGCCTGTCTAACTTTCACGTAACAGGTGCGCGGGCGTGCCTGTTAGACAGCGAAGTCACCGCATCACTTCAAAAAAAAGCCCCGCATCGCGGGGCATTTTTTGTGCTTTCACTCAGCTCAAAGATCCTTCAAGCGCGACTGCATGTAGCTGTCAAACTTCATTTCGGTGAACTGGAACCACAGGTTCTGTTCCTTGCGGAAGGCGGCGTAGTCGTCGTACACCTTTTTCCAGTTCGGATTCTTCCCGCGCAGTTCCTCGTACAGCCCCATGGACTCCTTGAAAGCCAGGTCCAGCACGTCCTTCGAGAACGGCCGCACCTTGGTTCCGGAACCCACCAACTGCTTCAGCGCGGCGGGATTCTTGGCGTCGTATTTGGCCTGCGTCTCGGTGTGTGCAAAGGCGCTTGCGGCCTCCAGGATCGCCTTGTTTTCCGCCGACAGGGCGTCATAGGCCTTGTTGTTGACGAACAGGTCGAGCTGCGGGCCGCCTTCCCACCAGGCGGGGTAATAGTAGAAGGGCGCCACCTTGTTCAGACCCAGCTTCTGGTCGTCATAAGGTCCAATCCACTCGGCTGCGTCGATCGTGCCTTTTTCCATCGCCTGATAGATTTCGCCCGCAGGGATGTTTTGCGGTACGCCGCCCATGCGTTCGATCACCTTGCCGGCGAAGCCGCCGACGCGGAATTTCAGGCCCTTGATGTCCTTGGCCGACTTGATCTCCTTGCGGTACCAGCCGCCCATCTGACATCCGGTGTTGCCCATCGGGAAATTGACGATGTTGTAGCCCTTGTAGAACTCGCGCATGAGCTTCATGCCGTTGCCTTCGTACATCCAGGCCGTCATCTGGCGGCTGTTCAGACCGAAGGGGATCGCACAGCTCAGCGCGAACGTTTCGTCTTTGCCAAAGAAGTAATAGGCGGCCGTGTGGGCGCATTCCACAGTGCCATTCTGCACCCCATCGACTACGCCAAAAGCGGGCATCAACTCCCCTGCCGCATGCGTGGAGATGACGAACTTTCCGCCCGACATTTCGCTGACCTTTTTGGCAAAAACTTCGGACGCGCCAAACAGCGTGTCCAGAGACTTCGGAAAGCTCGACGCAAGGCGCCAGCGCACACCGGCGGTCTGTGCATGCACCGCGGGCGCTGCAGCCGCGGCCAACACACCAGCGATACCGGCATTTTTAATGAGGGAACGACGATCCATAAGTTATCTCCGAGGGTGAATTAAGTGAACTCGATATGCTCTCATTCGCAGAGCAAGAATACTGACAAGACTCAGCTTTGATTGTAGGAATCGCGACACGCCCAAGCGCTGCGGGTTAACCCTTGACGATCACACTGAATGGGACGCTCAATACGCTGGAAAACGGCGCCGAACCGAGGCCTCGATGCCCGCCGCGTCCAGCCCCTGTTGCGCCATCAACTGTTGCGGATCCCCGTGCTCGATGAACACATCGGGGAAGCCCAACTGCAACAGCGGTCGCACCACACCTGCCTGCTGCAAGGCCTCGGCCACGGCACTGCCGCCGCCGCCCATGATGCAACCGTCTTCCAGTGTCACCAGCGCCTCGTGCTGCTGCGCCACCTGCAGCAGCAGTGCGGTATCCAGCGGCTTGGCCCAGCGCATGTTGACCACCGTGGCATTGAGCTCTTCGGCGGCGGCCAGAGCAGGATACAGCAAGGGGCCAAACACCAGAATGGCGACTCCTTTGCCCTCGCGGCGCAGTTCGCCCAAGCCGTAGGGAAGTGTCTCCAGTCCCGGCTGGACCGCAACGCCTGTGCCAGCGCCGCGCGGATAGCGCACGGCCACGGGATGTTGCTGCGCGAAAGCCGTGCTCAGGAGTTGGCGGCACTCGTTCTCGTCGGCGGGACAGGCCACGCTCACGTTGGGAATGCAGCGCAGGAAAGCAATGTCGTAAGCCCCCGCATGCGTGGCACCGTCAGCGCCCACCAGCCCCGCGCGGTCCAGGGCAAACACCACCGGCAGGTTCTGTATCGCCACGTCGTGAATCAGCTGGTCATAGGCGCGCTGCAGGAAGGTCGAGTAGATCGCGACCACGGGCTTGAGCCCCTCGCAGGCCAAGCCCGCCGCGAAGGTGACCGCGTGCTGCTCTGCAATGCCCACGTCGAAATAGCGCGCCGGAAAACGGCGCTCGAACTCGACCATGCCGGAGCCCTCGCGCATCGCCGGCGTGATACCGACGAGACGTGTGTCCTTCTCGGCCATGTCGCACAACCACTGGCCAAACACCTGGGTGAAGCTGGTCTTGGAAGGGGCCGACGGCGCTTTCAGTCCCACGGCCGGATCGAACTTGCCCGGGCCGTGGTAGGCCACCGGGTCGGCCTCAGCCAGGTGGTAGCCCTGGCCCTTCTTGGTCACCACGTGCAGGAACTGCGGACCGGAGCGATGCGTCATCAAGTGCTTGATGTTTTCCAGCGTGGGAATGAGCGAGTCCAGGTCGTGTCCGTCGATCGGACCGATGTAGTTGAAACCAAATTTTTCAAACAGCGTGGCTGGCACCACCATGCCTTTGGCCTGCTGCTCCAGCCGCTTGGCCAGCTCGAACAGTGGCGGCGCGCCCTTGAGCACCTGTTTGCCCACGTTCTTGGCCGCAGCGTAGAACTGTCCGCTCATGAGCTGCGCCAGGTAGCGGTTGAGCGCGCCCACCGGCGGACTGATGCTCATGTCGTTGTCGTTGAGCACCACCAACAGCTGGCAGTCGGCCACACCGGCGTTGTTCAACGCCTCGAAGGCCTCGCCTGCGGTCATGGCGCCGTCGCCGATGATGGCCACGGCGTTACGGTTTTCGCCCTTGATATGGGCTGCCAGCGCCATCCCCAGGGCGGCCGAAATCGAGGTGCTGGAGTGCGCTGTGCCAAAGGCGTCGTACTCGCTCTCGCCGCGCTGCGGGAATCCGCTCAGGCCGCCCTGCTGGCGCAGCGTTCCCATGCGCGTGCGCCGCCCCGTGAGGATCTTGTGCGGATAGGTCTGGTGGCCCACGTCCCACACCAGCCGGTCGTAGGGGGTGTTGAACACCGCGTGCAGCGCAATCGTGAGTTCCACCGTGCCCAGATTCGAGCTTAGATGGCCGCCGGTGCTGGCGACGCTTTCGATCAAAAAGCTGCGCAACTCTTCAGCCAGCGCCTTGAGCTGCGGCCGAGGAAGTTGGCGCAGCGCGGCCGGATCGTTGATGATTTCGAGCAGTGAGGTCATTTTATTTTTCGCGGTTCACTACCTTGTCGGCCAAGGCCTTGAGGGATCGGGTATCGGGCAAGCCGCTGCTGTCCAACGCGCGCAGCGCCTGGGCCAAAAGCGCTTGTGCATACTGCTGTGCGGGATCCAGGCCCAGCAGCGCCACATAGGTCGGCTTGTCGTGGGCGACGTCCTTGCCGGCGGTCTTACCCAGCGTGGCCGAGTCGGCGGTGACGTCCAGGATATCGTCAACGACTTGAAAGGCCAGGCCCAGCGCTGCGCCGTATTCAGCCAGCGCGGTCGTCGCATGCTCATTTTCCACCAAGTCGGCGCAGGCCGCGCCCAGCATGACGCTGGCCTGCAGCAGCGCGCCGGTCTTGAGGCGGTGCATGGTCTGCAACTGCGCCTGGGTGAGCGCGCAGCCCACGCTCGCCAGATCGATCGCCTGCCCGCCCGCCATGCCATGATAACCAGCGGCGCGCGCCAGCAAGCGGCACAGCCGTGCCGTGATGTTGGCGCTGACGCTGCCGTCATCGGGCGCGAGCAGCTCGAACGCCAGCGCCTGCAGTGCATCGCCCGCCAGCAGGGCCTGCGCTTGGCCGAACTGCACATGCACCGTGGGTTTGCCACGGCGCAGCACGTCGTTGTCCATGCACGGCATATCGTCGTGCACCAGGGAGTAGGCGTGGATCAGCTCCACCGCACAAGCGGCGCGCAGCCCGGCCTGTGGATTGCCGCCAGCGGCCTCGCTCGCGGCCAGCACCAGCAGCGGGCGCAGCCGCTTGCCACCATCGAGCGCGGCATAACGCATGGCCTGCCCCAGGCCCGCGGGCGCTTCGGGGTCGATCCAACGCTGCAGCGCCTGCTCCACCTGCACCAGATGCGCGGCGCTCCACTCGTCCAGATCAAAATCGACCGAAGCCATCAGTCTTGCGTCCATGTCTTCAGGCCCGTTTCATCCAGCACCTTGATCTGGTCTTCCACGGCAGCGAGCTTGTCACGGCAAAAGCCCAGCAACTGAGCACCGCGTTGATAGCCGCTGAGCAACTGCTCCAGCGGCATCTGGCCCGACTCCAGCTGGGCCACGAGTTGTTCCAATTCTTGCAGCGCCGCCTCGTAGCTCACGGGTTTGACGGCGGCGCTCGCGCGCTCAGCGGTGGGGGAAGAAGCCTTGGACATGCGCTCGGTTTCGGGTAAAGCCTTGATTTTAGGCGCTAGGCCCGCGATGGGCCTACGTTGCCAACGCCTTGACCTTCGAATCACCCACACCTGTTGCGCCAACACCCTGCGACCGGCTCGCCGCATGGATGCATTCACTGGGTAAAATGCCCGTTTCCCGTTTTGAACTGCGGACATGAAACCTATTACCGGCAGCATCGTGGCCTTGATCACACCGATGCTGGAAGACGACAGCGTGGACTACCCCACGCTGCGCAAACTGATCGACTGGCACATCGCGCAAGGCACGGACTGCATTGGTGTGGTTGGCACCACGGGCGAGTCGCCCACGGTGAACGTGCAGGAACACTGCGAGATCATCCGCGTCTCGGTGGAACAGGCCCAGGGGCGAGTTCCCATCATGGCCGGTTGCGGCGCCAACTCGACCGCAGAAGCGATTGAACTGGCGCGCTTTGCCAAGACCGTGGGAGCGGATTGCCAACTCCAGGTCGTGCCTTACTACAACAAGCCCACGCAGGAGGGTCAATACCTGCACTTCAAGGCCATCGCCGAAGCGGTGGATCTGCCCACGGTGCTGTACAACGTTCCGGGGCGCTCTGTGGCCGATATGCAGCACGACACCGTGTTGCGGTTGGCCCAGGTGGACGGCATCGTCGGCATCAAAGAGGCCACGGGAAACATCGAGCGCGCCCAATGGCTCATTCGCGATGTACCCAAAGGTTTCGCGGTCTTTTCGGGCGACGACCCAACCGCGGTGGCGCTGATGCTGTGCGGCGGCCAGGGAAACGTGAGTGTCACGGCCAACGTGGCGCCGCGGCTGATGCACGAGCTGTGCGTGGCCGCGATTGCCGGCGACGTGAAACGCGCGATGGAAATTCAGTTCGCGCTGCTGCCACTGCACAAACAACTGTTCGTCGAGGCCAACCCCATTCCCGTCAAATGGGCGATGCAGCGCATGGGCTTGAGCGGCCCGGCCCTGCGCCTGCCCATGACGCCGCTGACCCGTGCCAACGAGGCCGTGGTTGAAGCGGCCTTACGCGCCAGCGGACTGCTCTGACTACCTGTTTCCATTCGAGATCCCAAAGGACATCACACGTGAATCAAACCGCAAAACTCGGATTACTTTGCCTGACCGCCGCGCTCGCGGCCTGCACCACCGTATTCGACACTGAACGCATCGACTACCGCAGCAACGTCAAAGGACCGACGCTGGATGTGCCGCCTGATTTGACCCAGCTGTCCAAGGAAAACCGTTACGCCATGCCCGGCGGCGTCGTCACCGCATCAGGCTATTTGGCCACATCACCGCAACAAAATCCCACCGTTGCGGCCACCGCCGTGGGCGATGTACGGATCGAGCGTGCAGGCACCCAGCGCTGGCTGGTGGTTGATCGTCCTGCCGACAAGCTGTGGCAGCCGGTGCACGATTTCTGGGTGGAAAGCGGCTTCACGCTGGTCCTGGATCAGGCCAACCTAGGCATCATGGAAACCGAATGGAATGAAAATCGGGCCAAGCTACCTCAGGATTTTGTGCGCAAGGCCATCGGCGGAATGCTGGATGGAATATTTTCAACCGGAGAACGCGACAAGTTTCGCACCCGGCTGGAACGAACCTCCACGGGCGCGACCGAAATCTACATCAGCCATCGCGGCATGATGGAGGTCTATTCCGACAGACTGAAGGACAGCACCATCTGGCAGCCCCGTCCAGTCGACCCGGAACTTGAAACCGAGTTCCTGCGCCGCCTCATGATCAAATTGGGCGCAGCCAAGGAAGTGGCGCAGGCAGTTGCAAGCGCGTCCGAGCCGGCCAAGGCCGGCGCCAATGTTGTCACCATCGACGGCCTGCCCGGACTGGAAATTGCAGATGGCTTTGACCGCGCCTGGCGTCGAGTGGGCCTGGCCCTGGACCGCACCGGCTTCACGGTGGAAGACCGCGACCGCTCACAAGGCACCTACTTTGTGCGCTACGTCGAATCCGGGGCCGACAAGAAGGCAGGAAACTTCTTCAGCAAGTTGTTTAGCTTCGGCGCCGACACCGAATCCTTGCAAAAATTCCGTGTCATCCTGAAGAGCGCCGGCAGCAAAACCACGCTGACGGTGGTCAGTGCCACAGCGACACCCGAGACCGCAGCCAACGCCCGGCGCATTGCGCAGCTGATTGCGGACGACCTGAAGTAAGGGCTTCTGGCGCAAATCGGTGCTCAGATTCAAGAACCTGGGCAGTGGCAGTTCCGGCAATGCCACGGTGGTGGAATCTCACTGTGGTGGTCGGGTGACGCGCTTGCTGGTGGACTGCGGCCTGGGATTGAAGCATCTGGACCAGCGCCTGGCCCAGGCAGGCCTGCTGGCCCGCCAGCTTGATGCCGTCTTCATCACCCACGAACACGGGGACCACGTCGGCTGTGTCACCCAACTGGTGCGGCGCGAATCCATTCCGGTGTGGATGAGCCACGGCACCCACAGCGCCATGGGCGCGCCGGAACTCCAAGGTCTGCTTCGAGTGGCGCAGGATGGACAAAGCATCGGGCTCAATGACTTGGAGATCCAGCCTTTTACCGTGCCGCACGATGCTCGAGAACCCTTGCAATTGAGCTGCACCGATGGCGACCGGCGCTTGGGTATCCTGACCGATCTGGGGCACGCCACGCCCCATGTTGCCCTGAACCTGGCCGGCTGCCATGCTCTGCTCTTGGAGTGCAATCACGATCCAGAACTTCTCGCCGCTTCAAGGTATCCGGCTTTTCTAAAGCAACGTGTCGGCGGGCGCTTTGGGCATCTTGCCAATGCGGCATCAGCCGGCTTGGCGCGAGAGCTTCATCACGCCGGTCTGACGCATCTGGTGGCAGCGCACCTGAGCCTGCAAAACAATCGGCCCGAGTTGGCTGTCTCTGCCCTGACGCAGGCCTTGGGCTGCTCCAGTTCGGATATCGGGGTTGCTCATCCGCTCCATGGCACGCCCTGGCTGAATATCTGAAACATTGCGGGACGGACCAAAGTTACGCGCAGCGAACTTTGCTCGGTCCTCAACTGATCGTCGGATGTCGGCTGTCCATTGCGGGACGGACCAAAGTTACGCGCAGCGAACTTTGCTCGGTCCTCAACTGATCGTCGGATGTCGGCTGTCCATTGCGGGACGGACCAAAGTTGCGCGCAGCGAACTTTGCTCGGTCCTCAACTGATCAGGGCCGTCTTTGCAGGCTCCAATAAAAGACCGACTACTTCTTGGCCGCAGCGTCTCTGGCTGCGTCAGTGCCACCCTTGGCAGCGTCGGCCGCAGCGTTGGCAGCAGCAGCAGCAGCCACATCGGCCTCGGGCCCAGTCAATGGAGCGGAAGCGGCACTGGCCTCCGTTGCGCCTGGGGCTGGCCCGCGAACCGGAACCGCTTCTTCTTTCTTGTTGCAGGCAGCAAGAGCAAGAGCAGCCATCAGGGCTGCCAATGCGAGGGTATGTCTCATTTGAAAATCCTTGAAGCAGCATTGAAATCGAGGACCATAGTCCTCCCAGCGACGACATCCGACGGGCGCATCACGAAAAAAAGGCCACCTGACGGTGGCCTTTTTTGCATGGCAAGAATTTACTTCTTGACAGCTTCCTTGGCAGCGTCAACTGCGCCCTTGGCAGCGTCTGCAGCACCCTTGGCAGCGTCAGCAGCACCGACCATTGCCGAAGCAGCACCAGCCATTGCCGAAGCAGCGGCTTCAGGAGCCGAAGCAGCCGAAGCAGGAGCAGCGGGTGCAGCCACTGGCGCTGGAGCAGCGGGAGCAGCTTCTTCTTTTTTACCGCAAGCAGCCAGAGCAACGGCAGCCACCAAAGTTGCCAAAACGAGAGTCTTATTCATTTGAAAGTCCTTGAAAGGGATAGAGAGCGTAAGAAAACAATTTCCGGAAATTGTCATGACCGCCCGAAAAGCAAGCCGTGACTGAGTGAAGCGATTCGAACTCCTCAACTCAGCCTGTGATTATATGGTATTTCGACATTAGTGCTACGACACTTTGCCAACAAAGCTTATGGACACGATAAGCCCTGCAGGCCAAATCATAAGCCCAGCGTCGAAGCGGGGAATCCGGGCGTGCCTTTGCGCTGCCACTCGCGCAGCTTTTCGTGCAACTGCAATCGACCGGCAGGCGCCTTCGTTGTCACTCCGGTGCTGCGCTCGGTATCCAATCGAACCAGGGCCCATGACGGCGTCCAGATCGCGCTGGGAAAGTCCGTCAACTCAGCGTCCGGGCAGGCCCAGCATTCGATGATGTGGCTCCATGTCCGACGCCAGGTGACAAAGCGCGCGTATCGGATGGGCATTTCGCTGTAGCTTTTTGCGAGCATGGTGAAGCGGCGGCCGCTCTTGGACCACGCGTTCAAAGACTGAGCCACGGCGCGTTCGCCAAGCGGCCAATCGCCAAAATTGACATCACTCACGATGATTTCATTCCAAGCTTCTTGCGCCGCCCGCTCGAAGGTTTCGCGAACGAGTTGCTGGAATTCGCTGCGCCCGGAAAAACGCGGCGATGCCGACTCCGCCGCGGCGCCATCCGGGTCAATCGGACTCATGCAGCCACCCCGCCTCGATCCAACTCAGCAGCAAGGTTCGGGCATCCGCGCTCGCGCCGTGCGAAGCCGCTGCGTCCAGGCAGTGCTCATCCGCCAGTCGGCGCATCAAGGCAGCATCCCGTCCCGAAGCCCGAAAGCCCTCCCCGTTGATGAAGATATGGCGCGCGTCGTACATCATGCGACTGCGTCGATCCAGCACCAGCGCGCCAAAGTCAGAGCGCGCGGCCCGGCTTTCAAACCACACATTGGCCTTTGGCTCGGTCAGGTGTTCGCCCAGCACGCAGGCGAACGCGTCGGGATCCTGCATCGCGCTGCGCACCGAATCCAGCGCGAAATCGTGCAATGCCGCAGGAATGGCGCCCGGAGTTGGCACCGCCACTTGCAGTGGGTCGCGATAGATCGCTTCCCCGGCCAGATCGCTGGCGTCATCGGCCAGGCGCTGCAACAACTCGCGTGCCAGTTCGCCTCGATTGGGAGAGCGAAAGCCGATGGAATAGGTCATGCACTCGCCCTGGGCGACGCCATCGTGGGCATAGCGCGGCGGCAGATACAGCATGTCACCGGGATTGAGCACCTCATCGAACTCGGGCACAAAATTGGACAGGATTTTCAAGGGCATGCCGGGGACCAGACTCAGGTCCTTTTGCCGACCGTAACGCCAGCGTCTTTGGCCGTGCGCCTGCAGCAAGAACACGTCGTAGCTGTCAAAGTGCGGGCCCACGCCGCCGCCGTCGGTGGCGTAGCTGATCATCACGTCGTCCAGTCGCGCGTCAGGCACAAAGCGAAACTGCTGCATCAACTGCTGCACGCCCGCATGGTGCAGGTCCATTCCTTGCAGCAGCAGTGTCCAGTTGGGCTGCTTCAAAGGCGGCAGGGCGCGGCGCGGGAACGGGCCTGATCTGAATTGCCAGCCTGGATTGCCGCGGCGGTCGAGCTGCGAAATCAGTCGCGACTCAACCTCGTCGCCCTGCGCCAGATCAAACAGTTCGGAGCGATCCAGCAAAGCAGAAAAGCCGGGGATCGCCTGGCGCACCAGCAGCGGCTTTTTTTCCCAGTGGCGTTTCATGAACTGCTGGGGGCTCATGCCGCCGAGCAAAGCGAGTGGTTGGGTGATGTTCATGGTTAATTGGGGGTGGGTGACAGAAAGGTAAATGCAAACTGCGACAATTGTGCAATGAAAGTAACTGAACAATGCGTGGTCGCACTCACCTGGACGCTCAGGGACACCCTGGGCGAAGATCTTGACGTGCTGGACGAGCCGGTGGAATTCCTGGTGCGTGGCGACGATCTGTTTGAAAAAATTGAAACCGCGCTGCAGGGTCTGGAAGCAGGTGCCAAGCTGGAGTTGCAACTGGAACCCGAAGAAGCTTTCGGCGACTTCAATGACCAGCTGATCTTCTTGTCGGCGCGCGTGGCCTTCCCCAAGGAATTGGAAGTCGGCATGATCTTCGAGGGCACTGCGCTGCCCGCTGGCGCCTGCCCGGACGCGCCCACAGAACTGTTCTATACCGTCACCGACATCTACCCCGAGCACGTGGTGCTTGACGGCAACCATCCGCTCGCGGGCATCGCCATCCGGTTGAGCCTTCAGGTGGAGTCGGTGCGCGAAGCAGCGGAAGAGGAAATCGGGCGCGGCACAGCCGGAACCGGATTCTTCAAGGTACAGGCAGGCGCTCCCGGCGGCGCGCTGCTGCACTGACTTTCACGCCAATTCGAGTCAGTTCTTGCCCGTCGAGCCGTAGCCGCCTTCGCCGCGCGCGCTGAGCGGAAATTCTGCCACCACGTTGAACCGGGCCTGGACCACCGGCACGATCACCAGCTGCGCAATGCGCTCCATGGGCGCAATGGTGAACGGCACGTCGCTGCGGTTCCAGGCGCTCACCATCAGCTGCCCCTGGTAATCGCTGTCGATCAACCCCACCAGATTGCCCAGCACGATGCCGTGCTTGTGACCCAGGCCGGAGCGCGGCAGGATCAACGCGGCGAAGTTGGCGTCGTTCAAGAAGATCGCAATCCCTGTGGGCAGCAATTGCCAGGCGTTTGGCTGCAGCGTCAGCGGCTCGTCCATGCAGGCGCGCAGGTCCAGGCCCGCGCTGCCGGGTGTTGCATAGGCCGGAAGCTGATCCCGCATGCGCGGGTCGATGATCTTGATGTCGATATTCATGAGGGTGCTGGCGTTGGTTGCTGCAAGTGGGGCTCAGGCGGGCAGGCGACGCGCGATGTCCGCGATCAACTGACGCGCCAGCACCCTTTTCGAGGCACGTGAAAGTTCGCTGGCGCCGTGCGCGTCCACCAGCAGCAGCGCGTTGTCATCCTGACCGAAGGTGGCCGGGCCAATATTGCCCACCAGCAGCGGCACTTTCTTGCGCGCCCGCTTGGCCTGGGCATTGGCCAACAAATCCTGGCTCTCCGCGGCAAAGCCGACACAGAACAGCGCGCCACTGAGGGCGCGGGGCAGCGCTGCCACCGTGGCCAGGATATCGGGGTTCTCGATAAAGTGCAGCTGCGGCGCTTGTCCCGAACCGTCCTTCTTGATCTTGTGTTCTGCCGACCTTGCTGGACGCCAGTCTGCGACCGCGGCCGTGGCGATGAACAGGGTGGCGCTCGCAGCCAGTGCCAGGGTCGCGTCCAGCATGTCGCGCGCCGAGCGCACATCGTGCCGCGCCACACCGCGCGGCGTGGGTAAACCCACCGGCCCGGCAATCAAGGTCACCTGCGCGCCGGCTTCATGCGCTGCGCGCGCAATCGCAAAACCCATCTTGCCGCTGCTCAAATTGGTGACGCCACGCACGGGATCGATGGCCTCGTAGGTCGGGCCGGCCGTCACCAGTACCTGCTGGCCCAGCAGCGTCTTTGGACTGAAGTAGGCGATCAGGTCATCCAAAATTTCATGCGCCTCCAGCATGCGACCGTCACCGGTTTCGCCGCAGGCCTGGTCTCCACTGCCGACATCGAGTACGGTGCAGCCATCGGATCGGAGCTGGGCCACATTGCGCTGTGTGGCCGGATGCGCCCACATCTCCCGGTTCATCGCCGGCGCCAGCAGCAGCGGCACCCGGTCCATGGGCCGGGCCAGGCACATCAGGCTGAGCAGGTCGTCGGCGCGACCGTGCAGCAGGCGGGCCATGAAGTCGGCGCTGGCGGGCGCGATCAGGATCGCGTCGGCCTCGCGGCCGAGGTTGATATGAGCCATGTTGTTCGCCTCGCGCGCGTCCCATTGCGAGCCATACACAGGGCGACCCGACAGCGCCTGCATCGTCACCGGCGTGATGAAATGCTCGGCCGCGGCGCTCATCACCACCTGCACCGTCGCACCCTCCTTCACCAGCGCGCGGCAAAGCTCGGCCGCCTTGTAGCAGGCAATGCCGCCGGTGAGACCCAGGACGATGTGTTTTCCGTTCAGCTCATTCATGGCCGGCAATATACCCTGCAATCCACGATTCAAATCGCAAGCAATCGCTGCGGCTCTTGATGCGCCACATATAATTCTCGTTTCCCACCACTCGGGGCCACAATCCCGATCAAGACATGACAAAATTTGTCTTCGTCACTGGCGGTGTGGTGTCTTCCCTGGGTAAGGGAATCGCCTCAGCCTCCCTCGCTGCGATTTTGGAATCGCGCGGCCTCAAAGTCACTTTGATCAAGCTCGATCCCTATCTCAACGTGGATCCGGGAACGATGTCGCCGTTTCAGCACGGCGAGGTCTTCGTCACCGACGACGGCGCCGAGACCGACCTGGATCTGGGCCATTACGAACGATTCATCACGACCCGGATGAAGAAGACCAACAACTTCACCACCGGACAGATCTACAAGAGCGTGCTGGAGAAGGAGCGCCGCGGCGACTACCTGGGCAAGACGGTGCAGGTGATTCCGCATGTCACCAACGAAATCCAGGACTTCGTCAAACGCGGCGCCGGCTTTGATACGCCCGACGCCGTGGATGTGGCCATTGTGGAAATCGGCGGCACCGTGGGCGACATTGAGTCCCTGCCATTTCTCGAGGCCGTGCGTCAAATGAGCCTGAAGCTGGGCCCCAACAACACCGCCTTCGTGCACCTGAGCTACGTGCCCTGGATCGCCGCCGCCGGTGAACTCAAGACCAAGCCGACCCAGCACACGGCCAAACAGTTGCGTGAGATCGGCATTCAGGCCGACGCGCTGGTGTGTCGCGCCGACCGCCCGATTCCACAAGAAGAGCGCTCCAAGATTTCGCTGTTCTCCAACGTGCCCGAGTGGGGCGTGATCTCGATGTGGGACGTGGACACGATCTACAAGGTGCCGCGCATGCTGCACGAGCAGGGCCTGGACGGCCTCATCTGCGACAAGCTGCGCCTGAACACGCCACCCGCCAACCTCAAGCGCTGGGACGATCTGGTGTTTGAAACCGAACATCCTCAGACGGAAGTCAGCATCGCCATGGTGGGCAAGTACGTGGACCTGAGCGATTCCTACAAGTCGCTGAACGAGGCGCTGCGCCACGGCGGCATGAAGAACCATGCACGCGTGAAGATCGGCTACATCGACTCCGAAACCATCACGCCCGAAAACGTGTCGCAGCTTGCCAAATTCGACGCCGTGTTGGTGCCCGGCGGTTTTGGCAAACGCGGCATCGAGGGCAAGATCTGCGCGGCCCGCTTTGCGCGCGAGAACAAGGTTCCCTACCTGGGCATCTGCCTGGGGATGCAGGTGGCGACGATCGAATTTGCGCGCCATGTGGCGGGACTCAAGGACGCCAACAGCACCGAGTTCGACCCGCAAAGCCCGAACCCGGTGATCGCCCTGATCACCGAATGGAAAGACGCTGACGGCAGCATCAAGACGCGTGACGCCAACTCCGATCTGGGCGGCACCATGCGCCTGGGAGCGCAAAGCTCGGATGTCGCACCCGGCACGCTGGCACAGCAAATCTACGGTGACGTGGTGACCGAGCGCCACCGCCATCGCTATGAGGCCAATGTGAATTATCTGGACCGCCTGCGCCAGGCGGGCCTGGTGATTTCCGCCATCACGCAGCGCGAGCATTTGACCGAAATCGTCGAGTTGCCCAAGGCCGTGCACCCCTGGTTCATCGGCGTGCAGTTCCATCCCGAGTTCAAGTCGACGCCCTGGGACGGGCATCCGCTGTTCAACGCCTTCGTCAAGGCCGCGCTGGATCACCAGAGTGCCGGCAAAGCATTGAAGGCGGTGGCCTGAGATGAAGCTTTGTGGTTTCGACATCGGCCTGGATCGGCCCTTCTTTTTGATCGCCGGCCCCTGCGTGATCGAGTCCGAGCAGTTGCAGATGGACACGGCTGGCACGCTCCAGGAGATCACGTCGGCGTTGGGTATTCCCTTCATCTTCAAGAGCAGCTTTGACAAGGCGAATCGCTCCAGCGGCGACACCTTTCGCGGACCCGGTATTGGCAAAGGTTTGGAGATTTTGGCCAAGGTGAAGCGTGAACTCGGCGTGCCGGTGCTCACCGACATCCATTCCGAAGAACAGATTGCGCAAGTGGCCAGCGTGGTCGACGTGCTGCAGACACCCGCCTTCCTGTGCCGCCAGACCGACTTCATCCGCGCCGTGGCGCAAAGCGGCAAGCCGGTGAATATCAAGAAGGGGCAGTTCCTCGCGCCGCACGACATGAAGAACGTGATCGACAAGGCGCGCGCTGCGGCACGGCACGCCGGCATGAACGAGGACAACTTCATGGCCTGCGAACGCGGCGCCAGCTTTGGCTACAACAACCTGGTGTCGGACATGCGCTCGCTGGCCATCATGCGCGAGACCGGCGCCCCCGTGGTGTTCGACGCCACGCACTCGGTGCAGCTTCCCGGAGGCCAGGGCACGAGCAGCGGCGGCCAGCGCGAGATGGTGCCGGTGCTGGCGCGTGCCGCCGTAGCCGTGGGCGTGGCCGGCCTGTTCATGGAAACCCATCCGAACCCGGCGCAGGCCATGAGCGACGGCCCCAATGCCGTTCCGCTCAAGCACATGCGCGCCCTGCTGGAGACGCTGCTGGATCTGGATCGCGTGACGAAGAAGAATGGTTTTCTGGAGATGAGGTTTGAGGCATAGTCGAGCCTGAAGACAGGCGGCCGCACACCCGTCATTGCGAGGAGCGGAGCGAAGCGACGTGGAAGTCGCAATGACAAGAAGCCGCGTGGTGGTGCGAATACTCGATTGATCGTCGGTTCTGTTTTATTTGATTGGAAGTGAAAAAATGAGTGCAATTGTTGACATCGTCGCCCGCGAAATCCTCGATTCCCGCGGCAATCCCACCGTCGAATGTGACGTGCTGCTGGAGTCCGGCACCATGGGCCGCGCTGCCGTGCCGTCGGGCGCTTCCACCGGTTCGCGCGAGGCCATCGAACTGCGCGACGGCGACAAGAGCCGTTACCTGGGCAAGGGCGTGCTCAAGGCGGTGGAGCACATCAACACCGAGATCTCCGAAGCCGTGCTGGGTCTGGACGCGTCCGAGCAGGCGTTTCTGGACCGCACGTTGATCGACCTGGACGGCACCGACAACAAGTCGCGCCTGGGCGCCAATGCCACGCTGGCCGTGTCGATGGCCGTGGCCCGCGCCGCGGCTGAAGAGTCGGGCCTGCCGCTGTACCGCTACTTCGGCGGCAGCGGCGCGATGCAGATGCCCGTGCCCATGATGAACGTCGTGAACGGCGGCGCGCACGCGAACAACAACCTGGACATTCAGGAGTTCATGATCATCCCCGTGGGCGCTCCGAGCTTTCGTGAAGCCCTGCGCTACGGCGCCGAAGTGTTTCATGCGCTCAAGAAGATCCTGCATGACAAGGGTATGAGCATTGCCGTCGGTGACGAAGGCGGCTTTGCGCCCAACGTGCCGAACCACGAGGCTGCGATCCAGATGATCCTGGAGGCGATCGCCGCCGCAGGCTACACCGCAGGCGAGCAGATCGCCTTGGGTCTGGACTGCGCTGCCAGCGAGTTCTTCAAGGACGGCAAGTACCACCTCGCCAGCGAAGGTCTCACGCTGAGCTCGCAGGAGTGGACCGACATCCTGGCGACCTGGGCCGAAAAGTACCCCATCATCAGCATCGAAGACGGCATGGCCGAAGGTGACTGGGATGGCTGGAAAATCCTCACGGATCGCCTGGGCAAGAACGTGCAGATCGTGGGCGACGACCTGTTCGTCACCAACACCAAGATCCTCAAGGAAGGCATCGACAAGGGCATCGCCAACTCGATCCTGATCAAGATCAACCAGATCGGCACGCTGACCGAAACCTTCGCCGCCATCGAGATGGCGAAACGTGCAGGCTACACGGCCATCATCAGCCACCGTTCCGGCGAGACCGAAGACTCCACCATCGCCGACATCGCCGTCGGCATGAACGCCGGCCAGATCAAGACCGGCTCGTTGAGCCGATCCGACCGCATGGCCAAGTACAACCAGTTGCTGCGCATTGAAGAAGATCTGGGAGACGTGGCAAGCTACCCCGGTCGCGCGGCCTTCTACAACCTGCGCTGACTTTCATGCATCGGCTGCGCAGCGCACCGAGTCATCAAAGTGAGTTTTTTGCGTCATCGCTTGATCTGCACACGCATCATGGGCGAGCTCGGCCGCAACCTCAACCTGACTGAGCAATGAGTCGGCCCGTGGTTCCGGCCATTCTTCTTGCCTTGCTGGCCATTCTGCACGCGCAGCTGTGGCTCAGCCGCGGCAGCCTGCCCAACGTTGCGAAGCTGCAAAACAAGCTGCAGGCGCTGAGTGACAAGAATGCCGCCGCCCAGCTCGTCAATGAACGCCTGGCCTCCGAGGTCCGTGACCTGAAAGAGGGGCTGGAGATGGTCGAAGAAAAGGCGCGCAGCGAGCTTGGCATGGTCAAGCCCAATGAGATGTTCGTGCAGATCACGCCACACCAATAATGGGCTCTCATGGATCTTTTTTCCAACGCCTTTTCCCTGTGGGGTTCTCCCACCACCTGGCTGGAAATCGTCGCCTTCATCCTGGCCCTGGCCATGGTGGGCTTCAATATTCGCGAACTGCATTGGGGTTGGCCGCTGGCCATCATCAGCTCGCTGCTGTACTTTGCCCTGTTCTGGCAGAGCAAGCTCTATGGTGACGCGTCGCTGCAAATTTTCTTTGCGCTGATCGCGCTCTGGGGCTGGTGGCAGTGGCTGCGCGGTGGGCGCGGCGGTGGCGCCGGCTTGCACGTGGCCCGGCTGACGCGCTCCGGGCTCTTTTGGACGATCTCCGTCAGCGCCCTGCTCTGGCCCGTGACCGGCTACTTCCTCAAACGCTATACCGACACCGACGTCCCCTGGTGGGACGCCTTCCCCACCGCCTTGAGCGTCGTCGGGCAGTTTCTGCTCGGTCGCAAGTACATCGAGAACTGGCTGATGTGGATCGTCGTCAACGTGGTCAGCGTTGCACTCTTCGCCTACAAGGGTCTGTGGCTCACCGTCATCCTCTACACCCTGTTCATCGCCCTGAGCGTTGTCGGCTGGCGCGCATGGCAACGCCGTCTCGTGCCCTTGCGATCGGACTCCCACTAGGCGCAGATGAAGATCGCGATCCTGGGTGCAGAGAGCACCGGCAAGACGCAACTCGCGCAAAACCTGCATGCGCACTGGAGCGCGCTGGGCCGGAGTGCGCTCTGGGTGCCCGAAGTGCTGCGCGAATGGTGCGAACGGGAAGGCCGCACGCCTCAACCGCACGAGCAGTGGGGCATTTGCCACGAACAGGCGGCGCGGGTGTTGCAAGCCCCGGCGGTGGACTGGCTGATCGCCGACACCACACCGCTCATGACCGCGATCTACAGCGAGTTGCTGTTCGCAGACCGCACGCTGTACGACTTTGCGCTGGCGCATCAACGTCTCTACGACCTGACGCTGGTGATGGGCCTGGACCTGCCCTGGGTGGAAGACGGCCTGCAGCGCGATGGACCGCATGTGCGCGAACCTGTGGATCGGCTGCTGCGCGCCGCGCTGGAACAAGGCGGAGTGCGCTACCAAGTCATCTGTGGCAGCGGCCCGCAGCGGCTGGCGGCAGCGATGCGCTCCGTCTCCCAGCACAAGATGAACGACCAACATCCGGTCGACTGTGTGGAACAAATATCGCCCAACGACCTGCAGAGAAATCAAGCACCATGAACTCGTCTCAAACCGTCCTCATCACAGGCTGCTCCAGCGGCATTGGCCAAGCTCTGGCGTTGGAATTCAAGAGGCGCGGCCATACGGTCATTGCAACAGCTCGCCAATCGAGGGCTCTCGACGCCCTCAAGGAGATCGGCGTGATTGCAGTGGAACTCGATGTGACCGACCAATCCGGTATCGACAAGGCCAGGGAGAAAATTCAAGCCCAAACACGCCGCTTGGATATGCTGGTCAACAACGCTGGCTACGGTCAATTCGGGGCAGTGATTGATATGGACTCCAACGCATTGCGCCGCCAATTCGAGACAAATGTGATTGCGCCCATCGCACTGTCACGTGCGTTCCTTCCACTGTTGCGAGCATCCTCCTGCGCTTGCATTGCCAATGTCGGAAGTATTTCGGGAATAGTCACGACGCCTTTTGCCGGTGCCTACTGCGCCAGCAAGGCTGCACTTCATTCGCTTTCCGAGGCCATGCGCATGGAATTAGGACCATTTGGAATCCGCGTCGTCACGGTACAGCCCGGCGGCATTGCATCCAAGTTTGGTGACAATGCGGAACACGAAATTCAGTTCCCCGATGGATCACTCTACGCGGCAATTGGAAAATATATCCAAGGACGCGCAAAGATGTCTCAAGTGGGTGCGACCCCAGTCGAAACGTTCGCCCATACTGTCGCGTCTCATTTGTTAGACCCACAGTCAAAACCGATTTGCCGATCCGGGTCGCAAAGCACGCGCTTGCCACTGCTTAAGCACTTGCTGCCTGCCAGAACTTTGGATCTGAAGATGCAAAAGCTCTTCGGACTGGATCGAATCCGAAAGTGACCCAAGCACTCCTCGTCTTGACGAGTACTTGGCGCGCCTATGCGAGCGGACATTTGCCTTCCAATGGAGGAAGCGCACTACGGGCAACTATTCAGTTGGGGACAGAGCACGCTCGCTGCGCGTAGCCCCTGGTCTGTCCCACAAGGCCTCTCCGACTGCAAAGTTTCAGTGGATCAATGAGCTGCCCGGAACCGCGCCCGCATCGGGCTTGAATATCTGCGCCGCGTCCACGGCGTCGAAGCGGTACTGCTGGCCGCAAAAGTCGCAGCCCACTTCCACGTCCTCGCGCTCGGACAGGATGCTCTCGACTTCCTCCACACCCAGGCTGCGGATCATGTGGCTCACGCGCTCGCGACTGCAGCGGCAGGCGAACCGCGGCGCCGTGGCGCCGGTCTGGGGCTCAAAGCGCAGCAGCTTTTCCTCCCAGAACAAGCGGTGCAGGATGGTGTCCACATCCAGTGTGAGCAGTTCTTCTTTCTTCAGTGTCGAAGCCAAAAGCGCGATGCGCTTGTAGTCTTCGTTGCGTCCGATCTCATCCTCGTTCGCGGACCGGCCTGCGCTCAAATTGTTGACACCACCGCTGGGCAAGCGCTGAATCAGCAGGCCCGCCGCCACCTCGCCATTGGCAGCCAACACCAGCGTCGTGTCCAGTTGCTCGGACTGCAGCATGTAATGCTCCAGCACCTCGCTGAATTTCTCCAGCGGCTCGCGCTGGTCGCCGAACAACGGCACCACGCCCTGGTAGGGCTGCTGCCCCGCGAACCGGTCCTGGGGATCGAGCGTGATGGCGCAGCGTCCCTGGTTCGACACATTCACCAGAGCGCTCAGGCTGGCATCATCCGCCACCGCGCCGGCCACCGTGGCGGTGGCGCGCACGCTCAGATCGGGCTGCACCTCCACCACCGCCAGCTTGACCGGCCCGTCGCCGAAAATTTGTAGCACCAGCGCACCGTTGAACTTGATGTTGGACTGCATCAATATCGCTGCCGCCGTCATCTCGCCCAGCAAATCGCGCACCGGACAGGGGTACGCGCCGGTGTCGCTATTGGCAGCGCGACGCTGCAGGATCTGGGTCCAGGCGTCGGTCAGGCGCACGACCATGCCGCGCACGGGCAGGCCGTCAAACAGGAATTTATGGAGTTCGCTCACGGGGTTCAATCTGAAATGGTCTTTGGCCGGGGCTGGCCAGCAAAGTCTAGCAGCCTGACGGCAGCTTGGCACAAGGTTTCATAATCGCCGGATGGAACTTCGCGCACAGGCCTTGGCCGCTCTGATCAACCCCAACGTTGCCGACAAAGTTGCGGCAGTGCTTGAATTGCAGGCTGCATCCGTCACAGTATCACTGGCACTCGAAAATCGGTTCCCGGAACCCCCTGTTCTGCCCGGTCGTCCTTCCCGACCCGAAGTCATTTCTCCGACCTCGGTGCCGCAGCGCTCACCCTTCACGCCCCAGGGCCTGGCGGCGCTGCTGCACGCCATCTGCCACATCGAGTTCAATGCCATCAACCTGGCGCTGGACGCTGTCTGGCGCTTTGCCGGCATGCCTGAAGCCTTCTACCGGGACTGGCTGCGTGTGGCCGCGGAGGAAGCCCGGCACTTCAGCCTGCTGCGCGCTCACCTGCTGCAACTGGGCTTTGACTACGGTGACTTCGCCGCGCACGACGGTCTGTGGGAGATGTGCGAGAAAACCAAGACCGACATCGTGGCGCGCATGGCCCTGGTGCCGCGCACTCTGGAAGCGCGCGGTCTGGATGCGACGCCGCTGATCCAGGCCCGATTGCGCAAAGTGGGGACGGCGCACGCGCTGCAGGCTGTGGCCGAACTGGACATCATCCTGTGCGACGAAGTGGGTCATGTGGCCATAGGCAACCACTGGTACGGCTGGCTGTGCGAGCGCGAGGGACTGGAGCCACTGCAGCACTACACGGCGCTGGTGCAGCGCTACCGTGCACCGCGTCTGAAACCGCCCTTCAACGACGCAGCGCGCCGCGCCGCAGGGTTTAGCGAACTGGAGCTGGCGTATCTGAGGGGCTGACCTGAGCCGGCAGATAGACCTCGCAGAACTCGTTGGGCATGCGGCGCGCGCGTCCGCTGCTCAGTTCGATGCACACCAGATCCCAGCGTGCGCGCAGCACCGTGGCTCCGTCGCGCTGGCGGACCAATTGAAAGCGCCGCTCCATCGTCAGTTTGCCGTCACTCGCCGTGAGCCATGTGGCCAGGGTCAGTTCTTCGCCGGCAAGGGTGGGCAACAAATAGTCGTATGCGCCGCGCCGAATCGCCATGGCCCGATCCAGTCGCCTGTAGTCGGCCAGGCCCAGGCCCAGCGCTTGCGAATGGGCCCAGCCAATCTGGCCGCACCACTGCACGTAAACCGCATTGTTGGTGTGATTCAGGCCGTCAATGTCGTCATCGCGCGGCGTGACCGCAAGGGTGAAGGGCCGAGGAAAGTCCCAGCTGACGGGCGCAATATGAAGTTCCATAGGCGAGGATCTTATCCATCCAACAATGACCGGCGATCCCGCTCTACCCCGCACATTCTCCGGGCGAACCCATGGAGTTGCGTAGAATGCCCCACCGTAGTCCAAGGCACAGCAGCCGTAGCTCAGAATTTTGAACACGACACGATTCCTACTTTTCGCAATTGGCCTGACCCTGGTCGCAGGATGGCTTTGGCAGCAGCGCGAGCGCGAGTGGGCCCAGCACCTGCTTCGTCCGAGCCCGGGCGTGTCCGAAGACGGCCGACTCGATCGACCAGGCGTGAGAGCATCTGAGCGCGGTACGAAGCCTACGCACCCCAGTGCTAAGGTCATGGAAAACCGGGCCGGGGTACTGAAGAAATGCCAGAAAGACGGCAAGCTGCTTTACACCGACCAAGCCTGCCCCGAGGGCTTCACCGTGGCTGCGGTCAACGGCGCACCGGTCAACATTCTCCCTAGCACTGAGCCCAAGACCGAACGCAAGCAAGCCCCTGCTCAAGGCCTCGGTGCATTGACCGACGCGTTCGATGTTGCGGGCAAGGACCGGCTCAAGGAAAAAATGCTGGACGCGACCGTGAATCCATGAAGCGGCGTGTTCTGGGCAATCAGGCGACAAGCTGCGGCAATGAGACTCAGCCCCGCGGGTGATGCTGCGCGTGCAGCGCTTTGAGCCGCTCGCGCGCCACATGGGTATAGATGGTGGTGGTGGAGATGTCGGAGTGACCCAGCAGCAACTGCACCGAGCGTAGATCTGCCCCGTGATTGAGCAAATGCGTGGCGAAGGCGTGGCGCAGAGTGTGGGGCGACAGAGGCGCTGTGATGTGGGCCACGCCCGCGTGTTTCTTCACGATCTTCCAGAACATGACCCGGCTCATCGCGTGTCCGCGCTGGGTCACAAACAGGTCCTCGGTCTGCTGCGGCCCCAGGATGGCGGGGCGCGCCTGCTCCAGATAGCGCTGCAGCCAAAGACGCGCGACCTCACCGAAAGGCACGAGGCGCTCCTTGTTGCCCTTGCCGAGCACGCGCAGCACGCCATCGTTCAGGCTCAGGTTGAAGTTCTTCAGCGTCACCAGTTCGCTCACGCGCAAGCCACTGGCGTACATCAACTCCAGCATGGCGCGGTCGCGCAGACCCAGGCCGAGCTCCACGTCGGGCGCTTCGAGCAGCGCCTCCACCTGGGCCTCGGTCAGGGTCTTGGGCACGCGCAGCGCTTGCTTGGCCGCGCACAGCTTGAGCGTGGGGTCGGCATGGATGAAGCGTTCGCGCAGGGCCCAGCGAAAGTAGCGCTTGAACACGGTCAGACGCCGGTTGGCCGAACTCGCCCTGGTGCTGGCGTGGCGCGCAGAAAAGTAGGCGTTGAGATCGGCTTCGCCGCTCTCGTCCAAGGCTGTTCCCTGTGCCCACAACCATTGACTGTAGGCCGTCAAGTCGCGCCGATAGGCTGT
This sequence comes from uncultured beta proteobacterium, assembly GCA_903909815.1. Classification (GTDB taxonomy): domain Bacteria; phylum Pseudomonadota; class Gammaproteobacteria; order Burkholderiales; family Burkholderiaceae_C; genus CAIKVZ01. The sequence goes on along the minus strand of CAIVXG010000228.1, from coordinate 9,608 downwards.
AAGCGTGTTGCGCGCCAGGCCGTGTTCCAGCCAGAGCGCGTCAATGAAACTGTCAATGCGGTCAACTAGCATCCGATGATCAGGTGAGGACAGTGCAGGCTGGGTCTGTCCCCCAGGTTTCATTCAAGCTTCAAGTGGGCCGAAGCAACGACCTTCTTGTAGACCTCGTACTCGGCCTTGATCTGCTCGGCAAATTGTTCGGGGGTGTTGCCAATGACGATGGAGCCGGTGTCTTCGATGCGCTTTTTCACAGCCGGATCTTCCAGCGTCTTGCGCACGGCCGCATTGATCTTGTTAACCACGTCGCGGGGCATACCCTTGGGGCCATAGATTCCGTAGTAGGCCATGCGGTTCACGGGCTCCAGGCCCACTTCCTTGAACGTAGGCACATTGGGCAACTGCGCCAGACGCTGCGGCGCGGCCACAACGATGGCAACCAGACGTCCGGTCTGAATGAAAGGCATGGACGAGGGCATGTTGTCAAAGGTCATGGAGACCTGACCGGCTACGGTGTCGTTCAGCGCCGGGCCAGCGCCGCGGTACGGGATGTGGGTCACGAAAGTTCCGCTCAGGTTCTTGTACAACTCCATTTGCAGGTGGCCGATGCCGCCCGTGCCAGAAGACGAGTAGGAATACTTGCCGGGGTTGTGCTTGAGTTCGGCGACAAAAGCCTTGTAGTCCTTGGCTGGAAAACTCGGGTGCACCGCAATCACGTTGGGCGTGGCAGCGATGTTGATGATGGGCGTGAAGTCGGTGATGGGGTTGTAGGTGATCTTTGGATTGATGGCGGGATTCGCCGCCGTCGTGGACACCGTGGCCACGCCCAGTGTGTAGCCGTCGGGAGCGGCCCGGGCCGTATCCGTGGCACCCAGCACACCGCCGCCACCGGACTTGTTTTCCACCACCACCGTCTGCCCCAATGCCTTGCCCAAGCCCTCGGCGACGATGCGGGCAATGATGTCGGTGGTGCCGCCGGGGGCAAAGGGCACCGTCAAGCGGATCGGCTTGGTGGGATAACTTTGCGCCAGCGCAGAAGTGGCGCAAGCCACCAGCGTCAGTGCCAAAAGAGTACGGCGATGCATCATGATTTTTCCTGCCTTGATTGAATGTGAAGGGCTGACCCAAAAGGCCTCAGCCTGGCGCAGCCTGGCCCAAGCGCCATCATAGGCGAGAGGCCCTCTTGCAGCCTGCGGTTATACGCAATCAGTTGTTTGCACACCATCTGGACAAACCCGCAGAGGCCATGGGCATTGCGGTTATTCTCCCACCCGTGAACTTTGCGCAACTTCTCATTCCGGATTTTTCCCTGATCCTGTGCGGCTACCTCGTGTGCCGCTACACCGCGCTCAATCGCAGCGTCTGGCAGCAGGTGGAAAGCCTGGTGTATTTCATGCTGTTTCCGGTGCTGCTGTTTCAGTCCATCATGAAAAGCCCGCTTGACCTGGGCGCGGCCTCGAGCTTCATGGGTGCGGGCCTGGCGCTGGCCGCACTGGCCATCGCCCTCGCCTACTCGGTTCGCCACTGGCCAGGGGCAAAAAAACATATCGATACACGCGAGCACGCGGCGTCGGCGCAGGTCGCATTCCGCTTCAATTCCTTCGTGGCGCTGGCATTGGTGGACCGCCTTGCCGGCCCGCAGGGGCAGTCGCTGACTGCGCTCTTGATCGGCATGTGCGTGCCGATCTTCAATGTCGCAGCGGTCTGGCCGATGGCCCGGCACGCGCAGCGCGGACTGGCGCGCGAGTTGGCGCGCAATCCGCTGGTGATCGCCACCGTGTCCGGGCTGGCGGCCAACCTGGCCGGCCTGCATATCCCGCTCTGGCTCGACCCCACGGTCACGCGCATCGGTGCGGCGTCGCTGGCCATGGGCCTGATGGCTGCCGGTGCCGGCATGCAACTGGGTCACCTGGCGAACGCCAAGTTTCTGACTGCAGCCGTGCTGGGGCTTAAGCATTTTGTGCTGCCGGTGCTGGCCTTCGGCCTGGCATGGGCGTTTGCGCTGACGCCGCTGCAAAGCACGGTGCTGCTGACTTTTTCGGCCCTTCCTACCGCGCCAAGCTCCTATGTTCTGGCGGCCCGCATGGGCTACAACGGCGCCTACGTCGCCGGTTTGGTGACGCTATCCACGCTGCTGGCGATGCTGAGCCTGCCGTTCGCGCTAGGGTTGCTACTGCCTCAATTGGAAACGTTTCACTTTATACTCAGACCCTGAGTCGCCAGCGCCACCGGCAGCCCGCATCTATCGGCATCCCTAACCCTGGGGCAGCGCCTTAGGGTGCAAGCGGTCGACTCGCGGCCCCCCTGACTAGCGAAACGAAAGACGTGCCTCATGAAACGACAGACTTGCGTCCCTTGCGCCCTGGCCCTCGCGTTGGCATTGTCGGCGCCGCTCCACGCGGCCGTACCCGACAGCCTGGACCTCAAGGTCGATGCACTGCTGCAACAGATGAGCCTGGAAGAAAAGGCGGGCCAACTCAGCCAGTATTCGGGCGACTGGCGCGCCACCGGACCCGTCACTTTCAAGGGCAACCTTAAACAGGACATACAGAGCGGTCGAGTCGGGTCCATGCTCAACATCCTGGGTACCCATTCCACGCGCCAGTATCAGGAGGTCGCAATGCAGTCGCGACTGAAGATTCCACTGCTGTTCGGGCAAGACGTGATCCACGGCTACAAGACCACGTTCCCGATTCCATTGGCTGAAGCCGGCAGCTGGGACCTGGCAGCTATCGAACGCTCCGCCCGCATCGCCGCCACCGAGGCCGCGGCCAGTGGCATTCACTGGACCTTTGCGCCCATGGTCGACATCGCACGCGATCCGCGCTGGGGCCGCGTCATGGAAGGCGCAGGCGAGGACACCTACCTGGGTTCGAAAATTGCGTATGCCCGTGTCAAAGGTTTTCAAGGCCACCAGCTCGGCGACCTGGACGCGGTCATGGCCACGGCCAAACATTTTGCAGCCTACGGTGCAGCCCTTGGCGGGCGCGACTACAACTCGGTGGACATGAGCGAGCGAATGCTGTGGGAGACCTACCTGCCGCCGTTCAAGGCGGCGTTGGATGCGGGTGCAGCCACTTTCATGAACTCGTTCAACGATCTCAACGGCATCCCGGCCTCAGGCAATAAGTACCTGCTGCGCGACATCCTGAAGGGCCATTGGGGTTTCAGCGGCTTCGTCGTCTCCGACTGGGGTTCGATTGGCGAGATGATGGCGCACGGTTACGTCTTGGATAGCAAGGGTGCGGCCTTGTCGGCCATCACCGCCGGCAGCGACATGGACATGGAAAGCAATGCGTACCGCAACAACTTGGCGCAACTCGTGGCCGAGCACAAGGTACCGGTCGCGTTGGTGGATGACGCCGTGCGCCGCATTCTGCGCAAGAAGTTCGAGCTCGGTCTGTTTGACGACCCCTACCGCTTCAGCGACGCGACACGCGAACAGGCAGCGCTGAACAATCCGGCGCATCGACTGGCGGCCAGAGAAATGGCAGCCAAAAGCATCGTGTTGCTGAAGAACAGCAAGCGCGTGCTGCCGCTGTCCAAGGACGTGAAGACCATCGCCTTCATCGGCCCGATGGTAAAGGCCAGCAAGGACAACCATGGCGGCTGGGCGATAAGCCTGCCCGACGTGGACTATTCCAAATTTGTCGTATCGCAGTGGGACGGGCTGAAGAGCAAACTGGGAAGTGGCACGCGGCTGCTCTACGCCAAGGGAAGCGAGATCGAGGGCAACAACACGGACGGTTTTTCTGAGGCAGTGAAAATTGCCAAGCAAGCCGACGTGGTGATTGTCAGCGTGGGTGAGCGCTGGGACATGAGTGGCGAGGCAAGAAGCCGTTCCAGCCTGAGCCTGCCCGGCGTGCAGGAAGATTTGGTCAAAGCCTTGCAGGCGACCGGCAAACCCGTGGTGGTGCTGATCAACGCGGGGCGACCCCTGGTCTTCAACTGGATCGCCGACAACGTGCCCACCATTGTCTACACGTGGTGGTTAGGCACCGAGGCCGGCAACGCAATTGCGGATGTACTTGTCGGTGACGTGAACCCTTCAGCCAAGCTCACCATGAGCTTTCCGCGCAGCGTGGGGCAGATCCCGATCTACTACAACAGCTTCAACACCGGTCGCCCCCAGGCCGTAGGCGCTGCCTCGGGTTACGTCAGCGGCTACATTGATCTTGATGGCACGCCGCGCTTTGCGTTCGGCTACGGTCTGAGCTACACCGAATTCGAATATTCGCATCTGGCACTGGACAAAAGCGTGCTGCGGGGTGACGAAAAGATCACTGTCACTCTGGACGTGAAGAACACGGGCCAACGTGCTGGCGAAGAAATCGTACAACTGTATTTGCGCGACAAGGTGGCGTCCGTGGTGCGGCCGGTACGCGAATTGAAGGACTTTCAGAAAGTGCAGATTGAACCCGGTCAGACCCGCACGCTGCGCTTTGTTATCGATCGCGAGAAGCTCTCCTTCTACAATGAAAAACTGCAGTGGGGAGCTGAAGCCGGTGAGTTCGAGCTGATGATCGGTGCCTCGGCGGCAGACATCCGGTTGCGCACAAATTTCGAGCTGGCTGCACCCCGCCACTCCGCGCCCGCCACGCACTCCATGCTGCACACGCAAGGCACGCACTGGGCCCAGGCGGACGGCACACCGATTCAACTCAAGGGCGCAAATCTGGGCAACTGGCTGTTGCCCGAGTTCTGGATGATGGGCTACGGCGAGAACGCCAAGGTGAACGACCAGTGCACGCTGGAAGCGGTGCTGGACCAACGCTTTGGCGTGGCCGAGCGCGAGCGTTTGATCCACTTGCACCGCGACAACTGGATCACACAGCGCGACTGGGACCTGCTTCCAAAATTCGGGCTGAATCTGGTGCGCATGCCCTTCCTGTGGAGCGTGGTCGAGGACGAAAATAACCCGCGCCATCTGCGCGCTGATGCCTGGCACTATCTGGATCAAGCCATCGCCCAGGCCAAGGCGCGCGGCCTGTACGTCGTGCTCGACCTGCACGGTGCCGTGGGTGCGCAGGGCACCGAGCACCACAGCGGGTGTGCCGGCAAGAACCTCTACTGGAGCACGCCCGAGTACCAGGACCGCACCGACTGGCTGTGGCGCCAGATCGCCGCGCGCTACCGCGACGAGCCGGTGGTGGCGGGCTACGACCTGCTGAACGAACCCTGGGGCAGCACGGCTGAGCAACTGGCTGCCGTGGTGAAGAAACTCTACGCCAGCATCCGCGAGGTCGACCCGAATCACATCATCATCCTGCCCGACCACCCGAAGGGCATCGCACCCTACGGCAATCCACTGGCGCAAGGCATGGTGAACGTGGTGTTTGAAACCCACCCCTACCCGGGTTTTTTCGGCTGGGGCAAGCCGGGCCTGGACGTGCACCGCGACTGGCTTGGCTGCCTGCCTCAGGGCGGTGGCGTCTGCGACTGGCAAAAACGCATGGCCGCATTGGATCTGCCGCTGTACATCGGAGAGTTTCAGCCCTGGGCCGAAATCGAGCCCGAGTTGAGCGGACAAATCACCCGCGCCAGTTTCGACCGCTATGCTGAGCTGGGCTGGGCCAGCACGGCCTGGTCGTACAAGAAGCTCAGCCGCACGGGCGGCGCAGCGCCAGTGAACTGGGGCCTGGTGACCAATGCGCAGGGTGCGGCGCTGCCCGATATCGATTTCGAGAAAGCCCCATTGGCTGAGATTGAAAGTTTCTTCAAGCTGTTCGGCACCGTGCCCTACGAGGTCAACACCCCAGTCATGAAGTGGATGGCCAGCCCGGTCGCGCCGGACCCGTTCCACGCCAAGTAAATTCGTCATCGCGAGCGCAGCGCGGCGATCCAGGTATTTTCGCGGTGCGCCCAGTTGGACCGCCACGGCCTACGACCTCGCGATGACGAGGTGCGTACTCAGGGAAGTCGCAGCTGCACCAGCACCGGGAAATGGTCCGAGGGGTAGAGCCCGTCGTACAACTCCGTGATCAGGCGGTGCGACAGAACCTCGACTTCGGGGCTGACGAAAACGTAATCGATCTTGTTGTTTGGCTGCAGGTCCGTGCCAAATCCATTGAAGCTGATGCCGCCGCCCGACAGTGGCGTGAGTGACATCCGTGCGGCATCCCGCAGGCTCTCGTTCAGAGATTGGTAGCCGGGGAAATTGGCATCTGAATTGAAGTCGCCGCTCATGATCACAGCTCGGTTGGGTCCCAGTTCCTGCACCACTTTTGCGATCAGCTTGCCGCTTTCGTTGCGCGCCACTTTTCCGATATGGTCAAAGTGCGTGTTCAAAAAACTCAGTTCCTGGCCGGTGCGCAGGCTCTTGAGATGCAATAGCGTGAGCGTGCGGTTCAGCATCGCGTCCCAGCCTTTGGAAGGACGATCGGGCGTGGGCGACAGCCACAGTGTCTTGCTCGAGGTGATGGCGAAAGCCGAGCGGCGCACCAGCACCGCGGTCATTTCACCCTTTTCTTGGCCGTCGTCTCGGCCCAGGCCGACCCACGCGAAGTCGCGCAACAAGCTCGACAGATCCTGCACCTGGAACAGTTCGGCCTCCTGCAAGCCGATCACGTCCGCGTCGGATTTTTGAATCACATCGGCCACCAAAAATTTGCGCCGGCTCCAGTGATTTACATCGTTCGCTCGCTCGCACGACCCGCAGCGGATGTTATAGCTCATGACGCGCAGCGTCTCGCGCATGGCAACTGGCCGAAGCCGCGCATTCAGGAACATCAAGGCTTCGGGCAGGCCGCGGCGCCAGACCGGGTCCTCATGGTCGCCGTCGACGATGCGCAGCGCAATCTCACCCGGTTGATGCAGGCGCAAGCGCTCATACAATTGCGCCGATTGCAGGGCGATGCCAAACGTGTCGTGGTCACCGCTCAGTATGTACAGCGGCACCTTGATGCCCGAGCGTTTATAGGCATCGATGTGCGCCGTGTAATTCAGGGCCTGCCAGCGCCCGGGGTCGAACTTCCCGCCGGTTTGAAAAGGCGGCTGCGTCATGGCCGAGGAATGGGCGGGGGGCAGCGGGTCATAGCTGGCCGGACTGAGCAGCGCCGCGGCGGCGAAGCGCTGCGGGTACTTCAGCACCAGGTTCAGCGCACCGTAGCCGCCGGCAGAAAACCCCGCGATCAGCTGCGTCTGCCGCGCCGTCTGAATCCGAAAGTGGCTCTGTGCATGCGGCATCAACTCCTGCAACAAGGCGCTCTCGCTGCGGTCCCTGGCCCCGTCGACCCACCAACCCTGGGCGTGGGCCGGCAGCACCACCACCATGGGCTGAATCTGGCCTTGCGAAACCATCTTGTCCACGGTCTGGCGCACGCCGATCGGGTCCAGCCACTCGCCCTCCTCGCCACCGGCGCCATGCAGCAGGTACAGCACCGGATACTGCCTGGCTTGCTGCCGGGCATAGCCATCAGGCAGGAGCACCTGATAACGGTAATCACGCTGCAAAATCTGGGAGTGGAACACCTGCGTCACCAACTCGCTGGCGCGCACTCCCAAAGCCAGCGACAGCAGCATCAGGCAACAGAGCGCGCGGCACAAACCCAGCATGGTGAAATTCCCAAAGTGAGCGCAGAGTATCTCCGATCGCAACCCGGAGTCGGTGCTTCGCCCCCCGATCTGTTGCCTCAGGGCAGGCGCAGCGGCACGTAGAACTTGAGTCCCCCGCGCTGCATCAGCAGCGCCACCGCGTTGCTTGCACGCGCCTGCGCCGCACTGGCCTGCGCAACGCTGTCCACCGGTTGACCGTCAATGGCCAGAAGCATGTCGCCCACCCATACGTCGGCGCGCGCTGCCGCGCCGCTCACAGCCTCCACCAGCAGCCCTGAGGCGACACCGGCGTCGCGCCGCTCCTCTGCCTGAAGCGGCCGCAGCGCCAGGCCCAGAGGTCCCATGGCCATGCGCGCCGTGGCGTTGACCGCGGCGGCTGCCACCGACAGCTTGGCGTCTTCCAACCGGGCGTGCAGCGTGTGGCGTGCGCCCTCGCGCCAGATCACCAGTTCCACCAGATCGCCAGGCTGGGCCATGCCCATCGCGGTGGACAGGTCGCCGGGAACGTCGACCTCATGTCCGCTCACGCTCAGCACGATGTCGCCGCTGCGCATGCCGGCGCGCTGCCCGGCGCTGTCCTTGTCCACATCGGAGACCAGCGCACCCACGGGCTTGTCCATCTTGAACGCCTGAGCCAGGGTCTGATCCACCTCCTGCACCGCGACGCCCAGGCGCGCGTGGTGCACCTGCCCGGTGCTCAGTATCTGCTGCTGCACACGCTGCGCCACTTCAATTGGAATCGCAAACGACAGTCCCTGAAAGCCGCCAGTGCGGGAATAGATTTGCGAATTGATACCCACCACCTCGCCGCGCATATTGATCAGGGGGCCGCCTGAATTGCCCGGATTGATGGCGGCATCGGTCTGGATGAAGGGCACGGCGCTGTCGCCTGGCAGGGCGCGCTTGGTGGCGCTGATCACGCCTGCAGTGACCGTGCTTTCAAAACCGTAGGGCGAACCAATGGCCAAAACCCATTCACCCACACGCAAGGGGCTGGGCGGCGTGAGCGCGACAAAAGGCAAATTCGCGGCGTCGACCTTGAGCACGGCGATGTCGGTGACTTTGTCCGAACCCAGGACCTTGGCCATGAATTCGCGGTGATCGGTGAGCTTGACCCGCACCTCATCGGCGTCGGCGATGACGTGCGCATTGGTCAGGATCACCCCGTCGGCGCTCACGATGAAGCCCGAGCCCTCGCCCCGTACAGGCAAACTCATTTGCGGTGGCAAGCCGCCAAAGCGTTGCTGAAAGCTGCGCAGGAAATCGCGCATCGGGTCCGGACTCTGGCCCTCGGGACCTTCCTCGCCCGCATCGCTGCTGGTATCGCCGACGGTGGAAATCTTGCGCGTTCCGGTGATGCTGATATTCACCACGGTCGGCGCAAAAATCGCTGCGATACCCGCCATGTCGGGCAGGGCCGTGAGCGCAGTGACGCGCGCCGGCACCGTGGCCGGGGTTGGGCTTTGCGCTTGGCTGGCGCTGGCTGCCACGAGCAGCGCCAGCGTGATCGCGACGCGGAGTCCAACGTCAAAATGTGAGCGTCCTGAAGTCTTGGAATGCAAATATCTTCTCCAATCAAACAACCATGATCGTACGCGCGCCTACCCTCTCGCGATGCGAGCGCACCAAACTTTTGTACCTTGCTCGCTGCGCGCCTGGAGTGGTGAAAGAGCGTTCATTCGCTTCAAAGCCCCAAGCTCTGCAACACCGTGACAGCATCCGATGCCCCAATCAAATTGGAAGCGGCCGAGACACGGCTCGCGGACTCCAGTATCTGGCTCATCAACTGCGCCAGCATGAGACTTTTGACGGATGGGGAAGCGGACTCGTAGACCTCCACCACCAGGCGCGTGATCGGGATGTCGCTGGGTCTCGTGTCCCGCGAGGAGATTAGCTCGGATCGGGTGCGAATGTCCATGACTGGACAGTGCCCAGTTCTCCCGTAGCGTTCATGCTGCCATGCGCTCGGTATCAGGTGGCGGGTCATGGCGGCGGTATTTGCGCATGATTTTCGCGAGGTCAGGTGCAAAAGCGGGAACCGAGAAAAATACCGGGAG
>CAIVXG010000227.1 GCA_903909815.1 uncultured beta proteobacterium | reverse complement strand
GCCCTAGCGTTGCAGAAGCAGGTATCGTTTAAGTACAAATCGTCGAAGGGCAGAGAATCAACAGTTCGCTACAGTCCCCAGGGTCTGGTCGCAAAGGACGGAACCCTGTACTTGCTGTGCACGAAGAACCTGAGTGACCACCCGATACATTATGCGTTGCACAGAATGACGAGCGCGCAGGTGTCTCATGAGCCTTTGGTAATTCAGCCGGACTTCGATCTGGATCGCTACATTGTTCAGTCACATACGCTCAGTCATACGTTGACTCAAACCCCGGACCCTATCGAACTCAGACTTCGAGTGGCGAAGGAAACCGTATATCACTTCATAGAGCGAAAGCTCGAACCCGAGCAAACCATAGGAGACGAGATCGATGGGTGGCACATCGTCACCGCCAGCGTGCCCAACACAATGCTTTTGGTACCGTTCCTTCTCAGTATGGGACCAGGCGTCGAGGTGCTCGCACCGCCAGAAGTTCGCACTGAAATGGCCACCCGGGTGCAATCCATGGCAACACGCTACATCCAAAAGCAATGAAGTGTTGCGACATGTTTTGTCTGGTCGCCCGTCTAATCTCTGAAGTGGACCCCAGAGTCCGGACAGACTTGAAGGTAGTTTAAGTTGCACTCGACTTCTCGCAGCTGGACGGCGCTGCCCCGTTTTTTGCAATTGGTATTGCTGGCTCATTCTCAATCCTGACTTGCTCGAACTCAGTCCCGCTGGAGCGAAGCGTAACTGGGAGTCTTTCTTTGGTCCGATATTTATCCACGATCATCGCACCCCCGCCGCTTGATGTCTTGTGGACTTCCTGCGGGGTTTTATTTCCCAAGGACTGGTGCGGGCGCTCTGTGTTGTAGAGGGCAAAGTATTTCGTCAGCCCAATCAGCAGCTCGCCCATCGTCGCGTAGCCGTTGAGATAAACATCTTCGTGTTTGACGCTCCTCCAAAGCCGCTCGACAAAAATGTTGTCATAGGCCCGGCCCCGTCCATCCATGCTGATGGTGATTTCCTCGCGCTTGAGAACGCCCGTGAAGTCATCGCTGGTGAATTGGCTGCCCTGATCCGTGTTGAACACCTCGGGCTTGCCATGGTCGCGCAAGGCATCTTCTAGGCAGTCCACGCAAAAGGTCGCTTCCATGCTGTTGCTGATTCGCCAACTCAAAACGCACCGGGAGTACCAGTCAATCACGGCCACCAGGTAGGCAAAGCCGCGTTCCAGCCTTACATAGGTGATGTCTGTACTCCACACCTGATTGGAGCGCACCACCGGCACGCCACGCAGCAAATAGGGGTACACCTTGTGCTGTGGGTGCGCCGCGCTCGTGTTCGGTCCTGGGGCCATCCCAGCCAGGTACATTGAGCGCATGAGGCGCTGTACTCGCTTGCGGTTGACACGGTGGCCACAACGAAACAGGTGCACGACCATCTTACGGCTGCCATAAAACGGATGGCGGGTGTACTCCTCATCGATCAGGCGCTTGAGCACCTCATCGACCTCGACGAACACCACCGGTTTGCGCTTGACGTAGACAATCGTGCGCGACACGCCGGCTAGCACGCACTGGCGTGTTTGCGTTACATCGGCATGCACGCCAATCCAGCCTTGACGGATCATGGCAGGTTGATCCCTGACTTTTTTTTGAGCCAATCGAGCTCCATCTTGAGCCGCCCGATCTCCCCGTAAAGCCTATCAGGCGCACTCTCGGCTGACACCGGCTTGGGGCCGCGCTTGCCCTCAAACAGGCTCTTGGCTTGGGCCTGAATCTCCCGCTTCCATTGCCCAACCTGCATCGGATGGACTCCAAATTCCTGTGCAATCTGGTTGACGGTCTTCATCCCTCCCAGGGCTTCCAGACCCACCTTGGCCTTGAATTCCGGCAGGTGCACGTTGCGTTTCTTCTTCGATTCACTCATTTGGATTTCCCGTTTCTTTAGGCAGTGTCCCACTTAAATCACTGTCCCAAATTCCGGGTCCACTTCAGTATGCCAGTGGCGGGGCGCCACGAACGCCGCTTAAACGAAGCTTTCGTCAGAGAATCCGCTTGAAAATAGCGAGCCCCCCACGCTGGGCATCGAATTTGGCGTGGGTCGTTCCGCCCATAGCGGTGAAGGCCTGCTCATGCAGGAGGCCCGTTGAGACAGGTTGGAAATTGCAAGGTCAACTGATGC
>CAIVXG010000226.1 GCA_903909815.1 uncultured beta proteobacterium | reverse complement strand
ATGGTTTTGGGCGGAAATCCGCGAAAAACCCCAAGTCTGACCTTCGACGTTCAAATCGAGACCAGACTCAAACACCAAATTCAACATGTAAATCATCAACTTACGACGTCCTGATGTGGAAACGTTGGGACACTACTGATATATTATTCATTTGCTGATCGAGTGTGAGGGATGTGGGATTTGGGCGATCGCACCCCTATCAGACTATTGCTGGAAGTGTTTGAGAGACTCAACGTTAGACACTGGCTTTATCTATTGCCGGAAAAAATCGGCCCAGTTCGGCATCATGTCGGTCAAAGCTTTCCGCTGGTGACCGTTGCGCCCTGTAACCGAGCTTGCACCCAATATGGCATGCATGATTGCCTGTTCAGTGCTGTCAGCGACGGCCTGGAAGAGCGGGTCGATAAGCCCGTCATGCAGCATGGCTAGTGTCGGCATCGGTTCCGCAGCCAGTTGAGGAATCGTATAGGCCGTCGAGAATGCCAGAGCGATATCGCCGCTGCCGTGGCCAAATACCGACCCCGTACGGGCAAGGCCAGCACCGGCGCGTAGCGCCAATCGACGCAGTTGGCGAGCATCAAGTGGTGCGTCGGTGGCAATTAGCAGAATGATCGAGCCCTTTTCTGATTCGACATCTTTACTTTGCAATGGATTGGTCTGCGTCTTGGACAACAAAGAGCCCAGAGGCCGTCCCCCCATCACGAGTTGAGGTAGTCGCCCGTAGTTTGCCAGCACCAGCGCGCCCAGGATGTACCCGTCGCCAACAGCTGCGGGAACACATCTAGAGGCAGTGCCCACTCCACCTTTCAATTCAAAACACGACATTCCTCGCCCAGCGCCGACTGAACCCTCGGCAACGTTCGGGCCCGCATGGGCGCATGCATGCTGATAATGGTCCTCGGTGATGACCATACGCTGGATGTCATTGAGAAAGCCATCGTTGCATTCGAATACCAGCGGATTTACCGTAGGAAGGAGTCGACCAGTTTCTGGGTTGGCCGCAATACATTGGCGAATCTGAGCGGCTGCTACCGTTGAAACGGAAAAAGTGTTGGTCAGTGCGATGGGCGTTTCTAGCAGACCGAGTTCATCAACCTGTACGAGTCCCACGCTCTTGCCGAACCCGTTGAATACGACTGCCCCCGCTGGCACCCGATCGCGAAACAAATCGCCGCTGTGGGGAACGACAACAGTTACACCTGTCTGCACCTCGTTAGCATCGAGCGTGCAGTGACCTACAGTCACACCCGCAACGTCGGTAATGGAATTGCGGAGACCCTGAGGAAGATTGCCTATCCTGGGCAACAAATGGCGGGGCATCATGAAACGATCACCATCTTCGTTGTGCTTGGTTGAATTTGGTATCAAGTGCACTCTGACGGGAACACTGTGGTCGATGACCACGTTGACTGTCGTAATGGTATTTTGGGGGCATGGTGTTGTCTCGTCTTGTCCGAAGTATGGTTTCTTGCGTACGCGTGGACTTGGGAGGTCGATTACTTCTCTATCAAGGCTGTAGCTGGTGGCTCAGGATCCACCGCTTGCAATCCTAGTCCGCAACAGCAACCGTCCCGCCAAGGGCCCGGAATGACCCTGCCGCCAAGCGACTTGGCCGTTGACGACGACCCAATCAATGCCGCTACTAGGTAGCTCCGGATCTTCGAACGTAGCATTGTCAATCACCGCGTCTGCGTCGAATACCGTAATGACGGCAGCCATTCCCGGTGCAAGCAGACCACGGTCGACCAATCTAAATCGCTTCGCCGGCAAACCCGACATCTTATAGACTGCCGTTTCCAGCGAGAACAACCGTCGGCCGCGACAGTAGTGGCCCAGTACCCGTGGAAACGTGCCCCGCAGCCTGGGATGCGGCTTACTTTGTAGTGGAATTCGATCAGAGCCGATCATGGTGCCGGGAAAAGCCAGTATGCGTTCAACATCATCCTCGGCCATCGCAAAGTAGATTGACCAGCTGGTTTGAGCTTCGCACACAAGGCCTCTAACGAGAGCCCCAACTCCTGGGCCAGTGGCGCGACTTCGCGCCCCACAAATTCCGGATGTGGTTCGCTGTGCGTAATGAGTGTACGCGTTGAAAACGCTTACACGATCTGCGCTCAACGCTGTAGAGCCCGCAGAATACGGGTAACAGTCCAACCCTAGAGCTTGTGTAGATTGCAGTAGGGTGATTTGTGCCAGCGTTTGCACGGAGAGGCCATGGTTGGCAAGTCCGGATACCTTGTGATGGGAAACGATCGTCATCACATCCAACGCTTTACCGATGGCGGCTGTTTCTTCAAGTGATTGCAATACTCTGTCGCCTTCGTTACGCATGTGCGTCACGTACACGCCGCCCAGTTGCGTCAGCGGTGAGCACACATCGATGATCTCTTGTGTACTTGCGTGCATTGCCAACGCATAGGCAGTACCAGTGGAGATACCCTGATACTCTGCGAGCAGCGCATCCTGTGCCAATGCCCGCATAGCTGCAACCTCTTCGCCTCCGGCAGGCCTGTCAGTACGGTCCATCACGGTAGCTCGTAGCGACGAAAACCCCAGCAGAGGCTGCAGTTCTCCGCCGCTGGTGTGTCGCGTAACGCCTGAAGGTAGTCACGGGCGGTACGGTAGCGTGAATCGTGTGCATTGACCAGCATATTCAACGGTTCGGGTGTCAAACGAAGTAAAGTCGATACGTTTTTGCTAGTAAAGTCGCAACTATCTTCGGTTTTCGTCGTCGGTAGTCAATTTTCTATTTGAAATCAAGGGTTTGGAAATTAATTGAAGTAAACATGCAACTGTTTTCAGTCTT
>CAIVXG010000225.1 GCA_903909815.1 uncultured beta proteobacterium | reverse complement strand
TGCGTGATTTGCCCGCCGCCAAAACAGTCGAAGCGATTGAAGCCCTGCTGCCCTGGAATTTGCGCATACCAGATATTCTGGGTAAATCAGCGGCCTGAAAGCCTGGGGTTCATGGAGCACTTACATTTGACTGGCCAAAGGTGGGGGAATTTGAAGTGGCCATCAGGGCATGTCCTCACTTTTCTTCAAGAATCAAAACGCCAAGGCTGGCAGTACAAAGGTCGCAAAGGTGTTCCCCAGTACAGATCAAGAATTTGTTGAGAGGAGGAAATTTCCCCGGCCCATGCCAGTTCCTGAAGTTATTGAGGGTAACGGCGGCCCGACCGACTGGGCAATGTTTGAGGAGGCGGTCCAGGAGCAGAACAAGCACCGCGGACCGCGTGACCGAGACGCATGTAGAGATTGACTCCGAAGGCATTTCGCCGCGTTTGCGCAACGGCGCCGTGATTGCGTGCGCCGGGGGCCTGCTGCCCACGCCGTTGCTGCAAACGATCGGGATCGAGTTCGAGACCGAACACGGTCAGGAGTAAGCACTGTCCGAAAGCTCTTAAAGCAACGTCGGCAGGTCCACGCCGCACGCAGCCAGGTCACAGGCGTCGGACCCTAATTTTCGGCTATGTAGCGGGCAATTCTATAAGTCGGAACTTCCCATTAAGAAATTCCTCGCGATTGAATCAAATTCGAGATTCCGACTTGGCCGCCGTCGGCCGTTGCGGCATCACCATCGACCGGGATCAACTCTGTCCGGGAGAAGATGACGTATCGCGGCGAACAAGCTGCACCGGCATAACGTCGCGAGTCGGAGGGGTCAGCGCACCGGTGCGGATGCGGTCAACCATTCTGCGGCAGGTGAAACGCGACATTTCTTTGGCTGATGAATTGATAGTTGTCAGACTGATTAATCTTGAGCCGGACAGGGGAATATTATCGAAACCCACGACCGATAACTGTTCCGGAACGTCGAGGTTTTTGGTGCGTGCGGCTTCGAGCACACCCAGCGCAATGGTGTCCCCTGCGGCCATGATGGCAGTGACAGGGTCCGCCAACTCAAGCATCTGGATCGCGCAGGAATACCCGGCTTCGTACGTAAAGGCGTTCCACATGACGGGGGTATCTTCGACGGGAATTCCTTTTTCGCGCAGGTAGTTGAGTGCTCCTTTGGCGCGATCTCGACTGGTGGACGCGTTCTCTGGACCCATCACCAAACCAATGCGGCGATGACCGAGTTCATACAGGTGCCGCATGATCTCTGCACCGCCATAAATGTTGTCAGATTCGACCACATCGACTTTGGAGTCGTCCACGGATCTGACAGAGCACACAACGGGGACACCCAGGCGCTGGAGTTCCTGCACCATGAAGGAATCTGTCGTGGCCGACAGCAAGATCATGCCCTCAATGTATTCATCGATGATGGGGCGAAATGTCGACAGGTGCGCGGCATCGTTGGCCGAGTTCATTGGATCAATCAGCACCATAACGTGGTAACGCAGTTCCATCATGTCGTGATGGATGTTCTCCAGCACCATGGTCATGAATCGATTGTGGAGTTCGTTCACGCTCAGCAATACGCCGATGGTTCGCGTTGGCACACTGCGCTTGCGCTTGCCCGGACGCTTGCTGGTGTAGCCCATCATGACTGCAGCGCGTTGCACAGCATCGCGCGTTTCCTCGTTGATCGCAGGATGGCCCACGAGCGCCCTCGAAACCGTCGAAACCGACAGTTTGAGTGCGTCGGCAATGTCCTGTAAGCGGACACTATTTTTCGCAGTAGGGCTGGACATATTGTTTTAACTTTCTAGGCTGAACCGGCGCCACTGAACTTGCAAATCCCGAAAATCCCGATCGGCAAAACTCAAAGACAGGCATTGCAATTTGCATAAAATTTGCATAACTTGCAGAGGCGGTACGCGAAAAATACCAGCCTCTTAAGAGTGAAGTTCTTTCGCACAGCCAAACTTTACAGAGGAATGCGCCTGTGATGTTATTAAAAACCATAGGGATTTCACTTAGTATTTGCATAAACTTTGCAGAAAGAACTTCCATACATTTGCGGCTGGTTTGCAGAAAGTTCTGCAAATCATGTTGGCGATGCGATGTCCGCGGCCACAGATAACTAGGAGAGTTCATGAAACTGAAACGACTCGCGGCGGTGTTCGTCGCATCCGTGCTCCTGACCGGTGGCGTTGTGCACGCTACCGGGCTGGATGAAATTCCGGCTGATGTGGCCCAGCGCCTGTATTCCAAGGATCTGCTAGATCCGGCGCAACCGGTTGGTCTTAGCGCCTACCGTGATTGGAAGCCAAAGAAAGGACCGCCGTGGACCATTGGCTACGCCAGTTCCTACGCCGGAAATACCTGGCGTGCGGCGGCCATGGACCGCCTGCAAAACGAGATCATTCCGAAGTGGAAAAAGCTCGGTTTGATCAAGGAAGTCATCATCACGCAATCGAACCTGAAGGACGCAACGCAAATCCAGCAGATGCGTCAGTTGGTCGATCAGGGGGTCGATGCCATCATCGTTTGCTGCTCCAACCCGACAGCCCTGAATCAGACCATCAAATACGCGTATGACAAGGGCGTGCCGACGTTTTCCTTCACGGGTTATCTGACCTCACCATACGCTGTTAACTCCTCGGTCAACTACCAAGTGGGTGGTCGCGATCTGGGTCTTTGGATGGGTGAACAGATCGGCAAGAAGGGTAACGTGCTGGTGGTTCAGGGTATTCCCGGTACCTCAGGCTCGGACTCACAGGACCGCGGCATCAAGAGCGGCTTGGCCACTTTCCCCGACGTCAAGGTCGTGGGTGATGTCGCCGGCATGTGGACCGATCAAGTGGCTCAAGCTGAGGTTCAAAAATGGTTGTCCACCCACCCAGGTCAACTTGACGGTGTTGTGGTTCAGTCGGCAGCCGAGCTTGGCGTGCTGCGCGCATTGAAACAGTCTGGCCGAAAGATGGTTCCCGTGGCCATTGGCGGCGAAGTTGGGGCATTGTGCTACTGGCGCAAGAACCCGCAATTCATCAGCGCCGCGATTCAGCTTTGGCCTCCAGGCGATGACATCGAACTGGCATGGAACATCATGATGCGAACCCTGGAAGGGCAGGGTCCAAAGATCCAGTCGGTGCTGGTCGACGCGGTCAAGTTCACGATTGAAGATGTGAACAAGATTGTCCCGGCGAACTGCAGCGAAGACTCAGACAAGTGGGTCAATGTCGGCACCTCCAAATGGGGCAGCAGCGCAGCCTACCTGGACAAGTTCTTCCTGCGTCCTGGCGATCCCGAGAAGTTCAAACACTGATTTGTGATGTGAAACTGCATCGACACCAGTGTGTCGATGCAGTTTTTGACTCGGAGTGTCCCGGTGTCGGGGCAGTCCAAGTCAATTGACCAGAACCATCCCAATTTACACGCACTTTGCGCGGCGCAACCCAGTGACCACCTCTGCATTGATTGACGAACCGAGTGCACGCTCAGCGATGCACGCAGCTGCCGCGCCCCCTGGCGCGAGCCGGGGCATCGCAATCGTGGGCGTGCACAAGTCCTTTGGCATGACCAAGGCGCTCAACGGCTGCAATTTCAGCGCTTCGTTGGGGGAAATCCACGCCATCGTCGGGGGCAACGGCTGCGGAAAAAGCACCTTGGCCAAGGTCATCTCGGGCGTGGTTCCGTTTGATTCCGGGCAGGTCTCCGTGCTGGGGCGTAGCCCGGCAGCGCCACACGAGGCGCGTGCCGCTGGCGTGGCCACGGTTTTCCAGGAGGTGCTCGTGGCCGACGACTGTTCGGTGCTGGAGAACCTGTACGTTGGATCGGACGCGCTCTGGTCTCGCTCTTTCAGCGCGACGGAAAAGTATGAAGCCGCGAACGCATTGATGCGTGAACTCACGGGGATCCCAATTGATCCGGAAATGTTGGTGGGACTGCTGCCCCTGGGCATCAAACAGTGGATCACGATTGGCCGCGCCCTGCTGTGCAAACCGCGCGTATTGATTCTGGATGAGTCGTCTGCTGCATTGGACCTGGACTCGACCGAGCGCTTGTTCGCGAAGATGCGCGAATTGCGCGATGCTGGCGCGGCCGTAATCATCGTCACCCACCGCATTGCCGAGCTTATTCGCGTCTGTGACCGCGCCACGGTGTTGCGCGACGGACGCGACGTGGGCGTACTTGAAAAGAGTGAGATCACCGAAAAGAACCTATTGCGCTTGATGACCGGAAGAGCGGAGTCTGCCGAAGCAGGTAGGTCTGGCTCGGCGCCTACCCGCCGTGGCGAAGTCGTTCTCAAAGCGCGAGATCTGAAAATTTGGCCTGGTGGTGCACCGGTGAACTGGCAGTTGCGTCAAGGTGAAATCCTAGGCGTCGCCGGTTTGGATGGTCAGGGGCAAAGCGAGTTTGTCCGAATTCTGGCGGGGGTGGATCCGGCACTGCATTCAACGCCACAGGTGCGCGATGGGAACGGTCACTTCTTTGACGTTCAGGACTTGAAAGAGGCGGTCAGGCACGGCATTTCGTACGTCTCTGGCGACCGCAAGCGTGAAGGTATTTTCGCGAACCTGAGCATTTTTGAAAACTTGTTGATGCCACTGTATCGGCGCAAGGCCCGTGCCGGGCGTCTGGCCGTCATCGACTGGGGTGGGCTGATTGGCACCTTTGATTGGGAGGTCGAAAGACTGGCCATTCGGATGGGTGAGCGTTCCAACAAGATTACTTCTCTCAGCGGAGGTAATCAGCAAAAGGTGCTGATCGCACGCGCGTTTGCGCTGAACCCCAGCATCTTGGTCTTGAACGACCCTGCCCGCGGCATTGACGTGGGCGCTAAGGCCGAGCTTTACAAGCATCTTCGCGATTTCGCTTCGTTGGGCAAATCGGTGGTCTATCTGTCCAGTGAAATCGAGGAATTCGTCGGATTCTGTTCGCGCGTCATCGTATTCAGAAACGGCAGCATCTTCGACCAGTTCAGCGGTGAGGAAATTCACCCAACTCTGATCCTTGAAGCCATGTTCGGCCAAGTCCGGCCAGGGCACCACCCGACAGACACCGTACTTAATGATTCGAAGGAGATCG
Organism: uncultured beta proteobacterium; assembly: GCA_903909815.1. Lineage (GTDB taxonomy): Bacteria > Pseudomonadota > Gammaproteobacteria > Burkholderiales > Burkholderiaceae_C > CAIKVZ01. Next base: position 16,560 of record CAIVXG010000225.1, on the reverse strand, counting down.
AGACTATGAAAATTTCCGACTACGACGCCGAAGGCAAGCAGCGCCGCGAGGGCGGCAGCGACGCGTGGAAAGTGAAGACCAGCGCCTACCCCAACTTCGACACGCCCGCCAAAAAGCCAGAGAATCCAACGGCATTGCTGGTCAATGATGCTGCTGGCGTTGCGCCGAATCCGGCATCCACAAAACCACGCGTCGTCGATTTCAATCAAGACAGCGCCGTCACACTAGACCGGATGGCTGATCGTCGGGAGCAAACAACCCCGAATTTGACGGCGCGGCCGATCAAGATCGTCGAATTTGGCCAAGACAGATCGTCGTCGCGCTCGGACGCTGCCACGGGCGCCAATCCGCGCATCAAGATCATTGACTTCGACGCGCTTGAGCGCCAGCAAGCAAAAAAATGATGCTGTGCCACACCACGACGGAACTGCGATCATGACTGAGACCAGCATGGAATCAAGCGGCTCGTCTGCATCCAACACTTACCTGTTGGTGCCGATCCTGCTGCTGTTCCTGCTGCTGATCATTGCCGTGCTGCGCAGCCCCAATCTGGTGTCGAGCGCGGGCATAGGCAGCGCGGTGATCGTGATGACGCCATTGGTGTTGGCTACATACGCCCTGATGGCATTGGCGATCGCAGGTCGCGGCACGGTGGACCTGTCAGTAGGTCCATTGATTGGATTCATCAATGTCACCTTAATACAGCTCAGCGGCGCGGGCCTGTTGGAGTCGCCGCTACTCTTCTTCCTTTTCGCAATTGGCACCGGTGTGGCGTACCAGTTACTGATGGGCCTGATCATTGTTTACGTCAGAGTGCAGCCCATCATCGTCGCCCTTAGTGGTTACCTCGCCCTCTCTGGGATCAACCTGGTAATTCTGCCCCGCCCCGGGGGCGTTGCGCCCGACTGGATGTCCGCCTGGGGTCTGGGTACCACGATCTATTCGCCAGTGCTGGTGATCCTGGTGCTGTGCACAGTGGCGTGGCTGATTTTTACCCGCACTGCGTTTTACGGGCACCTGCGCCTTATGGGATCGGACGAGCGCTCTGCCTACACCAGCGGTGTGCGCATCACCATAGTTCGCCTGGGTGCGCACTGCATTGCCGGGGCGTTCAGCGCCATGGCCGCGCTTACATACACTGCACTCATCGGATCGGGTGATCCGACACAAGGAACCACCTACACGTTGATTGCCGTCACAGCGCTGGTGCTGGGTGGTACCAGTTTGGCTGGAGGGCGTGGTGGCGTGATCGGTTCGCTGCTGGGCGCGGTCAACCTGTTCCTGATTGGTTATGTGTTGGCGACTTTCAGTTTTGGAGAAGTGCAAGGCTTCGTTACCGATCTCGCCTATGGTCTGATTCTGGTTCTGTCGCTGCTGCTGACGATCGCGATACCGTTCCTGCAGGCGCGCATCCGCAATGTCTCGCCCTTCCTGATCTTCCTGGTGTTGTCGCTGCTGTTCTTTGGCGTGATATTGCACGCCAAGTACAACTACGCCGCGCCGAGCTCGCTCGCTGCAGCGGCTCCGATGCAGACGGACTCGACCGCCATTCAGGCGGTGGTCGCACCTGAGGCCGCGGCTTCGGCACCGATGGCCACGACCGGCTCCGACAGCGCCGTCGCGCCGTCTGCTGCGGCTTCTCAGCCCGAGGTTCCGGCGGCCGCCGCATCACAAGTCATGCTAGCTGCAGCCGCGCCTGTCGCGCCGCCCGAGATGCCTGCCGCAACCGTCGCTGTTGCAAGCAGCTTGGGTCGGGCTGCACCGACTACAGATTTCGCTTTCGAGCGCTGGGACTCACCAGGGCAGCAATCTCGCTCGATTCTGGCGCGACCCGTCACGCTGGCGGCCCTGCTGCTAATTTCACTGTTGATCGTGGCCCGCGCGTTGGTATTGCAGACGCGGCAGCAACGATTCTCGCCACGCATGGTTGTGATCCTGCTGGTGCTAACCGGTCTGGCGGTATTCCTGGCGGCGACGTCATTTGACATGCCTGCCAGCGTGCCCGCATCGGCTGCTAAGGGGTCACCATGACGACCAGGGTTGCCACGCTTAGCGCCGCGTCGCGTGCATTGTCGCCCCTGCAATGGGTCGGGTTGGCAGTGGCACTTCTGGTCGCGGGTTTGGGTGTGATTCTGGGTCTTTGGCAGCAGTTGCCGGTGCAGCATGTGATCTTCTACGCCGCGGCGACATTTGCCCTTGTGGTGTGGATCTGGAACGTCTACCTCGGTCCGGGAGCCCCCCGCGTCGTGGACCACGAGGCGGCTGAGGGAAGACCCAGCGGCACCAAGACCTTGCGCCATTTTGTGGGACGGCACCGCGCGCTAATCATCGCTCTGTTGTTGATGGCGGGCGGCTTCATCATCGCCGCGGCTTCGATCGGCGGCTTTTTCTCCGTGCTCAATGTCGTCACTTTCTTCGTCCTGGCGGCGCTGCTTATCTTCACGGTGCAGGTCAGTCAGCTGTTTGTTGACAACCGCAGTGCCTTCATTGGTCTGATGGTGCTAGCAACCATGTTTGCTGTCGGAAGCCTGTTCATTGACGGGTTTTCCACCGGTGCGAACATCAAGTCCATGCTGCTGTTCGCATCCTTCCTGGGTTTGGCCTGCGTGGGCCAGACACTCGTCGCCTTGCTGGGCGGCCTTGATCTGTCAATTCCTTTCTTGATCGGCGCCTCCAACGTTTTCACGCTCTACCTCATCGGGCTTGGCGTGTACTCTTGGATTGCCGTCATCATCGTGCTGCTGCTCGGTGCCCTGGTTGGATGGCTCAACGGTATCCTCAGCTACCGCCTACAGGGCCAGGCATTGATTCTGACGCTGGGCATGGGATTTGCCATTTCTGGTTTCACCCAGATCATCACCAGCATCGGTACCGCGTATGGTGGCAACGTATTTGGCGTGGTGCCGGACTGGTTGAAGAATCTTGCAGCCATGAACGGCAACACGTTTGGGCTGAATATCCCTCCAGTGATCCTGATCTGGGCGGTGGTGGCGGTGGTGCTGATCTATGGCATGAAGAACACGGTCTACGGGCGTTACCTTTACGCCCTCGGCGGCAATCGCACCTCGGCCTCTCGCCTTTCCATCAGTGAACGCCGCTACTGGGTTGGTGCTTATCTGATTAGCGGCACGGTATCGGCGCTCACGGGCATCTTGCTGCTCGGATGGAGCGGCGGCGGCTTCATCGGCGTAGGTCAGCCCTACCTGTTCATGACCCTGGCGGCCGTGGTGATCGGGGGTACGTCTTTGCTGGGCGGCCAGGGCGGGTATGGATTCACAGTCATTGGAGTACTGGTACTGCAGGTTTTGACTTCGTTCCTGATTGGAATCGGACTGAAATATGAGTGGCAGCAATTCATTTTCGGCTTGCTGATTCTGCCGATGGTGGCTCTTTACGCCAGGTCCCCGCACATCCGAACCCAGATCTGAAAACCTTCAACCGGAGATCCCTCTATGCATGAACTCAGACCGTTACGAATGGAGATGCGCTTATGAACGCCAAACTGATCCAAGCGACGGATATCGCCAGCGGCACGTTTTCGCTGCTATTTGTGGCGACGCTTGCCGCCACCGTGCTGCTGCTCATGGGAACGGGCTGGGTGTCGAAGAAGTGGAAACTGCCGGTGGCGCTGGCGGGACTGGTGACGCTGGCGAGCACCGTCCACTACTTCGAGGCCAGCCAGATCTGGCTGGCAACGGGCCAGATGCCAGCGATCTACCGTTACATCGCATGGTTTGTCACGATGCCGCTGCAGGTGATGACGTTGTACTTTTTTGTCGGCGCGATGGCACCGTTGTCGACCTGGTTGTTCTGGCGATTGTTGGTTGTGTCGGTCGTGATGGTACTTGCGCGCTACATGGGTGAGACCAGCCTGATGTATCCGGCGCTTGGCTTCCTAATTGGACTAGTAGCTTGGCTTTACATCCTGGGGGAGGTCTTTTTCGGTCGCATGGGCGAGGTCAGCGCCAAGAGCGCGAACTTCAGCGTGCACCGCGGTTATTTCTGGTTGCGCCTGATCATCACCATGGGGTGGGCGGTCTATCCACTGTGCTATTTCATCGTGGGGTTCGCCGGTGGCGTAGCTGAGAACAAGCTCAACGTTGCCTACAACCTGGCCGATCTCGTCAATCAAATTGCCTTTGCATTGGCGATCCTGACGGCGGCCATGAAGGATTCGGGGTCGAACCGATGAGCGCCGGTCCAACGAGCACGAGAACGCTTGGGATCAGCGATGAGGTATCCACATTGGCGCCGGCTCGGCGCTTCACTTGCACACTGGTAGGGAGGTTTCAATCATGAACGGCGCCGACATCATTGCCATCGTTATTCTGGCCGCAATCGTCATTGCGATCGCTGTCTATTTACTGCACTGGCTCTATCGACATTCTTCTAAAGACCTGTCTTTCGTGCGCACAGGCTTAGGCGGTGAGCGCGTGGTCATGGGCGGCGGCGCGCTGGTTCTTCCGATCGTGCATGACATCACCGAGGTCAGCATGAACACGCTGCGCATCGACGTGCGCCGCGCTGGAGAACGGTCACTGATCACGCGCAATCGCATGCGGATTGAAGTGAGCGTGGAATTCTTTGTTCGTGTGATTCCTTCCGCCGAGGCGGTGGCTGCAGCGGCGCGCACTCTGGGCAACCGCACGCTCAACCCCGAGAGCCTGAAGGATCTGGTGCAGGGTCGCTTTGTCGATGCCATGGGTTCGGTGGCAGCACGCATGGCGATGGAGGAAATCCACGAAAACCGCAGCGACTACATCAAGGGTGTTAAGGCGCTGGTGGCTGACTCTCTTACTGCGAACGGCCTAGAACTGGAGGCCGTGTCTTTGACCAGCCTAGATCAGACTGACATGAAGCTCTTCAACCCCTCCAATGCCTTCGATGCAGAGGGATTGACCCGCCTGACAGAAGAGATCGAAACCCGCAAGAAAAAGCGCAATGACATCGAACAGGACACGATGATTGCGATCCGCAAGAAGAATCTGGAATCCGAAAAGCTGGCCCTGACGATTGACAAAGAAAGCGAATACGCGCGCCTGGAGCAGGAGAGCGAAGTGGCGATGCGCCGCGCGCAGCAAAGGGCTGAGATCTCGCTCGAAAAGACTGAACGCGAGCGCGACATCGAGGAAGCGCAAATCCGATCGGCAGAAATTGTCGAGAAGAGCCGCATTAACCAGACGCGCGCGATCGAATCGGAACGGATCCTGCGTGAAAAGGAAACGGCGCTGCTCGACATTCAACGCCAGCAGGCATTGGAACTCGAAGAGCAAGGCCGGGTCATCGCCGTTGCAGTCAATTCCAAGATTCAGTCCGACGCCCAGGCCGCAGCGGAGGGCGCACGCGCCGCGATGGTCCACGCGCAGGAAAAAGTCATCACCGTGCGCGAGACCGAGATTGCCCAAAGGCGCAAGTCGATTGATCTGATCGAGGCTACCCAGAGTGCCGATCGCGAAGCCATCAAGATCACCACTGCGGCAGCGGCCGAGAAGGATGCGGCGACCGACCGCGCTCAGGCCGACCGCGCTGCCGCAGAGGCCGTGGCCTTTCGCTACGACGTGGACGCGGACGGCAAGCGCAAGCTCAACGAAGCCGAGAACATGCGCTCGGACGCGTCGCGTCGCAGCGGCTTCAACAACAAGCTGATCGAAAACCTTCCCAGCATCATCCGCGAGAGTGTCAAGCCGATGGAAAACATCGAGTCGATTCGCATACTTCAGGTCGATGGGCTGCCGGGTCTGAGCGGTTCTCAACAGGGCACGGGAGGCGGGGATGGACGCACCGGGAACGAGGGCGGCCCTCGCGCTGGCGGATTGGCCGACAGCGTTGTCAATTCGGCGCTGCGCTACCGCGCGCAAGCCCCCTTTGTTGACAGCCTGCTCAAGGAGATTGGTATCTCGCCGAGCTCCATCACCAGTCTGGGCCACCTGGGAGACATGGTGGTATTGCCGGTTTCCGACGACAAGGGAAGCGACACCAGGGACGCAGACAAGTCCACCGGTGGCCACTGAGTTGTCCAAGTCAACTAGCGCTGCATAACCATGATTTTGACACCAGAGCCGGATGCTGTCCGGTCAATTGAAAAGCGGCTTGCTGTCGTGACCAACTGGGGATTTTTCGCCTCATTTGGGATGTGTTCACTGCTGTCCGGCTTCAGTGGCGCGCAGTGGTGGCTGGGTCTATTGGGGTACGCCGCCCTTGTGGCCGGTTTCATCGGACATCTGATCATCAATCGTGTTTTTGACACCGGCTTCACCGGCGGCGAGATCTCTTTCGGACTGGTCGCGTTTGGTGTGTCCGCGCTGAGCTTCATCGGCAGCTGGTTGTTTGATCCCGGCTTTGGCAGCGTCAATCTTGGTATCGGACTGGTGGGCTTTGCCGCCATGACAACTTGCCTTGTGGCCTACCTCGTCATCAAGTACGGCCTGCGCGGTTCGTACGTGATGATTCACAGCCTGCGCGGACGCTAACGGAGCCAAACCTGTGACGCACAAAGTGGTCTGGCTATTTGCCTTCATCGCCATGTACTGGGCCTACTGCATGCAATGGGGCGTGAGCAGTGCACGCGTTTCGCGCAACGCGGAGGACTTCTTCCTCGCCGACAGGCAGCTGCCCGCCTGGGTCTTCGTGCTTTTTTCCAGCGCCGCATCGTTCGCCGGCTGGGCGGTCCTAGGGCACCCGGCTCTGACCCTGCGCGACGGCTTGCCCTACGCGCAACTGGGTTTGGCGGCTGTGGCGATTCCGCTGACTGGTGTGCTTTTCCTCAAGCGGCAGTGGTTGCTGGGAAAGCACTTTGGCTATAGCACCCCCGGCGAGATGTTCAGCGACTATTTTGGCGGGGACGCGATGCGCATCCTGGTGCTGATCGTGGCGTTGCTGTGCTCCGTACCTTTTGTCGCCATGCAGCTCACCGCCTCGGGCTATCTGGTGCAGTGGCTCAGCGATGGCATCCTGCCCTGGGATCTGGCGATGTGGATTCTCACGGCGGTGGTCTTTCTCTATGTCTGCATCGGAGGGCTGCGCGCTGCGGCCTATGTGGGTAGCCTTCAGGGACTGCTGTTTGTGGCCGGGATCATCGCCGTGGGCCTGATCGCGCTGGGACAACTCGGTGGCTTTGCAGGATTGATTCAAGCACTGGCCAAGCTAGGAGGTACAAGCGCCGGACCGTGGGGCAGTTCGGCGCAGGGATACAACGCCTACCTCAATATTCCAGGGGTGGTGCAGTTCACAGCCGGTCTGGGAAAAGAAATGCCGGTGGCTGGTATGTGGACGGCTTCGATGGTGTTGACCACCTGTTTCGCGTTGATGGGGATACAGGCCTCGCCCGCGTTTTCGGTTCTAGCTTTCAGCTGCCGCGACCCCAAGGGCTTTGCGCCGCAACAGGTGTGGGTGTCAGCTGGCTTGGTCGGTGCCGTGCTGGTTTTCCTCTCGGTGGCGCAGGGCATGGGGGCGAACTTCCTGGGCGCCTCCGAGACCATCAGCGACGCAGGTTTGGCTCTGGGTAAAAGCCTGCCCGACCTGAGTGGCGGCAAGGAATCCGGACTGTTCGCGCACTACCTGCTATTGATTGCCAATGAAGCGCCCTGGCTGATGGCGCTACTGGCCGTCTGTGCGCTGGCTGCGATCCATGCCATGGTCGCGCTGTTCTGCTCCACCGCGGGCACGATGATTGCGAAGGATGTTTTTCTTCGCTACCTCGCTCCGCGTGCCGATCTGGTCCGCCAAAAACTCTTCGCCCGTGTGGGCATCGCCGCCGTAGTGTTGGCAGCACTCTTGCTGGCAACCTATGCGCCCCAGGCACAGGCGCAACTGGGGGCGCTGGCGCTGGGCTTTGCCTTTCAGCTGTGGCCCGCGCTCGCCGGCATCTGCTGGTTCCCCTGGATCACTCGCCAAGGTGTCACCGTGGGCCTGGTGGCAGGCATGCTGGGCGTGCTGTTCACCGAACAACTGGGTGCGACCCTGTGCAGTTTTCTGGGATTCGAGTTGCCATGGGGTCGCTGGCCCTGGACCGTTCATTCGGCGGGCTGGGGCATTTTCCTGAACGTGATCGCATGCGTCGTTGTCTCCTGGCTGTCGCACAACGCGGACGACCGTGCCCACCGCATGCGCTTTCACAAGCTGTTCACCTCCACTGTCGCCATCGCTCCGAACAAGCGTTTTCTGCGCCCTGTGGCCTGGGCGCTGACGCTGATCTGGTTCTTCTTTGCAGTCGGACCCGGTGCCATTCTCGGCAATGACTTGTTCGGCGCACCGAACGCTGGGCTGGCAGGCTGGCCCATGGGTGTGCCCTCGTTGTGGGCCTGGCAGATGCTGTGGTGGGCGCTGGGCGTGCTGGTGATCTGGTTTCTGGCCTACCGGCTCGAGATGAGCACGCGACCCCGGCGGGAAAAGCTTGAGCAGATCAATCCGAACGCTCAAACACCTGAACCCATTCAAGGCTATTCCAGGACAGCGTATCCATTGCCGTGGTCGAAAAAGACCGCAAAACCGGCGCAAGCCCAATCATTGTTAACTACCAAGGAGCATTCATGACGACAGACATCAAGAACTGGGCGGTCAAGTTCAAGAACATGTCCGACGCCGATGCCACGATAGCGGCCATGGCCAAGTACTACACCTGCACCTACATGTGGGACATGGGAGAGAGGAAGGTGATCATCGAGATGCATGACGGCAAGGTCAAGCACATCAACACCGACCCGGCTCCGCTGGATGCCTACGATTTCGCGTTGCGCGCCAGTGCGCAGACGTGGCGCGAGTTTGCCAAGCCGATCCCGAGGCCGATGTTTCATGGCATCTGGGCGGCCAGTTTTCGCGAAGACCTGAAGCTCGAAGGCAACATCCTGGTGATGATGCAGAACCTGCGCAACTTCACGGTGCAGTTCGAGTTGCTGCGCAAGTGCGGCGTGCCTGTTTGATACGCCCCCACAACACCCCACCCCTTCGCCACTAAGGAGTCCCCACCATGGCACGCCACTCTCCCGTTACCGGCCGCTACGTCACGATCGACGTTGACGGCATGGAATACAAAGTCTTTTATCTGCAAAACGGTACCGGCCAGCCCATTGTCTGCCAGCACACCGCCGGTTGCCACAACCATCAATGGCGGGGTCTGCTCGAAGACGAGGACATCACGAAGAACTACAACGTCATCGCGTACGACCTGCCGCGCCACGGCAAGTCCGATCCACCGTCCAACGTGAGGTGGTGGGAGTCGGAGTACAAGCTCACCGCCGACCACTACGTCAACTTCATCGTCAAGCTGTGCGATGCGCTGGAGTTGCGCGACCCGATCTTCATGGGCTCCTCTTTCGGTGGGAATGTGGCACTGCAACTCGCGCTGCGCCACCCCGAGCGCTTCAAGGCGGTGATTCCGGTGGAGGCAGGCGATCACGCGCCCGGCTTTTACCTGGACTGGTGGCGCCATCCGCACGCCAATGCGGCGCAGGTTTGCGCCAGCGGCGTGTGGGACCTGATGGCGCCGCAGTCGCCCGACAAGGACCGCTGGCTCACCTGGCACTACTACACGCAGGGTTCCGAGACGTTCAAGGGCGATCTGTACTTCTATTCGGTCGACCACGACCTGCGCGAAGAGCTGGGCCGCATCGATGGTCGCAAATGTCCCGTCATCATGATGACGGGCACTTACGACTACCTCACCACGCCGGAGATGACGCAGAACACCGCACGCCGCATCAAGGGAAGCGTCTACATCGAGATGGACGACATTGGCCACTTCCCGATGAGCGAAAACTACCCCGTCTTCAAGATCTATCTGAAGGAAGCGCTGCGCATCATCCGCGAGCGCAAGGGTTGATGTCCAGGACAGGCCAACCCGCACGGAGACACGCATGAGGCTTTCTCGGGTACACGACTTTGCCGATCACGGTGTGGCCATGCATCAGCTCGACTGCGAGCTGTTCGAGTTGCCGACGGCGCCGGTTGACTGGATGGCCGACATCAGCACCCACAGCGACGAACTGATCCGCTACGCCCAGGAGCTCAGGCCTTGCTACGACCGTCTGGGACGCATCATCGGCCAGCTCGCGGGCCTCTTCATCCTGGCCCGCCTGGGTGGTCGCTTCGAAACCGATTGGTCGGCCGTGGCCAAAGTGGTCGAGCAGACCCGCAACACCGAGACTGAGTTGCACGCAGTGCACATACCCACCGTGGCACGGCGCCATCACGCCTATCTGGTGCAGGCCTTCGAACGGACCGCTGCCGTGACCCAGGGGTTTCAGGCCAGCCTGCGCCAGCCTCAGCGTTTGCACGAGCAACTCGATGACTGGACGCGCCAACTCAAACTGGCCGCTGCCATGCTCAGCGGCGCAGCCGTCGAACGGCTGGGACTGATGCCGGTCGATTTCAGCCAGGCATGTTGTAGCTGTGCGAGCAACATGCCTCCTTCCTATTCTTCTCAAACATGAGCCACCACGATGTCTGAATATTCAATCTGGGTGATGGAATACGCCTACGTCAGCCAATGCGCTGTCAGCAGCGTGATCTACGGTGCGCACAACCAGGGCATCCGAAAGCTGCCGTACTGTTATGTCGTGATCAAGAGCCGCGACCACATCGCCATGGTCGACGTGGGCTACAACGACAAGGAATATGGCCACTATATCTCCGACAAGTTTGGCGTAGAGAACTGGCACTCGCCCGCCGACGTGCTGGCGCCTTGCGGCATTCGCCCCGAAGACGTGGACTCGATCTTCATCACCCACGCCCACTTCGACCACATGGGCAACATCGAGTCGTTTCCGAACGCCACGTTCTACATCCAGGAACGTGAGCTGACCAAGTGGATCTGGGCCATGTCGTTGCCCGATCGCTTGCGCTACATGATGGTCGCCACCGACCCTTCCGATGTGCTGCGCGCGGCGGACCTGGCGCGCCAGGGGCGCTTGCGGTTGGTTGACGGCGACAAGCAGAACGTCCTCCCGGGCATCGATCTGCACGCTGCGCCCGACACCCATACCTACGGCTGTCAGTGGGTGCATGTGCGCAACGACCTGCAGGCTCAGTCCAACAACAGTTGGGTGCTCGCAGGCGACCTGATTTACGTCTACGAAAACATCGAAGGCATGGGCCCGGAGAAGATGTACATACCCGTCGGGCTTGCCTTGGGCAGCACCACCAACCTGGTGCTAACGACCGACGAGATCATGAAGGCAGTCGACTTCGAAATGAAACGTGTGATCCCAGTGCACGAGGAGCGACTGAAGAACGTATTCCCCTCTCGCATCATGCCCTCGGGTCTGCGCATCAGTGAAATCTGCCTGGCCAAGGGGCAGAGGTCCATCGTCTCCTGAATCCGGATTCCTTGAAAGGTTCGTCATGTCACAGTTTTCCTTCGAAACCGCGCCCAAAATCATCTGCGAGCAGGGCGGGGCCAACCGTCTGGGCGAGATCGCCAAGGGACTGGGAATGACGCGGGTCTTTCTCGTCACCGACGCCGGCCTGATCAAGGCCAAACTGCTCGACGGCGCGCTCGCCTCTTTGGCTGCGGCCGGGGTCGCCGCCACCGTGTTTTCCGACGTGCTGGCGGACCCGCCTGAAGTCAGCGTGCAGTCCGCGGTGGACGCCGCTCGCGTCGCCGGAGCCGATGGCGTGATCGGTTTTGGTGGAGGAAGCTCGCTGGATACCGCCAAACTCGTGGCGCTGCTGGTGCGTACACCTCAGGCCCTGCCCGACATCTACGGCATTGGCCTGGCGCGCGGACCACGCCTGGCGCTGATTCAGGTGCCGACCACCGCCGGCACCGGTTCCGAGGTCACACCCATCTCCATCCTCACCACACCCAGCCACGAGAAGAAGGGTGTTGTCTCGCCTCTGCTCTATCCGGACATCGCGCTTCTCGACAGCCGCCTTACGCTGGGCCTCCCAGCGGCCGTGACGGCGATGACCGGCGTGGACGCGATGGTGCACGCGATAGAGGCATTCTCCACTCGCCTGAAGAAAAACCCGCTGTCGGACGCGCTGGCCATCAAGGCGCTGCAATTGCTCTACGCCAATCTGCTTCCCGCCGTGAACGACGGGCGTGACGCCAACGTGCGTGAAGCCATGCTGTTGGGGTCCCTTTTTGCCGGCATGGCCTTTGCCAACGCGCCCGTGGGCGCGGTGCACGCGCTGGCCTATCCGCTGGGTGGGCACTACGGCTTGCCGCACGGCCTGACCAATTCTCTGGTGCTGTTGCCTGTACTGGAGTTCAATCTGGGCGTGGCTCAGGGTCTGTACGCCGAACTGGGACGTGCCATCCTGCCCGAACTCGGCGCCGCTACTGACCCGCAGGCGGCCGCAGCATTTGTCGCCGCCATCCGGGCGCGGGTCGCTGCAATGCCATACGCCCAGACGCTGCGCGAAGCCGGCGTCAAGCAAGAAGACTTGCCTATGCTGGCAGATGACGCCATGAAGGTTCAGCGGTTGCTGGTAAACAACCCGCGCGACGTGGCACATGTCGATGCGCTGGCGCTGTACCAGGCGGCATTCTGAGCGGCAGTACCTACCTATTTCGAGATTTCATTTCAAACTGGAGCGTTCTCATGATGCAACTGAAAGATCCCTCTTTGCTGCGCCAGCAGGCCTATGTCAACGGCCAATGGTGCGACGCCGATAGCGGTGAAACCTGCGCCGTCACCAATCCCGCCACCGGGCAGACCATAGGCACTGTGCCCAAGATGGGGACACTGGAGACGCGCCGCGCCATTGCCGCGGCCGATGCGGCGTGGCCCGCCTGGCGTGCGAAGACCGGCAAGGAGCGGGCGGGCGTGTTGCGCAAATGGAATGACCTTATGCTGGCCAACGCCGACGACCTGGCGATGATCATGACTGTGGAGCAGGGCAAGCCGCTGGCCGAAGCAAAGGGAGAGATTGCCTACGCCGCTTCATTCATCGAATGGTTTGCCGAAGAGGCCAAGCGCGTTCAGGGGGATACATTGACCTCGCCCTGGACCGATAGGCGCATTGTTGTCATCAAGCAACCCATAGGCGTGTGCGCGGCCATCACGCCGTGGAATTTTCCGTCCTCGATGATCACGCGCAAAGCCGGCCCGGCGCTGGCTGCGGGTTGCCCGATGGTGCTCAAGCCGGCGCTGGCTACGCCCTATTCGGCGCTGGCTCTGGCTGTGTTGGCCGAGCGCGCCGGTATCCCCGCAGGCATCTTCAGCGTCGTCACTGGGTCAGCAAGCGCCATCGGCGGCGAGATGACTTCCAATCCCACGGTGCGTAAGCTTTCGTTCACAGGTTCGACCGAGATCGGCAGCCTGCTGATGCAGCAGTGCGCCAAGACCATCAAGAAACTGTCTCTGGAACTGGGGGGTAATGCACCATTCATTGTGTTCGACGACGCAGACCTAGACGAAGCGGTCGTGGGCGCCATCATGTCCAAGTACCGCAACGCGGGTCAGACTTGCGTCTGCGCGAATCGCCTTTACGTGCAGGACGGCGTGTATGAGGCGTTTGCGAAAAAGCTCGTCGTAGCGGTGGAGCAGCTTAAGGTGGGCAGCGGCGTCGAGGCCGGCGTCACTCAAGGTCCGCTGATCGACGAAGCCGCCATCAAGAAAGTGGAGGAGCACATCGCCGACGCCATAGCCAAAGGTGGACGATTGCTCACCGGCGGCAAGCGCCACGCATTGGGACACAGCTTCTTTGAGCCGACCGTGATCGCGGACACCACGCCCGACATGATGGTGGCGCGCGAAGAGACTTTTGGTCCGCTAGCCCCGCTGTTCCGTTTCACGACCGACGCCGAAGTGATTGCCATGGCTAACGACACCGAGTTCGGTCTAGCGAGCTATTTCTATTCCCGCGACATTGGCCGAATCTGGCGCGTCGCTGAAGGTCTTGAGAGCGGAATGGTCGGCATCAACACCGGCATCATTTCCAACGAGGTCGCGCCCTTCGGCGGTGTCAAACAATCTGGTCTAGGGCGCGAGGGATCCAAGTACGGCATGGACGACTATCTGGTTATCAAATACATGTGCATGGGGGGGCTGGACAAGTAAATCGCAGCGGCCACAGAATCCCTTACGAAGTGGCCGCAGGCGCCGGCTGCCAGCCATGGAAACCCACGGAAACGTGTTCTATTGAGAGCGGATTGTTTCCGCTGAACGATTGGGGCCCATGGTGACTCACGACCACGGTCTTCCCCGCAAACGGCATGGATAGTTCAGCTTGCAGCCAGGCGCGCGCGACCTCGTGCTGTGCCAGTGCGTCCCGGGCCATGAACCTACCGTTGCCAAACTCGATGAGCCGATGGTCGTTCAGGCAATGCTCGGCGTGCGCCATCTGTTGGCTTTGGGTTCGGTTGTTTCTCAATCGGTAGTTCGTCCAGAGCATGGTTCCCAGGAAACGTACGCCCCCGATCACGACGCTGTCGTTTTGCAAAAAGTGGATGCTGGTCAGCGCTGCACTTTCACGCATCTTCTGCATCGTCAGCTCAAATTAGGTAAGCGTCTCGGCATCCCATCTTGAAGTGACTTATCGCAAACCGGATGATGTCCATTTACAAACCAAATGGACATTAGCATGGGTGCCACAAAGGGCGGGACGAGGCGTAAACACAGTGATGAGTTCAGAGCAGAGGTGCTGGCGCAATGTCGCCAGCCTGGCAAGTCGATAGCGGGTGTGGCGTTAAAGCATGGCCTCAACGCAAACATGGTTCGCATCTGGCTTCGCAAATCGGAGCCGTCCCCAGTATGCCATTCGCTCGTTGAGCCAGCAGCTTCACCGACAGCCCTGGAGTCGGAGCCACAGCAGTTTGTGGCTGTACACGTGGAGGTGCCACCAGTGTCCGAGGGCAAGTGCGCCAAGCGCTCAATGGCCATTCAACTTGAACTGCGCCGTGGCAACTCGACGGCAATCGTTACATGGCCGAGCGAACTGGTGGGCGATTGTGGCGTCTGGCTGCGCGAGTGGCTACGATGATCCGCATCGACGCACTGTGGTTGGCAACAACTCCGATAGACATGCGCATGGGAACGGAGCGCTTGCTGGCTCGGGTGGTGCAGGTGTTCGGCTCAGCCCAGGCCCATCACGGGTACCTGTTTGCCAACGCGCGTGGCAATCGTAATAGCCCGGCGAATACCGTACTTGACGAAGTCGGCGATCAGAGCTTGATTTCGTCGAGCCGATCCTGGGCATGCTTCGGATCAAACGCGCTGGGGTCGAATGAGCCACCACACCACTGAAGCATGGTCTGGTGCTCCGGGTTTTCAGGGTCTCGAATGGCTTCAAGGAACTCCGCGTAACCTGGTACACCGCCAACGTCTTCCGGTGGGCAAGCGTTTCTTCCGGTAATGCACATCGCCGTGTGGGAGTGTCCGAATTTCTGTGTGTGAGGCGGTTGGGATGTTAGCCGAGGTTTGACGGTGTTTGGATTTTGATCTTTTCAAATAGGCCCCTGCCAGGCCGCCGGAGGCACCCCCGGTTGTGCATGTCCTCATGCACTAACCCACGCCGCAGGCGTTGCTCCAGATGACGGCCAAGGGACTTTGACAGGCTATGCGGCCTGGGTGAAACGCTCCTCGTACAGAATGGCAAACTGATTCATCGCCGCTTTCCAGTGAGGCGAAGCCCGCGCCCAGTCGGCGGTGATATTGCGCAGCGCCAGCCAAATCAATTTGGTGGCGGCATCGTCAGTGGGGAAGTGCCCGCGCGTCTTGAGTATTTTGCGCAGCCTGGCGTTCACGCTCTCGATGGCGTTGGTCGTGTAGATCACGCGGCGCACCTCTGGCGGAAAGGCAAAGAAGGGGATCACCTTGTCCCAGACCCTGCGCCAAGCGCCCACCACGGTGGGGAATTTCTGGCCCCACGGACCGCTCTCAAACGCATCGAGTTCGCCCAGTGCGGCCTCGGCAGTAGCTGCGGTGTAGATCGGTTTGATGGCTGCAGCCAAGGGCTTGCGATCCTTCCAACTGGCGTAGTCCAGGCTGTTGCGTATCAGGTGCACGATGCAGGTTTGCAGCGTCGTGGCCGGGTACACCACGGCCAGCGCCTCGCCCATGCCCTTCAAGCCGTCTGTGACGGCAATCAGGACGTCGTTGCAGCCTCGGGTCTTCATCTCGTTGAAGACCTTCATCCAGAACTTGGCACCCTCGGTGCCCTCGATCCAGATGCCCAGTATGTCGCGCGTGCCGTCGGCCAGCATGCCCAGCGCCAGGTAAACGGCCTTGTTGCGCACCACGCCGTCTTGGCGGATCTTCACGCGCAGCGCGTCAAAGAAGACCACCGGGTACATCGCCTCCAGCGGGCGCGCCTGCCACGCCGTGACCTCGCCCATGACCGCGTCGGTGACGCTGCTGATGAGGTCGGGTGAAACGTCTACGGCGTACATCTCGGCCATGAAGCCTTGAATCTCGCGCACCGTCATGCCACGGGCGTACATGGCGATGATCTTGTCGTCAAAGCCCGTCAGGCGTCGTGTCAAACGAAGTAAAGTCGATACGTTTTTGCTAGTAAAGTCGCAACTATCTTCGGTTTTCGTCGTCGGTAGTCAATTTTCTATTTGAAATCAAGGGTTTGGAAATTAATTGAAGTAAACATGCAACTGTTTTCAGTCTT
>CAIVXG010000224.1 GCA_903909815.1 uncultured beta proteobacterium | reverse complement strand
GCTCTGAAGCCATGGAATATGCCGACTGCAAGTCCGCCTCGCTGCGTCGGATCTCCCCTGAAGCACGGGCACCGCCGACATTACTCGGAATATTCCTGAACACGGGATAGTGACGACTATTCCGATGTCGGAATAGGCGCCACAGTTTTGCCACTCACCTGCTGGAACAGAAGGTGGACATCCGGGTGATACAGGTATTGCTCGGGCACAACCGGCTGGACACCACGGCCCAGTACGTCCAAGTGGCCACCGACATCCTGCGTGAAGTGATCAGCCCGCTGGAGACCTTAGAGCCCGTGTAGGGACCTTCCGTGGGGCGCCTCGCTTTGGAGGTCGCCGACATCTTTCGCACCCACGGCCCGGCTTGGCGCAAGTCCCAGCAGGGGCACCTGAGCCTGGGCCAACTCAAGGTCATGTCGGCCATCGAACAGTGCCGCAGCGCGGCGCTGGGGGGACACCTGTTGCACTGTGAAGCCTGCGAGCACGGCGAGGTCGCCTACAACTCGTGCCGCAACCGGCATTGCCCCAAGTGTCAGGCCAGCGCGGCCAAGCGTTGGCTCGATGCGCGTCAGGCCGAGTTGCTGCCGGTTGACTACTACCATGTGGTCTTCACCTTGCCCGCCCCCATCAGCGCGATTGCGTACTACAACAAGGCTGTGATCTACCGGCTGTTGTTTGAAGTGGCATCAGAGACCTTGATCACCATTGCGGCGGACCCCAAGCATCTGGGCGCGCAGATCGCAGCAACACTGGTGCTGCACACCTGGGGATCGGCGCTGACGCACCACCCGCATGTGCACGGCATCGTGCCTGGCGGTGGTCTATCGAAAGATGGACAGCGTTGGGTCGCGTGCAGGCCGGGCTTCTTCCTCCCGGTGCGCGTGCTCTCTCGGTTGTTTCGTCGGCGCTTCCTTGAAGAACTCGAACTGGCCCATCTTGCCGGGCAGTTGCAGTTCTTCGGCGAGTACGCCCAACTCAGCGATGCGATCTCCTTTGCCAAATGGCTGGCGCCGATGCGACGCTGCGAATGGGTGGTCTATGCCAAGCGTCCGTTTGCCGGTCCGCAAGCTGTGCTGGCCTATCTGTCGCGCTACACCCACCGGGTCGCCATCGCCAACTCACGACTGGTCTCGATGGACGAGCACGGTGTCACGTTCCGATGGAAGGACTACAGGGACAAGGGAGCGACGCGGCACAAGACCATGACGCTGGAGCCAGAGGAGTTCATGCGCCGCTTCCTGCTGCACGTTCTACCCAGCGGCTTTCACCGCATTCGCCATTACGGATTGATCGCCAACAACGCTCGCAAAGAGAACCTGGCACGCGCCAGGGAGTTGCTGCATGTGGCGCCTGCTGTCGTTGCCGATGCGAAGACCTCCGACAAGCCAACTGAACCGGTGCGAGCGACCTTTGTCTGCTCGCACTGCGGCGCGCCAATGATCATCGTCCAAACGCTGGCACGCGTACATGCCATTCGTGGACCACCTCACCGTCAGGGTGCGCCATGAACACAAGAACTTCGAGGTGGACAAACTGCATGCCGACTCCGCATCCGTCAGAGTCGGCACGGACAAGCGTTGCCCCACGGTGCCAAACCCCTGACGGCTGTTCAACGCATCATCGGAAATATTGGGGTATCAGCGCTGATGACGGCAGCATGAGCACTGTGTTCGGCAAGATGATCGCCATGGCCGCATCGTCAAACCGCACTGCGGTTCTTCAAATCCCCATAGCTGTGTAGCTCACACCGACAGCCGCAGCACTCGCCGCGGTTTCCTCCCTCGAGGCTTGTACGACGCCCACCCTCTGTGGCTGATTGGGGTGACAATGGCTCGCCACCACGGGCGGGCATCCTACAACCCTAAGCGAAACCCGACCTTCGCAGAGAAACGGGGATTTCTGTCGAGTCCGCCACTGCGGTCATTGCCGCCTGGTCCAGCTTGGGTAATCGGCGGTCCCTGGAACACGGCAGCAGTCTTTCGTCCGGCGGCTCCCGCTTTCTTGACTTGGCGGGATACTGTGCAGCGTCAGCAGCCTGTCGCCGCGAACCAGGAGTTGGAGTCAGAATCGATCTCTCGACGGTACGAGGCACAGCTTGGCTCAGTCAAGCTGCGACTGCATCATCGGCACTCCGTGGGTTGGCTTACTCCCCATGGCAGGCGGCCGATCGAATCACTGAATGGGTCTATCTTGGCGATCTGTGGGCGCGACACAATAACGCAGGTTGTGCCTCGACGCAGGCGGAAATGGTCTGAGTCGATACGCTCTTCCGTCCAGGGACCGGTTTCTGCGGCCGCCTCGGCAATTTTTCTTTCCACGGTTACCGGCAAACGTCCCTGAAACGGTGACCTCGCCGCCAGGCCGGGCACCAAGGCTTTCAGCACCTCGCGCGAAAGAGTCAAATTCAATGTTGGACCTAGCTGGTTCGGTTGAGGTGCCGAACCAGCTGCTGCTGACGGCATAGCTGCCGCATTGGAGATCTCACTGCCATAGACCGGCTCCGGTACCGCAATGTCGTTCGTGCGATTGGCTCGCGCCGGGCGGGCATCGTGCTGAGGTTTGTCGCGCGGGAGTTTGATCGCAGTGGGCACATACGGTTCCAACAGTAAAACAATGGTCTGCGAGCGATCGGTACGCGCAACTTTGCTGCTTGGCCGATTCGGCAGCGGCTGATTCAGGGCTTGCCACAACAGGCCCAGCAACAGCGCGTGGATCGCCACGACCAGCAAAACAAGCAGCGCTCGGTTCCACCTCAATCCTGGAACAGAATCCCGCAATGGTTGCAAAAGCGGCATGCCTTATGGGGTAGCAAACTCAAATTCGATCAAGGCTTCGTTCGACCATGACTTATCAGCT
>CAIVXG010000223.1 GCA_903909815.1 uncultured beta proteobacterium | reverse complement strand
CGAAATTCTACAAATCCTGAGTCTGTCCATGTTTGAAACAATCCCAATAAATCAACTACTTACGCCACCCTCGATGGATTCAGGCCCGGATTTCGAGCCAAATCAGCTCGTTCTCCTCTGAAGAACGTTGGGACACTACTGCATGGAAATATGATTGGAACAACCCTTGCCCCCGGTTTGAATTTGATGCGGCATATGCGCGTGGCGGCCAAGCTGCTGCTGCTGGCCGTTGTGCTGCTCGCCCCCTGCGCCGTGCTGCTGATTCGCTATTTCTTGTCGGAAACGCCCGCTTCCACAGGCGCTTGGACACTCTGGATTTGTGTGGCCTTGCTGTTCCTGGCGGTGTATTTCCTGCTCGCGCTGCATGCCAGTTTGGTGCAGGATCTGGCCCAGATCAACGAGGCGCTGAAAAAAATTGTGAGCGGTGATATGCGCGTGACGCTGGCCTCCCGTGGCGGCGACGAACTCACTGAACTGGCCCGCCGCACCGCCGAGATCGGCACCACCATTTCCGCCATGGTGGCGAACGTGCGCAGCAACGCGGCCTTTGTGGCGCATTCCGGGAGTAGTCTGGCTGCGGGCTACCGCGAACTCTCGGACCGCACCGAGCAACAGGCCGCGAACCTGGAACAGACCGCCGCCAGCGTAGAAGAGCTGTCGTCCACGGTGCAGGGTAACGCCCAGACTGCAGGCCAAGCCAACGCGCAAGCCTCCGGCGTGCGCGACGCAGCCGACCAGGGCGCAGCCATCATGGCCGAGGCGATCGCGTCGGTGGAGGCGATCCAGGGCAGCGCCAAGCGCATGGACGAGATCGTGAGCGTGATCGACGGCCTGGCTTTTCAAACCAACATCCTGGCCTTGAATGCAGCTGTGGAGGCTGCGCGCGCGGGCGAGTCGGGCCGCGGCTTCGCCGTCGTGGCCAGCGAGGTACGCTCCCTGGCCCAGCGCTCGGCCGAATCGTCAAAGGAGATTCGCCAGCTCATCGGTGCCTCGTCGGCGCAGGTGGCAGCAAGCGTGCAGCGCATCCGGGTTGCCGGGGGCAATATGACGCAGATTGTTTCCGGGATTCGCGACGTGGCAAGCAATATGTCGCAGATATCGGCTTCCAGCGCCGAACAGAGTTCCGGGCTGATGGAGATCACGACGGCGGTGCAGCAACTCGACGAAATCACTCAAAACAACGCGCAAATGGTCGAGCATGCGGTGACCCAGGCGGCCGATCTGGAAGCCAGAGCGTCCACGCTGGTCGAATCTGTCGCCAGTTTCAAGCTCCAGCAGGGGTCACCGGAAGAGGCCAAGGCCCTGGCCGACCGCGCCATGGCGCAACGGCAACGCAGCCGTTCGCTGGACGCGTTCCTGCGCGAAGTGACCGATCCGGCCCAGGGCTATTTCGACCGTGATATGTATGTTTTTGTTTTTGCGCGCGACAGCCGCTACGCCGCTTTCGGCGGCAATCCGGCCAAGGTTGGCACTTATGCGCGCGACATTCCCGGTGTCAATGCGCAGGCCATGATGAGCGCCATCGTTGCGCAAACAGCGGTTGAGCCTGGCTGGGTGGAGTACGACATCACGAACCCGGCCACCGGACACGTGCAAACCAAGATGTCCTACATGTACCAGATCTCCGACGACCTGTTCCTGGGTTGTGGCGTCTACAAGAACCTGGTGGTTTCCTAACTTTCACATCAGCGCCGTCGCGCGCTCTGCACGCCGGCGACATCGCGCACGATGCCCAGCACCTTGGCCAGGCGCGCGGCGTCGGTCACCTCCACCGTGAAAGTCATCCAGGCTGTACCCTTGACCGACTGGGTCTGCACGCCGATGACGTTCATCTTTTCCTTGGTGAAGACTTCGGAGATGTCACGCAACAGTCCCTGACGGTCGTGCGCCTGCACCGCCACGTCCACCGGGTACACGGTGGCGTTGAGCGCCTTGGGTCGACCCCATTGCACGTCGATCACGCGCTCGCCGTTGCGCACCATCAACTCGTGAAAGTTGCTGCAATCGGCGCGGTGGATACTCACGCCTTTGCCGCGCGTGACAAAGCCGCGAATATCATCCGGCGGAGCCGGTTTGCAGCACTTGGCCAGCTGTGTCAGCAAGGAATCGATGCCCACCACCAGCACATCGCCCTTGGTCGCGCCGCTGTTCGAACGCTCGGCCAGGCGCTGGCGCTTTTGCGCCAGCAACTCGTCCTCGGAAGGCGCTGACTCGGCCGGGCGCAACAGGGTTTCGATGGTGCGCAGCGAGAACTCGTCCTTGCCCACCACTTCAAACAATTCATCGGCCGTCTTGAAGCCCAGACGCACGGCCAGATCGTCCAGTTTGAGGGCGGTCTTGCCCTCGCGCTGTAGCAGCTTTTCCACCGCCTCGCGGCCGCGGTGAATGGTCTCGTCCAGCGCCTGCACATTGAACCAGGCGCGCACCTTGGAGCGCGCCCGGTGGCTCGCCAAAAATCCCAGGTCTGGATTCAGCCAGTCGCGCGAAGGCCCGCCTTCCTTGGCCGCGATCACTTCCACCGTCTGGCCGTTCTTCAGCGGCGTGTTCAGCGGCACCATCACGCCGTCCAGGCGCGCGCCGCGGCAACGGTGTCCCAAGCTGGTGTGCACGGTGTAGGCAAAGTCAACGGCCGTCCCACCTTGGGGCAACTCCACGATCGCCGCTTCGGGCGTGAGCACGTAGATGCGGTCCTCCAGCAGGGTTTTGGCGTCTGCACCTGTGGGCGCCTGCGCGGCACCCGAGAGGTCGCGCTCCCAGGCCAGCAACTGGCGCAGCACCGCAATCTTGGCGTCGTACTCGCTGCTCGCGGTGACGCCGCTGTAGCCCTTGACGCCCGCTTCCTTGTAGGCCCAGTGCGCCGCCACGCCATGCTCGGCATGCTCGTGCATGGCCTGGGTGCGGATCTGGATTTCCACCGGCTGCCCGATGTCGTCGCGCACGATCGTGTGCAAGGACTGGTAACCATTGACCTTGGGGCGGGCGATGTAGTCGTCAAACTCTTCCACCACCGGCACGAACTGGGTGTGCACCCACGCCAGCACGGCATAGCAGTCGGCCACCGTGGGCACGACCACGCGCAGCGCCCGTATGTCATACACCTGCTCAAATGGCAGCGACTTGCCGCGCATCTTCTTCACGATGCTGTAGATGTGCTTGGGCCGGCCATGCACCGTGGCCGTGATGCCCTGCGCCTTGAGCTGCACCTGCAGCCCAGCGCGCAGTTGCTCGACCTGCGCTTCGCGCTCCACGCGCTTTTCATCCAGCAGCTTGGCCACCAGTCGATAAGTGTCGGGTTCCAGGAAGCGAAACGCCAGGTCTTCCATCTCCCACTTGATTTCCCAGATACCCAGGCGATTGGCCAGTTGCGCAAAGACGTGCAGTGACTCGTAGGCCATGGCCTGCGGCATGGGCTTCTTTGCCGCAGCGTAGTAACGCAGGGTTTGCAGGCGCGAGGCCAGACGCAGCATCACCACGCGCAGGTCGCGCGAAAAAGCCAACAGCATCTTGCGCACGTTTTCCGTCTGCGATGCCAACGACGCCCCGGCGCGCCCTGCGGCGCCCGTCTGCGTATGGCTGGCCTGGCGCTGCACCCGCACCAGCTTGGTGGTCTCCATGGCCAGCGCGGCAAAGTTCTCGCCAAAGGCCTTGGCGATGACCTCGTGCGGCTTGTTCAAATGCTCGCAGGCGTAGACCAGGTAGCTCGCCGCCTGCATCGCCTGCGAGCCGCCAATCATCTGCAGGATCAGCGCCACCGCCTCGGCATGCGCCCAGACGTTCTCACCGGTGTCCAGCGTCTGCGCACCAATCAGCGGCTCGGCAAAGGCGCGCGCGCGCTGCAAGGCGTGCGCTTGCTCGGGCAAGCCACGCGAGGTCGCGGCGATCAACTCGGCGTGGCCTATCGATGCTGGTGACGGCTGCGTCTTGCCGCTTTTCATGCGAGCAGGAATGACGCAACAGCGTCGACCTGATCCTGCGCCACCAGGGTGGGTGCATGACCCACGCCCGGGAATTCCACCATCCACGCCTTGGGGCCGCGTTGCGTCATCTCTTGCGCGGTATGGGGGGTGAGCAGGTCGGACACTGCGCCGCGCAGCAGCAGTGTCTGCGCCGTGATCTGGTCATAAAGCTGCCACAGCAGGGCGTCGCCTTGCGCCGCATCCTCACGCGTGAGTGCGGCAAAAGGTTTGGCGATGGCGGGGTCGTAGTGCAGCGTAAAACCACCGGCAACCGGCTTGACCATGGGTTGCGACAACGCCAACCATTGCGCCGGCGTATGCGGGCCGAAGGTGGTGGAACTGAGCCACATCGCGTCCGCTGCCGCCTGCACCGATTCGAAATATCCGGTGTCACCCAGATACTGGCCAATGCGCTGAATTGCCTGCCACTGCACGTTGGGCCCGACATCGTTCAGCACCAAGCGTCGCACCGGTCTGGGCAAGGGCAACCCTGGCTGCCCCGCCAGCACCATGCCGATGAGACCGCCCATGCTGGTGCCAACCCAGTCCAGCGCCGTGGCTTGCAGTTGCTGCAGCAGCGCCAGCATGTCGGCCGCATAGTGCGGGATCTGGTAGGCCATCGGGTCCGTGAGCCAGTCGCTTTGGCCCCGCCCCACCACGTCAGGGCAAACCACTCGCAGGGGCTGGGTCGCGCGCGCCAGCAAAGAGCGCGCCAGTGTGTCGAAGTCCCTGCCCTGGCGCGACAAGCCATGCACACACACCACCACGTGCGGGCAATGCGGGTCGCCACTGGGGTTCCAGTCCCAATAGGCCATGCGATGCTGGGGCAGCGCGCCGTCGGCACCCGGTGCGCTCCATGTTTCGGGACAGCTTACGTAGTTCAGCGTAGGTTCGATCATGATGCAATGCGTTTTTAGATAATGGCATCGTAAGGCATGGATTGCCTCAATTTGCAATTTTGGAGAATCAATATGCTCAAAGGAAAAACCGCCCTGGTCACAGGCTCCACCAGTGGCATCGGTCTGGGCATCGCCCAGGCGCTGGCGGCCCAGGGCGCCAACATCGTGCTCAATGGCTTTGGTGACATGCAGGGCCCCAAAGCCAGCATCGAAGCCCTCGGCGCGAATGTGGCGTACCACGGCGCCGACATGAGCCGCGTGGCCGAGATCGAGGCCATGATGGCCTTTGCCGCGACCGAGTTCGGTCGCGTGGACATCCTGGTGAACAACGCGGGTATCCAGCACGTGGCGAAGATTGAAGACTTCCCGATCGATCGCTGGGACGCCATCATCGCCATCAACCTCTCCAGCGCATTTCACGCCACGCGCCTGGCCTTGCCGGCCATGAAGCAGGCCAACTGGGGCCGCGTCATCAATCTGGCCTCGGTGCACGGTCTGGTGGGCTCAGCCGAGAAATCGGCCTACGTCGCGGCCAAGCACGGGCTCGTGGGCCTGACCAAGGTCACGGCGCTGGAGACCGCCACCACGGGCGTCACCTGCAACGCGATTTGCCCGGGCTGGGTGCTCACGCCTCTGGTGCAAAAACAGGTGGACGCCAAGTCCGCCGCGCTGGGCGTCTCCAATGAAGAAGCAAAGAAGTTGCTGCTGGGCGAGAAGGAGCCGTCGATGCAGTTCACCACGCCCGAAGAACTCGGCGCCCTGGCCGTGTTCTTCTGCACCCCGGCCGCGAACAACATCCGTGGCGTCGCCTGGAATATGGATGGAGGGTGGGTCGCGCAATAGCGCGGCGTCGACCAGCGAACGCGCTAGAGTCTCGACCTGCACCCCCTCCAGATCAACAAACTGCACAGCACAACGATCGCACTGAACACAACGAACGCCCAGTTCGCCAGCGAACCGCCAAGGAAGGTCCAGTCCACCGCCGAGCAGTCACCGCTGCCCTTGAAGATCATCGGAATGGCGCGCTTGAGCGGGAAGGTTTCAATCATGCCGTACAGGTCGCGCCCGCACGAGGCCTCTTGCGGCGGGTACCACTGCAGCCAGCTTTGCCGCGCCGCCACAAAGGCGCCACCCACTGCCGTCAAGCTTGCCAGCGCCACGCCCGTGAGCTGTGCTCCGCGTCGATTCGACGCGCTGCTCAAGGCTGCAATGAGGGCGACCAGGACGAGCGCGTAGCGTTGCACGATGCACATCGGGCAGGGGTTGAGTCCCACCACGTGCTGCAGATACAGGCCAAAGCCCAGCATCGCAACGCAAGCCGCAGCCAATGCCAGCAATGCGCGGCGCGGAGCCACATCCAAAACAGTCAACAACATCTTGATCCTTAAAAATTGTGCGTCAATTCTCGACCGCAAGCCCGATTATTGCCCGGTGATGGATGTGCAGGCTTGGGCATAAGTTCCCCGGCTTGGGGATGATCGACAACCTCGCCGGGTTTCCGCGCTCAGCCTATCTACAGAGTGCGCTCATGCCCTTTCATGGTGCATACTGCATTCCCCCTAACGAGTTAAGGGGGAATGACTCCATCGTGACTGATGTCACGCCGTGGACAAACTGTTCCTTGACGAGTGCCTTGCCCTGAACCTGTAACCACTTTGAAGTCTCCCTCATGCATAAGCTCAAGATATCCACCCGTGTCAACCTGCTGATCGGATTCCTGTCGCTGGTTCTGATCGGCATCGGGATCATCGGTCTCTTTGGAATTTCCATATCCAACGATTCTCTCAAATCAGTGTATCAAGAGCGCGTGGTGCCCCTGGATCAACTGAGCGAAATCAACTACCTGGTGCAGCGCAACCGGGTGCTGGTGATGGACATGATGTTGCAACCTGAACCGGCCCACGTAGCAAAGCGCAATCAAGAGCTCCGCAGCAACGTCGAAAAGATCTCAAAGACCTGGAGCACCTATAGGGAAATCCGTCTCAATGCGGACGAGACGAGGTTGGCCGAGGCGTTTGCCCAAGCGAGAAAAAACTATGTACAGGACGGCTTGCTACCGGCTGCCGATGCCATGCTGGCGGGCAAGCCGGACGCGGCTCTGGCCATCTACAAGGAAAAAATCAGTCCGTTGGCGCCGTTCGCGCAGGATGCCGTGCAAAAGTTGAACAAATTCCAGCTCGATGTGGCCAAGCAGGAGTACGAGGCCGGCGCGAGCCGTTACGACCATGTCCGCTCACTGGCGCTTGCCGCCATCCTGGCGGGCCTTGTGCTCGCCATCGCCTTCGGCGCGGCACTGGTGCGCAGCATCGGCCGGCAGCTCGGCGGCGAGCCCAGTGAGGCCGCTGAGCTGGCTGAAAGTGTCGCCGCTGGCGACCTGAGTTCGCAGGTCCACCTGCGCCCCGGCGACAGCACCAGCATGATGGCCCAACTCAAGGCGATGCAGCACAGCCTGGCGAGCGTGGTGACGACGGTGCGCCAGGGTTCCGAGGGCGTCGCCACAGCCAGCGCCGAAATCGCCCAGGGCAATCACGACCTGTCGTCACGCACCGAGAGTCAGGCCAGCGCGCTGGAGCAGACTGCAGCCTCAATGGAGCAGCTCAGTGCCACCGTCAAACAAAATGCCGACAGCGCACGCCAGGCCAATCAGCTGGCCCTGAACGCATCCACCGTGGCCATCAAGGGCGGCGAAGTGGTGTCACAGGTGGTGGACACCATGAAGGGCATCAACGAAAGCTCAAAGAAGATTTCCGACATCATCAGCGTCATCGACGGCATCGCTTTCCAAACCAACATCCTGGCGCTGAACGCCGCGGTGGAAGCCGCACGCGCGGGCGAGCAGGGACGCGGTTTTGCCGTGGTGGCCACCGAAGTGCGTTCCCTGGCAGGTCGGTCCGCTGACGCTGCCAAGGAGATCAAGTCCCTCATCAACGCCAGCGTGCAGAGGGTAGAGCAAGGAAGTGCGCTGGTGGATCAGGCAGGCACCACCATGACCGAGGTGGTGAGCAGCATCCGCCGCGTCACCGACATCATGGGTGAGATCAGCGCGGCCAGCAATGAACAAAGTCTGGGCGTATCTCAAGTGGGTGAGGCCGTGACACAGA
Source organism: uncultured beta proteobacterium (assembly GCA_903909815.1). Taxonomy (GTDB): domain Bacteria; phylum Pseudomonadota; class Gammaproteobacteria; order Burkholderiales; family Burkholderiaceae_C; genus CAIKVZ01. Next base: position 131,814 of record CAIVXG010000223.1, on the reverse strand, counting down.
TGGATCAGGCTACCCAGCAAAACGCCGCGCTGGTAGAGGAAATGGCGGCTGCTGCGACCAGCCTGAGTTCGCAGGCTGGCGATCTGGTGCAGGCCGTTTCCCTGTTCAAGCTGGCGGGCGGACAAGCGGCCTTCATCCATCGCCGACCCACGCTGGCCCATGCGCCACAGGTTGCGAAAAGCCCCCAACGATTGACCGCTTCGGCCCGGCCCAAGCCGCTTCCAAAACCCAAACCCGCAGCTATTTCCGCGCCGACCAAAGCCGCCGCCAGCGGTGGCGATGAATGGGAAAGTTTCTGAGCATCGAGTTCGGCCTGTCGCAGCACAGCTGACCGCTAAATCTTCTTCCGGCAGAGCCGCCACGCGCCTTCGGGCGCAGGGCGGGCCATTGCATCGGGCTCAGCTTGGCAGGAAGCCCTCCACCGACAGGTAGCGCTCTCCGGTGTCGTAGTTGAAACCCAGCACCGTGGCCCCGGGGGCAATCTCGGGCAATTTTTGCGCGATCGCGGCCAGCGTGGCGCCGGAGGAAATGCCCACCAGCAGGCCTTCCTGTGCTGCACTGCGACGCGCGTATTCGCGGGCCGGTTCCGCATCCACCTGGATCACGCCGTCGAGCAATTCGGTCTTGAGGTTCTTCGGAATGAAGCCCGCGCCAATGCCCTGGATCGGGTGTGGCGCGGGCGCGCCGCCGGAGATCACGGGCGAGGCCGTCGGCTCCACCGCATAGACCTTGAGCTTCGGCCAGGCCGCTTTAAGCACCTGCGCCACGCCGCTCAGGTGACCGCCCGTGCCGACACCGGTGATGATGACGTCGATGCCATCGGGAAAGTCGGCCAGGATTTCCTGCGCCGTGGTGCGCACGTGGATATCGATGTTGGCGGGGTTTTCGAACTGCTGCGGCACCCATGCCCCAGGCGTGGCCGCCGCGAGTTCCTGAGCCCTCGCAATCGCGCCCTTCATGCCTTTTTCGCGCGGTGTCAGGTCAAACGTGGCGCCATAGGCCAGCATCAGGCGGCGGCGCTCGATGGACATGCTGTCGGGCATCACCAGGATCAGTTTGTAGCCCTTGACCGCAGCCACCAGGGCCAGGCCCACGCCAGTATTGCCCGAGGTGGGCTCGATGATGGTGGCGCCGGGCTGCAACTCACCGCTCTTCTCCGCCGCCTCCACCATGGCCAGCGCGATCCGGTCCTTGATCGAGCCGCCCGGGTTGCTGCGCTCGGACTTGATCCACACCTGATGCGTGTTGCCAAACAGCCGATGGATGCGGATGTGCGGCGTATTGCCGATGGTGTGCAGGACGTTATTGGCTTTCATGGTGGGTTTGACTCCAAAAAATTACATTGTGCAATTCTGGCGCCCATGTTCCAACGACTGATTTCTTCTTTGCTTATCCCTTGTGCGGAATATGCCAAAAAATTGCTACAGTCACGGCCATGCAAGCCCGCGCTCTTTCTCTTTTCTAAGGTTACCCATGGCACGTACCGTCAACTGCGTCAAACTCGGCATCGAGGCCGAAGGTCTGGACTTTCCACCCTATCCCGGCCCACTGGGCAAACGCCTCTGGGAGAACGTCAGCAAGGAGGCCTGGGCCCAATGGCTGCGCCAACAGACCATGCTGGTAAACGAAAACCGCCTGAACCTGGCCGATGCGCGCGCCCGCCAATATCTGGCGCGGCAGATGGAAAACCACTTTTTCGGCGATGGCGCCGACGCGGTGCAGGGCTACGTGCCGCCCAGCGCCTGAGCTGGCCGCCATGTCACTGGCGCCGACCATTGAGTGGCGCGACGGCAACCCCCACAGTCCGCGCTTCAACGATATCTATCACAGCTGCGCCGGTGGGTTGGCGCAGGCGCGCCAGGTCTTCATGCAGGGCTGCGCCCTGCCCCAAGCCTGGGCCGAGCAGCCGCAATGGCGCGTGCTGGAAACCGGCTTCGGACTTGGGCTGAACTTTCTCGCCACCTGGCAGGCCTGGAAGGACGACCCGCAGCGCCCACAGCAGCTGCACTTTGTCTCGATCGAAGCGCATCCGGTGGACCTGGCCGATCTGCTGCGCAGCGCCCAGGACCAGCCCGAGCTGGCAGCCTTGGCACAGGAGTTGTCGCTCCAGTGGCACGAGCTCGGACCCGGTTTTCACCGCATGAGCTTCGAGGCCGGGCGCGTGCTCCTGACGCTGTGCGTTGGCGACGTCAAACCGATGCTGCGCGAACTGTCTTTCTTTGCCGATTCGGTTTTTCTCGATGGTTTTTCGCCGGCACGCAATCCCGATATGTGGGACGAGCACACGCTTAGCGCCGTCGCGCGCCTGTGCCGCAGAGGCACGCGCGTGGCGACCTGGACCGTGGCGCGCGATATTCGCGACCGCTTGACGCAATGCGGCTTCGAACCGCAAATGGTTGCGGGGCTGGCGCCCAAGCGCGACCGTTTGCAGGGCGAATTCAATCCCGCTTGGGAGCCCAGGGTGCGCGCGCTGGCATGCACCGGGCTCGCGCTTGAAGCCGCTCGCTGCGTGGTCATCGGCTCAGGCTTGGCCGGGGCCGCGGTGGCGGCCAGCCTGGCGCGGCGCGGCTGGCGCGTGCACGTGCTCGACGCCGGCAACGAGCCCGCTGCCGGTGCTTCCGGGCTACCTGCCGGCCTGGTGGTGCCGCATATCTCGGCGGACGACGCCGTACTGTCGCGCCTGTCGCGCGTCGGTGTCAACATGACATGGCAAATGGTGCGCCGCCTGCTGCGCGAAGGCCAGGACTTTGCCTTGAGCGGCGTGCGCGAACGACGCCTGGAGGACGACGCTTGCGATCTCTGGCATCCCATGGCCGGATGGATCAAACCCGCGCAACTGGTGCGAGCGCTGCTGGCACAGCCGGGCATCAACTGGCAGGGCGAGATGCGGGTGCAATGCTTGCGCCGCTCAGGCGAAAACTGGCAGGTTCTGGACGCGCAGGACCGCGTGCTCGCCCAGGCGCCAAGGGTTGTGGTTTGTGCCGGCTATGCCAGCCACGCGCTGGTGCAAAAAGCACTGCCGCTGCAAGCCTTGCGCGGGCAATTGTCTTGGGGCTGGCGCCAAGCGCAGGACGATGAATTCTTTCCCGCCAGCCCGGTCAATGGCAACGGCAACTTCATTCCACAGGTGCCGGGCGATAAGGGCATGGCCTGGTACCTGGGCTCGAGCTTCGAGCGCGACAGCACCGACACCGGTGCGCGCGACAGCGACCACCGCTCCAACCACGCCAAGCTGCAAACCCTGTTGCCCGAGACGGCGGGCTCGCTTGCACCCCAGTTCGAACAGGGCCAAGTGCGGTCTTTCACGGCCGTGCGCTGTACCACGCCCGATCGATTGCCCGTGGTCGGAGCGCTTGATGAGCAACGATTTCCCGGCCTGTGGCTCAGCACCGCCATGGGCGCGCGCGGTTTGAGTCTGGCCGTCTTGTGCGCTGAATTGCTGGCAGCTCAGTGGCACGGCGAACCTCTGGCGCTGGAAAAGAAACTGGCACAGGCCCTGAGGCCGACTCGCAAGAGTCTCGCGCCCAAGCGCCAGACTGAGCCATTGGCAAAGGTCTAAGCCGGGAGTGACGGGGCGTGGTGGTCAAGCGCGAACTGCAGCGCCTGGGCCGCGCTGACCGGCTGACTGAACAGGTAGCCTTGCAGCACGTCGCAGCCGTTACTGCTCAGGTAATGGCGCTGCACTTCGGTGCTGACGCCTTCGGCCACGACTTCGAGCTTGAGCTTGTGCGCCAGCGCAATCGTGGAAATACAGATGGCGGCGTCGTCTTCGGTCTCGATCTCCCGGACAAATGACTGATCCAGCTTGAGCCGATGAATAGGCAGCAGCTTCAGATAACTCAGCGACGAATAACCGGTGCCAAAGTCATCGATGGCCAGCTTGACGTCGAGTTGACGCAACTGGTTCAAAACGTCGATCGTGAACGTGGGGTCCTCCATGGCCGCCGACTCGGTCAACTCCAGTTCCAGATCCTCGCCGCGCAAGCCGTGTCGAGCCAAGGCTGATGCGACCAGGCCAACGAGCGCGGCGTCGCGCAACTGGTGGGCCGACAGGTTGACCGCCATGGTCACACCGCGCGCGCCCTGATCCTGCCACTGGCGCAACGTACGACACGCTTCATCCAGCGCCCAGGCGCCAATTTCCACGATCAGGTCGGCGCTCTCCGCAATCGGAATGAACGTGACCGGAGCGATGGCGCCGTTGATCGGATGGTTCCAGCGCAGCAGCGCCTCGGCTCCCACCATGGCCCCGCTGCGGGCATCCACTTGAGGCTGAAAGTGCAACATCAACTCGCCCCGCCGCAAGGCCTGCCCCAGGTCGCGCTCGACCTCGCGCCGTGCCGTCACCGCCTGCTTCAAACTGGCGGAGAAGAATCTCAGCTGGTTTCGTCCCGCTTCCTTGGCGTGGGACAAGGCGGCTTCGGCATGGCTGAGCAACTCCAGAGCGCCTTGCCCGTCGTCGGGGTAAAGCGCCACCCCTATGCTGGTGCTGCAACTCATCTCCAGGTTCTCGATGCGATAGGGCTCACTCAAACCTGCAAGCAATTTTTCACCCAGGGCATGAGCGCCGCGCGCGTTGGCGTCCTGACGCAGTACCACGGCAAATTCGTCGCCCGCCAGACGCGCGACGATGCCCAAACGGGGCACGATTGCCTTGAGTCGACGTGCCACTTCGTGCAGTACCTGATCGCCAACGGCGTGCCCCATCGCCTCGTTGATGTGCTTGAACCGATCCATGTTCGTCACCAGCACGGCCAGCGGCCGGCGCACCGTGCCGGATGACTCCGCCAGCACGGCTTCCAACTGCGACAGCAGGTAACTTCGGTTGGGCAAATTGGTCAGCGCGTCATGGCGTCCCATGTGTTCGATCAGGGTTTCGGCCAGTTTTCTCTCGGTCAGGTTCTCCACCACCGAGATCGCGCCCACGATCTCGCCGTGGTCGTCGTGCAGCAGCGAGGTGCTCCAGGAGCAGGGAACTTCCGCCCCAAACTTGTGCAGGTTTTGCGCCACGTGTCTGCCCGGCAGTGATTCGAGGTTGCTCAACGCGCCCGATTTGCCATACAAATGATGGAACGTCGGGTCAGACAGCAGGCGTATGTGTCGCCCAAGAATCTCCTCGCGCGTCCAGCCGAAAATGCGCTCCGCCGCGAGGTTCCAGCGGCGCACGCGCAAGCGCGTATCCCATTCGATGATGGCCAATGGGCTTTGCTCGAAAATCGACCGCAACCGCAACTCACGCCCACGCAGTGCCAGTTCCATGCGCTTTTGCGCGGTCACATCGCGTCCGAAGCCGTGGTAGCCAATGACCGCCCCATTCACATCCACGATGGGTTCGCCGCTGATTTGCAACCACAGGGTCGCGCTGGGGTCGATGGACGCCGGCACCTCGCATTGCAGATCGGTGAAAGGGCGGCCGGCCTGAAGGTCCTTTCGATGCAACTCCCAGAAGTCGTACCCCATGCAGTTGGGCGTCTCCCAAAGTGCGTGACCGAGCCAGTCATCGCGGTCGACGCCAATGCAGGCGCAAATCTCATCCACCTGCACAAAACGCCACTGCGCATCCTGGCGCCAATACCACGTGGCGACCAGGCGCAACCTCAACGCGTTCAGGCCTGCCCTGGCGCTTGCGACGGGATGGGTGAAATCAGGCAAGGCCTGCAGGGATTGGGTCATTGCGCAGTCAAGTAAAGAAACGAACTCTCAAGACCCGGTGTTTTCGCAACCGAAACCTGAAAGTGAGCGACGAGCCGGAGCAAATTCCACCGCCTCATCCGTAGCGGCCATGTTAACCAATGCAGCCAGCCCGCACGCGCTGACATCACAAAAACTTGTGCCGAAGGGTGTCTCTACATACGCCAACGCACATAAGCAAACAATTAAACAATAGTTTGTGTTTTGTCTGTCTGCTTTTACAGTCGCGGCCATGCATGAATTGGCGTTTATCTTTGCGGGCTTTGCCGTGGGTCTGGTCGTTGGACTGACGGGCGTGGGTGGGGGCTCGCTCATGACGCCGGTGCTGATCTTCTTCTTTGGCCTTAAACCGCATCTGGCGATCGGCACGGATTTGCTGTTTGCCGCCTTCACCAAGATGGGCGGCTCCGTCGCCCTGGCCCGGGCCCGGGTGATCGACTGGCGCATCGTGGGCTCCATGGCCGCGGGCAGCATTCCTTCGTCACTGTTGACACTCTATGTGCTGCAGCGCCTCGGCCCCGCGAACCCGGTGGTGCAACAGGCCATGACGACAGCGCTGGGCGCAGCGCTGCTGCTGACAGCGGTGGCCACGCTTTACAAGGTGATCGCGGGCAAGGCTGCGCCGCGCTCTGTTGACGCTGCTGCGCTGCGCGCGGCCGCCAAAACCATGCACGGCGCCCTGCCGGTGCTGCTGGGCGCCGTGATCGGGGCCTTGGTAACGCTGACTTCCGTGGGCGCGGGCGCCATCGGCGTGCTGGTGCTGATGCTTCTGTATCCTCTGCTGCCCTTGCCGCGCATCGTCGCCGCCGACATTGCGCACGCCGTGCCTTTGACGCTGGTGGCCGGTTTGGGTCACGCCTGGATTGGCACGGTGGACTGGTCGCTGCTGACGCTGCTGCTGGCGGGATCGCTGCCGGGCATCTGGATCGGATCGCACCTGATGGTGCGCACGCCGGAACGCGTGATCCGCGCCCTTTTGTCGCTGTTGCTGGCCTACGCCGGCGCAAAATTGATTGCTCTCTAACTTCCCTCTCATGTACCAATACAACGAATTCGACATCCAGTTCATTCAGAACCGCGCCGCCCAATACCGCGATCAACTGGAGCGCAACTTGGCAGGACGCTTGAGCGACGACGACTTTCGGCCGCTGCGCCTGCAAAACGGCTGGTACATCCAGCGCCACGCGCCGATGCTGCGTGTGGCCGTGCCCTACGGCGAGCTGTCCTCGGCGCAGGTGCGCGTGCTGGCCCAAATCGCGCGCGAGTTCGATCGTGGCTACGCCCACATGACGACGCGCCAGAACGTGCAGTACAACTGGATTCCCCTGGACAAGAGCGCAGACGTGATGGAACTGTTGGCTTCGGTCAACATGCACGGCATCCAGACCAGTGGCAATTGCATCCGCAACATCACCAGCGACGAGCTCGCCGGCATCGCCGTGGACGAACTCGCCGACCCGCGCGCCTTTTGCGAAATCCTGCGCCAGTGGAGCACGCTGCACCCGGAGTTCGCCTACCTGCCGCGCAAGTTCAAGATTGCGGTGACGGGTGCAAGCAACGACCGCGCCGCCACCGCCTGGCACGACATCGGTCTGCACCTGCAGCGCAACGCGCAAGGCGAGTTGGGCTTCAAGGTGCTGGTGGGCGGGGGCATGGGGCGCACCCCCGTGATCGCCAGCACGATCCGGGAGTTTCTACCCTGGGATCAGATCATCAACTACATCGAAGCCGTGGTACGCGTGTACAACCGCTGGGGTCGGCGCGACAACATGTACAAGGCGCGCATCAAAATCCTGGTGAAGGCCGAAGGCCAGCGCTTCACCGACGAGGTGGAAGCCGAATATCAGGACATTCTGAGCCTGGACGGCGCACCGCACACCATCACGCCGCAGGAACTCGAGCGCGTGAGCGCGTCGTTCGCCGCACCGCTGAGCCAGCGCACGAGCATCCCAGCGAATGCTGGCGCAGCGGTGGCAACCGAAACCGAATATGCACGCTGGCTGCAGCAAAACGTGGCGCCGCACAAGAACCCTGCACTGCGCGCCGTCACGCTGTCGCTCAAGCGCCTGGGCCAGGCACCGGGCGACGCCACCGCCGACCAGCTCGACTTGGCGGCCGACCTGGCAGATAGATTCAGTGCCGGAGAAATTCGCGTCACCCACGACCAGAACCTGCTGCTACCCTGGGTTGGGGCCGATCTGTTGCCGCAACTTTATGCAGCGGCGAAGCTGGCTGGGTTTGCGCGCGCCAACATCCGCCTGCTGTCGGACATGATCGCCTGCCCCGGAGGCGACTTTTGCGCGCTGGCGAATGCGAGATCCCTTCCGATTGCGGCCGCCATCACCGAGCGCTACCAGGACCTGGACGAACTTTTCGATCTGGGCGAGATCGACCTGCACATCAGCGGCTGCATCAACTCCTGCGGCCACCACCACAGCGGCCACATCGGCATCCTGGGTGTGGACAAGGACGGCAAGGAGTGGTATCAGGTATCGCTGGGTGGCTCCGATGGTTCGGATCTGAGCGGTCCTCCCGTGGCGGGCAAGGTGGTGGGGCCGTCGTTTGGCGCGATCGAGATTCCCGGTGTGATCGAAGCCGTGCTGGACACCTACCGCAGCCATCGCGCCGGACACGAGACCTTCATCGCCACCTTCCGGCGCGTCGGCATGGAGGCCTTCAAGCTCGCCGCCAACGCCGCCAGACTGCCCAATCCAGAGGATGCAGAACACGTACTGCAACACACCGCAGCTTATGCCCGCGATGCCCAGGAGGCTTGAAACAAATGAACATGAAACTCATCGCCGCGCATGACGCCACCGTAGCCGACGGCGTCAATGCCCTGGCCCTTGCGAACGACCTTGATCCACGCACTCTGACGCTTGCCGGCGTGCAGCGCATTGACCTGCACTTCCCCAAATTCACCGATGGCCGCGCCTTCAGCCAGGCGTTCCTGCTGCGCCGCCGCCTGGGTTTCACAGGAGAAATCCGCGCCACCGGCGACGTGCTGAATGACCAACTGGTGCAGATGCAGCGCACCGGGTTCGACGCCGCCGTGCTGCGTGCCGATCAGGACCTGGATCACGCCCGCGCCCAGTTCCAACGCTACAGCAGCTTCTATCAGGGCGACGCGGTGCAGCCTCAGCCGCGCTTTGGCGCTGCATCCGCAACGACAGGAGCCGGGGTATGAGCGCCGTTTCCTTGAATGCCCGTGCGTCAGCCAATTTCCCCGAAAAACTGGCTCATACCCGTACCGTGTTGCAGCAGGGCGCGCAGGAGTTCGCGCGCGAAGCCGGTGCTGCCACAGCGGCGCTGACATTGGCCTGTAGCCTGGGCGCCGAAGACATGGTGCTGACCCATCTGGTGAACGCGCTGGCATTGGACATTGACATCTTCGTGCTCGACACCGGCAAACTGCACGCACAAACCCTGCAGTTGCTGAGCCAGTTGCAAACCACATCAAGCGCGCCGGTCCATGTGTTTCAACCCGACGCCAAGGCGGCTGGCGAATTCGTGGTGCGTGAAGGCCAGGATGCGATGTACCAGAGCATCGCCTTGCGCAAAGCCTGCTGCCAGATCCGCAAGATGGAGCCGCTGGAGCGCGCGCTTGCAGGAAAAAAAGCCTGGATCACCGGCCTGCGCCGCGAACAATCCGGCGCACGCGCCGAAGTGCCCTTCGTCGACCGCAGCCAGGCTAGCCGCGTCAAGCTCAACCCGCTGTCCGACTGGACCTGGGGCGACGTCTGGCACTACATCGCGACGAATAACGTGGCTTATAACCCGCTGCACGACGCCTTCTTCCCCAGCATCGGCTGCGAGCCCTGCACGCGCGCGATCGCTCAGGGCGAAGACTTCCGCGCCGGCCGTTGGTGGTGGGAAAGCAGTGACCTCAAAGAGTGCGGTTTGCATGTCAAACCGCAGGCGGGCGAAAGCACGCCAGTCGCTGCGTCGGCGCAGGCCAACTTGCACGAAGGGCAGGTTAAGGACTCGCAAGAGTCCGGCCGAAGCCAAAGCGAAGCAGCCAAGGAATGCGGACTGCATGTCAGCCCACATTCCAGCCTCGCTTCGGCGCAGGCGCAAGACCGTCAGTGCGAGGAGCAAAGCGACGTGGCAGTCCATGGTGGCTAACCAACCCCATGGATCGCCGCGCTACGCTTGCGATGACGAACGGATTCAATCCATGGCCGTGCGATGCTCCCAATTACAAGTCAAGAGGAAAGAATGAACGCCCGTATCGAACCGCATCTGCTGGAACCCCTGAGCAACGCGCACCTGGACGCGCTGGAAGAAGAAACCATCTTCATCTTGCGCGAAGTGGCGGCCGTGTTCGAGCGCCCCACGCTGCTGTTCTCCGGCGGCAAGGATTCGCTGGTCATGCTCAAGTGCGCGGAAAAGGCGTTTGGCGCGGGACGCCTGCCTTATCCCTTGCTAATGATCGACACCGGTCACAACTTCTCCGAGGTCACTGATTTTCGCGACCACCGGGCCAAGGAACTGGGGGCAGAACTGGTGGTGCGCAGCGTGGAAGACTCCATGCGCCGCGGCACCGTGCGCCTGGCGCATCCGGGCGAGTCGCGCAACGTGCACCAGTCGGTCACGCTGCTGGAGGCGATCGAGGAATTCCGCTTTGACGCGCTCATCGGCGGCGCCCGGCGCGACGAGGAAAAGGCCCGCGCCAAGGAGCGCATCTTTTCGCATCGCGACAGCTTTGGCCAGTGGCAGCCCAAGGACCAGCGGCCTGAACTCTGGACGCTGTTCAACACGCGGCTGCAACCCGGTGAACACTTTCGCGTGTTCCCTATTTCCAACTGGACCGAACTCGACGTGTGGCAGTACATCGCACGCGAAAAAATCGAGCTGCCATCGATCTACTACACGCACCCGCGCCAGGTGGTGGAGCGCAAGGGCCTGCTGGTGCCGGTGACCGAACTCACGCCGGCGCGCGCGGGTGAAGTGGTGGTGACGCGCGACGTGCGCTTTCGCACCGTGGGCGACATCACCTGCACCTGCCCGGTGGAGAGCCTCGCCGCCAACGCCGACGAAGTCGTGCTCGAGACGCTGAGCGTTGACGTGAGCGAACGCGGCGCCACCCGCATGGACGACAAGACGTCCGAGGCTTCGATGGAGAAGCGCAAGAAAGACGGGTACTTTTAGGAACACGCCCCGGCTGCGCGTACTCCGTGTCGCTCCGCCACCCCGCTTGCAGCGGGCAACACCAGCGGCCCGGCAAAGCCGGTTCCGAGGTGTTTCACGAACTGGAAAAATCTATGACAACAACCATCAAATCAGGAACATCGGACACCGGCTGCCAAGTAGCTGCAGGCGCGCTGAGATTTATCACCTGCGGCAGCGTTGACGACGGTAAAAGTACCTTGATCGGTCGCCTGTTGGTCGACAGCAAGACCGTGCTGCTGGATCAACTCGCCGGCGTGCAGCGCGGCGGCGAGACCGATCTGGCCCTGCTCACCGACGGCCTGAGCGCCGAGCGCGAACAGGGGATCACGATCGACGTGGCCTACCGCTACTTCGCCACTGCGCAGCGCAAGTTCATCATCGGCGACGCGCCCGGCCACGAACAGTACACGCGCAACATGGTGACGGCGGCTTCAAGCGCCGACGCCGCCGTGGTGCTGGTGGACGCGACCAAATTGCCCTGGGCCACCCAGCCTGAGAGTGACGATGCCACCACCCATGCGCTGCTGCCGCAGACGCGGCGCCACAGCCTGCTGGCGCACCTGCTGCGCGTGCCTTCGATCGTGTTTGCCATCAACAAGCTGGACGCGGTGGAAGACCCGGCGCACCCCGGCGCGGCCAACGTCGCCTATGCACGCATCCGCACCGCGGTCGAGGTATTTTCCAAGGCGGCGGGGATTGAAATCGCCGCCATCGTTCCGATCTCGGCGCTCAAGGGCTGGAACGTGGTGGAGCGCCTTGCCGATCATGTCGGCAACACAAATCCGCATTGGTGCGGCTACGACGGACAGAGCCTGCTGCAGATTCTGGAACAGCTACCCTGCGCCACCGAACCGGAGAATCAGGCCTTTGCCTTTCCTGTGCAGTGGGTGGAGAAGTTTTCGTCCTCCTCCGACACCTCCCAGGGTCGGCGCGTGTACTGGGGCCGAGTGGCTGCCGGCAGCGTGACGCCAGGCCAGCAAGTGATGGTGTTCCCCAGCGGCAAGGACGCCACCGTGGCCCAGGTGCTGAACCACGCGCGCAGTCCGAAGGACGTCCACGCCGGTCACAGCGCGGGCATCGTGCTGGATCGTGAAGTGGACGTGTCGCGCGGTGACTGGCTCCTGGCCGCGGGCAGCTACCCCGCCACGCGCGAGCTGCAGGTGACCATCGCCTGGATGGACGACGAACCCCTGGTGGCAGGCCGCGTGTACTGGGCGCTGCACGGGCATCGCTGGGTCAAGGCCCGCGTCAAGTGCATCGTGCATCGCCTTGATGTCAACACGCTGGCAGAAGTAGACGCAACCCAACTGGAAGCCAATTCGATTGGGCACGTCACCTTGAGCCTGCAAGGCGATCTTGCCACCCTGCCCTACAGCGAGTCTCGCATCCTGGGTGCCATGGTGCTGGTGGACACGGCCTCGAACAAGACCGCTGGCGCCGTGCTGGTGCGGGACTGAGATCCATCGCCCGCCAGCGCCATTACCCCTACACCGGTGCAGCCTGCGCCGATTGACGGAGCGAAACCCCATAAAATACGGGGATTCGCCGAACTCGTTTTTCCACACCTTTCCCGTAAATCACACCATGACACATACCGTCACCGAAGCCTGCATCCGCTGCAAATACACCGATTGCGTTGACGTTTGCCCTGTGGATTGCTTCCGCGAAGGACCCAACTTCCTCACCATCGATCCGGACGAGTGCATCGACTGCGCGGTCTGCATCCCAGAGTGCCCGGTGAACGCCATTTACGCCGAAGAAGACGTTCCCGCCAACCAGCGCCACATGACAGCGCTCAACGCCGAACTCTCCCAACTGCCGGGCTGGAAGAGCATCACCAAGCGCAAGGCGCCCCTGCCCGACGCCGACGACTGGAAAGACAAGAGCGGCAAACTGTCACAACTGATACGCTGAGCAATCATGCCGCGCTAATCCATTGAACGGTCGCGCGGCGCTCCCTGTGAATTCCCCGCACGACTGCATAGAAACCGACGCGCTCATCGTGGGCGCCGGGCCGGTCGGCCTGTTTCAAGTGTTCGAACTGGGCCTGCTGGGCATCCAGGCTCACGTCATTGACGCCCTCCCCTATGCCGGCGGTCAATGCGTCGAGCTGTATCCGGACAAACCGATCTACGACATTCCAGCGGTGCAGATCTGCACCGGGCGCGAGCTCACCGACCGGCTGCTCAAGCAGATTTTGCCGTTTCAAGCCACCTTCCATTTCGAGCAATTGGTGTCCGAGATCGATAGGCTGGACGACGGCCGCTTTCTCATGCGCACGTCCAAGGGCAAGCGTTTTCTAACGAAAACCATCTTCATTGCCGCCGGTGTGGGCGCATTCCTGCCGCGCACGCTCAAACTCGATGGTCTGGAGTCTTTCGAAGATTCGCAACTTTTTTACCATGTTCCCAATCCGGGCAAGTTCGCCCAAAAGAGCCTGGTGATCGTGGGCGAAGATGACGCTGCGCTGGACTGTGCCATGGCGTTCGTGGCAAGCAACCCGCACCAGGCCAAGAGCGTGACGCTGGTTCATCGACGCGACGGTTTCAAGGCCAAGCCTCAGACCGTGGCGCAGATGCGCGCGCTGTGCGCGGCGCAGAAGATGGCGTTCATCGCGGGCCAGATCACCGGCTTTTCGACCGAAGGCCATCGCCTCAGCGCCGTTCAGGTCAGCGGTGCCGACGCAGCCATCCGAACCGTGGCGCTGGACGCGCTGCTGGTGCTCCAGGGCCTTTCGCCCAAGCTCGGCCCGGTCGCCACTTGGGGGCTGGCACTGGAGCGCAAGCAGCTCAGGGTGAATACCGAGACCTTCAGCACCAGCGAAGATGGCATCTTTGCCGTGGGCGACATCAACACCTATGCGGGCAAGCGAAAGCTCCTCGTCAGCGGTTTTCACGAATGCGCCCTCGCTGCCTTTGGTGCGGCCGCCATTGTCTTCCCCGGCAAGCCCATTCCCCTGCAATACACCACCACCAGCCCCGAACTGCATCGGCGCTTGGGCGTGGAGTCGCAACAGCACGACGATTGATGCGTCACCCGCAGCACCGCGCGGTGCTGCGGGCAGGCTTTCCGGACGCCGTCAACTGCGTGCCTGCAAAGCGCTCAACGTCAATTCATCCTGAGCACTGAGCTGTCCAGCGGAGCGCGCCTGTGCAATCAGGTCCGGTCGATGCATCGCCGTGATTTCCAGCCGACGCTCCCGGCGCCAGCGTTCGATCTGCTGGTGGTGGCCAGACAGCAGCACGGTCGGCACGGCAACGCCTTCCCAGCTCTCAGGGCGCGTGTAGTGCGGGCAGTCCAGCAAACCATCCAGTGCCGGGTTGAAGCTGTCCAGCTGGTGGCTACCGGCATCATTGAGCACGCCCGGCTGCAGTCGGGCCACTGCGTCCAGCAGTGCCATGGCGGCAACTTCGCCACCCGAAAGCACAAAATCACCCAAGCTGATCTGCAGGTCCACGAAGGTGTCAATGAAGCGCTGGTCCAGGCCCTCATAGCGCCCGCAGATCAGTACGGCCCCTTCACTGCCCGACCAACGCTCCACACCGGCGTGATTCAAGGCCTGACCGATCGGGGAAAACAGCACCACCGGCGCGAGGTCACAGCGCTCGGCTTTGATCGTCTTGAGCACCTGCACCAGCGGTTCGACCATCATCACCATGCCCGGTCCGCCGCCAAAAGGTCGATCGTCAACGCGCCGATAGTTGCCCTGCGCAAAGTCACGCAGATTCCACAGGCGCACGTCCACCAGTTTGGATTCAAAGGCGCGTCGCGTCACGCCCGCTGTCAGGAAAGGCGCAAAAATTTCCGGAAACAGGGTAACGACGTCAAAGCGCATGAAATTTTTTCAGTTGAGGACCGATGCCATTTTCGTCCCGCATTCTTAATCAGTTGAGGACAGCGCAAGTCTCGCTGCGTGTAGACCCTGGTCTGTCCCGCAACGAATCAGTAATCCGGCTGCCAGTCGACCGTGATGCGCCGCTCAGCCAGACTCACATCGTCGACAAAGGCGGAAACAAAGGGAATCAAGCGCTCTGCAGGCTTGCTCGCGCCTGCTGCATCAGCTTGCTCATAGGACAGCACCAGCACCGTTTGTGGGCCTGCCGTCAACAACTCGGTGACCCGGCCCAGAGCCAGGCCTTCGCGATTGACCACATCGAGGCCGATCAGGTCGATCCAGTAATACTCGTCTTTGGCGGCGGTGGGGAAACTCGACCTGGCCACGAAGATTCGGGCGCCGCGCAAGGCCTCGGCGGCGTTGCGATCGTCCACGTCTTGCGCGTTGGCGACAACCGTCCCGGAATGTTCCTTGGCTTCGCGCACTCGCAATACGTGCGTCCCCGAAAAGGTTTTCGCACCCTTTTCGGCCGGCAACAAATACCAGCGTTTGGAAGAAAACAGCGCTTCGGGATCGGCGCTGTAGGGGAAGACCTTGAACCAGCCCTTGATTCCCCAAGCATCCGCAATGCGCCCGACCTCGATGGCATCCGCCGGCAAAGCGGCGGCTTCAAGACCGGGCAACACGGAAAGAGGTCCTTGATGCAGCACCGCCGCTTGAGCCGACGGCACCAACTTCAATGGATTCAAGCCGCTTTTTTGGCGGCTTGCTGGATCAGACGCTCCACCGTGGGCGAAGCTTGTGCGCCAACGCTCTTCCAGTACGTCAAACGATCCTGAGCCAGCCGGATACTTTCTTCATTCGCGGTGGCAATCGGGTTATAAAACCCGATACGCTCGATGAAGTTGCCGTCACGACGGGAACGCTTGTCGGCGACGACAATATTGAAAAACGGGCGAGCTTTTGCGCCGCCACGGGCGAGTCGAATGACGACCATGATTTATCCTTCAGTCGGCTGGTTCATTTTGAAAATTCGCCAGCCATTTAGTTCAGCGTTGAGACACGCGGCGTGACCACCCGGCCAGCCACACGCTAAAGAGCCTTCCATTATAACCTTGCAACCAAATATGCCCATCATCCGCCCCAGTCGCGACAGCGACGTCACCGCCATCACAGCCATTTACACCCACCACGTGCTCACGGGCACGGGGACTTTCGAGATCGAACCGCCTACGGCGGCAGACATGGCGCTGCGCCGAGCCGATGTTTTGTCCAAGGGCTTGCCCTATCTGGTGGCGGAGAATCAAGGACAGGTGGTGGGCTTTGCCTACTGCAACTGGTTCAAGCCTCGCCCCGCCTACCGGTTTTCAGCCGAAGACTCGATCTACCTCGCGCACGAGGCGCTCGGCCAGGGTGTGGGTCGGGCGCTGCTGGCGGAACTGGCGCTGCAGGCCGAGCGCGCGGGCCTGCGCAAGCTCATCGCGGTGATCGGCGACTCGGCCAACACCGGCTCCATCGGCGTGCACCGCGCGGTCGGCTTTGAACCGGTGGGTGTGCTCAGGTCCTGCGGCTGGAAGTTCGACCGCTGGCTGGACGTGGTGCTGATGGAAAAATCGCTGGGACTGGGGGACAGCCAGCCGCCCAAGTCCGTTTGTTGAGATTTCCAATAAAGGCGACAAGCACCCGTGTCAATGCGAGGCCGCAGGCCGCGGCAATCGCACTGAAGAACCCGTTGCACCGAGCGCGGGCATGAATTACGGAAAGGTCAACCAATCAGAATATCTGCAAGCTCAGCCAGTAGCCTATGGCGGCGACAAAGGCGCTGGCGGGGATGGTGAATATCCAGGCCCAGATGATGGTGCCGGCTACGCCCCAGCGCACGCTGCTGGCGCGCTGCGCGGAACCCACGCCGACGATGGCACCGGTGATGGTATGTGTAGTCGAGACGGGAATCCCCATGGCGGTCGCCAGAAACAGCGTGATGGCGCCGCCCGTTTCGGCACAAAAGCCACCCACCGGCTTGAGCTTGGTAATCCGCTGCCCCATGGTCTTGACGATGCGCCAGCCGCCAAACATGGTGCCCGCGGCAATCGCTGAATAGCAGCACACCACGACCCAAGTGGGCGGCGCTTTGTCACCCGAGGCCGCGTAGCCGGTGGCGATCAGCAGCATCCAGATGATGCCTATGGTTTTCTGCGCATCGTTGCCGCCGTGCCCCAGGCTGTAGGCTCCGGCAGATATCAGCTGCAGGCTGCGAAACCAGCGATCCACCCGAGACGGCGTGGAGCGGCGAAACACCAGCGCCACCAGCACCATCATCAGATTGCCCAGCACAAAACCCAGCAGCGGCGAGACAAAGATGAAGATCACCGTGCGCGAGATTCCCGAACTGACCAGAGAACCTGCGCCCGCCTTGGCCATGACGGCGCCGACGATGCCGCCGATGAGCGCGTGCGAAGAGCTGCTTGGAATGCCGTAATACCAGGTGATGAAGTTCCAGCTGATGGCGCCGATAAGCGCGCCAAAGACCACATTCACATCCACCACGCCGGGGTCGGCGATGCCCTTGCCCACGGTGGCGGCCACGCTCAGATGGAAGATGAAGATCGCGATGAGATTGAAAAATGCCGCGAATATCACCGCCTGCCCGGGCTTCAATACGCCGGTGGAGACCACCGTGGCGATCGAATTGGCGGCGTCGTGAAAGCCGTTCATGAAGTCAAACGCCATCGCCAGCGCGACCAGCACCACCACCACCCACAGCGAAACCGTAACCGTTGTCATAGAGTCTGCCCGCGCCTCAGGAGTTCTCGAGGATGATGCCCTCGATCACATTGGCTACGTCTTCGCATTTATCGGTGATGGTCTCGAGCAGTTCATAGATCGCCTTGAGCTTGATGAGCTCGCGCACATCGGGTTCCGAACGGAACAGCTTGCTCATGGCGGCCCGCATGACGCGGTCAGCATCCGACTCGAGCCGGTCAATCTCCTCGCAGGTCTTGAGTGCCGCCTCGGCCGTGCTCGGGTCAGCGACTTTGGCCAGCAGGTAGACCGCATCCTTCACGCGCTCACAGCACTTCACGCTCAGATCCGTGAGGCGAGTGATCTCCTCGGTCATATGGTGTACGTCGTACAAGGCCATGGTTTCTGCAGAATCCTGGATCAGATCGCACACGTCGTCCATGGTGTTGATCAGGGTGTGAATCTGCTCGCGGTCGATGGGCGTGATGAAGGTCTTGTGAATGGCCTTGTTGACTTCGTGCGTGACACGGTCGGCGGCGCGTTCGGCGTGATCGACCTCCTGGTTGTATTTTTCCCGCAGGTGCGGGTCAGCGTAATTCTCCACCAGCTTGGAAAAAGCATGGGCGGCTTCCACGATGCGGTCGGCATGCTGATTGAACATTTCGAAAAAATTGCCTTCGCGCGGCAGCAATTTGGCAAACAGCATGGACGTTCCTCAAAAATATAAGTGCAGGCATCGTGACATTCTCGTGACACCCATGGGAGTCTAGCAGCCCGCTATGCGCCGCCAAAGATGAAAAACGCCGCACCCAACAGACACAGGCCGGCCCACACGCAGTCCAGCTTGAAGGGTTGATACAGATACATCATGGCGCAGGAGCGCCGGTCAGGGATGTAGGCAAAACTCCTACATGAGGCGCGGCCTATGCCCGATTGGGAACGACTGCACGTCCGACATCCGATGCGCTCCAAGTCTGACTCAATTTTTTTCTGCGCCTGATTACAGTGAACTTCTGCCCCGACGGAGGTTCACCTGCCTGCCGCGAAGGGGTTTTTTACATGCCCCATCGGAGTCGCATCATGCTGAATCAACACCCATCGGTTTTCGAGGAACTCAAAAAGGTCGACGCGCTGGTCGATGCTCGCAATGAACCGGAGATGGTGACCGAGCGACTGCCATTCACGGTGCGGGTGGTGCGCAGTGAAGAAGACATTCTGAAGGCTGTCGCGGTACGCCATTCGGCATATGCGAGACACGTTCCAGTCTTCGCCCAAGGGTTGAGAGAGCCTGAAGATGACGACCTCAAGCCCAATGTCGCGATCATGCTGGCCGAATCCAAACTGGATGGCTCCCCACTTGGAACCGTGCGGGTGCAAATCAATCATGACCGCCCTCTGAACATGGAGAGCTCCGTCGAGCTTCCCTCGTGGCTGAGGCAATCCACGATCGCTGACGCACGGCGTCTGGGCGTGGTAGGCGGAGGCGCAGGACGCATGGTCAAGATGATTCTGTTCAAGGCCCTGTTTCAGTATTGGGCAAATAACGGCGTTGATTGGGCGGTGGTTGCAGCGCGTCCGCCGCTCAATCGGACCTACGAAAAATTGATGTTCAGCGATGTCCTCGACGGCGGTACCTTTATTCCTCACCCACGTGAGCACAATGTGCCGCACCAGGTTTTGGCGTTTGAGATTGCCACTGCCAAGGAGCGTTGGACCGCGGCCAACCATCCTTTGCTGACATTCATGAGTTACACCCATCATCCCGACATTGATGTGGGTCAACCTGTGGCATTCGGACCCGCCAAGTCCAAATTTACCCCAAGAGCTGGTGACGATGAGCGAAATGCAATCAGACAGACGGCCCTCTGATATGCCAATGTAGAACGGTGCACATGCTGACATCCATTTCGGGTTAGGATTCAACGCTTGATGGCGCCTATACCGTGGCGTCAAAGAGAGCCAAGCCTCTATCTCGATCGGGAATCACTTGCCGCACGTTCAATCCATTTACCAACTCTTCAACCTTCGCACACGAACTCTTCTGGATTCGTTTGTCTGGGTCGTATCGGTCTATGTGATCCCTGCGGCGATTGGGCTACTTACCATTGCAATTCTGACTTTGTCAGATGACGTCTATACGTCGCGTATGGACCGCCCATTGGATCTGAGGGCAGTGACGTCGCCCACTCAGGCATTGTCAGCTTTGCAAGCCTTGCCGCTACTAACCAAGACACCGACGACGCAGTATTACGACACCAGACTCTCAGAGTTGCCAGTTTGGTTTAGTTTTAAATTATCCGGGACCGAAGGTCAATCAAGGGTTGTGGAATTCCCATCGCGTCACGCGACTGATATGGCATGCTGGGATGCATCTACATTTCGACTGCTGGGCAGCGCCACAGATCGCAAAGCAGAAGGTGCGGTAGTAGCAGTCAAGGCGGGATTCGCACTACGCGTCGATGAACCATGGCAGGAGCTGATCTGCCGGGCTTCGTTTGTTGGACCCGCACGTCTCAGCGCCACCCTGTGGCACGCGGATCAATTGGAAATATCAAGCCTCGACTACCATCGCAGGTCGGGGTTGACCGACGGTGGCTTGCTGGTGCTTGCACTTTTTGTGCTGATCACCGGGATCATCAATCGCAGCGGTTTGTATGTGCTTTTCTCCGCCTGGCTCCTTGTCACGATGCGATTGGCTGCCACTGGGGGTGGGTGGGATGACCAGTGGCTCAACCACGTGGTCCCCGTCGAATGGATTCCCCAAGGGCGCTCGATCACACGCGCGGTTTGGGCGCTACTGACGGTGACGATCTATCGATCGCTGTTCTGGGGTGAACTTCAAAAACTCAAGTTCACTAAGCTGGTTGCTGCCAGTCAGTGGCTCTGCGTCGCTCTTCTGGTGGGAGCAGTCGCCTTGCCAAGAACTGTTTATTACCCGGCCCTTTGGTCAATCGGGAGTGTCGTTTTGATAGCAGTGAGCATCAGCTTAGTCACTGTTATCTACAAGGCGCGGTCGCGCACTGCATTTTGGTTTGCAGCCGCATTTTCCATCACGCTGCTCTCGACCTTAGCTGAAATCTTGGCTGCAGCTTTTGGAACACGAGGCCTGGTTGGATCAGCCAACGGAGTTATTGCCGCATTGGCGACCGGTCTACTTGCCTCCCTCGCCATCGCCGAGCAAATGCGCCAGGAGCACCTGCAGCGACTCGAGGCGCAGGCCGAGTTGCAACAGACTTTCGAGGCGGTACCGGTGGGCCTTTTCTCGCTGGACAATGAGGGGAACTTCATCAGCGCCAACCCGGCCATGCTCGCCATGCTGGGCGTAAGTTCAGCCCAGGCGCTGGATCGGGCCTGGTACAGCTGCTTTTCCATGGAGCATTGGACCCGGCTGCAGCAATTGGTGCACGGCCAAGCCGGGGCGGAATTGGAAATCCAAGAGCATGCGATGCCCGGCGGCGGCACGCCGCGCTCCTACCTGATCAAGGCGACACTGGCGCGCGGAAAGATCGAAGGTTCCTTGCAGGACGTGACCGAGAAGATTCGCGCCATCGGCCACCTCCAGTTTCTGGCTGACAACGATTCGCTCACCCGTTCCCTGAACCGTCGCGGTATCGAGAAGGAACTGGATCTGGCGATGGAACGCCTGGCCGCTGGACAACCACTGGCCCTGGCGTATCTGGATCTGGACCGTTTCAAGCTGATCAACGAGTTGTATGGCCGCAATGTGGGCGACGAGGTGCTGCAGCACGTTTGCAACCGCGCCAATAATGTGCTGTCCAGGCACATGCCCATGGGGCGCCTGGGCGGAGACGAATTCTTGATGGTGCTGCCCGATACCAAGATTGAACTGGCCTCGCTGATTTGCCAGCGCATCATCGCCAGTCTGAGCGGACGCCCTTACGACATCGACGACAAGGCGTTCCACGTGCGCGGCTCCATCGGTCTGATTGAAGTGGCCCCTGGCACCAGCGTCCAGGACGCCATCTCCACCGCCGACCGCGCCTGCCGCGAAGCCAAGGCAGGCCACGGCGACGGTCTGATGGTGTACGAAAGGGGGTCTGCTGCATTTCTGGATTACGAGGCCGAGATCAAGCTCGTGGCGCTGCTGGCCACGACCACCGTCACCGAGTGTCTGTATCTGGCCATGCAGCCCATCATGTCGCTCTCGACCCCGCATGATTCACTGAACTTCGAGGTGCTGCTGCGCATGAATGACCCGCAAGGCGAACCCATCCGCACCGACCTCCTGATCAAGGCCGCCGAAGGCAGCGGTCGCATGGGGGTGATCGACCGCTGGGTTCTGTCCACCACACTGGCCTGGTTGAGCCAGAACTACGAGCAGCTCAAGCATACGAAGTTCATCTGCATGAACCTGAACGGCGCTTCCCTCAACGACGAGCGCTTTCTGGCAGATGTGGTCGTGATGCTCGAGAAATACCGCCATGTGGCGCACCACCTGTGCTACGAAATCACCGAGAGTGTGGCCCTGCACGACCTGGACAATACCTGTCGTTTCATCGACCGGGTGCGCAGCTTTGGCGCCAAGGTGGCACTGGACGATTTTGGTGCGGGCTACACCTCTTTCTCTTACTTGCGGGATCTGCCAGCTGACATCGTCAAGATCGATGGCAGCTTCATTGTGGATATGAACCAGCATCCGGCCAATGTGTCCATCGTCGAGGCCATCGTGAGCCTGGCCAATAATCTGGGCATGAAAGTCATTGCCGAGTGGGCCGAAGACATTGCCACGGTACAAACGCTCAAGGAAATTGGCGTCGACTACGTGCAGGGTTTTGTGGTCGCGCGGCCCCAGTCGCCCGACCAGTTGCTGGCAGCGCGGTCATCCGCCAGTTTTATTCAGGACGCCGATCTGCTGCGGCTGGTGGATTCCTTTGGTCAATCCGAAGGCCCCGCGCTGATGGTCGATTTCTTCGAGCCGCCAGCCCCCAACAAACCGCATTGAGCGCTTAATTTGAAGCGCGCAGTGCCGCGCGCAGATCGGCTCCAATCTTGGGTTTGCTGGCAAACGGATCAGTGGGGTTGCGCACCAGCATGATGTCTTCGATACGGGTCTGCACGCTCACCAGCGCCTGAGGATGGCTGAGGATGTAGAACTGGTTGGCCGCCACGGCGTCAAACACCTTCTGCGCAACCTCGGCTGCGGTCACCTTGCCCGAGCCCACGGCCTTGTCGCTCATGGCCTGGTTTATGAGCTGGCTGCGTGTGGGTTTGGCGTCGGCATTGCTCAAT
Organism: uncultured beta proteobacterium; assembly: GCA_903909815.1. GTDB lineage: Bacteria > Pseudomonadota > Gammaproteobacteria > Burkholderiales > Burkholderiaceae_C > CAIKVZ01. Next base: position 109,124 of record CAIVXG010000223.1, on the reverse strand, counting down.
TGCTGCGGGCGATTGCGCTGGCTCTGACTGATGCCGGTAGGCACAAAGAACGGGCACAGCACGGATGCGCCGATCTGGTCCGTCACCAGGGCCAGATCCTGATACAGCGTTTCGCTCAAGCTCACAACGGCGTGCTTGCTCACGTTGTAGATGCCCATATTGGGCGCGTTCACCAGACCGGCCATGCTGGCGGTGTTGACGATGTGGCCGCGCCACGCGGGGTCGGCCGCGGCCGCCTGCAGCATCATCGGTGTGAACACGCGTACGCCGTGCGCCACGCCCATCAGGTTCACGCCCAGCACCCACTCCCAGTCCTGTAGCGTGTTCTCCCAGATCAGACCGCCCGCGCCCACGCCCGCGTTGTTGAATACCAGATGCGGTGCACCAAAGCGCTCCAGCGTCGCCTGGCCCAGCGCCTCCACCTGGGCCGCGCTGGACACGTCCAGTAGGAACGGCAACACCTGGGCGCCGGCGTCACGCATCTCCTGGGCAGCGCGGTCCAGCGCATCCTGTTGCACCTCGGCCAGCACCAGATTCATGCCCAGGCGCGCCCCGATGCGCGCGCATTCCAGACCAAAGCCTGAGCCCGCACCCGTCAAGACAGCGGTCTTGTTCTTGAAGTCGTTCAGCACAATTGCACCACTTGCTTTCCAAAATTCCGACCCTTGAGCAGGCCCAGGAAGGCCTCGGGCGCGGACTCAATGCCCTGGGCCACTGACTCACGATACTTGAGCTTGCCGCTGGCTACGAGTGTGCCCAATTCGGTCAGCGCCTGCGGCCAGAATTCCATGTGTTCGCTCACGATGAAGCCCTGCACCTTGAGCCGGTTCACCAGGATCAACGCCGGATTGGTCAACGGCATTGGCGCGCCGTTGTAGCCGGCGATCATGCCGCAGACGGCGATGCGGCCAAAGGCGTTCATGCGCGACAGCACGGTGTCCAGAATCATGCCGCCGACGTTTTCAAAGTAACAGTCTACGCCCTGCGGCGTGGCGTCCTTCAAGGCCTTGTACAGCGACTTAGCGTCCGGGTGCGCCTTGTAATCGATGCAGGCGTCAAAGCCGAGTTCTTCCACCACATGGCGGCATTTGTCAGGTCCTCCTGCAAGACCCACGGCGCGGCAGCCGCGCGCCTTGGCCAGTTGGCCCACGACCGAGCCCACGGCGCCGCTGGCCGCACTCACCACCACGGTCTCGCCCGGCTTGGGCTCGCAGATCTTCATCAGTCCGTACCATGCCGTCACGCCCGGCATACCCACCACGCCCAGATAGGCGCTCAAGGGAATGTGGGTGGTATCCACCTTGCGCAGCGCGCCTGCCTGGCTGGCATCGACCACGCTGTACTGCTGCCAGCCACCCATGCCCACCACCGGCGTGCCCACGGCAAACTTCGGGTTCTTCGACTCCAGCACCACGCCCACGGTGCCACCCTGCATCACCGCACCCAGCGCCTGCGGCTGGGCGTAGCTCTTGGCGTCGTTCATGCGACCCCGCATATAGGGGTCCAGGCTCAGGTAGTGATGCTGCACCAGCACCTGGCCTTCCTGCAACGCGGCTGTCTCGCCGGACACGAGTTTGAAGTTGCTCGCGCTGGCCTCGCCCGTGGGGCGGTTGTCGAGCAGTATTTGTTGGTTCTGTGGCATGGGGATTCCTGGGTTGAACGTGAGAGTCAGTCGGTCGATATACCGGCGAAGGCCTGGCTGCTCTTGGCGCCCGTGGCCAGGCGGCGCACGTACTTGAAGGTGCCGGTGGCGTGAGCGCAAGCACGACCGTTCGCATCGTAAATGGTCGCCTCGGTGAAGGCCAAGGTGCTGCTTCTGTGCATCAACCGACCCTTGGCGGTGAGTGGGCCCAGTGCGGGTTGCATGAAACTGGTCTTCATCTCGATCGTGACCACACCCATGTCCTTGTCCACGCTGCGCGCCGCCACGGCCATGGTCACGTCCAGCAGCGTCATGCTGGCGCCGCCATGCGTCACGCCAAAGGAATTGAGGTGTTCGGGCTGGGGCGTGTAGCGCAGTTCTGACTGCCCACCTTCGAACAGCGCGAGCTCAAAACCCAGGTGGTGCACGAACGGGATTTCAGCGCCAAATTTCAACATTCAGAGTCCTATTCTTTGTAAGCGTCGCGCTCAACCGCCGACGACGGCGCAGACGCCGCCGTCCACTGCCAACCACTGCCCCGTGATGTGCTTTCCGGCAGCGGACGCGTAGAGCACGCACAAACCCTTGAGGTCCTCGTCGTCACCCAGTCGCTTCAGGGGCGCGTGCGCCGCCAACTTCTCCTCGCCCAGCGCCTTGAGCGTTCCGGCTGTCATCTTGCTCGGGAAGAAGCCCGGACAAATGGCGTTGACGTTGATGCCGTAGTGACCCCACTCCGCCGCCAGCGCGCGCGTGAAATTGATGACAGCACCCTTGGACGTGTTGTAGGCGATGGTCTGCATCTCTGGCGGATTGCCGCCCAGGCCGGCGATGGACGCGAGGTTGATGATGCGGCCGGATCTGCGCGGAATCATGGACTGCTTGGCGACGTGTTGGCTCAGAATGAAGTAGCCGCGCACGTTCAGGTTCATCACCTTGTCCCAGGCCGCCACTGGAAAGTCTTCGGCCGGTGCGCCCCAGGCGGCACCCGCGTTGTTCACCAGGATGTCGACGGCGCCCATGCGCTCCAGGGTTTCATCGGCCAGGCGGCGAATGTCCTCCTCACGTGCACAGTCCGCGGCAATCCAGCGCGCGTCGATGCCGCAACTCTGCAACTGGCCAACAGCCTGCTCCAGGTCTTCGGCCTTGCGCGAGCTCAGCATGATGCGCGCGCCGGCTTCACCGAGTGCGTGTGCCATTTGCAAGCCCAGGCCGCGCGAACCGCCCGTGACCAGAGCGGTCTTGCCGGTGAGATCAAACAGTTGTTGAATGGTACGGGTCATGATGGTTAACCTTTTAAAACTTCTACATTTCCTTCGTCATTGCGAGCGCAGCGAAGCAATCCAGGCTGTTGGTATTCGACCATGGATTGCCACGTCGCTTCGTTCCTCGCAATGACGAATCCAATACTTGATCAGAATGCATCTTCAGGCATATCGGCACAGGTGGCATCGCGGCTATTCACCACGCCCAACCAGGCGCTGATTTTGGGCAGCTCGTAATGATAGAAATAGCGGGTCGCGCGCAGGCGACCGATCGTCGCCGGTTGCAGTTGTTTGGCGTCACCCTGCAAAGCCGCGAACGCCACGTCGAGCCAGATCCAGGCCAGCACAGTGTGGCCAAAGGCCTGCATGTAGGGCACGGCATTGGCCAGGGCTTCAGCCGGAATGCCGGTGGCCCATGCCGCCTGCGTTGCCTCGGCCACTTGCCTGAGCGCCGCACCCAAAGCGGCTCCGTGCTCGGCGAGTTCGGGCACAGCGGCGGCGCGCTGGATCGTGGCGCCGATGCGCGCACCCAGCAGTTGCAGGCCACGCCCGTGTTCCATCAACACCTTGCGCCCCAGCAGGTCCAACGCCTGGATGCCGTGCGCACCTTCGTGGATCATGTTCAGACGGTTGTCGCGCCAGTACTGTTCCACCGGGAAGTCGCGCGTGTAGCCGTAGCCGCCGTGAATCTGGATCGCCAAGGAGTTGGCCTCCAGACAGAATTCACTGGGCCAGCTCTTGGCGATCGGAGTCAGCACTTCCAGCAGCAAACGCGCCTCGTCCGCCGCCGCAACGGCGCCCGTTCGTTGCTCATCCACCAGGCGCGCGCAATACAGTTCCAGCGCCAACGCGCCCTCGCCATAGGCCTTTTGGGCCAGCAGCATGCGCTTCACATCGGCGTGCTCGATGATGCGAACCTGAGGCTGTGCCGCGTCCTTGCCTTTGGCCGAAAGCGGTCTGCCCTGGGGCCGGTTCTTCGCGTACTCCAGCGAGGCGTAATAGCCCGCCAGGCCCAGCATGGTGGCGGCCATGCCGACGCCGATGCGTGCCTCATTCATCATGTGGAACATGCAGCGCAATCCCGCACCGGCTTCGCCCACGAGGTACCCCACGGCGCCCGCCTCGCCCCGCACCGGATATTTACCTTCACCGAAGTTCAGCAGTGTGTTGGTGGTCCCGCGCCAGCCCAGCTTGTGGTTCAGTCCGGCGAGCGCTACGTCATTGCGCTCGCCGGTAAGTTGAGCATTGGCATCCACCAGCTTCTTGGGAACGATGAAAAGGGAGATGCCTTTGGTTCCGGGAATCAGCTTGCCGCCGGGTCCGGGGATTTTTGCCAGTACCAGGTGAATGATGTTTTCTGTGAGCTCGTGTTCGCCGGACGAGATCCACATCTTGTTGCCCTTGAGACGATAACGCGGACCTAAAGCGTCGCTCTCAAATCCTTCACCGTCCGGTAGCGCACGCGTGGCCACGTCGCTCAGGCTGGAACCTGCCTGCGGCTCGCTCAGGCACATGGTTCCCGACCAGCGACCAGAGAACTCATTCAGGGCGAACACACTCTTTTGCAATGCCGTGCCATGCACCATCAACAGGTTCGCATTGCCCGTGGTCAGCATGCCCGAGCCGATGCTGACTGACGCCAGCGCAAAGAAGGCATTGGCAGCAGCCTCCAGTGTGTACGGCAACTGCATGCCGCCGATGTCGTAGTCTTGCGCGGCGCTGAGCATGCCAGACTGCGCGTAAGCCTTTTGCGCGTCGTGCGTGGCCTGCGGCAGCATCACGCGCTCGCCGTCAAAACTGGGCTCCTGCGTGTCCACCAGACGATTGAAGGGGGCGTATTTCTCGCGGGCGATGCGCTCGCAGGTGTCGAGCACCGCGTCGAAGGTCTCTCGCGAATGATCGGCAAAGCGCTCCCTTTGATTGAGCGCCTGTGCGTCCAGCCATTGGTACAGCAGGAAATCAATGGTGGGGCGAAGACTCATGAGGATGGTTCAAGCGAGGACGGAACGTCGAGTAGGGGGAGGCCGGGGTAGCGCAGCCCAACCCGAAACGCAAACTAAATGTCGTCATCGCGAGGCCACAGTCCGTGGCGATCCATGCCCGATCATCAACCGCCTGGATCGCTTCGCTTGGCTCGCAATGACGCCCGTGTTCATCACAATATCTCAAAGATTCCGGCAGCGCCCATGCCGCCGCCGATGCACATGGTCACACACACACGCTTGGCGCCGCGGCGTTTGCCTTCGATCAGGGCGTGGCCCGTCAGACGCTGTCCGCTCACGCCGTAGGGATGACCCACCGCAATCGCACCACCGTTGACATTGAGGCGGTCACCTGGAATGCCCAGCTTGTCGCGGCAGTAGATCACCTGCACGGCAAAGGCCTCATTCAGTTCCCACAGGTCGATGTCGGCAACCGTCAGCCCCAGTCGCGACAGCACCTTGGGGATGGCGAACACCGGGCCAATGCCCATTTCATCGGGTTCGCAACCGGCCACGGCAAAGCCCAGGAAACGTCCCAGCGGCGCCAGGCCCTTCTTCTGTGCCAGGGCTTCGCTCATCACCACGCAGGCACCGGCGCCGTCCGAAAACTGGCTGGCGTTGCCCGCCGAAATCAGGCCGCCCGGCATGGCGGAGCGCAGGTCCTTGATGCCTTCGTAGGTGGTGCCAGCGCGAATGCCTTCGTCCTGGCTGCACGTCACTTGCTTCGTGATCAACCCCATCAGCTTGTCGGCCACACCCATGGTGACGGTGATCGGTGCGATCTCGGCCGTGAAACGCCCCGCTTCCTGTGCTGCCGCGGCGCGCTGCTGGCTGGCAGCGCCGTACTCGTCCATCTGTTGACGGGTGATGCCGTAGCGCTTGGCCACCTGCTCTGCAGTCTGCAGCATGTTCCAGTAGATTTCAGGCTTGTTCTGGCTGAGCCACGGGTCTTCCAACATGTGCCGGTTCATCTCCTGTTGCACGCAGGAAATGCTCTCCACGCCACCGGCCACAAACACGTCCCCTTCACCGGCGATGATGCGCTGTGACGCGAGTGCAATGGACTGCAGACCGGAGGAGCAAAAGCGGTTCAGCGTCATGCCCGACACCGTCACCGGGCAGCCGGCGACCAGCGCAACCTGGCGCGCGATGTTGGCGCCGGTCGCGCCCTCGGGACTGGCGCAACCCATGATCACGTCCTCGACCTCGGCGGCGTCAATGCCGGCGCGGGCAATCGCGTGTTGCACCGCATGGCCACCGAGCGTGGCTCCGTGTGTCAGGTTGAAAGCGCCCTTCCAGCTCTTGGCCAAAGGTGTGCGTGCGGTGGAGACGATTACTGCGGATGTCATGTTGATTCCTTTTTGAGTGTCCTTGCGACCTGACAGCAGCCTTCGTCATTGCGAGCATAGCGAAGCAATCCACGCGGCAGGCTTATCAGCCATGGATTGCCACATCGCTGTGCTCCTCGCAATGACGATGCCGACACGCAAGTCAAGGGCGTAAATTTCAAAGCCGTCATGAGTTGGGTATCAGAACGTCTTGCCGTCTGCCACCAGCTTTGCCAACAGCGGTGCCGGTTGCCAGAACTGGGCGTCGTCCAATGGGTTTTGGGCGAAGCGATTCATGGCCTGCACCACGTTGAACAAGCCCACTTCGTTGGCGTAGTTCATCGGGCCGCCGCGATGGATGGGGAATCCGTAGCCGGTGAGATACACCAGGTCGATATCGCCAGCGCGCGCCGCAATGCCTTCTTCCAGGAGGTGCGCGCCCTCGTTCACCAGCGCAAACACCAGGCGCTGGACGATCTCTTCATCCGAAATCTTGCGCGGTTTGATGCCCAGGGAAGCGCGGTGTGCTTCTATCATCTGCACGACTTCGGCGTTCGCAATGGCATCGCGTTTGCCTGCCTGGTAGTCGTACCAACCGGCTCCGGTCTTCTGGCCGTAGCGCCCCTTTTCGCACAGCAGGTCGGCGGTCTTGCTGTACTTCATGTTGGGCTTTTCCTGGTAGCGACGCTTGCGGATGGCCCAGCCGATGTCGTTGCCCGCCAGGTCGCCCATGCGAAACGGCCCCATGGCGAAACCGAATTTTTCCACCGCCCGGTCCACCTGCTGGGGCGTGCAGCCCTCGTCCAGCAGGAAGCCGCCCTGGCGCCCGTACTGCTCGATCATGCGGTTGCCGATAAAGCCGTCGCACACACCCGACACCACCGCCGTCTTCTTGATCTTTTTCGCCAGCGCCATCACCGTGGCAAGCACGTCCTTGGCCGTCTTTTCGCCACGCACCACCTCCAGCAGCTTCATGATGTTGGCCGGGCTGAAGAAATGCGTGCCGATGACGTCCTGAGGACGTTGCGTGAAGTTGGCAATTTTGTTCAGGTCCAGGGTAGAGGTGTTGGAAGCCAGGATGGCGCCGGGCTTCATCACGCGGTCGAGTTCCTTGAATACCGCCTCCTTCACGCCCATTTCTTCGAACACGGCCTCGATCACCATATCGGCGTGCGTGAGGTCGTCGTAGCTCAGCGTGGTCGTGAGCAGGCTCATGCGCTGCTCGTACTTGTCTGCTTTTAGCTTGCCCTTCTTCACCTGCGACTCGTAGTTCTTGCGGATGGTGGCAACCCCGCGGTCCAGCGCCTCCTGCTTCATCTCCAACATCTTCACCGGGATGCCGGCGTTGAGGAAGTTCATCGCGATGCCGCCGCCCATGGTGCCGGCGCCGATCACAGCGATCGATTGCAAGGCACGATTGGGTGTGTCCGCCGGCACGTCGGCAATCTTGGACGCGGCACGCTCGGCCATGAACAGGTGGCGCAGTGCGCGCGACTCGCTGGTCCACATCAGGTTGATGAACAGTTCGCGCTCGAACGCCATACCTTGGTCAAACTTCTTCTGCGTCGCGGCCTGCACCGCGTCCACGCACTTGACCGGTGCCGGAAAGTTCTTCGCCATGCCCTTGACCATGTTGCGAGCGAACTGGAAATAGGCGTCGCCCTGCGGGTGCTTGCAAGGCAGGTTGCGTACCAGCGGCAACGGTCGCACATCGGCCACCGAGCGCGCCAGGCTCAGCGCGTCCTGCTGCAGCGCCTCTGCGCTCGATGCCATCTTGTCAAACAGCTTCTGTCCCGGCAGCATGGCCAGCAGTTCGCTCTTCACGGGCTCGCCGCTGACGATCATGTTCAACGCCGCCTCCACACCCAGTGCGCGTGGCAGGCGCTGCGTGCCGCCTGCGCCCGGAATCAGACCGAGCTTGACTTCAGGCAGTGCGACGTTGCAGCCGGGTGCCGCAATGCGGTAATGGCAGCCCAGCGCCAATTCCAGCCCCCCGCCCATGCACACGCCATTGACCGCAGCCACCACCGGCTTGGCCGAATTCTCCACGGCCAGAATGACGCTCAGCAGATTGGGCTCTTGCAAGGCCTTGGGCGAGCCAAATTCCTTGATGTCAGCGCCGCCAGAAAACGCCTTGCCCGCACCGGTCAGGACGATGGCCTTGATGCTGGCGTCGGCATTGGCGCGCGCCAGAGCGTCGGTCACGGCCTGGCGCGTTGCCAGTCCCAGCCCGTTCACCGGCGGGTTGCTCAGGGTGATGATGGCCACGTCGTCGTGGGCTTGATACAGAGCCGTCATACAAATCCTTTAATCAATCGAGAACCGAGCCGGCGGCGCCAGTGCCGCCAGCAATATCTTGCGTACTCCAGAAAACGCGAACAGGAATAGAACGAACGTTCTTTTTTATTCTAAAAGGTTTGTGCATCGATAACATTGGCTCTTTGTCCCGACCGGGACAAAGAGCCACGAACCTTCGCGTCAGACCTCGAGCCATTCCTTGCGGATATAGCTGTCCGCGCGCAGTTCTTCAGGGGTCCCGTCAAACACGATGCTGCCGTGGCCCATCACCAGGGCGCGGTCGGAGATGGCCATTGCGATCGTCAGTTTTTGTTCGATCAGCAGCACCGAAATGCCTCGGGCCTTGAGTGCCTTGAGGTACTCACCCACCAACTCCACGATCTTGGGCGCCAGGCCCTCGGTGGGCTCGTCGATGATGATGAGTTCGGGGTCGCCCATGAGGCTGCGGCACAGCGTGAGCATCTGCTGCTCACCACCCGACAGCACGCCCGCTTCGGTGTGCTCGCGCTCCTTCAGCCGCGGGAACATCGCATACATGTCGTCAAAGCTCCAGCGCCCCGCCTTGCGCGCGCTTTTCTGCCCAAGCATGAGGTTCTGCTGCACCGTCAGCGTCGGAAAAATATCCCGGCTTTCGGGCACGTAGCCGATGCCCAGATGAGCGATCTCGAACGCCTTCTTGTCGCGAATTTGCTGCCCCTTCCACAGCAGCGACCCCTGGCAATCGACCTGACCCATGATGGCCTTGGCGGTGGTGGAGCGCCCGGAGCCGTTGCGCCCGAGCAGCGCCACAATCTCGCCCTGATTCACGTCCAGCGAGACGCCATGCAGCACGTGGCTCTTGCCGTAGAAGGCATGCAGGTTTTCAATCTCCAAGAGCTTCATACTTGTGCCCCCGCCTGGGAATCCGCCACCGCCGAACCCAGGTAGGCCTCCTGCACCAGGGCGTTGGAGCGCACCGCCTCGGGCGTATCGAAGGCCAGCACCTCGCCGTAGACCACAACCGCGATGCGGTCGGCCAGGCCAAACACCACGCCCATGTCGTGCTCCACCGTGAGCAGCGTCTTGCCCACGGTGACGTCCTTGATGAGCTGGATGAAGCGCCGGGTTTCGCTCTTGCTCATGCCAGCCGTGGGCTCATCCAGCAGCACCACGTGCGCGCCGCCAGAAATCGTGACGCCGATCTCCAGCGCGCGCTGCTCCGCATAGGTCAGATTCACCGCCAGCACGTCGCGCTTCTTGTCCAGACGAATCATCTCCATCAGTTCTTCGGCACGTTCGTTGGCGTCGTCCAGACCGGCGAGAAACTTCCAGAAGCTGTACTTGTAGCCCAGGCTCCAGAGCACACCGCAGCGCAGGTTTTCAAACACGCTGAGCTTGGGGAAGATGTTGGTGATCTGAAAGCTGCGGCTCAATCCCAGACGATTGATCTCAAACGGCTTCTTGCCGTCGATGCGCGTGCCGTCCAGCAGCACCTCCCCGCTCGTGGGCTCGAAACGCCCGCTGATAAGGTTGAACAGCGTGGACTTGCCCGCGCCGTTGGGGCCGATGATGGCGACGCGTTCGCCCGCCGCCACCGCCAGATTCACGCCGCGGATGATCTCGGTCCTGCCAAAGCTCTTGCGCAGGTCCTTGAGTTCCAGCGCAATGGTCGCTGCGGTATTCATATCAGCTCCCGACGTTTGATTTCCTTTTCGATCTCTTCCTGCGTCTGGCCCCAATCCTTGACGAACTGGCTGCGCATCAGCTCGAACAGACCCACCCCGGTGAGCGTGGCGAAGGCCGCGCCAAACCAGCTGGTCAATCCTGCAGAGTCCAGCGTCACAACCAGGAACCTGAGGTCGCGCCCCTGTCCTGCATTGAATTGCAGGTGATAGACCATTTCAACCATGGCCGCGCCACCGATCAGAGCCACCAACCCCGTCACCGCGAGGCCCAGATAGCTCACCCATAATCGGCGCAACTTGCCAAACGAGGCCAGGCGCAAGTTCATCATGATCAGGCTGGCGAAGCCGCCAGGCGCATACATCACCATGAACAGAAACACCAACCCCAGATACAGCAGCCAGGCCTTGGTGAACTCGCTGAAAACGAAGAAGCCCAGCACCAGCAGTATGCCGCCCAGGATGGGACCAAAGAAGAAGGTGGAGCCGCCCAGAAAAGTGAACAGCAAGAAGGCTCCGGAGCGTGCCGTACCAACGCTCTCCGCCGTGACGATCTCGAAATTGAGCGCTCCCAAACCTCCCGAAATACCGGCAAAGAAACCCGCAATGATGAAGGCCGTGTAGCGCACCCTTTGCGTGTTGTAGCCCACGAACTCCACCCGCTCCGGGTTGTCGCGCACGGCGTTGAGCATCCGACCCAGGGGCGTGCGCGTGAAGGCAAACATGGCCACCACGGAAACAAATGTGTAGACAGCGATGAGGTAATAGACCTGGATCGGCGGCCCATAGCTAATGCCCAGGAACGGCTGCCCCATCACGCGGTTGCCGGAGACGCCGCCTTCGCCGCCAAAAAACTCAGGCACCATCAGCGACATGGAAAACACCAGTTCGCCCACGCCCAGAGTGATCATGGCGAAGGTCGTTCCCGACTTGCGCGTAGTCACATAGCCGAACAGCGCGGCGAAACCCATGCCGGTCAGCCCGCCGAACAGCGGCACCAGGCTGACCGGAATGGGCAGTTTTGCGCCTGATATCCAGTTCAGGGCATGCATGGCGCCATAGGCACCCAGCCCGGTGTAGACGGCATGACCAAAGCTCAGCATGCCGCCCTGGCCGAGCAGCATGTTGAACGAGAGGCAGGCGATGATCAGGACGCCCATGAGCGCCAGCAAATTGATCGCCAAGCTGCTGTTGAATATCATGGGCATAACCGTCAGCACCAGGGCAAACAAGCCCCAGACCAACCAGCGTCCCACGTTGATGGGCTTGAATTCGTAGTAGTTTTTCGTGGCCATGGCTTATTCCCTTGTGCCCAGCAAGCCCTTGGGCCGAAAGATCAGGATCAGCACCAAGAACAGGTAGGGAAGAATCGGTGCCACCTGCGACACGGTGAGCGTGACAAAGGTATTGCCCAAGGCGTCGGCACTCAAGTGCAGACCGAGCTGGCTTGCCAAGGTGCCCACGGAATAGTCAAAGGCGACGGCAAACGTCTGAATGACACCGATCAACACCGAGGCCAGAAACGCTCCGGCCAGGGACCCCATGCCTCCCACCACCACCACCACGAAGATCACGGAACCCACGGTTGCTGCCATCGCGGGCTCGGTCAGGAAGGTGGTGCCACCGATCACGCCCGCCAGACCTGCGAGCGCGGCGCCGGCGCCAAAGACCAGCATAAAGACGGCAGGGACGTTGTGCCCCAGCGCCTCCACGGCTTCGGGGTGTGTCAGCGCCGCCTGGATCACCAGGCCGATGCGCGTGCGCTTGAGCAACAGCCAGACCGAAACCAGCATCACCAGCGCCACCAGCATCATGAAACCGCGAGTCGCAGGAAAGGGCGAGCACACGACGCGCACGGCCTCATCTGCCGCGCTGCACATGGCAGCGGGCGCCACACCCCACAACAGGCTCAAGCCCTGGACAGAATGGTTGATGAGCGTGAACGCCGGGCCTTGCAACACTTCAGGTGGACGAAAATCCACAGCGATGCGGCCCCAGATCAACTGCACCAATTCGAGGATGACGTAGGACAGGCCGAAGGTGATGAGCAGTTCAGGCACAGGGCCAAACTTGTGCACACGGCGCAGTGCATAGCGCTCGAACAGGGCGCCCAGCAAGCCCACCAGCATCGGTGCGAGCACCAGCGCCGGCCAGAAACCCACCACGCTGGCGATGCTGTAGCCGATGTAGGCGCCAAGCATGTAGAAACTGGCGTGCGCAAAGTTGAGTACGCCCATCATGCTGAAGATCAGCGTGAGCCCCGAACTCAACATGAACAGCAACAGCCCGTAGCTCAGTCCGTTGAGCATCGAGATGATGAAAAACTCCATGGTCTGAATCTTCCTGTGCATTGATGCGCGCTGGCAGGCCGCATCCAATAAAAAAAGCCGGGGGTGCGGCTGAGCGCACCCCCGGCTTGAATATTACCCTTTAGACCGTGGCTGCGGCGTCGGTGTAGTCACCTATGCGATCGAAGTTCAAATACTGGTAGACCTTGGCACTGGCGGCCGTCAGCACGCCCATGTCGGCCATGTATTCATCCTTGGTGGGGATGCGCCCCAGCTTGGAGCAGATCGCCGCCAGTTCGGCCGAACCCAGGTAAACGTAGGAGTTCTTGCCCAGACGGTTCGGGAAATTGCGCGTGCTGGTGGAGAACACGGTGGCGCCCTCCTTCACCTGCGCCTGATTGCCCATGCACAGCGAGCAGCCCGGCATTTCCATGCGCGCGCCAGCCGACCCCAACACACCATAGTGGCCCTCCTCACTCAACTGCTTGGCGTCCATCTTGGTGGGAGGTGCCATCCACAGCTTGACCGGAATGTCGCGCTTGTTTTCCAGCAGCTTGCTGGCGGCGCGGAAGTGGCCGATGTTGGTCATGCAAGAGCCGATGAAGACTTCGTCGATCTTGGCGCCCGCCACGTCGGACAGCGTCTTCACGTCATCCGGGTCGTTCGGACAGGCCACGATCGGTTCATGGATATCGGCCAGGTCAATCTCGATCACGGCCGCGTACTCGGCGTCGGCGTCGCCCTGCAGCAACTGCGGATTGGCCAGCCAGGCTTCCATCGCGGCAATGCGGCGCTTGATGGTGCGCACATCGGAATAGCCCGTGGCAATCATCCACTTGAGCATCGTGATGTTGCTGTGCAAATATTCCTGCACGGGCTCCTTGTTCAGGTGCACAGTGCAGCCACCGGCGCTGCGCTCGGCCGAGGCATCGCTGAGCTCGAACGCCTGCTCCACCTTCAGGTCCGGCAGACCTTCGATTTCCAGGATGCGACCCGAAAAGATGTTGACCTTGCCCTGCTTGGCCACCGTCAGCAAGCCCGCCTTGATGGCGTACAGCGGAATCGCGTTCACCAGGTCGCGCAGCGTGACGCCCGGCTGCATCTTGCCCTTGAAGCGCACCAGCACCGACTCCGGCATGTCCAGCGGCATCACGCCCGTGGCCGCGCCAAAGGCGACCAGGCCCGAGCCCGCGGGGAAACTGATGCCGATGGGGAAGCGCGTGTGGCTGTCGCCGCCCGTGCCCACGGTATCGGGCAGCAGCATACGGTTGAGCCAACTGTGGATGATGCCGTCACCGGGGCGCAGCGGCACGCCACCGCGCGTGCTGATGAACTCGGGCAACTCGTGGTGCATCTTCACGTCGACGGGCTTGGGGTAAGCCGCCGTATGGCAGAAGGACTGCATCACCAGATCGGCGCTGAAGCCCAGGCAGGCCAGGTCCTTCAACTCGTCGCGCGTCATCGGACCCGTCGTGTCCTGCGAGCCCACGCTCGTCATCTTGGGTTCGCAATAGGTGCCGGGGCGAACGCCCTGACCTTCGGGCAGTCCGCAGGCACGGCCCACGACCTTTTGCGCCAGCGTGAAACCCTTGTGGGTATCGACAGGGTTCTGCGGCAGACGGAACAGCGTGCTCACCGGCAAGCCCAGCGCCTCGCGCGCCTTGGCCGTGAGGCCGCGCCCGACGATCAGCGGGATGCGGCCACCGGCGCGCACTTCGTCAAACAACACCTCGCTCTTGACCTTGAATTCCGCAATGACGTTGCCGTCCTTCAAAGCCTTGCCTTCGTAAGGACGCAGTTCGATCACGTCGCCCATGGCCATCTGGCTCACATCCAGCTCGATCGGCAGCGCGCCCGAGTCTTCCATGGTGTTGTAGAAGATCGGCGCGATCTTGGCGCCCAGACACACGCCGCCAAAACGCTTGTTCGGCACAAAGGGAATGTCCTCGCCGGTGAACCAGAGCACCGAGTTCGTCGCCGACTTGCGCGAAGAGCCCGTGCCCACCACGTCGCCGACATAGGCCACAAGATTGCCCTTGGTCTTGAGTTCGTCGAAGAATTTCACCGGGCCACGCTTGCCGTCTTCCTCGGGCACGATGCCGGGACGCGCGTTTTTGTGCATCGCCAGTGCATGCATCGGGATGTCGGGGCGGCTGAAGGCGTCGGGCGCAGGCGACAGGTCGTCGGTGTTGATTTCGCCGGCCACCTTGAACACTGTCAGCTTGATCGACTGCGGCACTTCAGGCCGCGTAGTGAACCACTCTGCGTCGGCCCAGCTTTGGAGCACGGCACGGGCAAATGTGTTTCCCTTGTCTGCCTTGTCCTTGACGTCGTGGAACTGGTCGAACATCAGCAGCGTCTTCTTCAGACCCTCAGCCGCCTCGGCGGCCACGGCCGCATCGTCCAGCAGTTCAATCATGGGGCTGATGTTGTAGCCACCGAGCATGGTGCCGAGCAGTTGCGTGGCGCGCTGGCGCGTGATCAGCGGGCATTTTTCAGTGCCATGCGCAACTGCTGCCAGGTACGAGGCCTTGACCTTGGCGGCATCATCCACACCGGCGGGGACGCGGTGCGTGATCAGGTCCACCAGCGTGGCCTCTTCACCGGCCGGTGGGTTCTTGAGCAACTCGATCACTTGCGCCGTCTGCTGGGCCGACAAAGGCAGGGGTGGGATGCCGAGGGCGGCGCGTTCGGCCACATGGGCCCGGTAGGCTAGCAACATTTTTTTCTCCGGTTACAAAAACAAAATCGTCGTTACATCGACCGCCAATACACGGTGAACTATTTGGCCGCAGGTGCATCGAGCACGCTCACGCCTGGGTTCTTCTTCAAGGCCTCGGCCACCACCACCTGCACCGGGCTCATGCACTCGTCAGCGAGGCGCTTGCCCAATTTTTGGTTCATCAGCATGGACTTGTTGGCCAACTGCAGCCAGACCGCACCGGCCTTGTGGTCTTCCAGGCGAATCGCGCCAGTGGATGTTTCCACGGGGAACATGCGGAACCTGAGCTTTTGCAGTTGCACGTCAAAGTAACCCGGTGCCGCCGGGTCCGCGCTCAGCGTCACCCAGTTCCCCAGTTCACAGGGCAGGCGCCCCACATGCACGCGCTCGGCAATCGCCAGTTCGCCTGGCGTCAACGCCGCCTCGGCCGCATCCAGAGCCACCGCCAGATTCTTTGCCTTGTTCTTGATGTCGGCGCGGCTGGCGCTGACCGGTACCGGGGTCGTGGCTTGCGCCAGCGCCATGACGGGTAGAGATGCGATCAGCAGCGACGCGAACAGCTTTTTCATACAGACTCCTGGGTGGTTGTTTCCATGCTGCGCGGCGCAAAGTAGCCCTGCACCTCGGCCGGCAAGCATAGTCCGGTTCGGTGTGCCCGCTCCAGTAGCTGCCAGTAATAACGGTAACTGGCGCGGTCGTGCAATTGCGCCTCCACCGATATCGGCGCCCAGTCCGCGCGCGCTGCCGCCGCGATGATTTTTGCCGCCAGCTCCACCTCCCGCAACTCGGGCGAAAAAGCAGCCAAAATGGGGCGAATCTGATTCGGATGAATACTCCACATGCGGGTGAAGCCCAGTTCACGGGCAGCGCGGCGCGCGGCGCCCTGCACCACGGCTGCATCGGAAAATTCGGTGACAACACCATGCGCGGGCACCTTGCCCCAGGCATGACAGGCGCTGGAAATCTCCAGCTTGGCGCGCAGCACCAGCGGATGCGTGAACTGATCCAAAGGCTGCGGGTTCTTGGCCGTGCCCATGCTCATGGCAGAAGCGGGAATCGCGCCGCCGTGGGCAGAAACAAAATCCATCAAGCCAAAGCTCATGGACTGAACGCGCGGGTGCGATGCGATCTCGAACGCCCGATGCACAGCGGCAGGCGACTCGATCAGCACGTGCAGCGGCAAAGCGCGTGCACCTGCCGAACTCGCCTGATCGACCTCATTGACCGCGCGCTGCACGTCGGCCAGCGACTCGACCTTGGGAATCATCAGGTGGCACAAGGCGGACCCGGCGCGACCCACAATGGTGGCGATATCGGCGACAAAGGCGGGATGGTCCACCGGGTGCACGCGCACGGCCACGCGCGGCGCGATCGAGCCCGCAACAGCAGCCTCACTGTGCATGGTCTGCCGTGCCAGCTCCGCCACCATCAGCGCGTGTTCATGCTCGCCACCGACGGGCGCACCGTCCTCGCAGTCCAGCGTCACGTCAAACACGCAGGCGCCGAATTCCTGCATCATCTCGGCCTGCAATTGCAGGCTCTTGCGCATGCGCACCTCCACGCCGCTGTAGTGATCGCACACCGGCAATGCGCCGGCCGCGGCCTGCGAGCCCAACAAAATTTCGCGCGGATGTTTCATGAAGCCAAAACGAAGCACTGCATTACGAGATTCCCGTTTGCGGGAAGTACAACGGAACACCACCCCACAACAGGGGACTCGTCATTGCGAGGCCGCAGGCCGCGGTAATCCATCGCCGCGCGCCATGACAATGCATGGATTGCCACGCTTCGCTCGCAATGACGAAACCGGGGTTCATGGCCAGTATGCTATTTCGGTCGACCGAAACAGGCAGCTCGCAATGACGAACCGTGTACTCATCACGAGAGCCATCACAGAAGGTGTTTGACGCCGTCCTGTTCGCCTTGCAGCTCGGCCAAGGTCTTGTTGATGCAGCCCTGGCTGAACTCATCGATGGTCAAGCCTTCGACCAGCTTGTATTCGCCGCCTTCACAGGTCACCGCAAACCCGAACATCGTGTCCTTCGGAATGCCGTATTGGCCATCCGACGCAATACCCATGGTGACCCACTTGCCATTGGTGCCCAAGGCCCAGTCGCGCATGTGGTCGATGGCTGCGTTCGCTGCCGAAGCAGCCGACGAGAGGCCGCGTGCCTCGATGATGGCCGCACCGCGCTTGCCCACGGTGGGCAAGAAGGTGTTGGCGTTCCAGTCCTGATCGTTGATCATGTCCTTGACCGATGCGCCGTTGATGGTGGCGAAGCGGTAATCGGCATACATGCTGGGGGAATGGTTGCCCCACACGCACAGCTTTTCGATATCGGCCACGGGCTTGCCGGTCTTGGCAGCGATCTGGCTCAGTGCACGGTTGTGGTCCAGGCGCAACATGGCGGTAAAGTTCTTGCGCGGCAGGTCGGGTGCGCTCTTCATAGCGATGTAGGCGTTGGTGTTGGCGGGATTGCCCACCACCAGCACCTTGACATTGCGACTGGCCACCGCATTCAGCGCCTTGCCCTGAGCGATGAAAATGGCGCCGTTGATGGCCAGCAACTCGGCGCGCTCCATGCCTGGACCGCGCGGACGCGAGCCCACCAGCAGGGCGTAATCCGTGTCCTTGAAAGCCGTCATCGCGTCGCTGTGCGCTTCCATGCCCACGAGCAGCGGAAAGGCGCAATCTTGCAACTCCATCATCACGCCCTTGAGCGCCTTTTGCGCCTTTTCGTCGGGGATTTCCAGCAGTTGCAGGATCACCGGTTGGTCTTTGCCGAGCATTTCTCCGGACGCGATGCGAAACAACAATGCGTAACCGATCTGACCAGCGGCGCCGGTGACGGCCACACGTACGGGTTTTTTGCTCATGGTAAGTACTCCAGGGTGGTGGTTTAAAACAGCTGGCAAGTTTAAACTGAAAATCCGCAATCGTCAATTTGTCTTATGTCTTATATAAGATATGATTACAGCATGGCACATGTCCCCTCAGGCACGCATGAAAACACCGAGTTCGGATTGAATGCGGGCCCGACTGGCACGCCCGCATTCAGTCCGCTGTACCAGCAGATCAAGACCCTGATTCTGCAAAGTCTGCAAGCGGGAGAGTGGAAACCGGGCGAAGCAATCCCCAGTGAAACCGAACTGGCGGCGCGCTTTCGCGTGAGCCAGGGCACGGTGCGCAAGGCCATCGACGAACTCGCCGCGGAAAACCTGCTGATACGACGCCAGGGCAAGGGCACTTTTGTCGCCACCCACGTGGAGCAGCAGGTGCAATACCGGTTTCTCAAACTCGTTCCAGACAGTGGCGAGGCCAGCAGCGAAGGACCGTCGCAACGCACCATCATCGACTGCAAGCGCGTGCGCGCCAGCGCCGACATTGCCCGTGCCCTGGGCTTGCGCACCGGCGACTCGGTGCTGCAGGTGCGCCGCGTCCTCTCCTTTGGCGGCGTACCCACGATTCTGGAAGAACTGTGGTTACCCGGCACACCATTCAAGGGTTTGACAGCTGAGCGCTTGAGCGATTACCACGGACCGATGTACGCGCTGTTCGAAACCGAGTTTGGCGTGCGCATGGTGCGCGCCGAGGAAAAAATTCGTGCCGTCCTGCCCGACGCGGAACAGTGCGAGCGCCTGCAAGTCAGCCCGCAAACGCCGCTGCTCAGCGTGGAGCGCATAGCCCACACCTACAATGACGTACCCATGGAACTGCGCCGTGGCCTGTATCGCACCGACAGTCACCATTATCTGAACGCGCTCAATTGATGCAACCCTGCAGTCAGTTTGGTGCGGTGCAATAGAATTTCGCGTTACCCCAAGAAAGCACCTATATGAGCTTCAGCACTCCCCCCATCCAGGCCAAGCGGCCCGAGTTCCGCAACATCAACGCATTCAAGGACCTGCCGGGTTACCGCTGGCCGCTGGCATCCATCATCTCCGGCATGCACCGCGTCAGCGGTCTGATCCTGTTCTTGCTGATGCCCTTCATCATCTGGATGTTCGACACCTCGATCAGTTCCGAATATTCCTTCGCGCGCTTCACCTCGGCTTTCAGCAACGGCATGCTGTACCTGCCTGGTCCGGTCTGGAAGCTGCTGGCGTTGGGCGTGATCTGGGCCTATCTGCATCACTTCACCGCCGGCCTGCGCCACCTGTACATGGAGTTTCGCCACGCCTATTCCAAGGAATTTGGCAAGTCCTCGGCCGTCGCCACGCTGGTGTTCAGCCTGGGCCTGACCGCCGTGCTGGGCGCCAAACTGTTCGGCCTTTACTAAACATCTACAGGAACAAGAACCATGTCTGTGAACCACGGCTCTCAACGCATCGTCACCGGTGCTCACTACGGACTGCGCGACTGGCTGGCGCAACGTGCCACCGCCGTCATCATGGCGCTGTTCACGCTGCTGCTGCTGGCGCAGGTGATCTTCAGCAAGGGCCCGCTCAGCTACGAAAAATGGGCCGGCATATTTGCCACACAATGGATGAAGGCGCTGACCTTCACGGTCATCCTGGCGATGCTCTACCACGTGTGGGTTGGCATGCGCGAAATCTGGATGGACTACGTCAAACCCGTGTCCGTGCGGCTGACGCTCGAAATCTTCTCCCTGGTCTGGCTCGTCACATGCGCGGGTTGGGCCATTCAAGTTCTCTGGAGGCTTTAAACCGTGGCTTATACCGTTAGCAAAAGAAAATTCGACGTCGTCATCGTGGGGGCCGGTGGCTCCGGCATGCGCGCCTCGCTGCAACTGGCTCGCGCCGGGCTGAACGTCGCGGTGTTATCCAAGGTGTTTCCGACGCGTTCGCACACCGTTGCTGCACAGGGCGGCATCGGCGCCTCGCTGGGCAATATGAACGAGGACAACTGGCACTACCACTTCTACGACACCATCAAGGGCTCGGACTGGCTGGGCGATCAGGACGCAATCGAGTTCATGTGCCGCGAGGCGGGCAAGGCCGTGTACGACCTGGAACACATGGGCATGCCGTTTGACCGCAATCCCGACGGCACGATCTACCAGCGTCCATTTGGCGGCCACACAGCTAACTACGGCGAAAAGGCGGTGGAGCGCGCCTGCGCCGCTGCGGACCGCACCGGCCACGCCATGCTGCACACGCTGTACCAGCAAAACGTCAAGGCCAAGACCAACTTCTTCGTCGAATGGATGGCGCTGGACCTGATCCGCAACGCCGACGGCGACGTCGTGGGCGTGACCGCGCTCGAAATGGAGACCGGTGACGTGTATGTGCTCGAAGCCAAGACCGTGCTGCTGGCCACCGGCGGCGCAGGCCGTATCTTTGCCGCATCCACCAACGCCTTCATCAACACCGGCGACGGCCTGGGAATGGCGGCGCGTGCCGGCATTCCGCTGCAGGACATGGAGTTCTGGCAATTCCACCCCACCGGTGTTGCCGGAGCCGGGGTGCTGCTGACCGAAGGCTGCCGCGGCGAAGGCGCTATCCTGCTCAACGCCAACGGCGAGCGCTTCATGGAGCGCTACGCGCCCACGCTCAAGGACCTGGCACCGCGCGACTTCGTATCGCGCTGCATGGACCAAGAAATCAAGGAAGGCCGCGGCTGCGGTCCCAACAAGGACCACATCCTGCTCAAGCTCGATCACCTGGGCGCGGAAACCATACACAAGCGCCTGCCCTCGGTGTACGAGATCGGCACCAACTTTGCCAACGTCGACATCACGCGCGAACCGATCCCCGTCGTCCCCACCATCCATTACCAGATGGGCGGCATCCCGACCAACATCAACGGTCAGGTCGTCGTCCCCAAGGACGGCGTAAACCAGGTCGTGAACGGCCTGTACGCCGTGGGCGAGTGCTCCTGCGTGAGCGTGCACGGCGCGAATCGCCTGGGCACGAATTCGCTGCTGGATCTGTTGGTGTTTGGCCGCGCTGCGGGCAACCACATCGTCGAGTTCAACAGCGCCAACACGCACAAACCGCTGCCCGAGAACGCGGCTGCGCAGTCGCTGGCACGGCTGGAACGACTTGACAACGCCGCCACCGGCGAATATGCCCAACGCGTGGGCGACGACATTCGCGCAACCATGCAGTTGCACGCAGGCGTGTTCCGCACCCAGGCCAGCATGGACGAAGGCGTGGGCAAGATCGCGGCACTGCGCGAGCGCGTGGGCAACATCGCGCTCAAGGACAAATCCAAGGTGTTCAACACGGCGCGCATCGAGGCGCTGGAGATCGAAAACATGATCGAAGTGGCACAGGCCACGATCGTCTCGGCCGCGGCGCGGCACGAGTGCCGCGGCGCGCACACGGTGCATGAATACGAGCGCGATGCCAACGACGCCACCTGCCCGCTGGGCCGCAATGACGCGCAATGGATGAAGCACACGCTGTGGGACAGCGCGAGCAACAGCCTGAGCTACAAGCCGGTGAATTTGCAGCCGCTGACGGTGGCTTCGATTCCGCCGAAGGTAAGGACCTTCTGATACCTTGCGGGACAGACCAAGAACTACACGCAGTGAGCTTTGCCCTGTCCTCAATATTTCAAAGAGCAAGCTCTGTCCCCACCTGATTAAGAGAAACAAAATGGCCAAACGCACCTTCAGCATTTACCGCTACAACCCCGATCAGGACGCCAAGCCCTACATGGAGACGATCGAGGTCGAACTCGATGGCCACGAACGCATGCTGCTGGACGCCCTGATGAAACTCAAGGAAGTCGACCCCAGCATCAGCTTTCGCCGTTCCTGCCGCGAAGGCGTGTGCGGATCGGACGGCATGAACATCAATGGCAAGAACGGCCTGGCCTGCCTGACGAACATGCGCACGCTCACCGGCACCATCGTGCTCAAGCCGCTGCCGGGGCTGCCCGTGGTGCGCGATCTGATCGTGGACATGACGATGTTCTTCCAGCAGTACAACTCGATCAAGCCCTACCTCATCAACGACACCGTGCCGCCGGAAAAGGAACGCCTGCAAAGCCCGGAAGAGCGCGAAGAGCTCAATGGTCTGTATGAGTGCATTCTGTGCGCCAGCTGCTCCACCAGTTGCCCGAGCTTCTGGTGGAATCCGGACAAGTTCGTGGGGCCCGCAGGTCTGTTGCAGGCCTATCGCTTCCTCGCCGACAGCCGCGATCACGCTGCCGCGGAACGGCTGGACAATCTGGAAGATCCTTATCGCTTGTTCCGCTGCCACACCATCATGAACTGCGTCGATGTCTGCCCCAAGGGTCTGAATCCGACCAAGGCCATCGGCAAGATCAAGGAAATGATGGTCGCGCGCGCAGTTTGATCTTGGACAAAGTGGCCTTAACCGATCAAGTGGAAACTCGCGTGCAGGACGAAATGCTGGATGAACGGGGTTTGAGCAAGCTCAAGTGGCGCTGCCGGCGCGGCCTGCTGGAAAACGACCTGTTCATTGCGCGCTTCTTCGCACGTTTTGAGTCCAGCCTCAGCGTCAAGCAGTCGCAAGCTTTGAGCGCTTTAATGGACCTGAGCGACAACGATTTGCTGGATCTGCACCTGAGCCGAAAAACCCTGATCCAGGTGGACCCGCAGCTCGATAGCCCCGATGTCCGCGAAGTATTGAAAATGTTGAAATTGAAAGAAACGCCTTGAAAGGGCAACCATGAAACTAGCCGACAACAAAGCCACCCTGTCGTTCAGCAACGGCAGCCCCAGCATCGATTTGCCCGTCTATCAGGGCAGCGTCGGCCCCGACGTGATCGACATCCGCAAGCTCTATGGGCAAACCGGCATGTTCACCTACGACCCGGGATTCTTGTCCACAGCCTCGTGCCAGTCGGCCATCACTTATATCGACGGCGACAAGGGCGAGCTGTTGTACCGCGGCTACCCGATCGAGCAACTGGCCACACAGTGCAATTACATGGACACCTGCCACCTGCTGCTCAAGGGCGAATTGCCCAACGAGCAACAGAGCAAGGACTTCAACAAGCTCATCATCAACCACACCATGGTGAACGAGCAGATGCAGTTCTTCCTGCGCGGATTCCGCCGTGACGCCCATCCCATGGCAGTGTTGACCGGACTGGTAGGCGCGCTCTCGGCCTTCTACCACGACAGCACCGACATCACCAACGCCGAGCACCGCGACATCGCTGCCATCCGGCTGATTGCCAAGATGCCCACGCTGGTGGCTATGGCGTACAAGTATGGCATCGGCCAGCCCTACGTCTATCCGCGCAACGACCTGAGCTATGCCGGCAACTTCCTGCGCATGATGTTCGCGGTTCCTTGCGAAGACTACAAGGTGAACCCGGTGCTGGAGCGCGCCCTGGACCGCATCTTCATCCTGCATGCCGACCACGAGCAAAACGCCTCCACCTCCACGGTGCGCCTGTGCGGCTCCTCCGGCACGAACCCGTTTGCCGCCATTGCAGCGGGCGTGGCCTGCCTGTGGGGACCGGCTCACGGCGGCGCCAACGAAGCCTGCTTGAACATGCTCGAAGACCTGCAGCGCCAGGGCGGCCTGCCCAAGGTGGGAGAGTTCATGGAGCAGGTCAAGGACAAGAACTCCGGCGTCAAGCTCATGGGTTTTGGACACCGCGTGTACAAGAACTACGACCCACGCGCCAAGCTTATGCAGGAAACCTGCAATGAGGTTTTGGCCGAACTCGGTCTGGAAAACGACCCGCTGTTCAAGCTCGCCAAGGCTGTGGAAAAGATCGCCCTGGAAGACGACTACTTCGTGCAGCGCAAGCTCTACCCGAACGTGGACTTCTACTCCGGCATCGTGCAACGCGCCATCGGTATCCCGGTGAACCTGTTCACCGGCATCTTCTCGCTGGCCCGCACCGTGGGCTGGATCGCCCAGCTCAACGAGATGATCAGCGATACCGAATACAAAATCGGTCGTCCGCGCCAGTTGTTCACCGGCTCGGTGGCGCGCAATGTGCAGCCCATCGGCAAGCGCTGATCCTCGATATCATTGACGCTCTAACCCGGCCCACACGGCTTGCCGTTGTGGGCCATTTTTTTTGATGAACGCCATGAAAATCCCGCACTACTCCTACCGCCTTATTTTCGCCAGCCTGTGTCTTGCGGGTGTGTGCACGAGCCAGAGCGCCCAGGCACAACAGGCCGCCAATACGACTGCCATGCTCACGCCCACACCCGCCAGTTGGCGCCTCACGTCGGAGACGCTGCACCTGCCGGGCTCTGAAACCATGGGTCTGGTCGGCGGCGATGCGCTGTTCGATGTGAATGAGCACCTGCGATTGGGCGTGGGGTCCTATGGCGCCGTGCGCGGTGAGCGTGGCGGCTTCATCACCCTGGGTTTGGCAGGCGAAGTGCGCCAGCGTTTGGCACCCGCGTGGCTGGCGCACGCCGGACTCTTTGTGGGTGCCGGCGGTGGCCGCAGCAGCAACACGCTGGCCGGTGGCGGGCTGATGCTGCGCAGCGATCTGGGCCTGAGCTACGAGACGGCTTATGGCAACTTTGGCCTTGGCATCAGCCATGTGAGCTTTCCCAATGGCGTCATCAGTAGCACCCAGCCTTACCTCCAGTATGAATTCCCGTTTCACAGTCTCGTCAACAGCGGTTGGGCGTTCACACCCACGACCGATGGTGCGCTGACGCCCAACCTGCAATCTCGCCGTCAGGAATTTTCCCTGGTGGCGCGCGACTACAGCATTGCCGCATCGGCGCCGGGAACCACCGGCCTGCCACAACCTGCGCGCATGCAGCTCATGGGCGTGAAGTGGCTGTCGGCCATCGACGAGCACTGGTTCACACAGCTCGAAGCCGAGGGCGCGATGGGTGGTCATAGTAACGGCTACATGCAAATTCTGGCCGGCGGCGGCTATCGGCTTGCCCTGTCCAGCAGCACGGCGCTGAGGGTCCACGCCGCAGCCGGTCCTGCAGGCGGCGGCGGCATTGATGACGGCGGTGGTTTGCTGCTGGACGCGGGCCTGGCCGTGCAGCAAAAGATTTCGGCCCAGAACGCGCTTGAGTTTTCCATTGGCGAAGTCCGTGCGCCCTCAGGCAGCTTCAAGGCGCGCAGTCTGGCGCTGCAGCTGACGCATCAATTTGGCACGCCTGAGGTGCCTTCGTCCCAGGCTGTTTCCTGGCGTGCGCTGGACGGCTTTGCGGCCGAGCAGTTGCGCGTGCGCGCCGTGAGTCAAACCTATTTCAAGGCGAACCCGCAGTGGCGCAGCAGCGACGCCAATCTCTCCATCAGCAACCTGGGCGTGCAACTCGACTACTTCGTCTCGCCGCACTGGTACGTTACGGGCCAGACCCTGGCCGCGTACGCGGGCAAAGCCGGTGCCTACATGACAGGACTTATGGGAGCAGGCACGCAATGGCCGCTGTCTGAACGACTGTTCGTCGAGGGCGAAATGCTGGTCGGCGCAGCCGGTGGGGGTGGCGTGGCCATCCGTGGTGGACTGGTAGGGCAGGCCAACGTCGGCCTGGGCTACCAACTCTCCAAGCCTCTGGCCATCCTGGTCAGCGCGGGCAGTATTGACGCCGCGCGCGGACCGTTCCAGGCGCGCGTGGCGGGGCTGTCGCTGAGCTATCAATTCACAGGGTTCGCTGCCAAATAGCGACTCTGCGGCGTCCGGATTTTACTACGCAGATGGCCCCAGAATCTCTTGGCACCCAATACTGGCGCGGGTTCCGGACGAATTAGAGAGCTCGCTCTCGACGTTTTTTCCTTGTTACACCCGGGGGGGACCCGTCCTCAAACCAAGAAGCCCAACTTCCCAGCCAGTGCATACCTCAGGTAGTCTTCCATGGTCTCGTCAAATCCACGGGGCTTCGGGTTCCCTCGGATTAGCTGGTGAGTTTCCGCGATTGCCCTGACAAACTTCATCGAAAAAGCCTCGCTCATTGTGTCTTCGTCGAACTCGGTTACGCACAACCGTCCGGGTATCCGATAGACTTTCCAGCCAAGTTCACCAAAACGGCGGTCGCGCTCGTCGTCCTTTGCCTTGTCAAGGTGAAACTCCCGGCCGTCACACTCAATCGCAATCTTTGCGACAGGGTTGGCGAAGTCTGCAAAGAACTCGTCCACGGGATACTGCGGGTAAAAGACCGCATTCAAGTCCCTGATGCGCTCCCATATCGCGCTCTCAATGGGTGTCATCCTCAGCAATCCGTCCCACGCGTAAGGGTCCATTGCCCACTCGTTCCGCTTTTCACCCAGTATCCGCGGAGTGGCGGATTGGTAGAAGTCCAGCGCAATTTGAAATTGGTTCATCGAAAAATGCCTTCAGGACGCCTTCTCTGATTTGTACCTCTCGGACCGTTCGCCAGCTGAATCAGGGTGGCGGCAAGTTGACCACCACGAGCTTCTCGGTTCCGTTGCGCAGAATCTTGAAGGTGAGAGTGCCTTCCTTAGCAGACGCGCTCGTCAATGCTCCCTGGAACTGAGTACGGTCAATCACCGCAGCACCATTCACCTCCAGCACCACGTCCCCCTGCAGAACGTTTGCCGCAAACGCGGGCGACCCATCCATGACTTCCATGATGACAACACCGGTGTTGCGCTCGTATCTTTGTGGCCAAAGGAAGTTGTTACGAAGGTCCTTGGTAAGAAAGGTCTCAGCGCCATAAATCTGGCGCAAATAGGTGATAAGGCCCTTGAGCTTGCGAACGACCTCGATGTTGACGTCGATGAAGTCAATCGAGTGTCCATTCCGGAGGCGTTTGATGAGGTGTCAGTGCTGAAGTCGATGACCGATGCTGTTCGACGCGTTGCAGCTAACAAACGGCGGCAAGAGGCACGATTTAGAAAAGAAATCGCGCCGTTCTCTGCACAGATCGAAACCATGGTCACCGCCTTTTTGAAGGGAAAGCCGAAGGGCTACTACCCTGGCGCTGGCTACGTGGTTCCTCCATCAGGTGGAATTTCGTTGCGAAATTTCTTGACCCACTTCGCTAAGAAAAACAAAAAAATGCCAACAGGCAAGGTTTCAGTCCCCTACGAAAAGGGCGAGTTCCGAAGCCCACGAGGCTCTTTTGAAGTCGATATTGACAAATTAGCAAAAGGGTAAAACAAGCAGTCCAACGCAGCATGAGATGGTCAAAACGCTCTGAACAACGAAATTTCATTCAGCTTGGTTCATAGCCTGTTTTGCCTTCACCCGCAAATTCACGGCTCGGAACCAAGTCCGAAAAAGTCATGAGGTTTTGAGACAAACGGGGTTTGAGACGCCTTTCCCAGCCCCCTGGCGCAGGTCGCAGTCAGGAGCTCAAAGCAAAAAGCCCCGCGTGGTGCGGGGCCTGAGGCCGCCTCAAGGCCTGCTGAGCAGGTTTGAGGTCTTTGTACTAGCGGAAACGGAGGGATTCGAACCCTCGATAGGGCTCTACACCCTATACTCCCTTAGCAGGGGAGCACCTTCGGCCACTCGGTCACGTTTCCAGATCTCGTATTATGCCCGAAGCGGGCTCAGTTCCGAGCCCATCGCACAAGGGATTTTCGACTCAGGCTGCAGGCAGATCCAATTCAAAGGCGCGGTGCAGCGCCCGTACCGCGAGTTCCATGTATTTCTCGTCGATCACGACCGAAGTCTTGATTTCGCTGGTGGAAATCATCTGGATGTTGATGCCCTCCTCACTCAGGACCCGGAACATCTTGCTGGCAACCCCCACGTGGCTGCGCATGCCTATGCCGACGATGCTGACCTTGCAGATGCGGGGGTCGCCCACCACTTCCTGCGCGCCCAATTTCGGCAGCACTTTTTCCTTCAGCAACTCCATCGCCTTGGCATAGTCACCGCGATTCACGGTGAAGCTGAAGTCGGTCAGGCCGCCCTTGCTCAGATTCTGGATGATGACATCGACTTCGACGTTGGCGTCTGCCACTGCGCCCAAAATCTGGTAGGCGATGCCGGGCGTATCGGGCACGCCCAGGACGGAGATTTTGGCTTCGTCGCGGTTGAACGCGATCCCGGACACGATGGCTTGTTCCATTTGCTCGTCTTCTTCAAAAGTTATCAGGGTGCCAGACTTGGCTTCTTCATTGAGGTCGATATCCCAGGGCGTAAAGCTCGACAGAACCCGCAGCTTGACCTTGTACTTGCCGGCAAACTCCACGGAGCGGATCTGCAGCACCTTGGAGCCCATCGACGCCATCTCCAGCATCTCCTCAAAGCTCACGGTATGCAGTCGGCGTGCCTCGGGCACGACGCGCGGATCGGTGGTGTACACGCCATCCACGTCGGTGTAGATCAGGCATTCATCGGCCTTCATCGCCGCAGCCACAGCCACGGCCGAGGTATCTGACCCGCCTCGACCCAGCGTAGTGATGTTGCCCTGTTCGTCCACGCCCTGAAAACCGGTGACGATCACCACCTTGCCCGCCGCCAAGTCGGCACGCACCTTGGTGTCGTCGATTGATTCGATGCGCGCCTTGGTGTAGGCCATATTGGTGCGGATCGGCACCTGCCAGCCGGCGTAGCTCACCGACCCCAGGCCTTCCGCCTGCAAGGCGATCGCCAGCAAGGCGCTGGAGGCCTGCTCGCCCGTGGCGGCCAGCATGTCGAGTTCGCGGCTGTAGTCATCGCCCGGTTTGGCGGGAGCAAGTTCTTTGGCCAGTCCCAGCAGGCGATTGGTTTCACCGCTCATGGCAGAAGGAACAACCACCAACTGGTGGCCGGCTCGGGCCCATTTGGCGACGCGTTTGGCGACGTTGCGGATGCGCTCGGTCGAGCCCATCGAGGTGCCGCCGTATTTATGAACAATCAAGGACATCGGGAGAAATTTCTGAAGAAATAGGCACTAAGCAGAGGCTGAATTGTACCAATCCAACGCATCCATGTTGCGCCGCACAAAGCCACGGCCCAGCTTGATGTGGATGCCGTGGCCACGGGTGGTGCAGGCGGCCAGCTGATGGAGCAGTTCATCGAGTTGCGCGGCGCTGGGAGTGGTGCGCCAGTGCGCCTTCAGCCAATAGCGCAGCACGTTGGCTTGGCGTGCGCGCGACAGGCCTTGAAGAGCGCGAATATTGGGCGGAACACCGGTGCTGAGCAGGTCGCTCTGGGCCAGTGCTTCCAGCAATCCTTGCGCCTGCGCCGCATGTGCAGCACTGCGTGCAAAGGTCTGGCGAAACTGGGGAAACGCCTGATCCAAAGCGGGCAGCAATTGCGCGCGGATGCGGTTGCGCGTGAACTGCTGCTGCGCGTTGCTCGGATCCGTAAGCCACTGCACGCCCTGTGCCTGAAGCCATACGCGGATCTGCGCTCCCGGAACTTGCAGGAGTGGCCGGTAGTACTGGATTGCGTCTCGCTCCCATGCCGCAGGCATGGCACTTAGGCCGGGCAATCCCGCACCTCGACTGAGCGCGAGCAGCAGCGTTTCGGCCTGGTCGTCTGCGTGGTGTCCGAGCGCCATGGACGACACCCGTGTGGGCCCCGAAGGCTCCTGCAGCACGGCCTTGAAAGCCGCATAGCGAGCGTTGCGTGCCGCGTCTTCCGGACTCTGCCCGCTCGCGTGGCTGCCATCGACGCGCAGCACCGTCAGCGGCACATCCAGGCGCGCACAGAAAGCCTCGCAGTGCCGCACAAAATCATCAGCGCAGTCCTGCAAGCCGTGATGAATATGGATCGCCCTCACGTGTTGCGGCCACTTGCGTGCACAGGCCAGCAGCAGCGCGGTGGAATCCGCGCCACCGCTATAGCCCACGGCCAGCGGCAGCTCTGGCGCGAAGGCCTGGATGGCTTGATCCATCGAAGTATTCAAGTGACTCACTCCGTCATCGCGAACACGGTGACCCGTAGACGTCGACCGCTCCGGGGCACGACCCATCATGGGACGACTAAGAGGCTGATTTCTCTTTTTTTCCGGCCGATGCTGGCTTCTTGTCCGGTGCAGCTGCAGTTGCAGGTGCAGGGACCGGATTTATCACCATCTCCGGAACTGCAACGTTCAGTGCCACGGATTTCATGGCCGCGCGCAACACCGGTTCCGCTTGCGGGAATTCAGCCACGGTTGAGTTCAAATTCAACACCAGCATCTGCTCCTTCATGGGTGTGATGAGCATGATGTTGTAATAATCTACGCCACCGGTCTTGGACAAGAACTCGAGTTGCAGCCACTGCTGTTTCTCGTGCTCTATCAGCTTGCGCTCCTTCCAGACCAGTCCCGGAACGCGTTGCTCAAAGACGGTTTCGAATGCCTTGAGCGTTTGCCCCAGATTCAAACTCGCAAGCTTGTGAGGCTTCAGATCGTAGCTGATGGTGATGGTTCGCGCGGCATTTCCCATCACGAAACCTGGTCCCCTGGTCGGCATATAGAGCTGATCGATGTCGCCGCGTGCGAGCAACGCAAAGCCGTCGGGCAGACTGATTTTGATGCCAGCTTGTGCGAACGTGAAGTCGGTTGCCATGGCCGCTGGCACCCAAGCCAAGGCCGTCAATAGGATGAGAAGGAGTTTATTCATGTTGAATTTTAGAGTGTGGCCCCAGGTCCGGGGCGGTGCGCAGAGAAGTTGCGACCCGACAATTTACTTGCTGTCGGCCTTGATGTCCGTGAAGCGCCCGTAACTTTGCAGCCGCTCGTAACGTCGGTCCAGCAGTTCCTTGACCTTCAGGTCGCTGACCTGCCTATAGGCGTCCACCAGCGCGCGCTTGAGAAAGGCGGCCATCTGCTTGTGGTCGCAGTGCGCGCCGCCCACGGGCTCGTTCACGATCTTGTCCACCACCCCCAGTGCCTTGAGCCGGTGCGCAGTGATGCCCAGGGCATCGGCCGCATCCTGCGCCTTGTCCGAGGTCTTCCACAGGATCGAGGCACAACCCTCTGGACTGATGACGGAGTAGATCGAATACTGCAGCATCACCAGTTGATCGCCTACCGAAATTGCCAGCGCGCCGCCCGAGCCACCCTCACCGATGATGGTGACGATGATGGGCACTTCCAGTTGCGCCATCTCGTAGATGTTGCGCCCGATGGCTTCGGACTGGCTGCGCTCCTCGGCGTCAATGCCCGGATAGGCGCCCGGTGTATCGACAAAGGTGAACACCGGCAGCTTGAATTTCTCGGCCAGCTTCATCAGGCGCAGCGCCTTGCGATAGCCCTCGGGCTTGCTCATGCCGAAGTTGCGCAGCGCGCGCTCCTTGGTATCGCGCCCTTTTTGGTGCCCCAGCACCATGCACGGCGTGCCGTTGAAGCGCGCCAGACCACCCACGATGCTCAGGTCATCGGAAAAATGCCGGTCACCGTGCAACTCGACGAAATCCGTAAACAGCTCGCGCACGTAGTCCAGCGTGTAGGGGCGCTCGGCGTGACGGGCGATCTTGGTAATCTGCCAGGCGCTCAGATCACTGTAGATGTCCTTGGTGAGCTGTTGGCTCTTCTTGCTGAGTTGGTCGATCTCAGCTGAGATGTCCACCGCAGATTCGGTCTGCACGTAGCGCAGTTCCTCAATCTTGGTTTCCAGGTCTGCAATCGGTTGCTCGAAATCGAGGAAAGTTCTTTTTGCCAAGGTCGGCTCCCATTAATCAGTTGGGGACAGAGTAGTGTGACTTGATCTGTCCCGCAAGGTATCAGTATGCCACCGGAAGCGGGTCGAGCGAGCGCCAAATATACCAAGTCGCCACACTGCAG
This sequence comes from uncultured beta proteobacterium, assembly GCA_903909815.1. Taxonomy (GTDB): domain Bacteria; phylum Pseudomonadota; class Gammaproteobacteria; order Burkholderiales; family Burkholderiaceae_C; genus CAIKVZ01. The sequence continues at coordinate 77,394 of CAIVXG010000223.1, read as the reverse complement.
TACGGCGCCCAGGCGGCGGCCACTTCGCGCGCATCGCTGCGACTCACGGCTTCACCGGAAAAATAGTTGCGGCTGATACCGTTGATCAGACCCACATCGTCCAGCGGCAGGATGTTGGGGCGCATGAGGTGAAAGATCAGGAACATCTCCGCCGTCCAGCGCCCGATGCCGCGGATCGACACCAGTTCGGCGATGATGGCTTCGTCGTCCATGACGGACCAGTCCTTGACGTGCAGCGTGCCGGCGTCGAAATGCAAAGCCAGATCGACCAGGTACTCGACCTTGCGCACACTCAAGCCAGCCGCGCGCATATCGTCTACCTTGAGCTTGAGCACGTTGCCCGCACTCATCTTGCGCGGCAGCACGACAAAGCGCTCCCACACCGTCTGTGCGGCCTTGACCGAAATCTGCTGACCCACGATGCTGCGCGCCAGCGTCACAAAGGCGTCGCCCCGCGACTGCAGACAGGCGTCGCCAAACTGAGGGATGAGACGCTTCATGACCCGGTCCTTGCGCGCCAGATGGCGGCACGCGTCCGACCAGTAGTCGGGTGTGACGGCGGCGCTGGCCGCGGGCTTAGCAACCACCACGGTGCTGTCCCATGCCTGCGCACGCGGCGCTGTGGCTCATTGACGCCGTCACGATGCGGCCTCCCAGGTGGTGCCGTCCGGCGAGTCCTTGAGCGCAATGCCCTGCGCCAGCAACTCCTGGCGGATGCGATCGGCCTCGGCGAAATTCTTCGCCCCTTTGGCGGCCGTGCGCTGCGCCATCAGCACCTGAATCGCGGCTTCATCGAGCACGGCGCCGGTCTGCAGATAGCTTTGCGGATCGCCCTGCAGCAGGCCCAGGCAACCGCCCAAGCGCTTGAGCAGACCGCTCAGTTCGGTCGACTGGGTTCGGTTGACTTCGGTTGCCAGATCGAACAGCGTGGCCACCGCCTCGGGGGTGGAGAAGTCGTTGTCCATAGCGGCCTTGAACCGCGCGGCGAAAGGCTGGCCCCAGTCCAGCGCAGCGTCATTTTGAGGGACCGCGTGCAGCACGGTGTAAAGGCGTTTGAGCCCGCTGCGTGCATCTTCCAGACCGGAGTCGCTGTAGTTGAATGGGCGGCGGTAATGCACGCGCAGCATGAAGAAGCGCACCGTCTCGCCGTCAAAGCTCTTGAGCACGTCGCGGATGGTGAAGAAGTTGCCCAGGCTCTTGGACATCTTTTCGTTGTCCACCTGAAGGAAGCCGTTGTGCACCCAGTAGTTCGCCAGCGGCTGTCCGTTGGCGCCTTCGCTTTGCGCGATCTCGTTCTCGTGGTGCGGAAATTGCAGGTCTGCCCCGCCGCCGTGGATGTCGAAGGTCTTTCCCAGTACGGCGCAACTCATGGCCGAGCACTCGATGTGCCAGCCCGGACGCCCGGATCCGAACGGCGAATCGAATTTCGCATCGACCGGCTCGTCTGCCTTGGCCGCTTTCCAGAGCACGAAATCCAGCGGGTCCTCCTTGCCGTCGAGCACCGCGACACGCTCTCCGGCGCGCAACTGGTCCAGCGATTTGCCACTGAGCTTGCCGTATCCAGGGAACTTGCGCACCGAGTAGTTCACGTCGCCGTTGGCCGCTTGGTAAGCCAAGCCCTTGTCCTGCAACAGGCCGATCAGATCGGTCATCTGGCGCACGTAGTCGGTGGCGCGCGGCTCGACCGTCGGCGGCGCGATGCCCAACGCCGCCAGGTCCTGGTGCATGGCAGTGATCATTTCATCGGTAAGCGCGCGAATGCTGATGCCGCGCTCCACCGCACGCCGGATGATTTTGTCTTCGATATCGGTGATGTTGCGCACATAGGTGACGCGGTAGCCGCTGGCGGCCAGCCAGCGCTGCACCACGTCGAAAGCCATCATCATGCGGGCGTGTCCGACATGGCACAGGTCATAGATCGTCATGCCGCAGACGTACATGCGCACGTGGCCAGGCTCGATCGGGGTAAAAACTTCGAGTGCACGCGAGAGCGTGTTGTAAATGCGCAGGCTCATGAAATCCGTTGTAGTGCTGCATACCGACCGTGCGAAACGCACGACGCCGGATGCCAACACCTGTCTTTGTAAATCGATTGTGGTTTGTGAAGCTTGCAGCGCGGGTCGCAACCTTGACCCCGTGGGCTACAATAAAACGCAGTATAAAGCCCCGCTCGGGACTTGCGCGGTACATCCCCCAACGTTCCTGGTTCCACCATGTCATCTCTGCGCTATGTGCTCTCTCGTCTGCTGCGACTGCTGGTGCTGGCAGCGGGCTTGGGTACGGCCGCAGCGCAAGCTGACGTGTATACCGACGTGAGCCATTTGCTGCGCGACGGCAAGCGCACACAGGCGCTGGGCGCCGCTCAGACTTACATCGCATCGCAACCGCGCGACCCGCAAATGCGCTTCATTTTGGGTGTGATTCAAAGCGAGTCTGGGATGACCGACGACGCCTTGCAAACCTTCACCCTGCTCACGCAGGAGTACCCGGAACTGCCCGAGCCGTACAACAATCTGGCCGTGCTGCTGGCCGCGCAGGGTCGCTTCGACAAGGCGCGCGAGGCTTTAGAGGCGGCTATCCGCGTCAACCCGGAGTACGCCACTGCCTACGAAAACCTGGGTGACATCTACGCCAAAATGGCCGCACTTTCTTACGGCCATGCGCTGCAACGGGATGCTGCACAATCGACTGCAGCGCCAAAACTGGCGCTGATTCGACAGTTGTTGGCGTCGGCACAGAAACCGGCAAACCCCCCCTGATTCCGAAGGTGGTTGGGGTCCCTTTGCAAGCCTTTTTAACTGGAGTCCTGTCTTGATATCAAGCCGATTTTCGTCCCTACGCCGCGCCCTCGTCACGGGCTTGGCCATCGTTTCTATAGCCGGTCAGGCCTGGGCACAAAGCGCGCCCAAGGTGAAATTCGCCACCACGGCAGGCGACTTCGTGGTCGAAGTCTATCCCGACAAGGCGCCCAAGACGGTGGAGAATTTTCTGCAGTACGTCAGGGACAAACACTACGACGGCACCATCTTTCACCGTGTCATCAACGACTTCATGGTGCAGGGCGGCGGCTTCACCCCCGCCTTTGTGGAAAAGAAGACCCGCCCTACGATTGCGCATGAAGGTCGCGAGGCCCTGTCCAAGGGCTTGAAGAACGTCGTCGGCACGCTGGCCATGGCGCGCACCAACGACCCCCAGTCGGCCGCGGCGCAGTTCTTCATCAACGTCAAGGACAACGCCTTCCTGGACCCGACCCTGATCCCGCCCGGCGACCCGGTGCCCAAGTTCGAATACCAGGGCCGCGTCTACGAGAACACGCCACGCGCCAACCTCATCAACTCCCCGGCCCTGTTCGGCTACACCGTGTTCGGCAAGGTCGTCAGCGGCATGGACGTCATCAGCAAGATGAAGTCCATGCCGACGGGCGCCGGTGGTCACTTCCCCAGCGACGTGCCCAAAACAGCCATCGTCATCACTTCCGCAACCCTCGTTAAATAAGAAACCATGAGCAACCAAAAAGTCGAACTCCACGTCAAAGACTACGGCGTCATCACCCTTGAACTTGATGGCGAAAAGGCACCCAAGTCCACGGCCAACTTCCTGAGCTACGTGGCCAAGGGCCACTACGACAACACCATCTTTCACCGTGTCATCCCCGGTTTCATGGTCCAGGGCGGAGGCTTTGAGCCCGGCATGCAGCAAAAGCCGTGCGACGCGCCGATCGAAAACGAAGCCAACAACGGCCTCAAGAACGCCAACTACACCGTGGCCATGGCGCGCACTTCGGATCCGCATTCCGCCACCGCGCAGTTCTTCCTGAACGTGGCCGACAACGGCTTTCTGAACCACACCGCTCCCACGGCCTCGGGCTGGGGCTACACGGTGTTCGGCAAGGTGGTAGCGGGCGTCGAGGTGGTGGACAAGATCAAGGCCGTCGCCACGGGCCGCAAGGGTTACCACGACGATGTGCCAAAAGAAGACGTGGTGATAGAGAAGGCCGTCGTGCTCTGACACCGCCTTCCTCTCGCATGTCCGTGACCCTGCCCACGCTGACCGAGCTCATCGCACCGGCCAGTTGGCGCAGGGTCGATTTCATTTCGGACCTGCATCTGCACGCTGCAGATGAAGCCACTTTCCTGGCCTGGCAGCAATACCTGATGCACAACTCGGCCGACGCCGTTTTCATTCTGGGAGATCTGTTCGAAGCGTGGGTCGGCGACGATGCAGCACTGGGCGTTGCCAATTCGTTCGAGGCCCGCTGCGCCCAAGTTCTGCACAGTGCGGCGCAACGCACTCCGCTCTTTTTCATGCACGGCAATCGCGACTTTCTGGTGGGCAGCGATTTTCTGCAGCACTGCCAGATGCAGTTCCTGCAAGATCCCTGCGTACTTGAATTTTCGGGTCAGCGCTGGCTGCTCACGCATGGCGACGCGCTGTGCCTCGCAGACACCGACTACCAGCAGTTTCGTCGCCAGGTACGCAGTCGGGACTGGCAACAGGAATTTCTGGCACAGCCCCTGGAGCAACGCCAGCAAACCGCGCGCAAGCTGCGGGAACAAAGCAAAATTGTCCAGCGCGCCGCCGAGACCTACGCCGATGTGGACACGGCAGCGGCCTGCCGCTGGCTCACCGCGGCGCAGGCCGACGCCATGATCCACGGCCACACCCATCGGCCGGCCCTGCACGATCTGGGACAGGGACGACGGCGCTGGGTGCTCAGCGATTGGGATTGCGGACTGCCAACGCCTCGCTCGCAGGTGCTGCGTCTTGAGCGCGGGGACGCTCAGGCAACGCTGCGCCGGATTGCGCCCGCTTCGGCCTGAGGCAGCACAGCGTCATGTGGAGCTGGCTTTCGCGCGGTCTTTTTGGCGCACGCCCGCGCCGTGACCCCATCGCCGATGCGCTGTGGCATGCCACGCTGGCGTCCCATGGCTTTCTGGCGCAACTGACGCAGTCGGAGCAGCAGACCCTGCGCCTGCTTTGCGCCGAATTCCTGCGGCAAAAGCAGTTCCACGGCAGCCAGGGTCTGGTGATCACTGATGCCATGGGCGTGGCGATCGCGGCCCAGGCCTGTCTGCCGCTCCTGCATCTGGAAGCGGGAGCGTCACCGGCGAAGCTGCTGCGCTGGTACGACGACTTTGTCGGCATCGTGGTGCACCCGACACACGTGGTGGCCGTGCGGGAGACCCAGGACGAGGCGGGCGTGGTGCACCAATACCGTGAGGTGTTGGCCGGGGAAGCCATGGACCGGGGACCGGTGATGCTGAACTGGCACGACGTGGCACGCTCCGATGCGAGCGCGGCCGAGGGCTACAACCTGGTGATCCATGAGTTTGCCCACAAACTGGAGCTGCGTGACGCGCTGGGTCAAGGCTGCCCTCCCCTGCCCCGCGCTTTCCTTGGAACCACATCCAGCACTGCAGCCCGCGCCGCATGGCGGGCGGTGTTGCAGCCAAGCTTCGAAGGTTTTCGCGAACAGGTGATCCGGGCCGAGCGTTTTGGCGGAACTCCGCCCTGGATGGACGCTTACGCCGCCGAATCCATGTCAGAATTTTTTGCCGTGGCGTGTGAAGCCTACTTCGTGCAACGGGCGCGCTTCACCCAGGAATTCCCCAACCTGCGCGCCTTGTTTGATGCGTTCTTCAGGCCAGCCACTGCTCTGCACTGACCACGTCAATCTGCTCGGGATCGAGAAATTCGCGAGCGTAGTGCAAATAGACCTGCTGCTGCACAAACACGTCAAACAGGTCCGGGTCAATGTGGCCCCCGTGCTTGAACTTGGCCATGATGCCCATGGCCTGTGACAGCTTCATCCCCGCCTTGTACGGCCGGTCGCTGGCCGTGAGCGCTTCGAAGATGTCGGCGATGCCCATGATGCGTGCCTGCACCGACATCTGCTCGCGCACCAGTCCCTTGGGATAGCCCCTGCCGTCCATGCGCTCGTGGTGTCCGCCAGCGTACTCGGGCACATTTTTCAGATGCTTGGGCCAGGGCAGATGCTCCAGCATCTTGATGGTGGCAACGATGTGGTGATTGATGGTGCCGCGCTCGGCCTGGGTCAGCGTTCCGGCCCGGATCTGCAGGTTCTCAAGTTCGTCCCCGGTCAGGAATTCGACCTCCTGGCCCTGCGGGTTGCGCCAGCGGTAGCGCGCGGCAATGTCGCGCACGCGCTGCAGTGCGGCCTCGGTGGTGGCTTCGGCGCCGGCGTTGGTGCTGCGCAGAAAGTCGCGGTCTGCGTCCATGGCCTGAAGCTGTTCCTCGCATTGGAACTGCAGCGCCGCCTCCGCCTGTGCATCGGCGCAGTCGCGCAGCGCGAGCTGGCGGCGCAGTGTGGCGATTTGCGTGTCACGCTTGAGCACTTCAAAGCGCGTGTCGATCAGCTCGATGCGATCAAACAGGGTTTGCAGCTTGGTCGCCTTGTCCACCACATGCACGGGCGTAGTGATCTTGCCGCAGTCGTGCAGCAGGCCCGCGATCTTGAGCTCATAGCGATCGTTCTCATCCATGGAGAAGTCGGCCAGAGGGCCGTCACGCGTCGCATCAACGGCGTCGGCGATCATCATCGTGAGCGTGGGAACGCGCTGGCAGTGGCCACCCGTGTAGGCCGACTTTTCGTCGATCGCCAGGTTGATGAGGTTGATGAAGGCCTCGAACAGCTGCTCCAGCTGAATGATGAGCAGCCGGTTCGTTAACGCCACCGCGGCCTGGGACGCGAGCGACTCGGCCAGGCTCTGATCGGCCAGGGAAAAGGGCACGACCTCACGCTTGCCCGGCAGCTGCGCATTGATCAGTTGCAGCACACCGATGACTTCGCCATCGTGGTTCATCATCGGCACCGTCAAAAACGAGCGCGAGCGGTAACCGTTGATTTCGTCAAAGCGGCGCGTGCCCGAGAAATTGAAACCCTCGGCCTGGTAGGCGTCGGCGATGTTCACCGTCTCGTGATGCACCGCCGCGTAGGCTGCCACCATGGAGTCATTGGCCTGGCCATCGGCGCGGCGCAGCGGTAAATCGGGAAGTTCAATGGCGTTGCCGGTGGTGCCGCCCATGGCGATCCCGAGCGAATCGGTGCGCATAATCTCAAAGCGCAGCCTGCTGCCATCGTCGCTCATGCGGTAAAAGGTACCACCGTCGGCGTTGGTGATCGTCTTGGCGACAATCAGAATGTTTTCCACCAGCTTGTCGATATTGCGCTCGCTCGACAGCGCGGCACCAATGTCGTTGAGTTGAGCCAAACGGCACAGCAATTCGCTTGCAGCATCCATGGCCTGAACTCCTTTAACGATGACCGTGAAAGAACCCACTTTCATGGCTTGGTGCGCAACGCATCCCAAGCTTGAAAGCCAACTCAACGCTTGAGCAGCACCCTCAACACGCCCTGCAATCGCCGCGCACTGGACTCGTCAAAGCCGTTGGCCAGCAGCCGCGCTGCGTCCTGGCCCCAAGTTTGCGCCGGAGCAGGATCATTGCGACGGGTGAGCAATTGCAGCTGCAGCATGCGCCGCGCGTTCAGATGCTCGGCCGGTGTGGGCACTTCGGCCGCCATTTCCAGGCGCAACAGCGCTTGCGCGCCCGCCCCATCGTCGGCTTTAGGCGCTGCGCCCAGAGCCTGAATCCAGCTGCTGCGCACCGGTGCATTCACGCCGGACCCGAAGTCCTGGGCACTGGGGACCAGCGCCGCGTCGCGTTTTTCCCAGGCGGTGAGCAACTGCGTCAGCGCCTCGCCGTGGGCCTGCGCCGCCAGCTTCTTCAGGGCGAATTCAGCGCGCTCCAGGGCATCGCGCTGCGCCCGAAAGGCAGCGTCACCCAGACGCGGGCCACGATCTTCCATCGGAGGCCGATCGCCAAAACGGGGGCCGCGATCACCGAAGGTCGGGCGTGCGCTGTCGCGCGAGTCGGGACGCGGACCGCGGGAGTCCGAGCGCGAGTCGGGTCGACCGCTACGGGCCGGTGGCGCAGGTTCGGACTTCCTCATGCCGGGGCGGTCGTCGCCGCGCATCGCGATCACGGGCTTGACAGGTTTGGGCGGTGCCACGCTGGCGGCAGCAGGCACTTGCGGCGTTTCGCCTTCGGCGTCTGGCACGGCGACCCCTTCAGCGCCCCCGTGTGACAACTCAGGCGCAGCCACTTCAGACACGGGCGCTGGTGGCGCCGCAGCCGCGGCCGTGGCCGCGCGGTCAGCAGCCAGCGTCTGCCCTCGCAGGGCGCCATCCAGGGCTGCCATGGCCGTGCGGATGGCGCGGGCATCGCCCTGGGCGTTGGCCGCCTCCAGCGCCTTGGCTGCGTCAAGTACGGCGCGGTCGTGCTCACCCAGTGCCGTGACCGCTTTTTCGCGCTCCTGGGTCTTGCGATTGAAAGCGTCGTCAATCGGCTTGCGAAACGCATCCCACAGTTTTTGCTCGTGTCGACGCTCCAGCGGCACCACCTGCGACTCGGCCTGCCAGCGCTGCTGCAGCGCCTTGACCGAGTCAATGTGCAGCATAGGCGCAGCGCCCAGCACTCGGGCCTCTTCGATCATGGCATGGCGTTGCTCCAGGCTGCGCTGTTGCACGCTCTCCAACGGCGCGGCGGCGGCCGAAATTGCGGCCTGCCACAGCGGCTGCAGTTCCGCAAAGGCCTTCTCGCTCAGGTGTCCGGCCTCGCGCCAGCGGTCGCCGAACTGGTGCAGGCTGCGGCTCACGGCCTTCCAGTCGGGGGAAGCGCCATCCTGTGGCGTCGAGTGCTCAGTGGCCCAGGCTTTCAACTCATCGATCAACGCCAGGCGCCCCGCGCGGTGCTCGGCGGCTTCGGCCTTGATCTTGTCCAGCCACGCCTCCACCACCTTGTGCGCTTCATTGCAGGCCTCGTCAAAGCGCTTCCACAGCGCATGGTTGGGCACGCCGCCCTGATCGGTCTGCTTCCACTGTTCGCGCAGCGCGCGCAGCGTCTCCTGCATCTTGCGTCCGCCCATGGCCTGACCCTCGGGGCGCTTCAACAACCCTTCGGCCTTGGCTACGAGCTCTTCGCGCAACTGGTCGGCGCGCCAACGCTGCCAGCCCTCGAGCTCGCCTGCCGCTGCGAGCGCGGCATGCGCCTGCGCCTCAAGCTTGTCATCGATCAGCTTGACGTTTTCCTTAAGCGCATTACGCAGCGCCGCTGCGGCACCGGCGCTGGCCTTACCGTGGCCTTCGCTCACCTCCTGCTCCACCTTGTGCAGCGCATCCTGCACCTTTTGCGTCGCCTTGGCACGCATTTCCTTCAAAACTTCGGGGTCGATGCGAGGCCGCTGCACGGTGGCTTCGGGTTCAGCCGCCACGCCGCGCACGGCGCGCAACTCGTCCGCCCAAACACGTACCGGCGGCAGCGGCGCGGCCGCGTCTTGCGCTGCGGCGACCGTTAGCGCCACCGCCGCCTGAAACGCCGACCACACCACACCCAACTGCGTCTGGGACGATTCCAGCAAGGGCGGAAACTTGGCATCCACGCTGGGCCAGTTGGCGTCGGTGGTGAGGGTTTGCGCCTGGGACTTCCAGTGCTCCACATCGACCCCCAGTATTTCCAGCGCCGCCTGTGCATCCTTCCAACTCTTGGTCGACAACACTTCAATGCGCTGCGCCAGCAGTACCGCGGCTTCGCGCTGCACCTGCGTGCGGTGCTGCAAGTCCTCAATCACTTTCACCCGCTCGGCCAACTGCACCTTGATTGAGGCCAGCGGTTCGCGGCTCAGCGGCGCACCGGCCTTGGCGGCGTCGCGCTGCCACGCCAAGGCGTCGGCAATGTTGATCTTGACCTGGGTCAGCAGCACATGCGCCCGTTGCGCCCATTCGGCGGCCAGCGCCTCCTGCCCCTTGGCACGACGCAATTCATCGAGCTTTTCGCGCAGCGGGCGGGCTGCGCCCTTGTCCTTGACGCTGAGCTCCTTGAACACTTCCTGCATCTGCTCGGCATGGGGGTCGCTGGCCAGCCACTGACGCACCCGCGCCGTGCGTTCGCCCGAAGTGGCGGCGGAAAAAGCGCCGCCAGTGAGTGCGTCCAGCGGATGGGATTCATGGGCCTTGGGAGTCACTGGAGGCACTTCGAGTGTTTCAGTTTTGACAAAAGAGAAGCGAATCATAAGATTGGAATAAGAAGGCAGGCGCAAAGTCGCAGCCGGTATTGTCGCCGTTATCGGGGCCGGCACGAAACCCGGCGCTACGGGCTGCTTCCTACCGGCTTTCGAAGCGAACGTGAAACAAGCTAAGGGCCTGGCTCGCAGCGCTGCGCAACTTTCGTCTGAAGCGCCAAGTGACGGCCTGGTAGCGTCGCGATTCATAGAAAGTCGCCTCGATAGATGAATATTTTGTTATAACAACTCAATTTGTTATCCTTGACTTGATATGATGATTCACCCAAAATCCGCTCGTCTCCTCGAAACGGTTGAGGGCACAGCTGGCTCGCAACGCGTAGCTTCGGTCTGTCCCGCACTGTTTCAGAGGCAACCCGTATCCGCTGCCGAACCCGGCTAAGTCAGATCGAGGCGTCCATATGTCACGCCACGCCGATCCTGATGGCGTATCCATCCCAACGAGGGGTTGGAGCCACAGTGACAGAAATGTCGCTCACGCGCTGCAACTCCCGCGAGAAGAGGAACTGCTATGACAGCGTTAGCAACCATGGGCCAGAGTTTTCAGCGATTCAGTTCTGCCCTGACCCGAGCTTTTTTTCAAGCCACACACAATAGCTTTGCCCTGCTTGGGCTGGCCGTGGCATTTGCCGTGATCACCCTGGTGGCCCGTCCGGATTTGCGCCAGTCTGGCGAAAGCCAGCTTTCCAACTGGCTGCAGATGCGCCAGACCGAGATTCTGGGCATGAAGGTCGAGCCTGACGCGGTGGAACGCGCCACCGCCGCGAACCCCAAAGACCTGCCCAAGCAACAGGCCGCAGTCGCGTTTTGGCTCAGCAAGAAGTATCACATCGCGCCCGAGCCGCTGAGTGCCTTGGTGATGGAGGCCTACGAAGCCGGCGCCCGCGCCAAACTGGACCCGACTTTGGTGCTGGCCGTGATGGCGATCGAATCCGGCTTCAATCCTTTTGCGCAAAGCCCGGTGGGAGCGCAGGGGCTGATGCAGGTGATGACTGCAGCTCATTCCGAAAAGTTCGAGAGTTTTGGCGGCAAGTTGGCCACTTTCGATCCACTCACCAATCTGCGTGTGGGCGTCAAGGTGTTGCAGGACTGCATCGCACGCGCCGGTTCGGTCGAAGGTGGGCTGCGCTTTTACGTGGGCGCGTCCAACAACGAAGGCGACGACGGTTACTCCAGCAAGGTGCTGGCCGAGTACGGCCGACTGCAACAGGTCGCTGCAGGTCGCAGCGTGCCACAGTCTGCTCCCGCAGCGGCACCCGCAAAGACCACCCTGCTCGTAGAGCGCGTCGCGCTGCTGTCGCTGCCCTGAGCGCACGGCTCAGCTACACTCTGGCTGTGCGCGACTGGCGATAGGGGCGACCTGCCCTGACGTGGGTTCTACACCACTGGGAAGCGCACCGTGGGCGACGATGAGTCGCTGACGTTTAGCCGTTCGCCTGGGCAGCCCTTGTATGAGGCGGCAAGCCAGCCGTCGTTCCATGCAGGGATCCACGTCTTAAAGGACTGCCAGCATGTACCACCGAAATATCCTCGTCGAACAGACCGACCCAGAGCTGTGGGCCGCCATCCTGGCCGAGAACGCGCGCCAGGAACACCACATCGAACTGATTGCCAGCGAGAATTACGCCTCGCCCGCCGTGATGGCGGCGCAAGGCTCGCAACTCACCAACAAGTACGCTGAAGGCTATCCGGGCAAGCGCTACTACGGCGGCTGCGAACACGTGGACGTGGCCGAGCAGTTGGCCCTGGACCGGGTGAAGCAACTGTTTGGCGCCGAGGCGGCAAACGTGCAGGCGCATTGCGGTGCTTCCGCCAACGAGGCCGTGTTTCTGGCCTTTCTCAAGCCGGGCGATACCATCATGGGCATGAGCCTGGCCGAAGGCGGGCATCTGACGCACGGCATGGCACTGAACATGAGCGGCAAGTGGTTCAACGTGGTGAGCTATGGCCTGAACGCGGCCGAAGAAATCGACTACGACGCGATGGAACGCAAGGCCCACGAATCCCGCCCCAAACTTATCATTGCGGGCGCCTCGGCCTACTCGCTGGCGATCGACTTCGCGCGCTTCGCCAGGGTCGCGAAAGACGTGGGCGCGATCTTCATGGTCGACATGGCGCATTACGCGGGGCTGATCGCCGCGGGCGTCTATCCGAACCCGGTACCGCACGCCGACGTCGTGACCTCGACCACCCACAAGAGCCTGCGCGGTCCGCGCGGCGGCATCATCTTGATGAAGGCCGAGCATGAGAAGGTGATCAACAGCGCCATCTTCCCGGGTTTGCAGGGCGGGCCGCTGATGCACGTGATCGCCGCCAAGGCCGTGGCCTTCAAGGAGGCGCTCGATCCAAGCTTCAAGCTGTACCAGCAACAGGTGCTGAAGAACGCGCAGATCGTTGCCGACACGCTGACCGCGCGCGGACTGCGCATCGTCAGCGGCCGCACCGAGAGCCATGTGATGCTGGTGGACCTGCGTGCCAAGGGCATCACCGGCAAGGAGGCCGAGGCTGTTTTGGGCAGTGCTTACATGACGATCAACAAAAACGCCATACCCAACGACCCGGAAAAGCCCATGGTGACCAGCGGCGTGCGCATCGGCACTCCAGCCATGACAACGCGCGGTTTCGGGGACGAAGAAGCACGCGCCACGGCGAACCTGATCGCCGACGTGCTCGACAACCCACGCGACAGCGCCAACATCGCGGCCGTGCGCGCCAAGGTCAGCGCTTTGACGGTGCGTTTCCCGGTCTACCGTTAGTCCCGAAGCCCCATGAAATGCCCGTTCTGCGGACACCTTGAAACGCAGGTGGTGGACACCCGGATTTCGGAGGATGCGGATTTCATTCGCCGCCGCCGCCAATGCGGCGCCTGCGAAAAGCGCTTCACCACCTACGAGCGCCCCGACGTCAACTTCCCTGCAATCGTCAAGAAGGACGGGCGTCGCATCGAATTTGATCGAAGCAAGCTGCGCGATTCCATCAACGTGGCGCTGCGCAAGCGTCCGGTCAGCACCGAACAGGTGGACGGTGCGATCGAGCGCATCGAAGAAAAGTTGCTGAACCTGGGCCTGCGCGAGGTGCAGTCACATCGCATTGGTGAACTGGTGATGCGCGAACTGAAGAAACTCGACAAGATCGCTTACGTGCGCTTTGCCAGCGTCTATCGAAATTTCGAAGACATCGACGAGTTCAAGACCCTGGTGGACCAGGTGCGGTGACGTTCATCTGAAAATCAGGGTCAATGCCGGCGTCAATGTGATTGCCCCGACACCGCGCCGCCACGGTTGATCGGGGTGTAACCGACCTCGACATAGATCAGACTTTTCACCGGAATGCCCAAAAAGTAGCCCGGCGTGAACCTGGCCTGACGGAAGGCGAGCAGCGCCGATGACTCAAACAGGCCGGCGGGGTTGGCGCGCACCACTGCGACGTCGTCCACCTCGCCGGAGGCGCTGATGAGCACGCGCAGCACCACCGATCCTTCCTGCAATCCGGCCGACTCCGGGTACACCGGATCAATCGGCTGCACAGGGTGCGGCGGCGGATCCAGTCCTTTGGCAGCATGGTAGGCTGGCGCCGCTGCCAGGGCGGTCTGGGTTGCCGAATCGGTCATGGGCTGCGCCGTCGGGCTGACCGTGGGCAACTCGCCGTGCTGATCGCGCCTGCGCCCGCTCAGCGCAGCTGGTGCCTGGGCGGCCGCCGGCACCGCCTCTGCGCGGTGCGTCACAGACGTGGCCATCGGGCGGCCTGGGGCTGAAGTCGGCGCAAGCTGCGTTACCAGGCGCGCCTGCAGCGTGTTGGCCGCCATGGTCAGCCCGCCAGCGGCGTGGGGGCGAACAAAACCGAGCAACAACGCAGCGTGCACGGCCACCGACAACAGGCAGGCCCGAAGCAGGGATGGCTCGCGCACTCGCCTACTGCAAGATCTCGCGCCAGCTGATGCGCTTGCCCACGGGCACTGGCGTGGTCCGCTGCACAGTCTGCCCCACCAACTTGCCATCGGCCGTGGTCGTGAGCAGCATCACGCTCTCTATACTCACAGACTGACCGGTGCCGTTGCCTACGCCCACACCACCACCACCATTACCCCCGGTGCCCGTGCCCGTGCCCGTGCCCGTGCCCGTACCCGTACCCGTGCCCGGCGTGGCGGCAGTGAACTGCACCAGACCAGTCCCGGTCGCCAGTGTGTTGCCGGTGACACGGGAAATCACGCCCGAGCCGGCAACAGCCTGTCCTGTCACAAAGTTGATTTCATTGAACAGGCTGTAGCCAGGCGTGCATTGGCTGGTACTGGGCACATTGCTCTCAAATGCCAGGGTGCCAAAGGCCAGACTCATGGAAAGGGTCACGCGTTCGCTGGCCAGGGTTGAATCACTCCCCGCCGCCGTCAGGTCCAGGTACCAGCCATTGGTGGATCCGCATTGCGCAGTTGAGCCGGTGCAGGCTGCCAGCGTGCGTGTCAGGTGGCCATCGGCGAGGCTACCGGTGGTGGAACTCGTGGTGGCGATGGGCATCAAGGTGCCGCGCAGCGCGGCCGGGTCGATCTCGGGCGTCGGGGGCGACGTTGTGGCCTGCGTCGTCATGGGGTCCATGATGCTGTAGACCGTCTGCACCTGGGTCGTATAGATACTGGAATTGGGGGTGATATCCGAGAGTCCCAGCATGCGCCCGGTTCCCACCAGCACGTAGGTATTCCCATTCACTTCCGCCAGATTGACGGCCGTGGTCACGGACTGGGGCGTACCCACGGTCGCGGTTGAACCGCTGGCTACGGGGGCCGTCAGCGTCGTGACCAAGACAACACTGCCCGCATTGATGTCAAAGCGCCAGATATTGCCAAGTAGATCGGCGCTGTACACCCACTGCGCGGTGTTGTCGTACTGCCCATTGCCGACGTAGGTGGTGAGTTCGCGCAAGCCGCTGGGGCCCACGCCCGAACCGGTGTCGCCCACTCCCGTGCCGATGCGCTTGATGATGGCGCCAGTGGCAGCGTTCAACACATACAAATAGCCCTGGCCATTGCCGCCATTGGTGACGTTGTTATAGCCCGAAGTTACCAGCACCACCCAGGTCCCGTCCGCCATCTTGGTGATGACCGGGCGAGCAAAAGTCAGGCCCAGATTGCAATCGGACGTATTGTTCACGGCGGCACTGTCGGTCAGCGGGCAGGCGCTGCCCGCTCCGCCCTTGAATTCCCACAGGGGCGTGGGTGGGACCGGGGGATTGGTCAGACCCTGGTTGGTCACATCCAGCGCGTAATAGGCTTGACCACCGGCGTTCAAACCACCCACCAGTATCGTCTTCCAAACGCTAGTCACCGTGCTGCCGCTCGTGGCGATCACGGCAATGTCACCCGAGACCGGGGACCCGTCCACGTAGTACTGATGGTTGGAGCCGTAGGCCGAGTCCGCCAGCGCTGCCAAATGGGGCACCACCGTGCTCGGGATCACGGCCCAGTCTTCGGTGCCCGTGGTCGCATCGAAGGCATGCAGCATGCCATCATTGGCGCCGACATAAATCATTGGTGAGCGGGCGCCGTTTTGGGTCACAAAAGTGGCATAGCCGTCGTCACGATAGGCCAGCGCAGGAGGTCCGACGTAGGCCAGTTGCGAATCCACGATATCCCCCAGCACATGGGAGCGCGACCGGAAATACGGGAGCGAATTGTGGCCACTGCTGGACTCGGCGCTGCTCTGCCCGCGCAGGAAGTTCACCAACGCCCCGGTGGGGAGTTGGTTCGCCGCTGCCGGACTGGCGACGAACTGGCTCAGACTGCTTGCCGCCGTGGCCCCGAGATAGGACTGCTCCTGCTGGTTCAGCGCGGTGCCGCTGCTGCCGCCCTGGCCTGCGATGCAGCCATTGGTGTTGGTATTCCATGTGAACGGCACCAGGGCAGGCGCAACAGGTGGCACGGCGGGCGCTGCCGGGCGCATCAACCAAATGCTGCGCCCGTCGCATTGCGTGCCTCTCGAAGCATCCAGATTTGCCATGGCCGACCACAGCGGAGTGGCGCTATTGGAAACGCTCGATGCCGTGAAGGTGTTGGCCTGCACATCGCCCGTCCATTGCCCGGTCACAAAGCCGGTCGTAAAAATGGCATTGCTGCCGGCTCCGGCCGTGGCCGTTGCCGTGGCGGCGCTCGAGCCTGACCCCGCATTGCTGGTGGTGGCACTCAAAGCCCCGGCAATGCCAAAAATCAAACTGCCAGGATCTCGGGCGCTAAAAAACTGACCGCGTCCATTCACCGCCGTATGCCACAGGTCATCAATTGATCTGGGGTTATTGAAATCGGCTTCAACCAGCGGGCCGTTGGGCAGCGTTGACGTGGGTCCGGGCCAAACGGGCCAACTCGTTGCTCCTGTGCCAAATCCGGCAGTGGCTGCGCCCGAAACCAGCGCGGGAAAGTCACCAGTACCAGGTGTCGGTGGCACCCGGGTCTTGTAGTCTGTCGTATAGGCCAGCGTGCCATTCACACCCAATCCAATGGTGAAAGTGGTCATGTGCTGGGCCTTCAAACGGTCGTCCTGGGGACCAGTGCCCGCACCCACGACCACGTTGTCCGGCAGGTCCGGGCGCAGATCGGTGGCGTAGTAGTACTGCGCCACGTCCGCCAGAGAATTGGAACTTCCAACTGCGCTCGACCCCCCTGTCGTCACGCAGGGCCAAGCCGTGCAAGGTGATTGCGGCGCAGGTGCTACGGTCTCCCCCACCGCGGCAATCGGCACCGTGGCTGGAATCAAGGGTGGGCGCACGGATTGCGGCCCGCCCGCACTGAATGCGGGTGAACTGGCAAAAAGCGACGGCTGCTGAAGCTGGGTGTAGCAGGCGCTGTCCAGGTTTTGCGGCGTTGTAAGTCCGGTCGTCGAATTGTATTGGTCGACGGTATTCGGGGAAGCGACTGGGGCTCCGACCGGGATGCCGCCACTGAGGGCCTGGGTACTGGTGGTGCGGGTGGTCAGGAATTGAACCCGCTGCCCCGGCACCACGACGCAGGTGGTGGTCACGAAGGGTGACGTTGTTCCGTTGTTCGCAGTGCAGGCGGATGCGGCCACCTGAATCGGCCCGGTATTGTTGGATGTGCAGGTGGTTGCGACGAAATTGTTCGCCGCGATCGGGGCCGTCACCTGGGGGCAGGCCACCACGGGCGTGTCAGGTGTGGTGACGGGAAGGGGGCAACTGGTGGTGGTCCAGTTGTTGCCGGCCGTTCCCCCGCTCTGCGTGCAGGATGCAACCGGCACGTTCACGCTGGTGTTGGGGCCAGCGGAGCAACTGGTGGAGGTCCAGTTGTTGTCCAAGGTCGCCGCACTCGTCGTGCACAGTTGCACCGGAACGTTAACGGTGGGAACGACGGGGCAAGTCGTGGTGACCCCGACATTCTGGCCGGAACTGCTGAGCGTCCGAAAGCCTGGCGTACACGTCCCCGGTGCCGTGGGGGTGGGTCCGGGCACCACGCCGGGCACTGCCACCGTGGAGCAAGTGGTGGCGGTCCAGTTATTGGCCTGAGTCGCAGCCGTAAACGGCACAGGGCAGCTAGCCACGCCCGTGGAGGTGGTGACAGGGGGGCAGCTGGTGGTAACCCAGTTGTTCGTCAAAGTCCCGGGCGTCGCTGTGCAGGTCTGCACCGGCGTGGGACCGCCGGTAACACTGGTGCACGTGGTCGTGGTCCAGTTATTGCCCTGAGACGGCGGCGGCACCGGACTAGGGCAGACCTGCACCGCCGTCGTCGTGACCGGAGGGGTGTTGCAGCTGGTGGCGGTCCAGTTGTTCGCTAACGTCGCCGCACTCGCGCTGCATGACTGCACTGGCGTGGACGCCATGGTGTTGGGGCCGGGGGCGCAGGTGGTCAGGGTCCAGTTGTTCGCTAACGTCGCCGCACTCCCGGTGCAGGTCTGCGCCGGAGCGGCCGCAAGGTAATTCGGACCGTGGCCACAGGAGGTCGTGGTCCAGCTATTGGCCAACGACGCTGACGCTGGCACGCATGAGTCTGGGGCCACGTAGACGGTCAGAGGGGTTGAGGTGGAGCAATTCTGGGTGCTTGACGATGTGCAGGCTTGCCCGAGCACCGGGGTTGTCCAGCCGCAAGTGGTCGTGGTCCAACTGTTGCCCACACTGGCGCTGGAGGGGGTACAGCCGGACGGCGCGGCGTTGGGACCGGTGGGCACCGTGGTGCAGGTGGTGGTGATCCAGCTGTTGCTCGACGATGCCGTTGCCGCCACGCAAGCGCCTGTGGGCGTGGGCCCGACGACGGTCGCGGTCGGGCATAGCGTGGTGGTCCATTGATTCGCCAAACTCGCCGCGATCGGTGTGCAGGAAACCACCCCCGTGGCCGGGGTGGTGGCGACGTTGCAGTTGGTGGTGGTATAGGAGTTGGCAGACGAAGCGACTGCGGGTGTGCAAGAGGATGCGCCAGCCCATGCGCTAACCACGTTGTTGCACGATGTGGTGATGAAGGTCGTGGGGTCGGTGCCAGCAGCGCAGGTCGCCACCCCCACGGCTGGGGTGTTGGTAGTGCTGCAGGTGATCGTGATCCAGTTGTTCCCTGAGGTCCCGGTGACGGGCGTGCACGACGCCACGGCCGTCGGTCCGGTGGGAACGGTAGCGCAGGTCGTGGTGGTCCAGTTATTTCCCAAAGCCGCCGTTATGGGCGTGCACGAAGCCACGGGCGTGGGCCCGGTGTTGTTCGGCGTGCAGGTGGTGGCAATGTAGTTGTTGCTCGACGTAGCCAGCGACGGCGTGCAGGTGGCCACGGCCGTGGGCCCGGTGGAAGCGGTATTGCATTGCTGGTTGTCCCGGGTGCGACACACCGACGAACCTGCGGGTGCGGTCCAGCCACAGGTGGTGGTGGTCCAGTTATTCCCTGATTGCGGATCGCAGCTATCCACGTTGGTGGGGCCGGTGGTGATGACCGGGCAGGTGGTGGCGGTCCAGGCCGGGGTGGTGGCGGCACTGGCCGCCACCGGGGTGCATGAACTCACGGGATTGGGTCCGTTGGTGACCGTGGGGCAGGCGGTGGTGGTCCAGGAATTGCCTGAGCTTGCACTGGCTACCGTGCAGGCCGCGACTCCGGCCGAAGTGGTGTAAGTACGGCAGCTGGTCTGGACCCAGGAATTGGCGCTGCTTGCGTCCTGTTGCGTGCAGGACTGCACCCCGGACCAGGCATTACTCACCGTGTTGCAGGTGATCGTGACGTAGTTGTTGCCACTGCTGGGCAACTGGCTCTGGCAGCCGTTGCCGCCGTTGCTGGTCGGGTCCACCGGCGTTGGACCGGTGGTGGGATTGAGGCAGGTTGTGGCCGTATAGGAATTGCTGGAACTCGCCGACACCGGCGTGCACGAAGCCACGGGCGTGGGCCCGTTCGACACGGTGTTGCAGGTGGTGACCACATAATTGGCGCCGGTACCTTGCGTACAACTCGCCACGCCGGTGGCGGGTGTGGTGACCGTGTCGCAGGAGGTGGTAACCCAGTTGTTGCCCGAACTCGCGGTGATGGGGGTGCACGTAGCCACGCCCGTGGGCCCGGTGGTGGCTACGTTGCAGACCACCGTCGGCGTGCTGGTGCACGACGCCGTGCCCGTGGCCGAGGTCCAGCCGCACAGAGTGGCGGTCCATTGGTTGGTGGAACTGGCGGCCACCGGGGTGCAGCCACCGGGCGCGCTCACGGCGGAGGTTGTGGTGGTCACGCAGCTGGTGGCGACCCAGCTGTTGCCGGAGGCTGCGGACACGGGTGTGCACGAAGCAACGGGCGTGGGCCCGGTGTTGACCGGGAGGCAGCTGGTACTGGTCCAGGAATTCCCCAAAATCGCTGCCGCAGACGTGCAGGAGGCGACGCCAGCGTAGGGCGTGGTCACGGTGTTGCAACTCGTGGCGACCCAGGAATTCCCCGTTCCCGCCACGGTAGGGGTGCAGGATGAAACTGGGGTGTAGGGTGATACCACCGTTTGACAAGTGGTCGTGGTGTAGGAATTTATCGAATTTGCCGTCGCCCCCGTGCACGACGCCACGCCGGTGGGGCCGGTGTTGGCGGGGGTGCAGGTGGTGCTCGTGTAGGAATTACCCGAATTGGCTGACGCTGCGCTGCAACTGGGCACGCCCGTGGCCGGGGTGGTGACGGTGTTGCAGGTGGTAGCGATGTAAGAATTGAGCGAGCTTGCCGTCGCATTTGTGCATGAGGCCACACCGGTGGCAGGTGTCACGACCGTGGTGCAGGTGGTGGCAATGTAGGAGTTGCCCGAACTCGCCAGCGCCTGCGTGCAAGTCGCGACACCCGTGGCGGGGGTGGCGACGGTGTTGCAGCTGGTGCTGGTGTAGGAGTTGCTCGAACTCGCCAGCGCTGCCGTGCACGTGTCCACGCCGGTGGCCGGTGTGGTGACGGTGTTGCAGGTGGTGGCGGTATAGAGATTGCCCGCATTCGCCAGCGCCGCCACACAACTGGCCGCGGGTGTGGGCCCGGTGGCAACGGTGCTGCACGTGGTGGTGGTCCAAAGATTGCCTGCCGTTGGCGATGCCGCCGTGCAGGACGCCACGCCCGTGGGCCCCGTGGCGTTAAAACCGCAGCTGATCTGAACATAGCTGTTGCTGGCGCTTGCCGCCACCGGGGTGCAACTGGCCACAGCGACCACGACCGGCGCCGGATTACTGCAGGTCGTCGTCGTATATGCGTTGGCGCCGGTGGGCGGATCGTTGGTACAGCTGCCCGGCACCACCGGGAGCGGGTCGCTGACTTCATCGTAGCAGCTGAGATAGAGCGTGGGAGTGCAACTGGCAACCGGGGTGGAACTTTGACTGTCGGTCGCCCACCACTGGCTCGTGGTCATGGTGGACACGGTCGTGGTCTGCAGCGGCTGGCTGGTGCTCATCGTGAGTTGCGATGTACTCCGATTGAGCTGCGAGGTGCTCGCCGTCAGTTGCGAGGTCGTGCGCTGCAACTGCGAGGTGCTCGCCGTCAGTTGCGAGGTGCTTGCCGTCATTTGCGTGGTGGTCTGCTGCAACTGCGAGGTGCTCGCCGTGACCTGCGTGGTGCTCGCCGTCGCCTGTGCGGTGCTCTGGTTGATCTGCGAAGTCCATTGCGTGGGCGTGCTGGAGGTGTTTTGCGAGGTGCTCAGGCGCAATTGCGAGGTGCTCGCCGTGAGCTGCGCCGTGCTCAGCTTCCACTGCGAGGTGCTTTGCGTCTGCTGCGTCGTGCTCTGCTGCAATTGCGACGTGTTCTGTGTGATCGCCGTGGTCGTGATATTTTGCTGCGAGGTCGACATCGTGGGCGTGCTCGAAGTCAGCTGCGAGGTGCTCTGCAGCCACTGCGCAGTGCTCTGCGTGGGCTGGGTGCTGCTCTGAAAGATCTGGGCCGTTGTCTTCTGTAATTGCGTGGTCGACAGCTGCTGCTGAGAAGTTGAACTGGTGACGGCCGTGGTCGTGATATTGACTTGGGAGGTCGAAACGGTCGGTGTGGCGTAGGACGTTTGAGACGTCGTCTGCGTGTCTTGTTGCACCCCTCTTAAGGTCTGCACAACAGTCTGAAACGTCTGCGAAGTACTCTGCTGGTTTTGCACCGTCGACAGTGTGTACTGCAAGGTGCTTTGCGTCAGGGAGGAGGTCTGGATATTGAGTTGCGAAGTGCTCTGCAGCCACTGCGTCTGGCTTTGCAGCGCTTGCGAGGTCCTGGCCAGCGTTTGCGAGGTCGATTTCATCACCAGGTTCGTCGGGCAGCTGGCCGCAGAGTAGCTATTCCAGGCGTCGCTTGTCACCAGGGATCCGTCGCTGCCACCGTCCCAGATCGGTCGCGGCGTGTTGCCCGAGGGGGGGGTGAGTGCTCCATCCTCCTGCCCTACCAAAGAGACCCCGTCGAGCTTGACCGGGCCGCGGGTTTCAGCGCCCGGACTCCAGTAGCCGCCCGAGGCGAGAATGGTGAAGTTCTGGCGGCAGCTGGATGTGTCGCCGGAATTGTTGAACTGCAAAGGCATACCGGCGTTGATGGAATCACTCTGGTTTCCATAGTGTCGACCGACACGCGCCAGACCCTCGCGCATGGGCGAGGAACCGCCGGGAACCTGGTTGTACAGCGTGCCATACCAGCTCGTCTTTTGGCCCTGGTTGAAGTCGTTCAGCGGGACGTAGCGGCTGGCGTCGACGAGCCCCCCCACCAACGGACTGGCATTGATGAAGCCCACACGATAGCTGTCGTTCAAATTGCTAAAGGCCAGTCCAATGCCGCTCTTGGTCAACGCGATGCGGGTGCGATAGAAGGTGTACCAGACGGCAAAGTTCTGGGTCTCGTCCACCGGAGTGTTCGTCAGGTCTTTGGCGACCCCCGGCGTGCCGGTGACACCGACAAGATAGCGCGTCCAGTGCCCGGCCAAAGGCCCTGAGGTGATGGTTGGCGGCAGGTTCCCGTAGGCTGGCAACGGAATGGCTGGATTGGGCACAGCCGAACTGTTGGGGTTGAGACCCGCCGGGTAGACCCCGTAGGTGTCGGTACAAGGCGGCTGCGTGATATCCAGATTGATCGGTGGCACCCCCCCCGCCGTCAGGTGGTAAACGTAGTAGTAAGCGGGTTGCGGAAAATCGTCCGAACCGGGACCCTTGCGCGAACGCGTGTACTGGTCAAAGGCCTGGAACTTTTGACTCAGATCGACCGTCAGGGAAGCCCCGGGTGTGGGCGGGGTTGTCGGCGGATACTGATCAGGGTACAGGCCGTTGTAGTAGTTGTAAGGCGCATTGTTGAACAACAAGCCATTCAGCCAACCGCCGGGCGGCACCGTGGCCGGGTCCAGGTTCACCGGGACTTGGTAGGGTTGCGGCGGATTGGCTGGATCAAAATCGGGATTATTGGCGAAGGAAGGCCTGTAGTAGATCGGGTTGCACTGATAGGAGCGGTAGCCAATCGGTAACGCCGCCTTCAACGGCGCATTGGGCTGCGCGTTGACCGGAACTTCCATGATGTTGGGAGCGTGCGTAAACAGCGTGGACTGCGAGGTGTCCATCAGCAACATGATGTTGGGTTTGGTTTGCCCCAGGCTGGTGGCTTCGATCGGCGTCGACGAGATGTCCGTGGCCGCATGGATGGCGCTGACAAAGCCCAATCCCAGCATCAACCCGAACCGGCTTAGAACGCGCAGCGCTAAGAATACGCTCGCGCTGGAATGTGTCGATGTTTTCATGGTGTTCTCCTGCGATGTCACTCAACGACGACCTGGATAAAGCTCAGCGTGCCACGGGGCCCGTCGACACGCGTTGTGACCCGGTACAGCGGCGGTGAAACGGCCCCGGACTGAACGCCACTGGAGTTGCCGTCCACGCTGTTTGCAGTAACGTTGCCGCTGACCGAGCATTCCTGCACTGCCGACGACTGGGGGATGCCCGAGGCGCTGCACAGGCGATGAATGACGTAGCGCACGGTGTTGCCGGTATCGGGGACGCCGGCCGCAAGGGGTACCAGCTTGGCGCTGCTCCAGTCAAACGCCGATGGCTTGAACGAGGGATCCCAAGTGGCGAAGTAGCCGCTCGCGGGTATGTTTTGTTCCATGCTGAGCGCAGGCTGGCTCAGAATCCAGGCGATGGCGGCTTGGGTGCCCAGGTCACCGGCCAGCGTGGCGTTTTGCTTGAACGCCAGATTGCCCGTCACGCCCACCCCCGTACCGACCGAGCGCAGCATCGCCACCCCGGCGAGCATCATCACCACCATCACCACCAGCGCCACATACAGCACCACGCCTTGCTGACGGCGGGGCCACTGAACGAATCTTGGATTGACATGCACGGGGTTCATCATCATCACCAAAGCATGTTGCGCAGCGGCACGGTGGCTTCGTACACGCGGTAGCGGTAACAACGCCAATCGTTGGCGTTGGCAGGAGAACTGTCGGTCGTGCCATCCACATTGAACAAAGTGAACTTATGGCCCGACCCGTCATTGATCGTCCTGGCCGTGAGCCCCGGGTCATTGGCCCAGAACGGCAGCGCCGTGGTCGCTTGGCACGTGGCCACGCCACCGACCAGCACCGGCGCCTCGTATTGCTGGCTGCGTGCCAGCACGGCAAAGCGCACGGCCAGCACCCGCGTCGGGTCTGCCGGCTGGGCACTCGACCATTCCGTGGGGCTGATGATGCCGTCGCCTGCGACCGCCGCAGGCGTGGCTGCAGCACCGGCGGCGCCGCCCCCGTCATCCGTGCCGTACTCCGCCTGCAAATTCACAATCCCCGCTGCCGCCTGAACCTGGGTGTCGGAATGCAGCGTGTCGTTGGACACCAGGAAGTTGGGGTTGGACTGGGGATGGGTCGGGTCGGGCCCCACCACCTGCCACAGGTTTCGGCTGGGGGTGGGGCCCAGGTTGTAGGTGAAGCCAGTTGACGCCACCGTGGTTGCGGCCCCGGCCGTTGCATTCATGGTCGCGGTGGCGTTGGCATTGGTGAAAAAATTGACATATTGCACGCCTTGCTGGTGCAGCACCGAGAAGCTGTCGTCCGGGGCGGGGAAGCCGGTGACTTCGACCAGCGCCGCGGCGCAGGCAGGCAGGGTGCTGGCGCTGGTGCTGGCACTCGTCACGAGCACGATATCACCCAGGTGAAACCCGTCGCGGCGCACCAGCCTCTTGCTCGCACCGGTCGATGCATTGAATTGCCGACTGGTGACAAAGTAGGCTGAATCGCCATACATGACTGCGATCTGAACCGGCGCGCCCAGCGGAGCGACCGGGATTTGATCAGGCCCTTGGAGAATCCGTACCGATGCCAAGGGGAACGAGAAGTCTGGAGCGCTCAGAGCCACGTTGTGGGCCTGCACCGCACAGCCCCCCAACCCGCCGGGCTTGCCGCTGTTGGGTACCAGGCCAAACCCCATACCCGCCATGCGGATGTCGCGTTCGAGCTGGTATTGCGCCTGCGCACCGGAAATCAGCGCGTCGCCGGCTGACGAGGTCGTGCGCGTATGCGCGCTTGATGCGGAGAACACCTGAAAGATGATCAGCATCGAGATCATTCCGATGGCCATGCCCACCAGGAGCTCGATCATCGACATGCCGAACTGGCGCGCTGGCTGGAGGCGAAAGCGGACGTTACTCATCATGCACTCAGGTGATCAGCGACTGCATGACGTGTTTGCGGGCCACGGCGTCCCCAGGTGCCTTCCAGCACACGGTCACCGTCACCTGGTTCACCCCCGCACCCAAATTCGTCACCAAAATCTGCTGCATCAGCGCGGTCGACCCCGGCAGCCCCGAACCCGCCGCCATCACCGCACCCACCCAGGTCGCCACCACGGGGTTGACGGCGGCAGCGCCGGAGAACGCACAGGTGCTGCCGCCAGACTGGTGCTGAAATGCGCCCAGCGTGGCGTCCAGCGTGGTGGCATTGGTGCGGTCCACACTGACCCACATTTGCTGGATCGCTTCGGTCGCAAACTTGTTGGCGTCGCTGCGGAATTGGGCATCGGATTGCGAGGACACGGCGAGCGAATTCACGCCCACCATGCCCAGGATGCCGAGGGAAAAAATAAGTATCGCCACCAGCGCTTCGATCATCATCATGCCGCGCTGGCCCGATTGAAATGACAAGGACTTCATCGTCATTGGCTTCAGCTACAGGTGCGGGAATCGCCCAGCGTGGTGACGGCCCGGTCGCACGTTCGAACCTGCCCGCCCACGGTGACCTGCACCCGCAGGCAACGCAGCGTGCCAACGGGAGTCGTAGCAGGCGGCACCGGTAAGCAGACGCCACTGCCGGGCGCGGTGAAAAGGAACGATGCCGTACCGGCGAGGTTGGTGCCGCCCAGCGGCGTGAAATTCACGCTGGACAGCGGCGAAGTCACCGGCGGCGACGGACTCGCAACATAGACGCTTCCGCTCAGCGCCAATGTGGCACCCAGGTCTGCCAGCGTTCTACCTGCAACCCAAGCGTAAGGCGCTGCCGTGCCGGCGCGCACGATCCAGTTGGGTCCTGCGGCATTGACATTGCCGGACCCCACATTGGCGCTGAGCGCCGCATCGCTGGTCAGGACCAGCGCCACGTTGCCGTTGGTGCGAATCGCCTCGGTGCGCGCGCTCTGCAGGTCAGCGCTGAAGTTATCGGCTGCAGCGCGGATCTTCGAGTTGACGGAGTAGGTTGTGAGAGCGGGCAAGCCCAGGGCCAACAGCAGCCCCACGATCGCCAGGCTGACCAGCACCTCCACCAACGTGAAACCGCAAGCGGCGCCTCGCCTCAGCATGACCCGTCCTTCTTGAGCACCCAGCAGGTGCCGGTCAAAGTCCAGCCGGAAGGAACGGCCAGAGTGACTCGGTTGTCACTTTGATCAATACTATAGCTGAAGCCCGCCATGCTGCCGTACCCATCCGCCTGCACTGTGTATTGGGACGCACTGAGGGTTGGACAACTGAAATTGAAATACTGCGCGTTGTTGCCACTGGGAAGCGCTGCAATTCCGCCTGCCACGCAGGCCCCGCCATAGGTGCGGTTGTCCTGAAAATGCTGCTCCAGCTTGACCTTCATCCCCGCCAACCCCGCCACCGCCTCGGTGATCCGGCCTCGAGTCACATAGGATGTGTAACTGGGCAAGGCGATCGACGCCAGGATCCCGACCATGGCCACAGTGATCATCATTTCAATCAGCGTAAAACCCTTTTGATCGCGCATGCCGGTTCCTTCTTATTCTTTAGATTCCAAAAGCATAGCGCTCGACGGCCACGGCCATGCATGCCAACGGACAACCGGCGCAGCCTGGCCGATAAGTGGCAAGATCGGGCTCATCCGAAACCAGCCTTGTGCAATCCAACCTATGAATCCCGATGAATGCGTCCGGCAATGTGGCTGTCTGGCATCCCAGGCTCGCCTCATTTGTCCGCCGAACCCGGCCGTGGGCTGCGTGCTGACAACGCCCGAAGGCGTGGTACTGGGCCAGGGCGCCACACAAGCCACGGGTGGGCCCCACGCAGAAATCATGGCGTTACGCGACGCCGCGCAACGCGGCCTGGCGGTGGCTGGCGCCACGGCCTATGTGTCGCTGGAACCCTGCGCGCATCAGGGGCGTACCGGGCCCTGCTGCGACGCCTTGATTGCGGCCGGAATCAGCCGCGTTGTGGCCGCCCTGGCTGACCCGAACCCGCTGGTCGCGGGCCAGGGTTTTGCGCGGCTGCGCGCCGCCGGGGTGGACGTGGTGGTGGGGCCCGGTGCCACGGAATCGTTCGAGCTGAACATCGGATTTTTCAGCCGCATGGTCCGCAAAGCCCCCTGGGTACGCATGAAGCTGGCGGCGTCGCTGGACGGAAAGACGGCGCTGGACAATGGCATGAGTCAGTGGATCACCGGCGCGGCCGCGCGCGCCGATGGCCACGCCTGGCGCTCCCGCGCCTGTGCCCTCCTCACCGGCGTGGGCACGGTGCTGCAGGACAATCCGCGGCTCGATGTGCGCGGGCTGGGCCCTGTGCGCCAGCCAACCCTGATCGTGGTCGACAGCGAATTGCGCACGCCCCCCGATGCGCTCCTGTTTGAAGCCAGCCGGCAAGTCATTTTTTATGCGGCGCAGCCCGATGCCGGGCGCCAGCAGGCTTTGCAAGCGCGCGGCGCCTCGGTGATTTATCTGGGCAATCTAGAGCGCAAGGTCGATCTAACGGCCATGATGCGCGACCTGGCCAGGCGCGAAGTCAACGAGGTTCATGTCGAAGCCGGGCACAAGCTCAATGGCTCGCTGCTGCACGCGGGCTTGGTGGACGAACTGCTGCTTTATCTGGCGCCCAAGATGTTGGGGCCGGGCCGCGACATGGCCAGCTTGGCGCCGCTGACGGATTTGACGCAGGCAACGCAGCTGGAATTCGCGTCCACCACGATGCTGGGTCCGGACCTGCGTATCCTGGCGCGCGTGCAAGGGCACGAGAGTTTTTTGCGGGACGCCCTTTCCCTGCGAAAATAGCAGGATGTTTACTGGAATCATTACCGGTGTCGGGCGCATCGTCGCCACGCACGCCTTGGGCCGCTCTTTGCAACACGGCAAGCGGCTGGAGATCGCCGCGCCCGCGGGCTATTTGGACGATGTGGCCTTGGGTGACAGCATCGCACTCAACGGCGCCTGCATGACGGTGACATCGATTGAGCTGGAACATGCGCTGTTTCGTGTCGACATCTCGGCCGAGTCACTCGACAAGACCGCGGGGCTGGACGCGACGGGACCGGTCAATCTGGAAAAGGCGCTGCGCGCGCATGATCGTCTGGGTGGCCACATCGTGTCGGGCCACGTTGACGGCGTCGCCAGCGTGAGCCACTTTTCGAGCCTCGGTGAAAGCTGGGAGCTGCGTTTGCTCTGCCCCGTGACGTTGGCGAAATACCTGGCGTACAAGGGCTCGGTCACCGTCAATGGCGTGAGCCTGACGGTGAACGCCGTGCACGACGGCGCCAGCGGCTGCGAGATCAGCATCAACCTGATCCCGCACACCGTTCAGAACACAGCGCTGCACACGCTGGCGATCGGCACCCAGGTCAACCTGGAAATCGATACTGTCGCGCGCTACGTGGAGCGCATGCTCAGCCACACCGCACTCACCTCACCAACCCAACTGCATTTGAGAGACTTCTGACATGACAACCCCCTCCTCCCTGGGCATCTCGCCCGTTGAAGACATCGTGGCCGAGATGTGCGCTGGGCGCATGGTGATCCTGGTGGACGAAGAAGACCGCGAAAACGAAGGCGACCTGGTGCTGGCCGCGGACCACGTCAGCGCCGATGGCATCAACTTCATGGCGCGTTTTGGGCGCGGCCTGATCTGCCTCACGCTCACGCGCGCCATTTGCGAACGCCTGCAGCTGCCACCGATGGTGGTGCGCAATGGCGACAAGAAAGGCACGGCCTTCACGGTATCGATTGAAGCCGCAGAAGGTGTGAGCACCGGCATCTCGGCTGCGGATCGCGCACGCACAGTGCAGGCTGCAGTGGCCGCGCATGCGGTGCCCGACGACCTGGTGCAGCCGGGCCATATCTTCCCACTGCAGGCGGTGGACGGCGGCGTGCTGATGCGTGCCGGTCACACCGAAGCCGGCTGCGACCTGGCCGGAATGGCGGGTTGCACGCCGGCCTCGGTGATCTGCGAAATCATGAATGACGACGGCAGCATG
Organism: uncultured beta proteobacterium; assembly: GCA_903909815.1. Lineage (GTDB taxonomy): Bacteria > Pseudomonadota > Gammaproteobacteria > Burkholderiales > Burkholderiaceae_C > CAIKVZ01. The sequence continues at coordinate 48,213 of CAIVXG010000223.1, read as the reverse complement.
GCGCGTTTGCCCGACCTGCAGAAGTTCGCCGCCACGCACGGCCTCAAGATTGGCACGATTGCCGACCTGATCGCCTACCGCAGCCGCACCGAGTCGCTGGTACAACGCCTGGGCACGCGCTCCCTGCAGACCGCCTTTGGCGAGTTCACCGCACACGCCTTTCGCGATCAACCCAGCCAGGGCCTGCATCTGGCACTGGTCAAGGGCCATTGGGAGCCAACGCAAACCGTGGTGGCACGGGTGCATGAGCCACTGTCAATCCTGGACGCCCTGGAAGTCAATCGCGCCATGCATTCCTGGAGTCTGGAGGCGGCACTGCAACGCGTCGCACAGGAAGGCCAGGGCGTGGTCGTGCTGCTCAACTGCGGCGAAAGCGCAGAACAGTTGCTGGCCCAGTTTGACGGCACGGCCCGCGCTGCCCATGCCCCCGAGCGCGGACGCCTGGACCTGCGCAGCTACGGCGTGGGCGCGCAGATCCTGCGCGAATGTGGCGTGCACAAGATGCACCTGATGGGCAATCCGCGCCGCATGCCCAGCATGACCGGCTACGGCCTGGAAATCATGGGCTACCTGGCCAAATAAATCATTCAAGGAGAAAGCAAATGCAAACAGCAGACACGGGAGCTCCCCGCGCTAATCCTGCGCGGCTCGATGGCAAGAAACTCGTGATCGGCATGGTGCAGGCGCGCTTCAATGCCAGCGTCACCGACGCGCTGGCGCAAGCCTGCAAGGAAGAATTGATCGAGCTCGGCGTGCGCGCCGAGGACATCGACCAGGTGAGCGTGCCCGGAGCACTGGAGATTGCCGTGGCGTTGCAGGCGCTGGCCGAAACCGAAAAATACGACGCGCTGGTGGCCGTGGGCTGCATCATCCGCGGCGAGACCTACCACTTCGAACTGGTGGCCAACGAATCGGGTGCGGGCGTGAGCCGCGTCGCGCTCGACTATGGCATCCCCATCGCCAACGCCATTCTGACCACTGAAAGCCTGGATCAGGCGGTGGCACGTCAGGTGGAAAAAGGGCGCGACGCGGCCTATGTCGCGATCGAAATGGCCAATCTGCTGGGAGACCTCGCATGAACGGATCCACCCTGAGCACTGCACGTCCGCCGCGCCAGCCGCGCAGCGGCGTCACCAGCACCGGAGCGCGCAAGGCCGCGTCCAAGTCATCGCGCACCCGTGCCCGTGAATTTGCCCTGCAGGCGCTGTACCAGCACTTGGTGGGACGCAACGAGGCCAGCGCCATCGACGCCTTCACGCGCGACCTGGCGGGCTTTAACAAGGCCGACGCGGCGCACTTTGACGCCCTGTTGCACGGCTGCATGGACAGCAGTGGCGAGCTCGACGCGCTGATCCTGCCGCTGCTGGACCGGCCCATGGCCGAGATCTCGCCGATCGAGCACGCCGTGATGTGGATCGGTGCCTATGAATTCAAACTCTGTCTGGACGTGCCTTGGCGCGTGGTGCTGAACGAATGCATCGAACTGGCCAAGGAGTTTGGTGGCACTGACGGCCACAAATACGTCAACGCCGTGCTCAATGGCCTGGCGCCGACGCTGCGTGCCGATGAAATCGCCCGCGACCGCGGTCGCGACAAAAGCTGATGACCACACCATGTCATTGCGAGCGCAGCGCCGCAATCCGTGAACATCACTTGTCGTCACTGCGAGGAGCAAAGCGAACTGGCACTCCATCGTGGAGCACGGTGCTACTCGTGGTTTGCCGCGCTACGCTCGCAATGACGCGTCCTCGGTTCAAGGTCCCGGTGCAGTATCCGATGGATTCGGGAGGGCTGCAATGACGAACCCCATATTCACCTGGCCGGTGCGCGTGTACTGGGAGGACACCGATGCCGGCGGCATCGTGTACTACGCCAATTACCTGAAGTTCTTTGAGCGCGCCCGCACCGAGTGGCTGCGCTCGTTCGGGCTGGAGCAGCAGGCGCTGCGCGCGCAGACCGGCGCCATGTTTGTGGTGAGCGAAGCCAGCGTCAAGTACCAGACGCCGGCGCGCCTGGACGATGAGCTGCTGGTGAGCGCAAAAGTGGCTGACCTGGGGCGCTCATCCTTCACCATGGAACAGCAGGCGCTGCGCGTGGGCACAGCGCTGAACGCGAACGAAGTTGAACTTCTTTGCAGCGCCAGGGTCCGTATAGGCTGGGTCGATGCGACCCGACTCAAGCCGACGAGAATTCCGAATCACATCCTGCAAGCACTTCAAACATGAATCAAGACCTGTCGATCTTCCAGCTTGTGATGCACGCCAGTTGGGTGGTGCAAGCCGTGATGCTGCTGCTTTTGGGGGTGTCGATTTCAAGCTGGGTGGCGATCTTTCGCAAGCTCTTTTCCCTGGGTCGGATCAAGTCACAAAATGACGAGTTCGAACGCAACTTCTGGTCCGGCACGAACATGACCGAGCTCTTCGCCACCGCGGCCAAGAATGCCGCACAGGGCGGGCCCATGGAGCGCATCTTTGCCAGCGGCATGCGCGAGTTCCAGAAACTGCGTGAACGGCGCATCACGGACTCGGCCACGCTCATGGATGGCGCGCGTCGTGCCATGCGCGCCAGCTACCAGCGCGAAATGGACGTGATCGAAACGCATCTGTCGTTCCTGGCTTCAGTGGGTTCGGTCTCGCCCTATGTGGGCCTGTTCGGCACGGTGTGGGGCATCATGCACGCATTCACGGGGCTGGCCTCGCTGCAGCAGGTGACGCTGGCGACCGTGGCCCCAGGCATCGCCGAAGCACTGGTGGCCACCGCCATCGGTCTGTTCGCAGCCATTCCCGCGGTGGTGGCCTACAACCGTTTTGCACGCGACATCGACCGCATCGCGATCCGGTTGGAGACCTTCATCGAGGAATTCACCAACATCCTGCAGCGTAACCTGGGTGTCAATTCGCCCAGCGTGCACTAGCAAGCGCCCGTCATGCCCGCCCTCGTGTCACGCGGCCGCGGCCGCCGCACCATCAACGAAATCAACATGGTGCCCTTCATCGACGTGATGCTGGTGCTGCTCATCATCTTCATGGTGACGGCGCCGCTGATCGCACCCAGCGTGATCGACCTGCCCAGCGTTGGCAAGGCCAACAAGACACCCGACAGCGTGATCCGCATCGTCGTGAACAAGGACGAATCCCTGTCCTTGAGCGTGAGCCAGCTCAGCGGCAAGGCCGGCGCCGCCGCCAGCCCGGCAGCGCTGGCGCTCAGTGCTGTCGCCCCAGCCGTGCTCAGGGCACAGGACGGCGTCGCCGCTACGCCCGTGGTCATCAGCGCCGACCGCGCTGTCAAGTACGAAGTGGTGGTGAAACTGATGGACACGCTGCAGCGCGCCGGCGTGCAGCGCGTGGGCCTCTCGGTCCAGCTCGCGCCCTGAGGTCAGGGCCGTCGGCGCAACCCGGATCGAGATGTCTGCCACCGTCCAACACCTGGAGTTTTCGCCGGCCCAGCCCGAAGGTCTGTGGCGCGCTTTGGTGCTCGCCTTGCTGGCGCACGCGCTGCTGGTGGCCGCGCTCACCTGGGGTGTGAACTGGCACCGCGACGCCCCACTTGAAACCGTCGCCGCCGAGCTCTGGGCCGAAGTGCCGCAGGCCGCGGCCCCTGCGCCGCAACCCCCGCCAGCCGAGCCCGAGGCCGCGCCTCCACCCGCACCCGAACTCGCGCCACCCGTGGCCCTGCCCGACCCGCAGATTGCGCTGGAACGAGAGCGCGTGCAACGCCAACGGGAACTGGCGCTGGAACAGGAACGCCTGAGGCAACTGGAGCGTGACAAGGCCAAGGCGGCGAAGCAGGCGGCGGAAAAACTGCACAACGAAGCACTGGCACGCGAGGCCGACAAGAAAACCCTGGCCGCAGCCAAAGTCAAACAGGACCAGATCAGCGTCAAGGCGTTGGAGAAACAGCGCCAGGAAAATCTGCAGCGCCTTGCCGGCCTGGCGGGTGCCACCGGTGGACCGGGCGCGACCGGCACCGCCACGCACTCGGCCGGCCCCTCGGCCAGCTACGGCGCACGCATCGCTGCCACGATCAAGCCCAAGATCGTTTTCACCGAGGCTGTGGCGGGCAATCCGACTGCCGATATCGATGTCTTCACCGCCCCCGACGGAAGCATTGTGGGGCGCAAGCTGGTCGCGTCAAGCGGCATCAAGTCCTGGGATGAGGCCGTGCTCAAGGCCATCGACAAGACCGAGCGCCTGCCGCGCGACACCGATGGCCGGGTCCCCTCCACACTGCGTATCGGTTTCAGACCCAAGGACTGACGCGCATCGTATTGGTGCGGTGATCCATTCGAGCGGGATCGTCACTGCGAGGAGCCAGGCGACGCGCCAGTCCATCTCGGCGCTCCCCGAAAGCAGCTGGATTGCCACGCTGGCCGTCACTGCGAGGAGCCAGGCGACGCGGCAGTCCATGGTGGCTAACCAACAATATGGATTGCCGCGCTGCGAACGCAATGACAAGTTCTCGAGTCAAGGTCGGTGGCAGTATCCGGCCAAATTCGGGGGCTCGCAATGACGAAGCCTCCTCAACTCACTCGTACACGATCCCCGCGTTCCCGCTTTGCGCCAGCCAGCCAGCCAGCGCCGCGTCGCTCGGGAAAAAGCGGGCCTGCTCACCCAGCTGCAGTTCGGCGCTGGCGCGCTCACTCTGAACTGCCAGGCGCACGCCCAGGGCGCGCACCAGTTCGCCCTGCTCGCTCGGCTCGCGCCGCGGCGGGAAATCCCGCGCCAGCCGGGCGATGTCGGGAGCGCGGCCATTCACGCTCACGCGCAGGAACTTGCCAAAGGTGCAGCGCGCCAAGGCCAGGTCGTAGACCGCAGCCACCTTGAGACGAAAGCCACCGGTAAAGCGATCGGGTTGCAGGCTGCCGCGCACGATCACGAACTCGTCGTCCTTGATCAGATTGCGGTTCGCGTTCATCAGCGTGTCGTCGATGGTGGCCTCGACCACGCCGCTCTTGTCGTCCAGCTTGAAGATCCCCATGCGCCCGCGCTGGCCGTTGATGACGCGAAAATCGTTGATGATGCCCGCCAGCAGCAGCGGCTCACGCGAGTCCAGCAGATCGCCGATTTCGCGCTTTACGAAGCGACGCACTTCGCGCGCCACCTCGTCGAACAGGTGGCCCGAGAGATAAAAACCCAGCGCCGCTTTCTCGTGCGTGAGCCGCTCTTTCACGCCCCAGGGCAGCGCGGCCATCAGCTCGGGCTCCTGCGTGCTGGAGCCATGGGCATCGGCATCCATGTCAAAGAGGCCGCCCTGGTTCACATTGGCCTGCGCGGCGGCGGCGAAATCGAAGGCGCGCTCCACGCTGGCCAACAGCGCCGCGCGGTTTTGCTGGATCGCGTCAAAGGCGCCGGTCTTGATCAGCGCCTCGACCGTGCGCTTGTTGATGCGGCTGCGGTCCACGCGCACGCAGAAATCAAACAGGCTCTTGAATGGACCGGTGGCTGCGCCCGCGGCGCTGTTGCCCCGGCCCTCGCGCGCCGCCACGATGGCGTCGATCGCCTGCTGGCCCGTACCCTTGATGGCGCCCAGGCCGTAGCGTATGAGTTTGTCCGTGACCGGCTCGAAGCGATGCCGGCCGCGGTTCACGTCCGGCGTCTCGAACGCAAGGCCGAATTTTTGCGCGTCCTCGAACAACACTTTGAGCTTGTCCGTGTCGTCCATTTCCACGGTCATGTTGGCGCAGTAGAACTCGGCCGCGTAATGAACTTTCAGCCAGCCTGTGTGGTAGGCCAAGAGCGAATAGGCGGCGGCGTGCGACTTGTTGAAGCCGTAGCCCGCGAACTTCTCCATCAGGTCGAAGACCTCGTCCGCCTTGGCCTCGGTGATGTCATTCTTGGCCGCGCCGTCGCGAAAGATCTGGCGGTGCTTGGCCATCTCGTCCGCGTCCTTCTTGCCCATGGCGCGGCGCAGCATGTCGGCGCCGCCGAGCGAGTAGCCGCCCAGGATCTGCGCGGTCTGCATCACCTGCTCCTGATAGACCATGATGCCGTAGGTCTCGGACAGCATCTTCGCCACCAGCGGGTGCGGGTACTCCACCGGCTCGCGCCCGTGCTTGCGCGCCACGAAGCTGGGAATCAGGTCCATGGGGCCGGGGCGATACAGCGCGTTCAACGCAATCAGGTCTTCCAGGCGCGTGGGCCGCGCGTCCTTCAACATGCCCTGCATGCCGCGGCTTTCAAACTGGAACACGGCCTCGGTGCGTCCGTCGGCAAAGAGCTTGTAGGTGGCGGCGTCCTCCAGGTCGATGTTCTCGAAGGCAAAATTTTCCTGCCCTATGTGGCGCGCGCGGATGAAGTCCTTGGCGATCTCAAGAATCGTGAGCGTGGCCAGACCCAAGAAGTCGAACTTCACCAGGCCGATGGCCTCCACGTCGTTCTTGTCGAACTGGCTCACCGCCGCGTCGCTGCCGGGTTGTTGATAGAGCGGGCAGAAGTCGGTGAGCTTGCCCGGCGCGATCAGCACGCCGCCGGCGTGCATGCCCACGTTGCGCGTCATCCCTTCGAGTTTTCGCGCCAGTTCCAGCAGGGTCTTGACGTCCTCTTCCTTGGCTTCGCGCTCGGCCAGCAGCGGCTCGTCCACGCTCGCATAAACGGTCTTGTCGTCCTTCTTGCGGTCCGCTGGCGGCAACTGCAGCGTGACGCTGACGCCCGGCTTGTTCGGGATGAGCTTGCTGATGCCGTCGCAAAAGGTGTAGCTCATGTCGAGCACGCGGCCCACGTCGCGGATCGCGGCGCGCGCGGCCATGGTGCCGAAGGTGACGATCTGGCTCACGGCCTCGCGCCCGTATTTGAGCTTGACGTAGTCGATCACGCGGTCGCGGTTGCCCTGACAGAAGTCGATGTCGAAGTCGGGCATGGAGACGCGTTCGGGATTGAGAAAACGCTCGAACAGCAGGTTGTAGCGCAGCGGGTCCAAGTCGGTGATGCCCATGGCGTAGGCCACGAGCGAGCCTGCGCCCGAGCCGCGCCCCGGCCCCACCGGGCAGCCGTTGTTCTTGGCCCAGTTGATGAAATCGCCCACGATCAGAAAGTAGCCGGGAAAGCCCATCTTCAGGATGGTGGCGATCTCGAATTCGAGACGCTCAACGTAGCGGGGACGCTGTTTGTCGCGCTCCACCGAATCCAGGTACAGGTGCTTGAGGCGCTGCTCCAGTCCCTCGAACGACACGTGACGGAAGTACTCGTCCGGCGTCATGCGCACACCGTTGACCTCGGGCGTGGGGTACTCGGGCAGTTGCGGCTTGCCCAACACCAGCGTGAGGTTGCAGCGCTTGGCGATTTCCAGTGTGTTGGCCAGAGCCGACGGCACGTCGGAAAAGAGCGCATGCATCTGCGCGCTCGACTTGAAATACTGCTCGCGCGTGAAGCGGCGCACACGCCGCGGATTGCCCAGGATCTCGCCCTCGGCGATGCAGACGCGCGCCTCGTGCGCCTCGTAGTCTTGCTCAGCGCCAAACTGCACCGGGTGTGTCGCCACCACCGGCAGCTTCAGGCGCGCCGCGAGCTGCACCGCCGCGCTCACATGGGCCTCGTCGTCCACGCGCGCGGCGCGCTGCAGCTCCAGATAGAAACGATGCGGGAAAATGGACGCGAGTTGCAGCGCCGCGTCGGCCGCGCGCGCGCCGTCGCCCTGCACCAGCGCCTGGCCCACGGGGCCGGCCTGTGCCCCCGACAGCATGATCAGCCCGGCGCTGAGTTCCTTGAGCCAGTCCAGCTTCACCACCGCCTGCACCTTGACCACGTTTTGCGTGTAGGCGCGCGCCAGCAACTCCGACAGATTCAGATAGCCCTGTGTGCTTTGCACCAGCAGCAGCACGCGCGACAGGGCCGTGGCGTCGGTGCCCAGGCCCTCCAGGAAAATCTCGGCGCCGATCAGGGCTTTGAGCCCCTTGGCGCGCGCGCCCTTGTAGAACTTGATCGCGCCAAACAGGTTGCTTAAGTCGGTGATGGCCAGCGCGGGCTGGCCATCGGCCACGGCGGCGGGAACAATTTCATCGATTCGGTTGGTGCCGTCGACGACGGAAAACTCGGTGTGCAGGCGCAGGTGAACAAATGGGGACATAGCAAGCATTGTAGGGAGCGAACCGAGGTCGTCATGGCGACTGCCGCATCGCTGCACTCCTCGCCGTGATGACCAGCGGCAAACCAGGAGTCCGTCATTGCGACTGCCGCGTCGCTGCACTCCTCGCAGTGATGGCCAGCGCAGCAAACCAGGAGTCCGTCATTGCGAGCGCAGCGCGGCAATCCATGCATTCTGGTTGCTTGCCGAGATGGATTGCCACGGGCTGTGGCCTCCCAATGACGAGAAACGTTGGGGTGGCAAGAACGCAGGAGGTTGTCACCTATTTTGGAAATCTCACTGGAGCTTGCCCATGATCTCTCGGAAGAAGGCGTCAGCCGAGGGCTTGCGCCCTAAAAATTCTTCCACCAACTCCCCAGGTGGACGTTGACCGCCGCTCTCCAGAATCAGCCGGCGATAGCGCGCCGCCACCTGTTTGTCCATCACGTTGTCGCCAAACGCTGACCGCATGTCCAGCGCCAGTACCTGCGACCACATATAGCCGTAATAGCCTGCGGCATAGCCGCCCATCACGTGGCCGAAAGCCGCGGGCACCATGGCGCCAGCCTCGTAGCCCAAGGGCGTCTTGCCCTCCAGGGCGATCCAGGACTGCATCGGGTCCGCGGCGCTGGAGCGGTGCAGTGACATGTCATAGGCGGCGTACAGGCCCTGGCGCGCGTACTGGATCCCCTGGCCGAAGGCGCGCGAGGCATTCATGCGCGCGATCAGTTGCGGATCGATCGGCTTGCAGCTCGGGCAGACCTGGGCGAACAGGCTGATCGCCTCGGCACGGCGCGGCCAGTCCTCGAACATCTGCGACGGCGCTTCCACAAAATCGCGCTTCACGTGGGTGCCAGCCTGCATCACGTAGCGGGTGCGCGAGAGCACGCCGTGCATGACATGCCCGAACTCGTGAAACAGCGTGCGCAGCTCGCTTTGGTCAAATCCGTCCCGGCTGAAGTTGGTCACCAGCACCGACACCGGCGTGCGTCCTGCAGCCAGCGAGACGCCGCGAATGCCGAAGGCCGCCGCGTGTTTGTATTTGCCTTCGCGCGGAAACAGGTCCAGATAAAAGCTGGACAGGTATTTGCGGCTGCGCGCATCGAACACGTCGTAGCCGCGCACGTCCGGCTGCCAGACGGGCAGGCGCTTGTTCGGGCGAAACTCCACGCCATAGAGCGTGCTGGTGACCTTCATCATCCAGGCGATGGTGGGTTCGGTCGGGAACTGGGCGCGCACCTCGGCCTGATCCACGTTGTAGCGTTCCTTCTTCAGCCGCTGCTGGTAGAAGGCCACGTCCCATCTCTTGAGCGTCGCATCCGTGGCGCCCATGAAGCGCACCTTCTCCAGCCGCAACTGATCGAGTTCCGCGCGCTCGAGCGCCTCCACCCGCGTCTGCACCTCGCCCAGGAAGCGGTCCACCGCCTGGGCCGAACCTGCCATCTTGTGCTTGAGCGACCAGTCCGCGTAGCTCTTCTCCCCCATCAACTGCGCCAGCTCCAGGCGCAGCTGCACAGTCTCCTTCAGGATGTCCAGATTGGTCTGTCCGCCGCGCTGCTGAAACGCCATCCAGAAGTCGTGCCGCGTACTCTCGACCTCGGCGTTGTTCAAAATCGCATCGGCCTCGGGGTAGTCCAGCCCGAACAGGTAATTGCCCTCGGCGTCTTTGGCACGTTTGGCCAAGGCAAGCGCCGGCACGCCCTTGAGCGCCGCTTCGGAGAACGCGAGCCGGGTTTTGGTTTCACGCACATTGCGCGCAAAGTCCTGCGACAACTTGTCGATGCGCTCAAAGATCGCTTTCGCACGCTCACGAGGGGCAGTGGCCAGGCTCACACCGCGCTCTTCGAAATCGTCCAGAATGCCTTGGCGCGCCATGGCGTCGATCGCATCGTGGGTTTGCAGCGCCTGCACCCGGGCATACAGTTCTGCGCTTTGCAGGTATTCGTTGGGCAGCGCCGACAAGCGCAGATCGCAGGCCTCGGCCGCTTTGCGCACCTCAGGCTCGGGGCTGGTCTCGGACAACAATCCGATGGCGCCATCGATGTCCTGCAGCGTGATGTCCAGCGCATTCCAGGCGCCGAGCACGGTCCTGACCGACACCCGCGTCATGGGCAAGGCCTTGAGCTGTTCGATCTGCGCCTTGGCCTGCGCGATGCTGCGTTCGCACCACAGCGGTATCTGGGTCGCGCTGGGTTGCGGGATGGCACCGCGGGGCGCGGCCAGCGCCGCATTGAGCGACAGGGCGACGCAGGCGGCGAGGTAAATGCGTTGAAACTTCATGGCAGTCCTGACGGGTTATGCGAAAAATTATCTGGCAGTCATCTTAGCGGTTGGCGCGCGGCGTGCGATTCAAGCCGCAGTTCGCAAACCATAATGGACACAGGGTCTATTGCGACTCGCGTTCGCGCCCGATTCAAAATTGCGCTCGAATGCGCGCAATCAAAATGGAGACAGCCATGTTCGACCTCCCAGCACCTGACCTGCATGAACTCATGATCACGCGCCTGATCCCGGTGGCGCGCGACAAACTCTTTCGCTGCTGGGTCGAACCCGCGCTCATCGTGCAGTGGTTCACACCGCCGCCGTGGACGACCGTGCATGCGCAAACCGATGTGCGTGCGGGGGGCGCCAGCCACATCGTGATGCAAGGGCCGGACGGCACAAAAATGCCGAACCGCGGCGTCTACCTGGAGGTCGTAAAGAACGAGCGCCTGGTGTTCACCGACGCCTATGTATCGGCCTGGGTGCCCTCGGCCAAACCCTTCTTTACGGGCATACTGACGTTCGAAAACGAAGCCGGTCAGACCCGCTATACGGCGCGTGCCCGGCACTGGAACGCAGAGGATTGCACAGCGCACGAGGCCATGGGCTTTCATCAGGGCTGGGGCATCGCCACCGACCAATTGAGCGCGCTCGCAGCCACACTTTGATCCCTGCCTGAGACCCACATCACGACGAAGCAGCCACAGCCGACGGTGGCACGCCCAGCCGCTGCCCCTAAATTTGGCGTGTCCTGCAAATCGTTCTCAAAGCCTTGGGTCGACTGCTATCGGACCCCGACCCGGCGCAAGCGGGTTGCGCGATGCAAGCCATGCTGCAAAGGAGCGAGGCGTTATGCGTCCTTCCTGCGCCGCCGAATCCGGGACAGCGCCACATTGGTGATCCCCAAATAGCTAGCCACGTGGTGCAGGCGCAAGCGATCCGCGATATGGCCATACAAGTTGAGGAAGGCTTGGTATCGCAGGGCTGCGTCCAGCATCAGCAATTCCGAGACACGCTGGTCTTGCCGCGCAAAGATGCCATCCAACGATCCCAGCAAGCTACTCTGCACCTCTGGATACTGCGCCATCCAACCCATCAATAGCGCATAGGAAACCTCGATCAACGTGCTGTCCTCCAGCGCCTCAATGGCGTAGGGGCTTGCTGTCTCCACCGGTGGAGCGCCGGCCCCCAACCAGTGGCCTTGCGCATGGAATGAGCGATTGCGCTCAACACCCTGCTCCGACCGGTAGTACATCCGCAGCAGCCCACGCTCCACCCGCCACATACTGGCAACGGTCGCTCCCATCTGCACCAGCGTCTGCCCCTTGCGCAAAGATCGGCGCGGCAGGCTGCGCCACGCAACCGCCAACGCGGGAATGCGCCCGAGCAGCGCGTCTAAATCGGGGGCACAAACGTCGCAGCTCGCTCCCAACTGCAAAGGGGAAGCGTTTGAACCTGGGTTAATGCGCGCCGTGTTCATATTCACCAAAATGGCCTTCTTCAAATGCTCCAACCGAGCCCATCCCATAGAAAGGCATCATAGTGCGTCCCATTCTGCGAAGTACCCTGTTCGCTATTGCCGCCGGCGTCGTGCTATTGATCGCACTGCTGATGTACAACACATTGCGACAAAGTTCGCGTCAACTGCAGGTGGCGCCTGTGCAGTCCATTGCGCTGGACGATTCAGCAGCGGCACAACGATTGGCCGGTGCGGTACGCATTTCAACTGTCACCTACGATGCGCCGCAGCCTGCCAACACCGACGAATTTTTGAGACTGCACCGCTATCTCGAACAGCATTTTCCTCAGGTGCACCACGCGCTCAAGCGCGAGATCGTCAACCAATACAGCCTTCTCTACACCTGGCGCGGCAGCGACCCCAGCGCCAAGCCGATTTTGTTGATGGCTCATCATGACGTTGTGCCGATTGAACCCGGAACCGAAAAGGACTGGTTACACGCCCCTTTTGCCGGCGTGATCCAGGACGGCTATGTTTGGGGCCGGGGGGCATGGGACAACAAGGGCAATCTCATGGCCATGCTGGAAGCCGTGGAATGGATGATCGCCCACGGCATGCAACCCCGGCAAACCATTTATCTCGCCTTTGGTCACGACGAAGAAGCGGGTACGCGCAACGGAGAAGATGGTGCGCGCGCCATTGCCGCGCTGCTCAAATCGCGCGGCATCCGGCTCGACTTTGTATTGAACGAAGGCCTGTTGATTACGCAAGGCGTCATGACTGGGCTTGACGGCCCGGTCGCGCTGGTGGGCATTGCCGAAAAAGGCTACCTGACGCTTGCGCTCAATGCCCACGCCACGGCGGGCCATTCATCGATGCCGCCGTCACGCACTGCCATCGGCAGTCTCAGTGTGGCGTTGGCTCGATTGGAACAACAGCAAATGCCAGCGGCCATCCGCGATGCGGCGGCCGAGATGTTCGCCTGCGTTGCCCCGGAGTTCACGGGCATCAACCGGGTGCTGTTGTCCAACCTGTGGCTGTTTGAACCCGCAGTGCGTTGGCAACTGGAACACCTGCCCAGCGCCAATGCGATGCTGCGCACTACCACCGCACTCACGCTTACCCATGCCGGGAACAAAGAGCAGGTATTGCCCAACCACGCCGACGCGAAGGTCAACTTCCGCCTCCTGCCCGGAGACACGCAACAAGCCGTGACCCGGCACGCGCGTCAGGCCATCGACGACAGCGCCATCAACATCGACACCAAGGGCTGGGAAGCGTCGCCCGTTTCCAGCACCGACTCTGCAGCTTACCGCGCCATCCATCGCAGCATCCGGGAAGTATTTGCGGGCACCATCGTGGCGCCCGGCTTGATGGTGGGTGCTACCGACTCCCGCTTTATGAGCGACATCGCAGACAACATTTACCGCTTCTCACCGGTGCGCGCCGCGCCCGACGACCTGCCACGCTTTCATGGCAGCAATGAGCGCGTGTCCGTTGCCAACTACGCGGAGATGATCCGCTTTTACCAGCGCTTGCTCAGCAATGTGGCGCTCGACGGGTACGTAAAGTGAGCGCCGACCGCAGACTCTTCACTTACCTGCGCGCCGGCGGCAAGTCAGTGCAACTGCCGTGCGCCACTTCTGCCGCCATGCCTATGCTCTCGCCCAGCGTGGGATGCGGGTGGATGGTCTTGCCGATGTCAATGGCGTCGGCGCCCATCTCGATCGCCAACGCAATCTCGCCAATCATGTCGCCCGCGTGCGTGCCGACCATGCCGCCGCCCAGGATCTTGCCGTGGCCGTGCGCATCTTCGGAGTCGTCAAACAGCAGCTTTGTGAAGCCCTCGTCGCGGCCGTTGGCAATGGCGCGCCCGGACGCGTTCCAGGGAAACAGGCCCTTCTTGACCTTGATGCCCTGCGCCTTGGCCTGGTCTTCGGTGAGACCCACCCATGCCACCTCGGGGTCGGTGTAGGCCACGCTCGGAATCACGCGCGCGTTGAAGGCGGCGCTGGCCAGCTTGGCGTTGCCTTGCAGTTCGCCGGCGATCACTTCGGCCGCCACATGCGCCTCATGCACCGCCTTGTGTGCCAGCATGGGCTGGCCCACGATGTCGCCGATGGCGAAAATGTGGGGCACGTTGGTGCGCATCTGGATGTCCACCGGGATGAAGCCACGATCGGTGACTGTGACGCCGGCCTTGTCGGCAGCGATCTTCTTGCCATTGGGCGTGCGGCCCACGGCCTGCAGCACCAGATCGTAGGTCTGCGGCGCAGGTGCGGTGCCGCCTTCTTCGGCCGCGGCAAATGTGACCTCGATGCCCGCCGCGGTGGCCTTGGCGCCCACGGTCTTGGTCTTGAGCATGATGTTGTCAAAGCGCGGTGCGTTCATCTTCTGCCAGACCTTCACCAGGTCGCGGTCGGCGCCCTGCATGAGGCCGTCCAGCATTTCCACCACGTCCAGGCGCGCGCCCAGTGTGCTATACACAGTGCCCATTTCCAGGCCGATGATGCCGCCGCCCAGGATCAACATGCGCTTGGGCACTTCCTTCAACGCCAACGCGCCGGTGCTGTCCACGACGCGCGGATCTTGCGGCATGAAGGGCAGGCGCACGGCCTGCGAGCCCGCCGCGATGATGCAGTTCTTGAACGCGATTGTCTGTGTCTTGCCGGTCTTCTGCTGCGCCGTGCCCGTGGTCTCTTCCACCTGCACGTGATTCGCGCCGACGAAGGCGCCGTAGCCGCGCACCACCGTCACCTTGCGCATCTTGGCCATCGCCGCCAGGCCACCGGTGAGCTTGTTCACGACCTTTTCCTTGTGGCCGCGCAGCGTGTCCACGTTCACCTTGGGCGCGCCAAAATCCACGCCGAGCGCGGCCATATGGCTCACCTCGTCCATCACCGCAGCCACGTGCAGCAGCGCCTTGGACGGGATGCAACCAACGTTCAGACAGACGCCGCCGAGCGCTGCGTAGCGTTCCACCAGCACCACCTTCAGACCCAGGTCCGCCGCACGGAAGGCCGCGGAATAACCCCCCGGGCCCGCGCCCAGAACCAGCAGGTCGCACTCCAGGTCGACGCTGCCGACGAAAGTTGCCGCAGTTGGCCCCGGCGCTGCCACCGCGGTGGCAGCCGCCTGGACTTTCGAGCCATCCCCTTGCAAAGGCGAGGGTTGGGGAGGGGTTGAGCCAGCTTGTACCGAGGGGTCGGCAGTCGCGCTGCCGTCAAGCAGCAAGACCAGAGACCCCTCTTTCACCTTGTCGCCGAGCTTGATCTTCAATTCCTTCACCACCCCGGCGTGGCTCGATGGGATTTCCATGGAGGCCTTGTCGCTCTCCACGGTGATCAGGCTTTGCTCGGCCTTGATGCTGTCGCCGGGTTTGACCAGCAACTCGATGACAGTGACTTCGGCGAAGTCACCAATGTCGGGGACCTTGATTTCAATGGTGGCCATGGTTTTCTTTCAGATCGGTTGGGAGCCCATTGCGTCATTGCGAGCGCAGCGCGGCAATCCAGGATTCATGGATTGCCGCGTCGCTTCGCTCCTCGCAAGGACGAGGAAGTCAGAGCAATACGCGGCGGAAGTCGCCCAGGATCTGCCCCAGATACACGTTAAAGCGCGCCGCACCCGCGCCGTCGATGACGCGGTGGTCCCACGTCAGGCTCAGGGGCAGCATCAGGCGCGGCACGAACGCCTTGCCGTCCCAGACGGGTTCCATGCTGGACTTGCAAACGCCCAGGATCGCCACTTCGGGCGCATTGATGATGGGCGTGAAGTAGCGCCCGCCGATGCCGCCCAGCGACGAAATCGTAAAGCCGGCGCCGGTCATCTCGGCCGGGCTCAATTTGCCTTCGCGCGCCTTCTTCGCCAAATCGCCCATTTCCTGCGAAATCTGGAAGATGCCTTTCTTGTCGGCGTCCCGAATCACCGGCACCATCAAACCGTTGGGCGTGTCCGCCGCAAAACCGATGTGGTAGTACTGCTTGTACACCAGCTGCTCACCGTCGAGCGAGGCGTTGAACTCGGGGAATTTCTTGAGCGCCGCGACGCAGGCCTTGATCAGGAACGCCAGCATGGTGACCTTGATGCCACTCTTCTCGTTTTCCTTGTTCGTGGAGACACGGAAGGCTTCCAGATCGGTGATATCGGCATCGTCGTGATTCGTGACAGCCGGAATCATGATGGCGTTGCGCAGCAGATTCGCGCCGCTGATCTTCTTGATGCGGCTCAGATCCTTGCGCTCCACCGGACCGAACTTGGTGAAGTCCACCACCGGCCAGGGCAGCAGCCCCAGAGCGGCGCCCGATCCACCCGATGCAGGCGCTTGCGCGGCGATGGCCTGGGTCTTGACGGCGCCCGACATCACGGACTGCGTGAAGCTTTGAATGTCCTTGTCGGTGATACGGCCCTTGAGGCCCGTGCCTTTGACCTCGTTCAGCGGCACGCCGAGTTCGCGCGCAAATTTGCGCACGGAGGGCGAGGCATGCGGCAGGCCCGCGGTCACGACCGTCGGGTTGTGCTCGGGCTGGGTCGCAACGGCTGCGGCAGCCGCCGCAACTGGCGCGACGGAAGGTGAAGCGGCTGCAGCGGGGGGTGCAGTCTGAGCTGCGACCACGGGCGCCGGTGCCGCTGGCGCAGCGGCTGGCGCAGCGGTCGGTGCTGCCGCCACAGCGGCACCGCCAGCCACGTCCAGCAACGCCAGTAGGTCTCCGATGTTGAGCTTGTCGCCCAGCTTGACCTTGAGCTCCTTGAGCACGCCGGCATGGCTGGAGGGGATCTCCATCGACGCCTTGTCCGACTCCACCGTGATGAGCGACTGCTCGGCCTTGACCGCGTCGCCGGGCTTGACCAGCACCTCGATCACGGTGACGTCCTTGAAGTCACCGATGTCCGGGACCTTGATTTCTATGACTGCCATGTTTTTATCTCCTGTGTCGACGCCGACATTAATGTAAAAGTTAGGCGTACAACGGATTGATCTTGTCTGCCTGGATGCCGTATTTGGCAATCGCTTCGGCCACCTTGGCCACCGGCAACGTGCCTTCTTCGCTCAAGGCTTTCAGCGCCGCGACCACGATGTAATGGCGGTTGATCTCGAAGTGCTCGCGCAGCTTGGAGCGGAAGTCGCTGCGGCCAAAGCCGTCCGTACCCAGCACCTTGTAGGTCCGGCCCTTGGGGATAAAGGAGCGGATCTGCTCGGCGTAGGCCTTCATGTAGTCGGTCGATGCCACCACCGGGCCAGTGTGCTTTTCCAGTTGCTGTGCGACGAAGGAAACGCGCGGTGTTTCCAGCGGATGCAGCAGGTTGTAGCGCTCCGCGTCCTGGCCGTCGCGCGTGAGCTCATTGAAGCTGGGGCAGCTCCAGACATTGGCCGCCACGCCCCAATCCTTTTCCAGCAACTCCTGAGCGGCGATGGACTCGCGCAGGATGGTGCCGCTGCCGAGCAGCTGCACGCGCGGCGTCAATTTGGGCCCGGCCTTGCACAGATACATGCCCTTGATGATCTGCTCTTGCGTGCCCTCTTCCAGGCCGGGCATGGCATAGTTTTCGTTGAGCAGCGTGATGTAGTAGTAAACGTTGTCCTGCTTCTCCACCATGCGCTTCAAGCCGTGGTGCAGGATCACGCCCACTTCGTGCGCAAAGGTCGGGTCGTAGGAGACGCAGTTGGGGATGGTTCCGGCCAGGATGTGGCTGTGGCCGTCCTCGTGCTGCAGCCCTTCGCCGTTGAGCGTGGTACGCCCCGAGGTGCCACCCAACAGAAAGCCGCGCGCCTGCATGTCGCCCGCGGCCCAGGCCAGGTCGCCGATGCGCTGGAAGCCGAACATCGAGTAGTACACGTAGAACGGCAACATGATGCGGTTGTTGGTCGAGTAGGAAGTCGCCGCAGCGATCCAGCTGGCCAAGCCGCCGGCCTCGTTGATGCCTTCTTGCAGGATCTGACCGGCCTTGTCCTCGCGGTAGTACATCACCTGGTCTTTATCGACCGGCGTGTACTGCTGGCCCGCCGGGTTGTAGATGCCGATCTGGCGGAACAAGCCCTCCATGCCGAAGGTGCGCGCCTCATCCACCAAAATGGGGACGACGCGCGGACCCAGCGCCTGGTCGCGCAGCAGCTGCGTGAGAAAGCGCACGTAGGCCTGCGTGGTGGAAATTTCGCGGCCCGGCGCCGTCGCCTCAATCACCGATTTGAAGGTATCCAGCGAAGGCACGGTGAAGCTCTCATCGGCCTTGGTGCGGCGGTGCGGCAGGTAGCCGCCCAAGGCCTGACGACGCTCATGCAGGTAGCGCATCTCGGGCGTGTCGTCGGCTGGCTTGTAGAACGGAATCTCGGCCAACTGGCTGTCCGGAATCGGGATGTTGAAGCGATCGCGGAAGATCTTGATGTCCTCGTCCGTGAGCTTCTTGGTCTGGTGCACGTTGTTCTTGCCCTCGCCCGACTTGCCCATGCCAAAACCCTTGACGGTCTTGATCAGCAGCACCGTCGGCTGGCCCTTGTGGTGCACGGCCTTGTGGTAGGCCGCGTACACCTTTTGCGGGTCGTGGCCACCGCGACGCAGGTTCCAGATATCGTCGTCGCTCATGTTGGCGACCATCGCGGCGGTGCGCGGGTCCTTGCCGAAGAAGTGCTCACGCACGTAGGCGCCGTCGTTGGCCTTGAAGGACTGGTAGTCGCCGTCCAGCGTGTCCATCATCAGCTTGCGCAGCGCGCCATCCTTGTCGCGCGCCAGCAATGCATCCCAATTGCTGCCCCATAGCAGCTTGATCACATTCCAGCCGGAGCCGCGGAACTCGCCTTCGAGCTCCTGCACGATCTTGCTGTTGCCGCGCACCGGGCCATCCAGGCGCTGCAGGTTGCAGTTCACGACGAATACCAGGTTGTCCAGATTCTCGCGCGCGGCCAGACCGATCGCGCCCAGGCTTTCCACCTCGTCCATCTCGCCGTCGCCGCAGAACACCCAGACCTTGCGGTTCTCGGTATTGGCAATGCCACGCGCGTGCAAATACTTCAGGAAACGTGCCTGGTAAATCGCCATCAGCGGGCCCAGGCCCATGGAGACGGTAGGGAACTGCCAGAAGTTGGGCATCAGTTTGGGATGGGGGTAGCTCGACAGTCCCTTACCGTCGACTTCCTGGCGGAAGTTGAGCAACTGCTCTTCGCTTAAACGCCCTTCCATGTAGGCGCGCGCATACACGCCCGGCGCCACGTGGCCCTGGATGTACAGGCAGTCGCCGCCATGGCCTTCGCTCTCGGCGTGCCAGAAGTGGTTGAAGCCCGCACCGAACATATGGGCCAGCGAAGCGAAGGAGCCGATGTGGCCACCGAGGTCGCCGCCGTCCACCGGGTGATGGCGATTCGCCTTGACCACCATGGCCATCGCGTTCCAGCGCATGTAGGCGCGCAGGCGCTCCTCCATTTCGATGTTGCCGGGGCAGCGTTCCTCATCGTCGGTGGCGATGGTGTTGACGTAGGCGGTGTTGGCCGAGAACGGCAGGTCGATGCTGCTCTGGCGCGCGTGGCCGATCAATTGCTCCAGCAGAAAGTGCGCGCGTTGCGGCCCCTCGTTCTGAATCACCGCGGACAAGGCGTCCATCCATTCGCGTGTTTCGACGCTGTCGGCGTCCTGCGCCGTTGTGCTGTTCTGGGGTAGCTCTGACATGCCTGTCTCCTCGTTTTGACGTGAAAGAACTTTCATACCCCGTGGCGCCGCGCCGCCGAAACATGAAAGTGGGTTTGAGGGCCATGCCCGACAAACACTGGTGATACCCGCCCACAACGTGCGCAAGGTAGCGTAGTGTCGCACATTTTTACAACATTTCAAATGGTGCGTATTGATTTCATATTATGGTTTTTTAGAAAGACAGGTGGCGACGCCATTGCGTAGCAAAATGCAGCTGCCGTGAACACCAACCCACCTCAACCGTTAGAACGCCGTCGCCGCCCGGAACCCGCCAAGCGCAGCGCCTGGCAAAGCTGGTGGCGCGCTCAGGCGCCGCAGCAACAGGACCGCTTTGCCATGCTGGCTCCGCTGGCCGCGGTGCTGTTGTTTCTGGCGGCTATCGTGGCCGCCTTTGGCTACTTGCGTCTGGAAGAAATGGAGCGCGAGCAGGAAACCTTGCAACGCGATGTCGAGTATTCACAGCAGCAGATCCGCCTGCGCCTGCTGGAACGCCAGGAGCAGTTGATGCGGGTGGCACGGGACGTCTCCAACAGGGAGGTGGACGCGGAAGAGTTCATGGCGCAGGCCGAGGCTCTGGTGAGTCAATATCCTGAGTTGCAATCGGTGTCATGGATCAATGCACGCGCCCGCGTGGTCGCCAGCTACGCCGCCCCCAACGTGGCCAGCACCCAACTGCGCTCGGCCGGCGAAGCCCTCACCATGGGCAGCGAGACCGAGTCCACGTTCAGTCTGGCCAAGGAACTGGGCCAGCCGGTCTACGCCTTGCCCACGGCCAGCATGGCGATGCCATCGGCGCTGCAACTGCATACGCCGCTGAGCGATCGCGGCCGGTTTGCCGGCGCCATTCTGGCCGAGTACTCGGTTGACGGTCTGCTGCGCTTTGGACTTTTGTCGGAGACAGCGGCGAAGTACGCCGTGGCGCTGCTCGATGCGCACGGCCGCGTGCTGGCGGGCAGCACCCTGGCGCCGCGTGCCGGGGGCACGCCGCTGCTGCCCTGGGCCACACGTGCCAACAGCTATGAAGTGCCGGTTTCCCCCGTGGGCAACGGACTGGTGCTGCGCGCCCAGGGCTACCGCACCTCGCTTGGCGTCATCGGCAGCGGTCTGTTCTGGCTGGTTGGCGCCCTGAGCGTGATGACGGCCTGGATGCTGATCGCCAACTGGCGCCACACGCGCCGACGTATCCGCGCGCAGCAGGACCTGTTGAGCGAAATGAACTTTCGCCGCGCCATAGAAAATTCCATGCTCACCGGCATGCGGGTGCTGGACCTGGGCGGTCGCATCACCTACGTGAATACCGCGTTTTGCCAGATGACCGGCTGGCCCGCAGAGTCACTGATCGGATGCGCTGCGCCTTTCCCCTACTGGCCCGAGGCTGACCGCGAATCGCTGACCTATCACCTGCGCCAAGAACTCAGCGGCAACACCGCCATTGGTGGCGTGCAACTGCGCGTGCAAAGGCGCGACGGGACACTGTTCGACGCCCGGATGTACGTCTCGCCCCTGGTCGACGTGCACGGTGAACAAACCGGCTGGATCACGTCGATGACCGACATCACCGAACCCAATCGCATCCGCGACCAGTTGTCAGCGTCACACGAGCGTTTCACCGCAGTGCTGGAGGCGCTGGATGCTTCGGTCTCGGTGGCGCCGCTGGGCAGCCATGAACTGCTGTTTGCCAACAAGATGTACCGACTCTGGTTTGATTCCGATACCGTGGGGCATATGGCACTGGTGGCCCAGGCGGGCGTCCCCGCGCAACCCTCCAGTGACGAATCAATGGACACGGTCGACTCGCTGGCCGGTTTGCCCACGGACTCGCTGACCGAAGACCAGACCGAAAACGCCGAAATCTATGTTACCAAGATCGGCAAATGGCTGGAGGTGCGCTCGCGCTACCTGACCTGGGTGGATGGACGCCTGGCACAGATGGTGATCGCCACCGACATCACGCCACGGCGTCAGGCCGAGGCGCTGTCCGCGGCCCAGGCCGAGCGTGCGCAGTCGGCCAGCCGACTCATCACCATGGGTGAGATGGCATCAAGCGTGGCACACGAACTGAACCAGCCGTTGACGGCGATTTCCAACTACTGCAACGGCATGGTATCGCGCATTCACGCCAACAAGATTTCCCAGGAAGAACTCCTGGGCGCGCTGGAAAAAACGGCGCGCCAGGCGCAGCGCGCCGGGCAGATCATCGCGCGCATCAAATCCTTTGTGAAAAGAAGTGAACCCAACCGCAGTTTTTCTGACATCAGCACCATGGTGGGCGAAGCCGTGGAACTGGCGGAGATCGAACTGCGCCGACGCAACGTGCGCTTGAGCCATTACGTCGCTGCGCGCCTGCCCCAATTGCTGGTGGACCCGATACTGATCGAGCAGGTGCTGGTGAACCTCTTGAAAAACGCCGCCGAAGCCATCGACACCGCGCAGCGCCCGACCGCGCAGCGCAGCGTCGAATTGCGCGTTGTTCCGAAACTGCTGGAGCAGCAACAGGTGGTCGAATTTTCCGTGCTCGACTCGGGCATGGGCCTGGCGCCCGAGATCATGGAGCGCGTGTATGAGGCCTTCTTCTCCACCAAGGCCGAAGGCATGGGGATTGGGCTAAACCTGTGCCGCAGCATCGTGGAGTCGCACCAGGGGCGCATGCTGGCGGAGAACATTTACAATGGCGCGGACGCGGCGGGCTGTCGTTTTTCCTTCTGGATTCCACTGGCACCAGCGCCCATACTATTCACAAACTCAGAACAAACTGGCACAGCCACAGGAATACGCGCATGACTTTCACACCCAAAAAGGGCACGGTTTATGTGGTGGACGACGACGAGGCTGTGCGCGATTCGCTGCAATGGCTGCTCGAAGGCAAGGACTTCCGGGTGCGCTGCTTTGATTCCGCCGAAGCTTTTTTAAGCCGTCTGGATGCGCGCGAAGTGGCTTGCCTGATCGCCGACATCCGCATGGGTGGAATGACCGGGCTGGAATTGCAGGACCGCCTGATCGAGCGCAAATCACCCCTGCCCATCGTCTTCATCACTGGCCACGGCGATGTGCCCATGGCAGTGGACGCAATGAAGAAGGGCGCGGTTGACTTCATTCAAAAGCCGTTCAAGGAAGAGGAACTGCTGAGCTTGGTGGTGCGCATGCTGGAACACGCGCACGAATCTTTTGCCGGTCATGTCCAGGCTGCGAGCCGTGACGCACTGCTGTCCAAGCTCACCTCGCGCGAGGCTCAGGTGCTCGAGCGCATCGTGGCGGGTCGCTTGAACAAGCAGATCGCCGACGATCTGGGCATCAGCATCAAGACGGTGGAGGCGCATCGCGCCAACATCATGGAAAAGCTCAACGCCAATACCGTGGCGGATCTGCTGAAGATTGCCCTGAGCCAGAACGCGACCAAGCCCTGAACCCGAGCCGCACTGTTTTTTTGTCGCCCGTGGTCCCAGGACTCGCGGGCTTTTTTTCTTGAACTGCAACATCATGACCGCACAACTCATCGACGGAAACGCACTCTCGCGCGAACTTCGCGCACAGGTCGCCCAGCGCACCGCCGCCCTCAAGGAGCGTGGCATCACGCCCGGACTGGCCGTGATTCAGGTGGGCGAAAACCCGGCCAGCCAGGTCTACGTGCGCAACAAGGTCAAGGCCTGCGCAGATGCGGGCCTGCACTCGGTGCTGGAGCACTATCCGGCCACTTTGGGCGAGGCTGAACTGCTGCAGCGCATCGCCGCCCTGAACGTCGATGACGCCATCCACGGAATCCTGGTGCAGTTGCCTGTGCCCGCGCACATCGACGCCCAAAAAGTGATCGCGGCGATCTCGCCCGCCAAGGACGTGGACGGTTTCCACATCGCCAGCGCGGGGGCCTTGATGACCGGCGCGCCCGGATTTTTGCCGTGCACGCCCTATGGCTGCATGAAGATGCTCGAATCCATCGGCTGCGATCTGCGCGGCAAGCATGCCGTGGTGATCGGGCGCAGCAACATCGTGGGCAAACCGATGGCGCTGATGCTGCTGCAAAAGAACGCCACCGTCACCGTGTGCCACAGCGGCACGCGCGACCTGAAAGCCCACACCTTGCTGGCCGACGTGATCGTGGCCGCCGTGGGCAAACGCAACGTGCTCACAGGCGACATGGTCAAGCCCGGCGCAGTCGTGCTCGATGTGGGGATGAACCGCAACGACGAAGGCAAGCTCTGCGGCGACGTGGACTTCGCCGGCGTGAAGCAAGTGGCGGGCTACATCACCCCGGTGCCGGGCGGCGTGGGACCCATGACCATCACGATGCTGCTGGTCAACACCCTGGAGGCGGCCGAGCGCGCCAAATCATGAACAATCCCTTGCTCGATTTTTCCGACCTGCCCCTGTTTGACCAGGTGACGCCCGAGCATGTGGTGCCGGCCGTTGACGCCCTGTTGGCGCAGGCCGACCGCGCGCTGACGCAGGCCACGCAAGCCGACTTCCCGGCTCAGTGGCAGGCCATGGCCAAGGTACTCGACATCGCCACGGAGAAACTGGGTCGCGCCTGGGGTGCCGTGAGCCACCTCAACGCCGTGGCCGACACGCCGCCATTGCGCGCGGCCTACAACGAGGCCCTGCCCAAGGTGACCGAGTTCTTCACACGCCTGGGCGCGGACGAGCGCCTCTATGCCAAATACAAGGCCATGGACCCGGCCAGCCTGAACGCCGAGCAAACCCAGGCGCACCACAACGCTGTGCGCAACTTTGTGTTGGGCGGAGCCGATCTCACGGGCGCGGCCAAGGAGCGATTTGCGCAACTGCAGGAACGCCAAGCCGAGCTGTCGCAAAAGTTCAGTGAGAACGCGCTCGACGCCACCGATGCCTTTGCCTACTACGCCGGCGTCGACGAAGTGAGCGGCATTCCAGACGACGTGTTGCACACGGCGCTGGCCGCAGCCCAGGCCGAAGGCCAAACCGGCTACAAGCTCACGCTGAAGATGCCCTGCTATCTTCCGGTGATGCAGTTTGCGCACAGCAGCGCGCTGCGCGAAATGCTGTACCGGGCCTATGTCACACGCGCCTCCGATCAAGCCGCTGCGGATGTGCAGAAGTTTGACAACAGCGCCATCATCCGTGAGACCCTGGCGCTGCGTCAGGAAGAAGCGAAGTTGCTCGGCTACGCCAGCTTTGGGGAAGTCTCGCTGGTGCCCAAGATGGCGAGTTCGCCAGCGCAGGTGATCGCGTTCTTGCGCGACCTGGCACATAAGGCCCGACCCTATGCGCTCAAGGACCTGGCCGATCTGCGCGCCTTCGCCAAGGAACATTTGAGCCTGTCCGAGCCGCAGGCCTGGGACTGGTCTTACATTGGCGAAAAACTCAAGGAAGCGCGCTACGCCTTCAGCGAGCAGGAAGTCAAGCAATACTTTCCTGCACCCAAAGTGCTGGCCGGTCTGTTCAAGATCGTGGAGACCTTGTTCGAGGTCACGATCGTGCCGGACCGCGCGCCGCTTTGGGAACCGGGTGTGAGCTTTTATCGGATCGAGCGCAGCGGCGCTATGGTGGGCCAGTTCTACCTGGACCCTGCGGCGCGTCATGGCAAGCGCGGCGGTGCCTGGATGGACGACGTGCGCGCGCGCTGGTTGCGCCCGGACAACGGCGCGCTGCAAACGCCCGTGGCGCATCTGGTGTGCAACTTTGCCGCGGGCGTGGACGGCAAGCCCGCGCTGCTCACGCACGACGACGTGATCACGCTGTTCCACGAGTTCGGCCACGGACTGCAGCATCTGCTCACGCAAGTGAACGAGCGCGACGTATCGGGCATCAGCGGCGTCGAATGGGACGCGGTGGAATTGCCCAGCCAGTTCATGGAGAACTTCTGCTGGGAGTGGGACGTGGTGCAGCACATGAGCGCACACGTGGACACGGGCCTGCCGCTTGCGCGCGAACTGTTCGACAAGATGCTGGCCGCGAAGAATTTCCAAAGCGGACTGCAAACCTTGCGCCAGGTGGAATTCTCGCTGTTCGACATGCTGCTTCACACCGAGCACGATCCGGCGCAGGACTTGATGGTGCTGCTGGACCAGGTGCGGGCCGAGGTTGCGGTGTTGCCGGCGCCGTCTTGGAACCGCAGCGCGCATACTTTCAGCCACATTTTTGCCGGCGGTTATGCTGCAGGCTATTACAGCTACAAGTGGGCCGAGGTGCTGAGCGCCGACGCTTATGCAGCGTTTGAGGAAACTCGCGGCAACGATGGACTTGCCAGCCTGGAAACAGGTCGAAAATACCGGCAGACCATCCTTGAATCGGGCGGCGCTCGCCCCGCGATGGAGTCGTTCAAAGCCTTTCGTGGCCGCGAGCCCAGTCTGGACGCCTTGTTGCGCCATCAGGGCATGGCCTGATGCACTTGAGTGAGGTCTAAGGAGTACACATGAAGCTCACGCCCAGCCATCTTATGGCATTCACGGCATCGCTGCTGATGACGACCAGCGCCGGCTGGGCACAATCCATTTTTCGCAGCGTCGACTCCAACGGCCGTGTCACCTACTCGGACACAGCGCCGGTGGCCGCTGCAACCCGCGGCCGAAACGCCGCCGTCGGTGGCATCAACAGTGCCGACGACAACTTCGCCGCACTGCCGTACCTGCTGCGCCAGGTGGCGATGGCATTTCCCGTGACGCTGTACACGGGAACAAGTTGCGGCGAGCCGTGCAGCGCCGGGCGATCGCTGCTTCTGGGTAGGGGCATTCCTTTCACAGAAAAAACCATTTCCACCCAAGCGGATATCAATGCCCTACAGCGCCTCTCTGGAGATACCGGACTACCGCTTCTGACGATCGGAGGCCAGCACCTCAGAGGGTATTCCGAAATCAATTGGAATCAATACCTAAGCATCGCCGACTACCCAGCGAACTCACAGTTGCCACCCAACTACCGCAATGCACCGGCAACGCCATTGAGCTCAGGGACTTCCAAGCCGCAGGATCAGACCCCGGTGCCCGACCCCGCATCGGTGCCCACACCGCCACCGCCGGGCCCCAATCCCAGCAACCCCGCCGGCATCCAGTTCTAGTAGGCGATCACCCTGACGCCGCTGGCCGTTCCCAGCAGACAGACCTGGGCCTTTTGATGGGCAAACACACCCACCGTCACCACGCCCGGCCACTGGTTCACCTGGCTCTCGAACGCCAGCGGTTCGCTGATGCACAGACCCGTCACATCCAACAGGTGCTGACCGTTGTCGGTGACCAACGGCGCGCCGTCCTTCATGCGCACGCTGGCGACTCCGCCCATTGCTGCAAACTGACGCATCAGGCGCTGCGTGGCCATGGGTATCACTTCCACCGGTAGCGCAAAAGCACCCAGTGTCTGAACCAGCTTGGACTCGTCCGCAATACAGACAAATTGCCGCGACTGAGCCGCCACGATCTTTTCGCGCGTGAGTGCCGCGCCTCCGCCCTTGATCATGTAGCCACGGCCATCGATCTCGTCCGCGCCGTCAATGTACACGGCCAGTTCGCCCACCTCGTTCGCGTCGAACACGGGAATGCCCAGCGCCTGCAGGCGCGCCGTGGAGGCAGTGGAACTGGAGACTGCGCCCACGATGCTGTGTTTGATCGTGGCCAGCGCATCGATGAACTTGTTCACGGTTGAGCCCGTGCCCACGCCCACAATTTCTCCGGGCACCACATACTGCAGCGCGGCCTGACCGACCAGGGTTTTGAGTTCGTCTTGAGTCATGCTTTTCATCTGGGACAATCCATGGAGTTATCACGGAATTATCCAATGTCTTTGCTGCCCTACGCCCTGGCCCGACCCTTCCTGTTCGGACTCGACCCCGAGACCACGCACGAACTCACACTTGCCTCCTTGCAGCGCGCCCAAGGCACGGCGCTGGAATGGGCATTTTGTCAGGAGCGCGTGCACGATCCGGTGCAACTCGCCGGTCTAAATTTTCCGAACCGCGTCGGCCTGGCGGCCGGTCTGGACAAGAACGCGCATTGCATCGACGCCTTCGCCGCCATGGGATTTGGCTTTGTGGAGGTGGGAACGGTCACACCCAAGGCACAAAGCGGCAACCCGAAGCCACGCATGTTTCGCCTGCCGCAGGCGCAGGCGCTGATCAACCGATTGGGATTCAACAACGAGGGCCTGGATGCGTTCATCGCCAACGTGCAGACCGCCCGCTTTCGCAAGAAGAATCCGGCGCAGCCCATGCTGCTCGGACTGAACATCGGCAAGAACGCCGCCACGCCGATCGAGCGCGCCATCGACGATTATCTGGCCTGCCTGGACGGCGTGTATGCGTATGCCGACTACGTCACCGTCAACATCTCCAGCCCCAACACCAAGAACCTGCGCGAACTGCAAGGCGACGCCGCGCTCGATGCACTGATCGGCGCCATCGACCAAAGACGCCAGCACTTGGCGCAGCTGCATGGCAAGCGCGATGCCTTGGGCGGCCTGGTGCCGCGGCGCGTGCCCATCTTTGTCAAGATCGCGCCGGACCTGGACCAGGGTCAGGTCGAGGTCATTGCCGCGACCCTGAAACGCTACGGACTCGACGCTGCGGGACAACCGAACCAGCTCTGGGGCGTGGTCGCAACCAACACCACTTTGTCGCGCGCAGCGGTGCAGGGCTTGCCCCACGCGGAAGAAGCCGGTGGCCTGTCGGGCGCACCCGTGCGCGAGGCCAGCAACCGCGTCATACGCCAGCTGCGAGCGGCGCTGGGCGCGGGGTTTCCCATCATCGGCGTGGGTGGCATCATGAGTGCGCAGGACGCGCTGGAGAAGGTTCGCGCGGGGGCCGATGTGGTGCAGATCTACACCGGACTGATCTACCAGGGCCCAAAGCTCGTGCTGCAGGCCGCACGCGGCCTTCGGGACCACCGATAAACTGAAAGAATCAGACTTCTTGAATCGTCGTGGTCCCCAAGGCAAGCCCAAGGCTCAGCTATAAAAGTCGTAGCAGCGGCGAAACTGCGCTATATTCGACAGCAAAAAACAGGCTCAGGTAGCGCTTCCTACCCGGCCGCCAACGAGGCATCCAGGAGTTCGTTCCCATGAGTTCAAAAGATCAGGCGGCTATCAATCAGTTGTTGGCCCTGCTGGAATCGCGTTACGCTATCCGTGTCTTGTGGGCTCTGAAAGACGGACATCCACAGACTTTTCGGCTGCTGCAAGACAGCGTTGGCAGCATCACCCCCAACACCCTGAACACGCGTCTCAAGGAATTGCGCACCGCCTTGCTCGTCACCCACGGAAGCACCGGCTATACCTTGACATCCCAAGGGACCGACCTCGTCAAGCGCATGCAGGAGATCGGCCCCTTCGCCATCAAATGGGAAGCCAATCAGGCCAAAAAAAAACCGCCGGGCTGATCAGCCCGCATCGGCTCGATATATAATTCGGCTCTGTGGGTTCTTAGCTCAGTTGGTAGAGCAGCGGACTCTTAATCCGTAGGTCGACAGTTCGAATCTGTCAGGACCCACCACCCCATAAGCAAGCGTAGCAACGCTTACAAGGAAAGCAGGCACTAACAAGTGCTTGCTTTTTTTGTTTGCACACCGCTTGCACAGAGATTGCAGCATCTTGCAATTGAGCTTACATTGTGCGAATGCCGGCAAAACTTGCAACGACACACGTGCTTTTGGACAACAAGCTTGTTCTGTATCGGCGTGAAAACAGCAACATTTGGCAGTGTCGCTACAAAGTGGACACGCTTTGGCAGCGGACAACGACAAAGCAGCACGAGCTAAAAAAAGCCAAAGCGATAGCGAACGAGTTGATGATTACGGCCGAGATACGCAAGCGCGACAACTTGCCGATCATCACCCGCAAATTTCGGCACGTTGCAGCACTGGCCATACAAACTATGGACCAAGAAATTGCAGCCGGACGTGGTAAGGCTGCGTTTACGGACTATAAAGCAGCGATCACAAACTACTTTATTCCATTTTTTGGAAGTCACAGCATTACAAGCATCACCCACGGCTTGCTTGTGCAGTTTGACACTTGGCGCGACGCAAAAATAGTCGAACTGCGCAAGGCCAAATATCCGAACAGCACCGCGATCAAGACGACCACTGCTACACACAGCACGATATTGAATCACAACGCTGCGTTAAAGCAGGTGTTTGACGAAGGCAGGAAACGTGGGTTTTTAACTGATTCACAAATTCCTAAACTAGAAAACAGTGGGAAGAAAAGTGTAAGAAGGCCAGCGTTTGAGTTGTTTGAAATACACGTAATGCTGGAAATGTTTAAAAACTGGATAGATCGTGGGCGTAATGATGCTAGCAAAGAATTACGAGCATTGCTAAAGGACTATGTTGAGGTTTTACTAGATACGGGTGCAAGACCGGGAAAAGAGCTACTAGACTTGAAATGGACGCAAGTAAAGTATGCAATGAGACCAGAAGAAATAAGCACCGGAAAATATTTCAACGAAGAACCATCGGATCAACAACCGACCGAGTATGTTAAAACAGAGCTTAACAGAAGCTGCACGCTGGATGTTAGTGGAAAAACTGGAGCAAGAACTATTGTCGGAATGAATCCGACTGTTAAGGCACTGACGAGAATAATTAAGCGAAACTACGGAGTTGAAGGAAACTTTACCGATCCATTCAGCGGCATTAATGTTGCGTCTAATAAGGACTATGTTTTTAGAACTAAAGCGAAAATCAAGCCAACAAGTTTTCAAAACCTATTTGAAAGCTTTTTGGATGAGCACAGCTTGTTAGTTGATCCTAAAACTGGTAAAGATCGTGTTTTTTACAGCTTGCGACACACGTATGCAACGCTGGCACTGACACACGATAAAGTAGCAATACACACGCTTGCGAAGCAGATGGGAACTAGCGTAGTGATGATTGAAAAACATTACAGCCATCTTGACGCTGTTAAGGCAATTGAGCAGCTACGAAACTATGAAACACGCAGACTGATTTCGGCTGGTAGCGTGATCGAGCAGGCTTATATGCCGAAACTAAAGACTGCTAAGAAAAAAATACCAACTACTGTAAAAAGAAAAGCAGCTGAATAAAATGGTGTATGATATTTCGGCACTTGCAAACTGACTTAACGAGGTTTACGTATGCGAGAAGAAAAGCGAAAGACACGGCTTGCTGAATTGATTGGTGTTATTGAAAGCGGCAAAGATGTTGCGTTGCGAGACATTAAGGCTGCACTGACTACGGCAGAGTTTGAAAATATGCAACGTAGCTGGAAAGATCAGGTTGAGCAACGCGCGTATTTTAAAGACAAGCCTAGCGCAGTAATTGAGTATGAAGAGTTACTACATAAGGCGCAGTTTATCTACAACAAAATGGAAGGATATAGCGGTAGTTTTAGACGATCTGGAGTGCGCGGAAAGGATGGCGTGAGAGTAGCAAAGAAATTGAGTGACAAGGCTGACACGGCATTTGAAAAGGCATTGCTGAGGCTTGAAGAAATGGCAAGTATGGACAGTTATTTGCACATCTGGTTTGATCGTCCACTTGACTTTGATGCTGGCAGCGAATTAGGCCCGGGTCCGATGACGATGCCGTTAGTTATTACGAGCAGAAGTATGGACAAACAAAGTGCTGGAATGTTGCAGCTACTGCAGACAAAGCGGTCGATAAAACAAGAGGCTCTTGAGATGGCACTGGAAGCACTTAAACCGGTGATTGCCGCTGATGCTGCAGAAGATGCGGCAGCTATTGAAACTGCAATGAAGCTACGAACTTGGTTGAAGAAACGGCGCTGATGCAGACGTAACTTATTAGTGCTGTTTAAGCACGTTTTATTTTCGTCTAGCGTAAAACAGCGCCAGCATGTGCCAGCACGCGTTTACCCTGCACTTCAACTGTGCAACACCACCAAGTTACCGCTCAATCTACCAAACCACCGACCAAACCACCAAACCAAATTCGATTTGGTCGGTCGACTGGAAATTTGACACCGCGCTATGTATATGAAAAAATCACGCGTTCATACAAACAAAAAAGGAGACCATGATGAGCAAAGTTACTGAGTATCGGGAACAAATTGCAAAGCTTGAACAGGCACTAAAACAGGAGTTAAAGACTGGTCGTGCTACTGCGCTAGCTGATGTAAGAGCGCAGATTAAAGAATACGGTTTTACTCAGACTGAGCTAAAAAGTGTCATCAAGGCTAGAAAAAAGCGCACCCCTAAAGCTGCCACATCCGCTGCAGTAAAAGTAACTGCAAAAAATGCTGCAACCAAGCAAGGCCCTAAAAAGTCTTAGCGTCAGATCAGTTCAATCGCTGCACGCTTCTGGTTGTCGTTGCAGTCGATGTAGATTTGCGTTGTCGAGATGCTTTTATGTCCCGCCAAAGCCATCAACACGCGCACGCCAACGCCTTTGCTGGCAAGATTTGTTATAAACGACCTACGTCCGCTGTGACTGCTCGCGCCAGCAATTCCCACTGCGTTGTAAAGATGATGGAAGAATTGGCAAAGCGTGTTGGCTGAAAATCCATCACGCATACGTTTTTGCGTGTAAAACAGTTTGCCTTCGTGATTTTCCGGGCAGTAAAGTGCAAGATATTTCGCAAGCTCTTTCCGCAGTTTTTCGCTAACAAAAACAACGCGTCCGCTGCTGCCCTTTGTCTGTTCCGCTTCCAAACGTATTTCGTTGCGTATGCCCCCATCAGCATCAAGAACGTCGCTTATGCGTAGTGCTGCAACCTCCCCTACGCGCATCCCCGATAAGTGCGTAGCAAGCAGCATAGCCCTGTTACGCGCTGCGTGCTTGCGCGTTGCTACGTAGTCCAGCACCCTGCGCAGTTCTTGCGCCGTTAGCGTTTTAGCTTGACTCATTTTCGCTCTCCCATAATGTAATAAAAACACATCTACAGTGTGCTTTCTTATGTATGGTCAGAGCAACCGCTAAAAATCGTCCAGGCAGTTTATCGGGTTTCTATAAGAGTCAACAGCTTGCAGCGCAGATGTTGACTCTTGTGTATTTTCTTTAGTTTCCTATCAAGCAAGCTAAGAAACAAATACGTTAAGGATAAAATTTAGCTAAAAACCAGCGTTGTTCCTGAAACTGTAATGGTAATTCGTAAACCTATTGCGTTGTTTCCTGAATCAATTTTAAAGCAAGTAGACCCAGTGCTTGTTTGGATATTTGAGGCATTTTTTATAACACTGTTCAGGCAATAAAACGCTGTCGTAGCAGTATCAGCTTCCATTGTCCAAGTCGATGTCTGAGTTGACAATATGCTGGCCAGAGTAGAGTTTGTATATATTACCTGCGTTCCAGCTGCCCCGGAATCACCAACCTTTGCCGCAGTTGGTGTTACGTAACTACCAGTGCTAACGCCGTATGTACCATCCGAAAAGACTGCCCCATAGGATACTAACGGATTTACGCTGTAGTAACTGTCATATGTGCTAACTCCAGCAAGCACACCATTTTTCTTGATGGTAAGTGATTGTGTTGATTTTTTGCGTGTCGTGCCTCCAAATGTCGCATCCGCGTCTGGCGTTGTCGACAATGACAAGGTATAAGTGTCACTTCCGCTTACAGCAGTCGCAGTAAAAGTGCCACCAGCTGCCAATAGTTTTGTAGTTGCAGCATCCGCTGAGTAAGTCGGAATTACTGCTGTCGTTCCGCCACCTCCCCCGCCACATGCCACAAGAGATGCTGTAACAAGTAAAATTGCGCTTAGTGATAAAGTTTTCATTAAGAGTCCTAAAATTGTGCGGTTGATGGAAACACTCTGCTGTAGAAGCACCGTCCCTCGGCCTCGATTCGCGATGCTCAAAAATACTATATCAATCTTTTTGACAATCTTTATTAATTTTTATTCAGTTACTCTAAATTTGGTGTATAAGAGGCCAACTTCTTACCTCTGTCTAAGCGTTTTTATCCCTTCAGCCACCCAAGCATTCGCGTCGTCTTGTTCGCGCGTTGCTGGGCTTTGTGTTGCTTTCTAGGGAACATCTAGCTCTTCTACACAATTGTTTCACCATAGCTGCCGGGACTACGCTATCCGTATAGCGCAGCCTTCAGACCCCAATTCAGTGCTAACTTAAGTCTGCACTAAATGCTTGATACGGAATCTGTGTGTTTACAAAGTCCCAGGCCTCAATGTTGCCCTTGCTCTGCATTTCTTTTAAGCTGTAACCAATCCAGCCTTTTGCAGCTTCACTATCTCCAGCAACATTTTCGTGCCAGATGTTGTCGCGCTGCTTTGCGTTTACAACCCAACACTCCCTAAAAATGCACTGAAATTCTGCGTCTGCAAGTCCTTTCGGCAAGTTACCGATTGCAAAGTTATAGTGCAGCGTTAAATCGCGATCAGTATTGACTAACGATCCTTCTAGTGTTGCAAGTATTAGCGGCTGATAAAGTAACGGCCTGCGACGACTTTTGTTGCCACCGTAAAGCTTAGTGTTTAGATTGTTTCGGAATATTGTGCAGTCACGCTTTGCACGTGCAACGATGTGCTGCATACCGGCCTTATCTTGCTCGTAAGTCTTGTAGCAAGTGTGTGCTACAGCTAAATTCGTGACGTGTTCGCTGTGCTGCTGCAAAAAGTTAGTTATTGCGCTAGATTGTAGAGAAAATGTGGATTGCATAAAGGTATTTATGCTTTTCCACAAAATTCCCCAAAAATACTGTTATTCGGTAGACAACTTGTTAAAGTGACTACATACTTGCATTGCTATCAACTTAGGAGCAATGAAAATGACAGCACTTTTGAAACTAAAGCTAGTGAGCGTGCAAGCTGACCGGAAATCTCCCGAGGTTCTGCGTAGAAACAAGCTGACTGCGCATATTGAGACCCAGATTGCGTTTGCGAAAGCAGCTAACGCTGGTGTGATTTATGCAGGAAAAAGGGTGAAATTTGTTACCAATAAAGAGACTGGGGAGCGCAAGCAGGTAGAACAGGCCAAGAGAGTTAAACCGTGGTGGTTTACACAGGCAAATGGAAAAACTGTTCTTGCGCTGCGTTATGGAGCAAAGACGATTGAAATTTCTAAGGGCAAGAATGCAGTGGAGCTGAGCGGAATGGATGATCTTGTAGCAACGCTTGAAGTTGTAAAGGAAGCGGTGCTTGCTGGTGAACTTGATGCACAGATTGAGCAGGCCAGCGGTGCATTGCGTGCGGGCTTTGCTAAGAAGAAAAAGTGACAAACGGCCCCGATAAATATAAGTTTATGGGGGCCAATATGACACTTGAAGAGATACAGAATTTTGGTGCTGCTGAGCAGCGTGTGAAACGCTTAAAGGACAACGCTAAAGCGGCAAAGAACCGTGCAAAGCAGATGAAAGCACAAGCGGACACAAATGCAGAGCAGCTAAAGATGCGGCAGTCGAGACAGAAAATGGCGCAGATACGCAAGACTGCTGCTGGAACAACGATAAAGCCATACGTGTAAATTTTTCGTGCTGTTTGCAGAGAGAGGACGACGATGGACGAAAGGGTGCGGTTACGTGCGAGAAATTGATCGAATTTCTTGCACGTAAATGAACTGAATTCGGCTGAGCTACAGGCGTGCTAAATTCGTGCAGACAGTCGTGGAAGATATGGTGGGCGATTTAGCGCTACGCGTGCAGCTATTTTTTCATTTTGCTTACACATTTTGCTACACATCGAATACGATGTTATGTAACTTGTTGTTTTTAAACGTTATTTTGTTATTATCTTTTCTCTTAATCCGTAGGTCGACAGTTCGAATCTGTCAGGACCAACCACCACAAGCCCCATGGGAACTAGGAAGCCTGCTACTTAATTGCTAGCAGGCATTTTTTTGATGAAGCATGTTGCGGCCCATGCGGTAATGCCCCTGCACTGACCGCTACCGCCTCCAGTGCAACGTAAGAGACATTCGATGCAACCCAGAAACATCTGCCACGTTCTCCACAGCAGTTATTGGCAGGGCTGCCCGGTTTTGGCAGTCGGCGATCCCTGGAACTTGGCAGCAGTCGTTCGCCCGACAACACCGCCATTTTTTTAACTGGCGGGCTCAAGTGCAGTAGTTCCAGCCGATCACGTGTGCCGGCACCAGGAAGACCAGTTTGCGTCGCGATTCCTTGCTTTGGCCCAAAGAGAAACCGTGAGCAGTCAGAAACTCTCCCAATCATCGCCGTCCGACTTTGTCGTCGCGTCTTTTACAACCTTGGGTGCACTCAAGGCTGTGGACTTCGCATTGGGGTTGAACTTGGGTCCCGCTTTCCTTGTTGGGGCGCTTTGCGAAATAGGGCTGTGGCGCACAGGAGCGGCAGCATGATGGCTTGTGCGCGCATATCCGTCTTTACCCTGAACCAGTTTGAATACGGCCACCGTGCCGACTAGCTCTTGAGCTTGCAAATTGAGGCTGCTCGCTGCTGCAGCCATCTCCTCGACCAGCGCGGCATTTTGCTGTGTGACCTGGTCCATCTGATGTACGGCTTCTCCCACCTGGGACATACCTGCGGCCTGCTCGCTGCTGGCGGCACTGATTTCACCCATCAAGTCAGTCACGCGTTTGATGGAACTGACTACCGCGGCCATTGTCGTGCCTGCCTGGTCGACCAAAGTGGCACCTTGCTCAACACGCTCCACACTGGCGTTAATCAAAGTCTTGATTTCCTTGGCAGCTTCGGCGCTTCGCCCAGCCAATGATCGGACCTCGGACGCCACCACGGCAAAGCCACGCCCTTGTTCGCCGGCGCGCGCGGCTTCAACAGCCGCATTCAGTGCCAGAATGTTCGTCTGAAATGCAATTCCGTCAATGACGCTGATGATGTCGGAGATTCTTCTGCTCGACTCGCTGATGCCCTTCATGGTAGCGACTACCTGCCCCACTACCTGGCCACCCTGCATCGCCACGGTGGAGGCACTCATTGCCAGTTGGTTGGCCTGACGGGCGCTATCCGCGTTGTGCTTCACGGTTGCGGACAGTTCCTCCATCGAAGAGGCCGTCTGTTCCAGTGCACTGGCCTGACTCTCTGTGCGGGCACTCAGGTCATGGTTACCCTGGGCAATTTCGGCGCTCGCGGTAGCAACGCCTTGCGACCCCTGTCGAACCTTGCCAACCACATCGGACAGACTGGCCCTCATGCTCTCCATGGAAGCGAGAAGGCTGGTTGAAGGACCAGTGACTTCGATGGCCATACTCAGGTCGCCGGACGCGATCAAATTGACCACGTCCGAGGCGTACTGCGGCTCTCCGCCCAATTGCCGTTGTATAGAGCGAAAGAGCAGCGCCCCCAACGCGCCCATGAGAATCAATATCCCGCCACCAAGAACAAGGTACTTGTAGGCGTACGAGATAAACGCCGCATCAAGATCGTCAATAAATACGCCATTTCCGACGACCCAGTTCCAAGGTTCAAATCGAATCGCGCCTAGCAGTTTAGGTACAGGCGTCTTGGCCGCGTCGCCTGGGCGGGCAACATAAGCAATCATGAAGACGCGATCGGATTTTGCGAGTTCATCCGCATAAATGTCGGACGTCATCCGCCCATCAGCCGTCTTTGAGCCCTTGTCGACCTTTCCAATGCGGCTTTGGTCCGCATGGACCAGCATCTGATTGTCCATGGTCCTGACAAAGATGTAGTCGTCGTCATGGCGCAGACCCGACAGCGCGTCCTTTGCTTGGCTTTGTGCTTCCTCTCGGCTGAGCTTGCCGCTGACCTCCAGTTGCTGGTAACGTTCGAGCACGCCGCGACTTAAGAGCGCCACCTTATGTATCTCTTCTTGGCGGCCCTCATAGAGATTCTGACGCAGGGCATATAAGCCAAACGCACTGGTCAGCACGATGCCGATGAGTGCAGAAGCAATGATGAAGTAAATTCGATGGCGTAATTTCATATGCAAGGTCCCACGAACCGAAACGTTTCCGACATGGATACACCATAGCGCACTTTGCGGGAGTTATGGCATCTCCCTTCCCCCATCGGGGTTAGCAAGTCTGAGCTACTTATGTCGGTAGTTCAGCGGGGGGCATTCCAGTGTGCTCAGGAATTCTGACGAACTCCCGATGCCGGGTCATTGCCACTCCCGTTCCAGTTCGGGCATCCGCAGCGGGTCTGTATTGTGGGCGCAACCGCCTGAACGACCTAGGTCGATGCCGTCAATGCATGCGCCGGGTAAAGTTGCAAAAGGCCGCCCTGATCTGCGACCGCGGCATCAAGCCAGTCGGCGTAAGCGGCATCGGGCAGGATGACCACGGACCGTTTTTCCTCCTGCGGCCTGTGAAACTGATTCATGAAGGGATGCTCGTCGGCGTTGATCGTGAGCATGGTGTAGCTGAGTGTCCCGCCTCCCAGCGCTGACCAGTCCCACAAGCCCGCCAGCCCCATGGGTGCGCCATCAGCGCGCGAGATCCGTGTCGGCACCGCCTTGCCGGTACGCCAGTCGGGTTCGTATATCGCCTGAGCGGGGATGATGCAGCGCTGACCCTTGCGCCAGGCGTCCCGAAAGCTGGGTTTCTCGGATACCGTTTCCGACCTGGCGTTGAACGTGTGTCGCGCCAACTTCAGGTCCTTGGACCAGCGCGGCAGCAATCCGAACACGCCGGCCAGGACCTCGCGCTCGGGGACTGCGGCATCGCCAAGGTCGGCGTGGGCATGTCTGCGCACGAAGGCGCCCACGTAGCCAGGCCAGAGCTCGGCCCTCACAAGCGCCGCCGGCGCCGCCACGCCAAAGCGTTTCCAACCCAGTTCGTAAAGTTTGAGGGCCTGGTAGTGAGAGCACATGGATGGAATCTTACTCAAACATTGGCGCATCTACCTGCGATACTTCGCCCCATGAGTGGTCCCATCACAGTCGTCATTACGGCCAGCCCAATCGCTGCGCTGCTCTCTGCCGCAGCGATTCGCGCGGCGCAAGCGGTGTATCAGGGCTATGCCCATGCCGCCACCTTACACGAGCAACATCAGCAACAGAACGAAATCCGCACCGCCGCGCAAAGCGCCGCGCAGTTGCAGGGGCGCACGGCGCTGGGGCAAGAGGCCAGGAGCGCGGAAGTCGGTTTCGATCAACTCCAGGGCCTGGCTGAGCGCCTGGGCGTCGCCGAGCAGGTGCGCGCCACTCGCCCGGCCCCGCCAGACACGGAGGAAACCGAGGCGCTGGTGGCTTACGTGCAGGCGCTGCAAGCACTGAGTGCCGAGCTGCGCGCGATTCTGTTGACTGAAGCCGCGCGCCAGAGCGACCAGTTTGCCGAGCAGGCGGTCCAGCTACCCGTGCCCGACGCGGCGCCGCGCTCACTCGCGCAGCGGCTGTTGCTGCGCATCCATGAACTGGGTGACATTCCCCAACACATCCAGAGCGTGGCGCAAGAACTCGACGGCACGCTGCCGGGTGAACGCGCCGAGCTGCTCGCCACGGAACTGCGCTCCCGCATCCAGGCCCACATCGAAGACCTGCAACAGCAGCAGGTGCAACGAGCCACCGCCACCATCGTCGAGCAGTCCCTCAAAGACCTGGGCTACCAGGTGGAAGAGGTCGGTAGCACGCTCTTCGTCGAAGGCGGTGTGGTGCATTTTCGCCGGCAATCCTGGGGCAACTACATGGTGCGCATGCGGGTGAACGCGCAGACCCGTTCCGTCAACTTCAACGTGGTTCGCGCCGTGAGCCAGGGTCAGAACGAGCGCAGCGTGCTCGACCATCTGGCGGAGGACCGGTGGTGCACCGAGTTCCCGGAGCTGCTCAAGGCGCTGGAAGTGCGCGGGGTGCATCTGGACGTGACACGCCGACTCGCTGCGGGCGAGCTGCCGGTGCAGCTCGTCGACGCCGACAAACTGCCGCGCTTCGCCGACGAAGATGCCTCCGCATCACGTTCTCAACTTCAACAACGCGAGCTCAAATGAAAATCCCCGCCCCCCGCTGGCTCGCCGACCTGGAACGCCTGCTCGCCATTCGCTCACAGTTTGTGGTCTCGGGCTCGATTCGCGACAGTTTTCTTGTTTCGCTGGCCACCGGTGCGGCGCTGGTGCCGCTGCTGCGCGCGCTGTGGGAAGCGCTGAAGGTTCGCGACTACCGTTTCTTCCTGGTGTTCGACCCGGCCGATGGCCTGCGCGTCTACCCGGACGAACCCGTGGCGCGGGAGCTGGCAGAGCGATTGTTCGATCTCAAGCTGGCGGGTGGCTGCCAGGTGATGAGCCTGGAAACGCTCAGCGGCGTGATGAAGAAGTTGAGCTCTCAGCGCGAGGCACGATGCGCCCTGGTGCTGGACTTCGCCTCGCGCATGACGCGCCAGGTGGAACATCTGGGCGAGGCCGAACACCGCTTCTTTGTTGCGGCCGAAAAGCTGTCCCTGAATGCCGCCCCGATGGTGCCGCGCGAGGCTGGCGGCTCACCCCAATACAACCCGGTGCTGTGGTTGCTAAACCGCGCGCAGGACCTGCCTTCGTGGTTCACGCTGGACAGCGAGCGCGTCGCCAGTCTGATCATAGGCAAACCCGATTTCGAAACGCGGCAAGCCGCCGCGACACAACTGGCGCCGCTGTTTCAGGGTTTCGCCGAAGCGGCCGAACCGGTGCGGGAGCAGTTCGTGAAGAATTTCACCGAAGGCACGGAAGGCCTGACGCTGACCGCGCTCTCCGACATCACCGAGTTGGCGGATCGCGCACATCTGGGCATCCAGCATATCGACGACGCGATGCGCTGCTACAAGGTCGGTGCGCTGGACAACCCCTGGCGCAAGGACTATCTGCGCCAGAAGATCCGCGATGCGCAGCCCTTCATCGAGGATCGCGTCAAGGGTCAGCACCCGGCCGTGGTCAAGACGCTGGACATTCTGAAGCGCTCCGTGATGGGACTCACGGGCGCACAAGCCCGCTCCGGCGGCAGCCGACCGCGCGGCGTGCTGTTCTTTGCCGGACCCACGGGCGTGGGCAAGACCGAGCTGGCCAAGACGCTGACGCAATTGGTGTTCGGCGACGAGCGCGCCTACCTGCGCTATGACATGAGCGAATTCGCCGAGGAGCACACGAGTGCGCGACTGCTCGGTGCGCCGCCCGGCTACATCGGATTCGACGCCGGCGGCGAGCTCACGAACGCGGTGCGCGAGAAGCCGTTTTCGGTCGTGCTGTTCGACGAGATCGAGAAGGCGCATCCGCGCATCCTGGACAAGTTTTTGCAGATTCTGGAAGACGGCCGCCTCACCGACGGCCGCGGCGACACCGCCTATTTTTCCGAAACGATCCTGGTGTTCACGTCGAATCTGGGCATCTACGTCGAAGACGCGCAAGGCCAGCGCGTGCAAAGCGTGCGCCCCGGCGACCCCTATGAAACGGTCGAAGCAAAGGTGCGCGACGCTATCGGCAACTATTTCAAGTTCAAGCTGTCGCGGCCCGAACTGCTGAACCGCATCGGCGACAACATCGTGGTCTTCAACTTCATCACCACCGACGTGGCCGAGCGCATCTTCGAGGGCATGCTGCGCAATGTGGCGCGGCGCCTGCTCGAAGAATTCAAAGTGGAACTTTCTCTTTCACCCGAGTTTCGCCAGGCGTTGTTGGCGCGCTGCACGCACGACCTGGACCAAGGGGGGCGCGGCATCGGCAACCAGCTGGAGTCGGTGTTCATCAACCCGCTGTCGCGCGCGCTGTTTGAGACCGAGATGGAGGGCGTCAAGACGGTGACTATCACCGGTCTGTCCGATGTGGAAAAAGTGATCACGCTGCGCCTCCAGTGCACATGAAGATATCCATCAACAAGGCGCACTTTCCCGTGACGGTGCTGGGGCCGGGACGGCGCATCGGCATCTGGGTTCAGGGCTGCAGCATCGGCTGCAAGGGCTGCGTCTCGCAGGACACCTGGGGCGTTGATCCGGGGCGCGACATGAGCGTTGTGCAGTTGCTGTCCTGGTGCCGCGAGACTTGCGGCGGTAAGCTCGATGGCGTGACGATTACGGGCGGCGAACCCTTCGATCAACCACAGGCGCTGGCAGCGCTGCTGGCCGGATTGGCGCAATGGCGCCGCAGCGTCAAACTGGATTTCGACATCTTGTGCTACAGCGGCTACACGCTGGCCGCGCTGCAAAAGAAACACGCACCGCTGCTGGCGCAGCTTGACGCGCTCATTCCCGAGCCCTTCGTGCAGACCCGACCGCTCACCCACGTCTGGCGCGGTTCATCCAATCAGCCGCTGCTGCCGTTGTCCGAGCTTGGCCGCCAGAGATACGCAACCCAAGTCGACGCGCTGGCGCAGGTGTCGGACAAGCGCATGCAGACCATGGTGGACGGCAACCGGGTCTGGTACGTGGGGATTCCGGCGCGGGGCGACATGGCAGCGCTGGAGGCGTCCTGTGCTGAACGCGGGCTGGCGTTCAGCCAAGTCTCCTGGAGGCCTTAGTCGTTGAACGCGGATTACTATCGCCTTTGCCCAAGTTGCGCAACCGAGAACACGCCGCAGGTCATGCGCTGCGCCTGCGGTGCCTTGCTGGCCGGGGTCGACCTGGTAAGCCGACAGGCAAGCGCTGTCGCACCCGCCGCCATTGCCCCAGCTGCAACATCCCAGGCTGATGTCTCGACGCTGGCTACAGCCTTACCGGCAATCTGTGCCTATGACGACTGCGGCCAAAGCAACCCACCCGGCTCCAAAACCTGCCTCTACTGCGACCGCCCGTTGACGCGAGTCTCTGGGTCCGGCGATCAGCTGCAGAGTTTGATCAGCCTGCCGGGCAAACTGAAAGATCAGTACCGCATCCTCCAGCCCCTAACCACTTCCGGTGCCGAGGCGGAGCTGCTACTGGTGCAAAGCGTGGGCGGCGGACCCACGCTCGTGGCCAAGATCTATCGCCACGGCGTGCACCCCCGAGCCGAGGTGTTGCAGCGCATGGCGCGGGTGGACCCAAGCTGCTGCGTACGGGTGCTGGAGAGCGGCACGGCGCAGGGTTACGCCTACGAGTTGATGGAGTACTGCCAGAGCGGCTCGCTGCGCGACTTGTTGCGCGCCGGGCCCCTGGCCGGCGATGGCTTGCGGGAGGTGCTGCGCCAGGTGACTGCGGCCATCGTGGCCGTGCACGCAGTGGGTCTGCTGCACCGCGACCTCAAGCCCGAGAACATCCTGGTGCGCACGCTGAAACCACTGGGGTTGGTGCTGACCGATTTCGGCATTTCCTCCGTGCTCGAAGCCACGCAACGTTTCACCGGCACGGCGCGCACCCTGCCCTATGCCTCGCCCGAGAGCCTGTCGGGCGTGATCGACGTCAAGGCCGATTACTGGGCCCTGGGCATCATCATTCTGGAATCCATTTTGGGGAAACACCCGTTTGCCGGACTCTCGGAACCGGTGGTACTGCACCACCTGACGACGCGTGGCATCGACCTGGCCGAAGTCCCGGATCGGAGTTTCAAGAAGCTGCTGCGCGGTCTGTTGGTGCGCGACCCCAAGCAGCGCTGGAGTGAGCGGGAAATTGCGCGCTGGCTGGCAAACGACCCCAGCTTGGTCGAACCACTGGAACAGGGTGTGGTTCACAGTTTCGAAAAAGCCTATCGACTGGGTCAGGAGGTTTGCTATAGCCCAGAGCAGCTCGCGGTGGCGCTGTCGCGCAACTGGGCTGAGGGTGTGGCCGAC
Organism: uncultured beta proteobacterium; assembly: GCA_903909815.1. Lineage (GTDB taxonomy): Bacteria > Pseudomonadota > Gammaproteobacteria > Burkholderiales > Burkholderiaceae_C > CAIKVZ01. The sequence continues at coordinate 5,271 of CAIVXG010000223.1, read as the reverse complement.
ATCGGCAACGGCCTGCTGCTAACCTGGTTTCGCGAGGTACAGGTCGATCAAAACGTGGTGCGCATGTTGCTCGAGCTGCGCCACGACAGTCGCATGCCGGTGGATGTGCAGTTGCTGCACTTGATCCTGCAGCTGGCGCCGGGCATCCCGGCGGTGTGGCGTGGCGAGCCGCTGGGTTTGCGCGCGGTGCTGATGCACGCCAACGAGGCCTTGAACGGCGACGTGGATGCCGGGCATTGGCTGCATCAACTGCACCAATATCGGGTGCTGCAAGCCTACGCGAAGGCCGGCAATGAAGAATGCGCCGACATCGTGCAGCGTTGGGGCGACGCGGCCGATCTGTTGGATCAGGCCTGGGAGCAGGGAATGGCGCGCATCAAGGCGAAAGCGCCCGCGGCCACGCCCAGCCAGAACGACTATCCCGATGTGCACCAACTGCTCTACGGAAAGAGCGATCCCGATCGGCCGGCGCTGTCCAACATGCACGCGCGCTTGCTCGCCGTTGCCTACGACGCGGTCTGGGCGCAGCGTCTGCGTTCACGCCTCAGCGCGGACCTGACAACGCTCACGCTGCACTGCCCCTGGCTGGGCGAGTTGGGTGACCCGCAATCCATGGCGAGCGCCGACCTGCTGGTGTTGGAGTCGCTGCTGCCCGAGGCGCGCAAGCTGGCGCAGCGTCAGCTTCAGGCCAAAGCACGCGCACTGGAAACTCTGTCGGACGAATGCAAGGCGATGGGCCTGGAGTTCCAGAACGTGCTGGCCCAGATTCAAGCTGCGGGCCGCGCCAGTTTGATCGCGCCATCCGGCGGCGCGGACCTGGCCGCGTGCATCGAACGCTATTTCGATCTGGTCGCACGCATCGTGGCCTCGGGCCGTTCGGACCTGCCCTGGCAGCAGATGAGCAAGTCGGTAGCTCGTGCCAAAGCGTTGTTGACCCAGCTTCGGGGCAAGGTGGAGCAATTGATCGAACACCGCGCCCGCAATGTGGGTTGGCTGAGCCGCGATGTCGCGATCTTTGTGGTGCTGGCCGTATTGTTTGTGCCGCTGTTCTTGCCCCCAAGCCTGCGCTACCTGCCCATCGCCTTGGCCCTGGCCGTCGCCGCCTGGCGCCTGTTGCCCATGATGTTCCTGATGCGCGAAATCCGCGAGCTCGCAGGCAAGCTATCCACTTGGACGCGTCCGACACCCAATCACCCGGCCAAGGCCGTAGAGAAGAAAACACACGACAGCGCCTGACGTTTCGGAAAGAGGCGTCGTCGCTCGGTCCACCGGCATCGTCATTGCGAGGAGCGCAGCGACGCTGCAATCCACGAGCACCACGTGTATGCCAGCATGGATTGCCGCGCTCCGCTCGCAATGACGGCCCGCCGGTTCAAGGGCCGTGTGCGGAATCTGGCCGGATTCGGGCAACTCGCGCTAACGAATCCAAAACGTCCCGGATCAATGCAGCGGCACGCCCGTCTTGGACTGAAGCTCTTCACGCGTCACGCCCGGCGCCAACTCCACCACCTTAAGACCATGCGGTGTGATGTCCAGCACCGCCAGATCGGTGATGATGCGGTCCACCACGCCCACGCCGGTCAGCGGCAGCGTGCACGCGGGCAGGATCTTCAGGTCGATGCTGCCGTCCTTTTTCTTGGCCACGTGCTCCATCAGCACCACCACATTCTTCACGCCACCCACCAGGTCCATGGCGCCGCCCATGCCCTTGACCATCTTGCCGGGGATCATCCAGTTGGCCAGATCGCCGCTGGCGCTGACCTGCATCGCGCCCAGGATCGACAGGTTGATCTTGCCGCCACGGATCATGGCAAAGCTGTCGTGGCTGCCGAAGATGCTCGAGCCGGGAATCGTGGTCACGGTCTGCTTGCCGGCATTGATCAGGTCCGCGTCCACCTCGTCTTCGGTCGGGAAGGGGCCAATGCCCAGCATGCCGTTTTCGCTTTGCAGCCAGACTTCGATGTCGGGCGACACAAAGTTGGCCACCAGCGTGGGCAGGCCGATGCCAAGGTTCACATAGAAACCGTCTTGCAGTTCTTCGGCCGCCTTGGCTGCCATTTGGTCGTGTGTCCAGGCCATGATAAAGCTCCTCTTGTATATACGGTTGAGGACAGAGCATGCTCGCTGCGCGTAGCTTTGGTCTGTCCCGCAAATTTATCGAACGGTTCTCTTTTCAATTCGCTTTTCCGGATGCGCATTCAGCACCAGGCGCGTCACGTAGATGCCCGGCAGATGCACGGCATCCGGGTCGAACGTGCCGGTTTCGACGATCTCCTCCACTTCCACTACCGTGATGCGACCGGCCATGGCCACCGCCGGGTTGAAGTTGCGCGCCGTGCGGCGAAAGATCAGATTGCCGCTCTTGTCGGCCTTCCAGGCCTTGACCAGCGACACGTCGGGCACGAGCGCGCGCTCCATCACGTACATGTGGCCGTCGAACTCGCGCGTTTCCTTGCCCTCGGCAACGAGGGTGCCGTAGCCGGTACGGGTGAAGAAGGCCGGAATGCCCGCGCCACCAGCGCGCAGCTTCTCGGCCAGCGTGCCCTGCGGCGTGAACTCCAGCTCCAGTTCGCCCGCCAGATACTGGCGCTCGAACTCCTTGTTCTCGCCCACGTAGCTGGAAATCATGCGTTTGATCTGGCGCGTTTCCAGCAGCTTGCCCAAGCCGAAACCATCGACCCCGGCGTTGTTGGAAATGACGGTAAGGTCCTTGACGCGGCTGTCACGCAGCGCGTCGATCAGCGCTTCGGGGATGCCACACAGGCCAAAGCCGCCCACAGCCAGCAATTGGCCGTCGCGCACGATGCCGTCAAGCGCTGCGGCGGCGCTGGGGTAGATCTTGTTCACTCGAGGTTCTCCTGAAAACAGACAATGCCGTTACCATACTACCTAATTCACTACGTAGTTCTTCCTAAAGAAAAACCCCTTGAGCTTCAACAACATGGACATTGACTACCGCCTCGCCTTTGATCTCGCGCCCCTGGGTCTGGTGCTGTCGCGCAATCGCACCATGGTGGACTGCAACCAGCGCGTGTGCGAGATGTTTGGCGCACCGCGCGAACAGTTGGTGGGGCAGTCTTTTCAGATTCTCTACCCCAGTGCCGACGAATACGAGCGCACCGGTGCCCGTATCGTGCCGGTGATGAACCGCAACGGCAGCTACGCCGACGACCGCATCATGAAACGCGTGGACGGACGCTTCAAAGGCGAGACTTTCTGGTGCCACGTGACTGGCCGCGCCGTGAACCGCGATGCCCCCCACGAAAGCGGTATCTGGAGCTTTGAAGATCTGTCAGCGCGGCGTCCGGTGAAGGCCGAACTCACGCCGCGCGAACGCGAGGTGGCGGCCAGCCTGCTGGACGGTTTGACATCCAAGGAAATCGGCAAGCTTCTTGCCATCAGCCACCGCACGGTGGAGATTTACCGCGCGCGCTTGATGCGCAAGTTCAAGGCCAGCACCACTGCCGATCTGGTGCACAAGTTGATGGCGGGGTGAGACCCCGTCATTTGCACGTAACGCCAGAAGCCCCAACTCTGCTCGCCCAAGTTGGGCAAGCGACTCGGCTGCAGTTGCTGCGCAATTCATTTCGACGCAAGCTGCGCGGCACTACGGGCTGGGATTATTCGTGGCCGTATTTGGCATCGAACTCAATTCCAATGGATTGCAAAAGCGGCGTCGGAAGAAGGCCACCGACGCACACAAGTACCGCCTGCCCCTGATGTTGGGCCGGGTCAATGAGTCGGCACACGACCTTGTGCGACTCTTCACCCGGCACGTCCAACTTTCGCGGCCTGCCGCGCCTTCACATGGCCAGGAGCACGGCAATGGCGCTGTAAACGCCGCGGTTGGTGCGCACCGCAAAGCGGCCATTCTGACGCTCGATCGCTTCCATGCATTCGCGAAATGAGACTTGCAACCCGGTCTTTTGGACCACGTCCTGCCAGAACTTCAGCAGCTTCTCCTTGTGCATTTCGTTGAACTTGACCTTGCCCATCAAGGCCAGCTCCACCGGCGCTGTCATGGCCACTTTCTGGCGCGGATAGTGGTACACGGCGGCGCCCAGCGAATCCTCCTGCTCCAGCAGCTTGTAGCAAAGTTTGTGTTGAATGGCCGAGAGGCCGGCGCAGGGACCAGCCGGTCCGCAACCGACGATCAACGCACCGTAAAAGTAGAGACAGGTATTTGGCATGCTATTTTGAAAGATTGAAGCACCCACCAGCACCCGAGCAGCCTGCACCGATATATCGCCACACCCGCACTGAGGCAGCGCGCACAGCATCAACCTGAAAAACCTGACTCACTGACAACGCGAAGAATCAGCGGCCGGCGTATTGCAAACGAACCGCCGTATCAAAAGTCCATATGCGCCGAATTTCGATCACATCGTAGTCCGCCGCCAGATCGGAAGAAAACGGTGCAAACGGCGACAGCATCATAACGATGCGTCTTACTGCGTTATCGATCGCGGGCACGCCACTGGAACGATTGATGACAACACTTTCAATGCTGCCATCACGCCGCAATGCCACGGTTACAACGGGGTTTTCGTAGGGCCCGTTTTTGGCCGCCTGTAGCACGTCAAGCGGGGCGTTTTGCTCAACCTTCTGCCGCCAGCCCTCAGCCACCATTTGCAAGCGCAGGTCCTTTGCCGTGCGCCCATAAAGGACTGTACGCCTGGCACTTTCCATCGGGCCTGCGTGGGGTTGCTCACCAATTTTCACCGGTGCCAGCTCTGCTGCCTGCGCCGGCTTGATTGGCGCACTGGCTTGCGGCGCAGCTCTGGCGTCGGATCCGCTTGTGGTTGCATTGCTCGCAGCGAACAGCGATTTGCCTGCCGCCGCCGATTGCGCCTGCTGTGCCGCCTCGCGCCGGGCTGCCGCCTGTCTTGCTTCCGCCTGCTTTTGCGCTTCCTGTTTTAGAGCTTCCTGCCTCGCTTCCGCCTGCGCTGCCGCTTCCTGGCGGGCGGCCTCGACACGCTGTGCTTCTTGCCATGCCTGCTCGCGTTGCACTGCTTCCTGACGCGCCAAGGCTTCTTGCCGCAGCGCCTCCTCGCGCCGCGCCGCGGCCTGCCTGGCCTCCGCCTGTTTCTGCGCTTCCTGCCTGGCTGCTGCCTGCGCGGCCGCTTCCTGGCGAGCGGCCTCGGCACGCTGTGCTTCTTGCCGTGCCTGCTCGCGTTGCACTGCTTCCTGACGCGCCAAGGCTTCTTGCCGCAGCGCCTCCTCGCGCCGCGCCGCGGCCTGCCTGGCCTCCGCCTGTTTCTGCGCTTCCTG